>DCFX01000045.1 GCA_002314445.1 Treponema sp. UBA1793
AAATCGGTAAGCATCGTGGGCTGCACGCTGAAATTGGTAAAATGATTTGTAAGGAATATGATGATATTCTGTTCCGTATCAATTCCCGTCTTTTCAGCTTTGAACCACCGCGCCCACAGCGGATCGTAATAGTACACGTCAAGATCGCACTCGGGGAATCCCTGCGGTACGTTGCTGTCGTCATAGTGTATCATGACAAGCGCTTCGTCTTTCAGTTCCGCATGATCCGTTTCCTGAAGCTTTCCGTTTCCTGCATCAAGCAGCGTGGTAAACGAATAGATGGGGCCCACAATCGGATTCGCGCTCCGTTCGTCGAGCGTTTCGCTCTCTATCTGTTTGACGAGCACCGCCCTTATTTTACTGTCCTCTCCCTGCGCGGGAACGGCAATCTTTACGTTTTCGTATTCAACAAGGGTCGCTTCCGTCTTTTTCAACGGCTGTACGGTCACACCCGCAATCGCTCCGGCCGCTTTCGTCACCGGGCCAAGATTATGCGCCCTGTCTTCCGGCTGTACGGTCATGTGAATGAACGTTCCGTTCGCAAGGCCGGTCTTTTTATACGACGTACCGGTCACGCTTTCCGTGCTGTCTGTTCCGCCTTCATTCCAGCCTATATGATACGTAATGATATCGGTATCGCCTGTCTCCCATTTCCCTTCCATATCCCCGTTGCCGGGAATCAGGCGGCAGTCCGTTACGGCTTTCGGCGCAGTCGTATCTATACGCAGGGGAAGGCTTTCCTCCGTCATATTGCCAGCCATATCAACGGCGCGGACACTCACCTTGTGTTCGCCGTCAGCAAGTTCCGCAAACTTGTATCCGCTTGCTTCGGTTGTCCATTCCCCGTCGTCGAGCTTCAGCTCATACCGTGCAACTCCCGACGTTGCATCAGTCGTTACAAAACCCACCACAGGCGTATTGTTGTTCGACCATCCGGAAATATCGGACGTTACGGTAAACGGCACGGGCGGTGTAACATCTATATAAAAAGTCAGTGAATCAGCAGTACTGTTTCCCGCCTCATCAAGCGCGCGGATGACCACTCGGTGCAATCCGTCGCTGAGCGCGCTGAACGTATACCCGCTTTCTATTTTTTTCCAGTCGTTTCCGTCAAGCTGCAGTTCGTACGACGCAACACCCGATGTTGCATCAGTCGTTGCAAAACTGACGGAAGGTGTATTGTTGTTTGTCCAGCCAGAAACATCGGGCTGCAGCGTAAATTTTTCAGGAGGAGTCGCATCGGTATACACGGCAAGCGATTCAAGCCGTATATTTCCCGCCTTGTCCACTGCGCGCACAAACACAGTGTGCAATCCGTCGGCAAGATCCTTGAGCGTTACCGGACTTTCGGCTTCCGTCCATCCCTTTCCGTCAAGATTGTATTCGTACCGGGCGACACCCGATACCGCATCCGTCGTCGCAAAACTGATGACCGGACTCGTGTTGTTCGTCCAGCCCGTCACGTCGGAACGTATGTCAAACGCGGCAGGAGGCGTTACGTCGACGGTAAAATGAACACTGGCCGTATTGCTTACGTTTCCGGCCCTGTCCTGAGCCGTAACGCTCCAGTCATACGTACCGTCGGCAAGCGTATATGTCCTTTTATGAGGATTGTCCGCATCGTATTCCCATGCTTCATCGTTCGTCTTCCACCATAACCGTTCCGCATCCGCACCGCCTGCTGCAAGAGCCGTAAAATCAATTGTACTTGAATCAATATACTCATCCGGTTCCGGACTGACGATAGATATTGCCGGTACGCTTGTATCCAGAATAACGACAATGGTCCTGCTCACGCTCCGTCCGAGCGTATCGCGCAGTACTATGGAAAACGTATTTTCACCTTCCGCAAGTTCTTCCGCACAGCTGAATCGTCCGTATTGCTGTTGAACCTGCGTTCCGTTTATGGTGAGCACGGCGTCTGTTACATTTCCCGTACGGCCCGTTATGGTACAGGCGGCAGTCTTTGTATACGCACCGCCTTCGGGCTCATCGATTATAAGGACAGGATCCTCCGCCGCTTTCCATATTTCCTTTACCCAGTACGCCTTTACATTGCTCCCGTCCCTGAGCTCTACCGTTATACGCTGATATCCGTCTGAAAGCGTTACCGTCGTTCCGAACTTTCCGCCGCTGTCCAGGGGTACGGACGTTCCGTTTACAAGGCATGTGTATGCTTTATCAGCCGCACGGCCAGATACGGTAAACGTACTGTCGGTCGTCGAAAGGAACGACTCTCCCTGATCAAAGCTGCCGTAACTGTTCGCCCCCTCCCTCAGAGGATACGACGCTGAATACGTCAGCCCGTTTTTTGTCCCGGTAATTGCAATAGTTCCCCTGACGGCACTTTTATCAGTGCGCGCTATGGGAAGCCAGAATATTTTGTCAGCCTGAGACGGGTGATATCCGTTTATAAGCGGAACGACGGAAGAATCGCCCAGCCAGCCGATAAAGGAACTGCCGTCACCGCTGTCCGCATTTGCAGCATCGCTGCGCGGCCACCACAGTTCAAGCCCCAGTCTGCTGTCCTTTTCTTCACTGCCATACAGTTCTATTTCATCGGGCATCTCCCCGCTGTAATCAAGTTCATCCGCACGAAGCCCTGCAGGAGTACATTCCCACCATCCGCTGCCGCTGTCGGTCCACGGTATCTCTCCGGCGCTCACGCCTGCAAGTTTGAATGCACATTCAGGCGCTGCCTGTCCGCTGTACCGCACCCGCAGTTTTTCCAGCCGGTACACGCCGCCGAATTTCCATGTATGCTGTGTGCCTTCGGGAACGGCAGTTTCAGGACCAGCTTCCGCCCCAGCGCTTATGCCGTCGCTGTACGGCCATCCCAGCGAAATCCGTCCGTGATTTTCATTCCGCCTGAAAAGGACGCTACGCACATCCTGCGCACCGTTGAGCTTTAAAAACTGTATGCCTTTTCTAAAATCCTCTTTCCTGACGGCATACCGGTACAGGGTGTTTCCGTTGAGCCATACGGACGGGCTGCACGTAAACGGTACTCCGTTCCATTCACCCGTTAGACTGTTTCCCGTCTTTCCCAGAACCGTGACTTCAATGAGAGAATCGGCCGCTCCGTCAGGAACCGGATACGAGCCTGTCGTATCATCTGACTGTAAACTGCTGCTTTCAATAGTAAAGAACTGCGAGCCGTCAGAAGAAACAGCACTCCGGGGAAGTTCACGCACCGCATCATTCTGCGCGCCCTCTCCCCATACTTCAATTTCACTGATGAACCGCGCCTGTTCCCATCCGCCCGGAAACGTAATCCTTATTCTGCCGGTCGTTACCGGCTGTGCAAGTGCAAGACGCTGCCATCCTGTCTGCGCTCCGTTCACCGCCGCAGGTCCGATTATCTGTGCATCAGTCCATGTACCGTTATCATCGAATTCAAACTCGACGCTCCTCCAGTACTGCAGGAAATATGCCTTGAGCGTTTCTATCCGGTATTCGCCGTCAAGATCCCAGATTATTTCCGCCGGTTTATCAGGATTTCCGTATTTCGCGGGAAAGATTTTTCCTGTCGGATTGTTTGCGTCGTTCGTCTGTGAAACGTCCCAGGGCGTGCTCCACAGCGGTTCGTACCAGGCGTTGTCTTTGAGCCCGTCCCACAGTCTCCGTGCCTGCAGATTTATAGTCTCAGTTAAGTTGCAGTGATATGTTTCGGGCAGGATTTTACCGTACCTGCCTGCGTTTTCTTTTGTTGTGTATGTTACTCCGCGTATTTCCGCTTTATACGCGCCCGTACCTTTGAGCGCTATATGCAGCAGACGGCTTTCAGGCGTGTCGTCAGGAAACTGAAACGTAACGTTTCCGTCAGCAGGCCCTTTTTTGACAGCGCCGGAAACGGCAGCAAGACTGCCGTCCGTTTCCACACTGCATGAAAGTTCACAGTCTTCCGGCAGCTGGACGTCAAGCGTGACGCTGTTGAATCTGACGGCCGAACCGATATATGTTTCAATCCAGCCGGAGCTTTCTCCGTCGGAAAGTTTCCAGTATGTCGTACTGTCGCCGTCAAACGCATATCTTGCCGGCGTCGTAATTCCGGTATTTGCACTTTCGCGGCATCCCGATGAATCAGTATCTCCCCACGATACTCCGGTTTCAGCATATATTCCGTTAAGCAGCAGCAGACTGCAGATTACAGTAAAAAGTCTCTCTCTTTTCATATTATTCTTCCTCAAGTGCATTCAGTTCTTCTTCGGTCAGGACTGTCTTTGTCCTGTCGTAATAAGCGGTTCCGTTTCCATCCAGTCTGGTCGTATGTATGCTGTACGAACCGTCCCCGTCTTCCTTGATTCCATATTCTTCATTACCGGTAATGCTGCTGTCCGTTACGGAAAGCGTTCCGCCAAGCAGATGCAGTCCCGTTATACACGAAGTTATTTCAGCGTTTTTCATCGTAAGAGAGCCTCCGCTGTAAAGTGTCATTCCCCGTACTGCACCGTGTATGAGAAGATTGTTCAGCACCGCCTTTCCGCCGATTGTAACGCCTTCCCACACTTTTCCGGATTCGCTGCATGTAATGCTGTTCGTCCCGCTGCCGGTTACGGATTTTAACGTTCCGCCTTTTTCCACCGTTAAGCCGCTTTTATACAGTTCCTCATCCTTGTTCCATATGCCGCCGGCCTGTACCAAGCTTTCGTCCATAGTAAGCGTACGCCCTGAGGGAACGGTTACTTCTCCCGTTATTTCGTATTGCCCTGTCCAGTATTCATCGACAAGCAGTTTTCCCTGCCGTGTATTTTCAACTTTTATCGTCAAATCAACCGAAGAGGCCTTACCGTACCTGTCCGTCACGGTAAGTGTTCCGGGATAATAACTCGTCTGTGCCTTTTCGGTTTTCTGTGTAAATACGACGCCGTGCTTCTGAGATTCTCCGTATACGCTCTGCAAAGACGCCCCGCCTGTCCATGACTGTACCTGGCTGCCGTTTGCCGGTTCCCACCGGTACGTGAGCGGATAGTCGCCGCTGCGGCTCCCTTCGTCGTCGTCTATTGTTACAAGCTCGTCTATTGTCCTCGTATGGCCGGGCCATACGGTAAGAGTTTCCGTCTGTACCGTTATCTGCGGTTCGCGGTTGTACCTGAGGTATGCCGTTGCACGGCCCGTATTTCCCGCGCGGTCAGTCATGGCAATTTCAACCGTATAGACATATGCTGCGGGATTTGCCCCGAACGGTATTTTCCCGGCTGCCGTATCAGTATAGGCGTTTACATCCTGTGTGCCTGACGCAGCAGTTTCAGGATACGTCTGTTTCGGAAACCACGAACCCTCACCGCTGATATCCCACTGCACAACCTCTCCGGCCGTCATGGTATACGCCTGCTCAGGTCCGTTTGAAATATAGACCGTCCGGGTGTTATCCTTTATGGTAAGCGACTGGCTTTCACAGCCAATCCATTCAGGCTTTCCGCTTATAAGAGATGGCGCGGTCCTGTCTACCGTCAGCAGCGCTCCGCAGCACACACTCCAGTGCCCGCTGCCGTTCTGAACGGCAAGCAGCGGTTTGTATTTGCCCTCTTTATTGGACGTAAGCCCGCCCTGTATGTTTTCAATCGTGAACGGATGCCCCTTTCCGTTGTCCGCAGCAACAGCTGCCACATTCTTCCAGTCGAAAGACGCTTCGTCCGTGTCTTCCGGCACCACAACAAGCCGGTACGCAAGTATACCGCTCTGCTCATCCTGCGCACTCACCGTCCAGCCGCCGACGCTTCCGCTTTCATTCGTCCACGCCCAGCTGCGCTCCGCTTTCTGTATTTCCGGCTCCGTCGTATCGGCTTCGACTGCCTGAATGTTCGTTATACCACTCCAGACACCCATGCCGTTCGCGGCACGCAGCCTGATGCGTACTGCCTTACCCTGCCACCAGGAGAGGTTTCCTCCGCGTATTGACGTGAGCTTTCTGCTCAAGTCAATTTGATTTACACCCGTCGTCTCCTGCCAGCCGGTAAGTTCTTCTTCTCCCGGTACAAGAACGGCGCTCCATTCGATGCTTCCCGTTCCCGTCTTTCCGCTGCCGTACTGCACGTGACCTGTTATGCTGTCGTACCAGCAGGTAACACGCTCCCCGTACGGTATCTTCGATTTTTCCGCATCGTACGCAGGAGGAGTCATATCTATGGTAAGTGTCAGAGACGCAGCCTTTCCTGCCGCACCCGTATATGAATATGCGCTGACGGTTATTGAAATGCTGTCTCCGTCCTTCACTTTAAAGGCATCACTGCTCCAGACAAACGATTCGGAACGGCTCTGTACAGATTCGGAAACGAGCACCATTCCGTCGGCCTTTACGGCCCGCACGGTATAGCCGCTCACCCATCTGCTTACGCCGTCCTCAAGGTTCCAGGTAAGGCCGATACGGTTTACATCAGCCGTATATTCCAGTCCCGTCACGGCAGGCACACTGCCCTCGACCATAAATCCGCCGCTTTCCGCGGCAGCCGATGCGTTGCCGCCTGCATCTTCCGCGCCCGCTTCAAATATCCAGGCGCTTCCTTCAAGACCGCCTTCAAGCTTAACCTCTGCGCCGTACGCTCCCGCATCATTCTTTTTAAGAACGACAGACGTTCCGTATGCGCTTCTCTTTCCGCTGTCGTCGATCCTGTATGCCTGAACATACGCTCCGTCAATCCAGCTTTCTTCCTCGTCGACATCTTCTATCTGCACGTATACGCTGCCGCCTGCTATATCGGACGCCGCAACATACCCGTATAATTTCTTTTTCATGCTGCTGCTGCCGTACACGCCTATTTCGTGGATGTACGGAGCTGTATTGTCAAGTATAATGCCGTCGCTGTATCCGGCAGTCTCAAGCCCCGCACCATTCACAGCCTTTACAGCAAACACAATTGTTTTCCCGTCTGCGGAAGCAGCAGCCTGCCTCAAATCAACGGAAGCAGTCTCTTCGGGAGACTCTCCCGCCTGCACGGTTACTTTCGTCCACTGCCCCGGCATAGTACCGGCCTTTCCCGTAACGGGCCACGTACCGGTATCAGCTGCCTCTCCCGCAAAATACCAGCCCCAGTAATATGCCTTTATCCCGCTTTCAGGATCTTTTTCGCTCAGCCGCCAGTTGCACGTGACGTTCTGCTTCGTATAATTGACAACCGCTCCCTGATCTATGACAACAGGAACAGGAGGTGCACTGTTGTCTATCACGATTCCACCTGTCCATACGGTCGTCTGCTGTCCGGCACCGTTTTCTGCACGCACGGCAAACCGCACGTACTCACCCGTCGTTACGGATGAAGACACATCAGCCGTTACCATGCCCTGGCGGCCGCTGTACGTATGCCATCCGCCGTCAGGCTCAGGAATCGTTGTCCATACACCTGCTTTGTTTTTCTGCACGCACCATTCCGCCGTTTTTATGCCGGATACCGTATCCTCCGCCCTGAACGACGCGCTTACTGCCGTACCGGCTGCAGCGTCCGGTATGTTTGTCCATGAAACAGACGGTGCACTGCCGTCGACAACAGCTGGAAGGCTGCTTCCTTTTTCAGTATTCTTCCCCTGCGCATCGAGTCCTTCTATTTCAAGATAAACCGTATCGCCTTCCGAAAGCCCGCTTGAAGATAAATCCACGACTGCCGAAACAGCGTCAGTTGTTCCGCTTACAACAGCCGTACCTGCTCCCTCTTTATACAAACTGTACCGGTACGACACACCCGTTCCGCCGCTCTCCCAGCTCGCCCCGAACGTTCCGCCTGCAGCCACGTAATCCGGCATATACACTGTCATTCCCTTACCTGACACGGGGACGGCTGCAGGAGCGCTCACACGTTCCGTACCCGCGCCGTTTACCGCCCTGCCTCTGACAAAGAAATTTCCCTTATTCCATGCAATATCACCCGTGCCCCAGCCGATTCGTACACCTGCAGCACCGGAAACGACCGGTACGCTGTTCAGGACTGTCTCCGCCGTTCCGTTTTTCTGATACAGCTCGACAGTCTTTACAGAGCCCGTATCGGTGTCATCTCCCCCTGTAACACGTACGTCGAACCGCTCGTTTTCATAGCAGGAACTCCTGCCGCCGGAAAAAGACGGGGATACTGAAATGTTTTCAGGAGCGGTCGTATCGATTGTAAACAGACAGCTTTCCGCCGATGCGGAAACACCGTTTTTATTTTTCAGTATGGCTTTTATCTTATAGGTACCGCCGTCGCTCCACGCACACGATGATGCCGCTTCTTTCCAGGCGGCCGCACCGCTGACGGCGTCAGATTCTTCATTGTCCTTACAGCGTATGATGCTCCAGCTTTCCGTTAATCCGCCGGACGAGGCTGTCTCCGCCGTAAAATGGACGGCTGCCTTCAGTGTACCCGTATCGGTAACATACATTCCCGTCAGTCCGTCTCCGGTAACGCCCGTAAGCACGACGGAAAAAGCCGGTACCGACGGATTATATTCAGCACTTCCGCCCTGATATTCCTCACTTTCGTTTCCCGCTTTGTCTTTTACTTTGAAGCTCAGGCTCACGCTGCTGCCATCCCCCGAAACCGCGCTCCAGTCGGGTTTTACACTGCACGCGCCGTCTTTCCAGGGATTCCATGGTTCCCACGAACCTTTTCCCTGCCGCCACGTCCATGAGAGAATGCCGCTTGTATCGTCAGATGCAGTAAGCGATGCGCCCGCCCGGCCGCTGCTGTCCGCAAAAGCGTTTACCTGCGCACCCGTAATGTGAGGGGCTGTCGTATCGAACAAACCGAATACGCTTACCGTACTGCCGTTCCCCGCCCTGTCGGCCGCACTGAGCGTGAGTTTATATTTTCCCGTAAGTGCAGGCGTTTCGACAGTAAATCCTGTCCCACCGTCAGTCTGCACGCTGCCCGTTCCGCTGCTGTATGAGGGCCTGCCGCCTGCCGTATCGGGACTGTTGTCATCCGCAGCCGGTTCCAGTTTCCACAGAATGCTCTTAATACCGCTGAGCGCGTCTGACGCGGTGCATTTGAATTTCCGGACATTCGACCAGAAACCGCTGTTCCACAACGCATCATCGGCAGAGACGACAGGTGCCGTAAAATCGCAGTGAGACGCATCATACGCCTTACGCTGACTGGTAATGCCTGTCTGTACCATCTGAGCAGGTTTTGCCCCCGTACTGCTGCCCGCCCACGCGTCAAACGTAACCGAAAGCCCGGACAGCGAGGCGGAAGCCTTTACTTTGTCCGCAGACACGCTGGTCAGCGTACCGTCTGCATTCAGCACGTACAGTTTATCCAGAGCAAAAATTGATTCAATACTATGAGTCCAGTCCGTATACCATGTATTCGTGCCGCTTGCGGCCCGCACACGGTACCACACGCCGTCCCCGTCAGGGTCTGAAGCGCTCACCCAGCCGATGCCGGGAGCCGAACCGATATAGTCAGGCCAGTTCACGTCGCCGGAGCAAAACACCGGCGCACTGTCGGGAACGGCATACACAGCTGCAGGCCCTTCCCTGTTGAGCATGACGATAACGTCTGCAGGATTCGTACCAGCTGCACCTGCAGCCGACGGGCCGCTGTATTCCGCCCGGATATGCATTCTGCGCTCAGTTCCTTCACCCCACGCTCCGGCCGCCTTCAAATCGTCGACGGTCCAGATATACCCGCCTGCACCCTCCCGGGCGCTTACATTCACCCCTTTCTCGTTCGTACCTTTTAAACCGATGCATGTATAGACTGTCTTATACGTAACTGTATACACCTTTCCGTCTATATCGGTTACCTGTATTCCCGGCAGAGTGCCGACCGGATTCGCAACTGACAGATAAAAAGACGCCGTATTTTTATGGGCATCAGTAGTCACGACCTTACCCGCACCGATGGCAGCAGGCACATCGGGTACGGTCACCGTCAGCACGCTTTTTTCATAGTTTCCGCAGCCGTCAACAGCCGCAAGATACAGTCCGGCCTTCTGCCCCTGTACGGCGGATGTGAGTGTCTTACCGGCACCACCCGTTCCCGAATTGCTGTAGACGGGGCTCTCCCCCGAAAATCCTTTTCCCGCCGCCGCGTCCATAGACACTTTATCTTTAAACTGATACACCGAAGTCTTTTCAGTACCTGCCGGCAGGTTGATTGTACAACTGACGTTTCCCTTTGCATCGGCTGCAACAGAGGAAAGCCACGAAGCAGCAGGTTTGGGCGCAACAGTATCTTTAGTAAGGACGAACTGTTTCGTCCCCGTATTGCCGCACCAGTCCGTAACCGTAACGCTCACCTCATACTCACCGTCCGCAAGGCCTTTTATGTACGCTGCATAGTCCGGCTGCGATACTGATTTCACGACAGCCGTATACCAGCTGACGCCCTTTCCGTCCTGTACAGCCGTTCCGCCGAAACTTCCCGTAAAGGTCTTTCCCCCGAGCGTCCATGTTACACTTTTGCCCTGCGCGCCGCCGTCAGTCTGTATCCTCACTGCGGGCACGGCATCAGTTATATCCGCCGTATATTTATTTTCTTCAAGAAACACAGTACCTGCACGGTGCGCATCCCCCAGAGCAAGCCCCGTGTCGTCGCCGCTCACCGCATTGTCATCGTAGAGCACCGTCACACTCTCTGAAGTACTGTTTCCGGCGTTGTCCGTTACCGTCAGCGTATACGTATGCTTTCCCGTCCCGGCATTTGCAATACAGCTCTGTATGACGTTCCCGTCCATCGTACCGTATACGACAGGGAGCGCACCGTCCACGGAACAGCTCCGCATTTTTATGCCGCTTCCTCCGATGTCGGAACAGGAACACGTCACGTTTTTTAGCGCAGCCGCGGAAAGGTAATACACCCCTCCTGATGCATCCGTTCCCATGCCGAGATCTATGCCAGGTACAGTCTTGTCGATATTGACGGAATATGCATTCCAGGCCCCGTCATTTCCTGCATTATCCACGACTCGGAACCACACGTTCCCGGTACTTTCTACTATATACTCATTTCCATTCACTGGCAAAATGGTTCCATTCTCACTCAGTTTATACTCATACCCCTTTACACCGGAAGCAGAGTCATTTCCGGTAAGTGTAAAAGTGACGTTGTTGTTCGTCCATGCACCGCTTGTATAATCATGTTCCGGAGAATCTGTTGCCTCAATGCGTAAATCAGGTGCTAAACTGTCAACATTAACCTCATACGGCCCTAAAACAGCCTCATTTCCGGCATTGTCAGTCGAATAAAAATAAAGCTCGTGTTTTCCGTTCGTTACTTTATATGAATATGTCCCGTCTTTTTCG
The DNA here is from genome assembly GCA_002314445.1 of Treponema sp. UBA1793. Classification (GTDB taxonomy): domain Bacteria; phylum Spirochaetota; class Spirochaetia; order Treponematales; family Treponemataceae; genus Treponema_D. The sequence continues at coordinate 11,219 of DCFX01000045.1, forward strand.
GTCAATAGTGCTTTCTGACCGTTATCATCAAACTGCACATTGCGTACTCCTGAAAGACTGTCTGAAGACGTTATGGAAAAATTAACAGGCGTCGTGCTCCACGAGCCATTTATATATTCTTTATCAGGGGTTACAGTCAGGGTAGGATTCGTTCTGTCTATTTTCACCGTGAAAGTTTTCCATGCACTCATATTTCCAACATTGTCTCTGGCACGGATTCCCACCGTTGTTTCGCCCTCATCGTATATCTTATGAGTCGCCTCAAATTTAACAACAGTTAAAAATTCATCTAATGCACTTAAGGGGGGCTGTCTTTTTATTTGAACTCCATAACCACCGAAGCCTGAACCGATATCACTTCCGTTTAATAAGAATAAAATATACTCCTTATTTGTCCAGTCCGTACCAACATACTCGTTTTTTTCAGAATCTATGCAGGTCGCATCAAAAGAGGGAATATCTCCGTCACAAATGAGAGTTTTTGACCAAAGATCACCACGGTCGGAAGAATTAAAAGGAATTGTAACTCCACCCGGAATTACAGTTACTTTAGAATAAAAACGAACAAGTTTTATTGTAACATCCTGTGAAGCTGTATAGGAACCACTGTCCTTTCGTTCATCATTGATAAACAAACCTGTACCACGAACACCATAATCAACAAAACCTGTAAGAACGAATAAAGGCACATTTCCCCATACAAAACCAGCATTGCTATAACTGATCTTAAATGACGTTCCTTTCTGTATATATGTCCGCCCCGTGGCGCTGTTTTCATATACCGCATTTGCTGAAACGTTTAAACTATAATCTTGATCTCCATGTATTACAGTTGTCCCATCTGGTTTAGGGAGTGATCCACTCGTACTCCATTCCATTGCACCGCACATTTCCGCTGCAATTATCATCAGAAAAGCATATATCAGATTTCTTTTTTTCATATTCTCTCTCCTTTTTTACTTTTCAACTCTTTATAATCAACACCAGCTTGTTGATAAGGCCCGGGTTAGCTTACTGTTTTATACCAGTTATATTATTTCCCTACTGAAAACAAAATTTTTCGTTTGATTGCAATTTAAATCATAATTTTCTGATGTTCATAATAATCGATGTTATTTGCATTGAGATCAGAATCAGCTTATTTTATATATATTGGCATAAAAAAATCAATATTAGTGCATCCTTTTTATTTACATATTTCTGAATTTCATAAAATTTTTGCAACAGCCAGCACCGAAGCAAAGAAAAGTTTACGTTTTTTATAAGTACGTTTATTTGGAGAGAGAGAAACCCTCTACCTTCAAAGCTCACGGACATACGCACCTGCTTTGTCCGTGCTCTCTCTCCAAACCACTTACTTTTCCCAGCATGACCAGGGGACACCCCTGGACCCCGTCTTTTGATTCTTCTAAAAGTCGCCTGTTAGTCATGACATTCCGGAAAAAAATAGCATACAGAGTGTAAAAAGGAATGCGGGAGTATTCCTTTTTACAAGTGCACAGTAGTGTTTTGAAATTCAATGTAAAATAACCGTACATTTCTTTTTATTATATGAAACAATGTTGTCTCATGAATAAAGCCTTATATAATATCGATAACTATATCAACAAACCTGTCAATAAATATAGTATGTAGTATTATACATAGAAAGAGGAATACTATGAACACTGTTAATGCTGTTAATATCCTGGATTCAATAGTGCCAATCAGCAGGTTCAATAAAGGGGAAGCAAATAAGCGGTTATCCCAAAATGTTGATTATATTCCGCAGGAAGCTGTCCTGAAAGATCCGGATGTTACGGAAGAAGACTTAAAAGATGTTGATGTAGAACTGGAGTAGTCGATGTGGAAAACAGAGTACCATCTGGAGGCTGCACGGGAATTAAAGGAATACTGACTTTTTCCAAAATTGTGGTATATTTACATATAGAGGAGGTACTCGATGAATGCAGTAACAGGCTATTTTGACGGTAATACTTGTATTCCTCTGGATCCGAAAGCTTTCCGGCCTAATCAGAGAGTCATAATTACAGGCCTTGATGAATATATTCACCCCTCCAGTGACCGAAAGCAGACCGTACAGACTATACTTCGGGAGCTCACAGGAATTCTTCAGTCGAATACAGTTATTACGGCAGAAGATATAAAAAAGGAACGTCTTGAAGAAAAATATGGTCATTCTTCCCGATACTAAGTGCAGATGCTGACACATTCTGAACCGGATAACGGGTATCAGCAATACCGCGCGACGGTAAGCATTGCGGCGAACCTTCCGTCAGCAGGATTTCATACCCAGTTTTCCAGTTTCAATCCGGGGATCCGTTCAAACTCCGCTGTATTATTCGTTACAAGTATCAAATTTCTTGTTAATGCCTGAGCTGCAATCTGCATATCATAAGGACCTATAATCTGTCCTTTTCTTTCCAGATCAGCCCGTATAGCTCCAAATGCCTCCGCATCCACGTCATTAAAGTCAAGTAAATCAAAAGCTGATGCAAAATGAAGCAGTGCGATCCTGTTTTTATCCCGGTTATTGCTTTTAGATACACCGTATTCCAATTCCGCCAAAGATATTGACGATAAATGTATCTGCTTCGGTTCCAGTGCCTTTATGTGCCCAACAACCTGTACCGGCCGCTTGTTTATGATGTATATACAGATATTCGTGTCCAGTAAATACATTACAATCCTTCCCGGTTCTGGATTTGAGGCTGATTTCTTCCGTCACTCATGAAATCATTTGTAAATTCATCAAGACTGTTTTCAAAATTTTCCCACGGATTTTCCTTCGGGAAAAGTATTATTGATTTTCCAACCCTTTGAATAAATAATTCTTTGTCTTCCACCTGCAGCTCTTTCGGAAGACGTACCGCCTGACTGTTGCCGCTGGTAAATACTTTAGAAATCATCATAGTAATACCTCCTCCTTAAAGTATATACTTTTGTATATACACAAGTCAATCATTCCTGCATTCAAAACAATATTGCTGTAGAGAAGAAATAGTTACGTACTTTTCCCGAAAGTCTATAGCTGCTTGTAGAGCAAACATTATGGCGTACAGGACGATGAGTATTCCCGACAACCTTGCGATCTTGAAAGCTGAGAAAGCAGTTCTGACAGGAGACACTCCAACTTGATAAAGGAAAAGTAACATCAACACTACGGCGTTGCTCGCAATGAAAATGTACAAAACATTTATTTAAAAACCAGGATTTTTATATATATTTTCCGACAGCCAGCGCAGCAACAACTGATCCGGCCGTCATAAACGGAGCAAATGGAATTTTTACGTTCTTTATAGGTACATTTTTTTTTATTATATGAAACAGTGCAAAGTACAGCAGACCGCAGAAAGACGCGAGAGCACAGCCTGCAAGCACGCCGGGGAAGCCGCTGTACAGACCGCATAAGAGGCTGTACCTGACGTCACCGAAGCCCAGGCCTTTATGAGTCAGTTCCCGTATCAGGAAAAAAAGCAGGAAAATGACGGCCGCTCCGGTAAGGGCGTTCAGAAGATGCATTCTGCCGTATACCCCCGTATAGACAAGGACTGAGGCGCAGCCGGCATATGTCAGCCATGACGGGATGCGCATTGTCCGGATGTCGATAATGGAAAGAGGAACGGCAAAGGCCAGATATATGAGCGTGAGGATGGTGGCAAAGCTCATAAGCCTTCAAGGCGGGCAGCTGAATCGGGATCGTAGGTGGTGTCCAGATAGAGCTGCAGGTATTTTTTTGCGTTCACCTTGTCGGAAAGCCCGTATTCATATACATCCGCGGTAAAAAGATAGATATACGGCTGCGTATACCCTGCGTCCATAAGTTTCTGTAACTCTGCAAGAGCATCATCGTATGATTTTTTTGAATATGCAATGACAGCTCTCAGATAGCCGGTGCATACTTTACTTCCACCGGCAGTATCAGCCCTGACAAGATACGGTACCGCTGCATCGTATTTCTTCTGCTGTATCTCGTTTTCCGCCAGTCCCAGCAGTTGTTCGGATGAGTACATGCGTATATATGCAACCTCTGAAATACTGTTGTAAACGAAGTTTACGGAAGCTGTTTCATACCCCTGCTTTGTGCAGGTAATCGTATAGTCTGTATCTGCCCTGAGATTTTCAATATGAAAGTGACCGTAGATGTCGCTGTTTGTCCGGATTTTGTCGGTCACCTGTACAAGTACATCCACAACAGGCTCGTTATCCGAATCGTATATCATCCCGTTGAGAACCGGCTGGATTTGTTTCGTCGTTGCACATCCCGCAAAAAAAACACTCAGTACTGCTGAAAGCATAAAAACCGGCAGACTCTTTTTAATTTTCATACCATTTTCCATACAAAACTCCGTGTGCAAAAATCCTTTCAGAGATATCTTTTACTTATTTTTTAAAATTTCATATTCCGCACCGTCGATGATGAGTACATACCGCGACGCTGTTGTTTCCCTGATTTTATCCGGCCCAAGTTTATACAGCCTGCCGTTCTCAACGTTTTTTACGTACAGATACTGTATGCCGACAGCGTCTCTTACCGTGCCGATTATTCTAAACTTTGCAGTTCCCGATTCCGGTAGGGACGGTGCTGCTTCAGGTGTATCTGTCTCCGGCAGAGCGTCACGGACGGGGATGAACAACCGGGACAGCCTGTACCGCTCATCCTCACCGTAGTCCGTCACCGGCATAAAACGGCAGGGAGAGGCAGCTGCATGCATCACGACGGAAAGTCCGCCGTTTTTCTCCTGTTTTACCGATGCGTCGGCAATCGTATAACTGCATGATTCATCTCCCTCAGCAGATGAAATGAAACGGACGAATTTTTCAGGGGAACTGGTAAACACGAATTCCACTTTCTGAGTCCTGACATCCGTTCCGGTAATCTGATATCTGTCCGGCGTAATACCCTTTTTTTTAAGCAGTGACAAAATAAGGTCGGCTGCATCCGTTATCGAAACCGTCTGTACCGCTGCATGTACGGTGCCGGTTTGTTCACTATTCCGCACCGCTTCCGTTTTGAACTTCTGAATTGCAGCTTCATAGCGTTCAATGCCCTTTTCTGATTCATGGATTTTATCCTGCAGCGACGTTATCGTCGTATAAAAAAAAGCTGAGGCAGCGGTCAGTGCAAGCAGAACAAGCAGTATGGAATCTCGTTTACTCATCTTTTATCTTCCCTGAAATAATAAACCGTTCGCCGCCGTTTTCAAGCGGAACGGCCTGATACAGCGTCACGTTTTCAAGAAACTCAGACTTCTTCAGATTTTCAAGTACCGGAAGCGCCTGCGCATTTTCCGCTTCAAATTTAAAAGAATCTCCGTTTACCGTAAAGGAATCAAGCCTTATGCCCGCGGCCGCACCTGAAATTTCATGCAGTATGACTGCAAGGGGAAGGTGCACCGGTACATTGAATTCCGGCGCCGCCTGAGCCGGACCGTAGACGAGTGCCGCCTCCCTGCTCTTTTCATATTCTTTTTTTACCGCCTGCAGATTCTCCGCAGAACGCTCCGCTTTGCGGTAAAGCTGAAAATCAAAAATACCAAGTATTCCGGCTGCCAGCAGAATGGCCGATACTGCCAGTATTTTTGCAGCAGCGGGACTATTCTTCACTTCCCTGAATACGACTGATTTTGAAACGACGGAAGGTGTGAGCATGCTTCCGAACGGTTTTATTTCCGCGTTACGGCATCTTTCATACTGATGTATAATACGCTGCACCGGCGCATCAGGAAGCGTATAGACATGCACCGGCAGATCAGCGTACGCCTTGTCGGCAAGTGTCCGGGCAATTATATCATCCTCAGCCATATCGGACAGACCTGCGCAGAATAAGACGGACAGCACCCCCTGACGGACAACCTGCAGTTCAATCCACGATTCAGCGGCACACACTGTTACCGCATTTTTCTCCGACTGGCCGATTACAAGTGACGGGGAGACCAGCGGTTTATTGTATGAACGATACTTTTCAAGCCGTCCGGAAGGAACGGCGATACCGACAGTTTTTTCCCGCACGCAGCAGTAATCGAATACTGTAGACTCAGGCGTTCCAGGGTACAGCGTCCGGAGCGCATATACGACAGCCTCTTTTCTGAAAGCCTCTTTGAGCGGCGGCAGATCAAGAAGATAATGCCGGACTTCAAGAGGAGAAATAATAATCCTGTCACCTATGATGCATTCTTTCATTTCCATTTTTTTTCCACAACGTACCATTCCGCAGGTGCCTGACTGTTCATGTCTTGAGGAGGCATTCTGCACACAATTTCATCGCAGACGGCAGTACCGTTCCGCACTTCAATCTGCCAGAACCATGTAATCGTTCCGAAGAAGTAATACAGCCTGTTCGTTTTGTCGATTCCGAGCACATTCATAATGTCCTCTTCCGTCAGCTCCCTGCTCTCCCGGAGAGCCAGCAGCGTTTTGGCTTTCTGCACCGCACCCGCAAGATTATAATCAGGATACGAAAGTATGCTCTTTAAGACAACTGGTTCCACAAAGTGAACATTCATGACAGGCTCCGTATTTATATACGGATAGACTTTATCATACGATATTCCGCAGAACATTTTAAACTCTTCTTCCGTCTGCAGTATCTGCTTATCGCTCAAAAGAGTGCGCACCTTCTGCCGGAACATTTCCCCGTCCGACTCGGAACCGGTAAGGGCGGTTACAAACATACGCACTGCAAATTCATCCGTAGTATTGATATTCGCCCATCCGTACGGAGAAAAATACGTGTCATACGTTTTTTCAGAAAAAAAATCCTTACAGTCGGCGGCGGTAAAAACAAGCCCGTTGTCCTCCCGGTACTGAAGGAACTGCTGCGCGTTTTTTCCGGAAAGGAACAAAGTACGCAGTTCCGTTTTTTCATATATTCCGTTACGAAGAAAGTTCGGATTAAGGGAGCTTGAAAGCGACCGCAGCGTAACACTGCACCCGCCTTCAGTCCTCCCGTTCCACTGCCAGAACGCATCAAATTTCGAATCTGACAGGGGCGTCCGGTCTGCTTTTAAATCAGCAGCAGCTTCATCAAGCACTTTCTCTATCTGCGCACGCGTATCAGCTGCCTTACCGGAACGCGAGGCAGTAAGTCCGGCAGCCTTTACCATATACCCGGCGGCAAGCGCAAAGACAGAAAGAAAAACAAGCGCTAAAAGAAATTCTATTGATGAAAAACCTTCGTCCGTTTTATTCACAATTTTACTTTACCTGCAGGAAAAGACGCAAACGGAGCAGATGCCGCATACTCCCTCTTCCCTATTTTATACTGTATCCTGATACCGAACGGAGCTTTCCCGTCCTCCCGGACAAGTTCACTTTTTTCAATTATAACACCCTCCGGCAGCTGAACTGTTTTGCTTTCCTTCTCTCCTTCATACCAGGGAAGGTCAAGTGTATTTTCTCCCGCAGCCATCTCATAGTCGGTTACCCAGTACGGTATCTCTACGGCACCGGCCGCAGAACGGATAAGGTGATCCGCCTGCAGATGGCGGACAGCCGTCCGGACTTCTGTCTGAGCTTTTTCAATTGCCCTGAAACCTGTTGAAAACGACGCGTATAATACAACACCCACAAGAGAAATAATGAGCAGCGACACAAGCACTTCAATAAACGAAAAGCCGTCTTCCCAATCAGTCCGCATAGGAAAAGACCTTTTCGGCTGCAGCATTCTGAGACTGTATTCCAGCGTCGATTTTTTGAATCGTCTGCAGGGAAAAATGCATCACACCAGCAACGAGAGCACAAACGGCGAGAAGGACTACGCCTGCAATGAATATAGAAAGCGCGGCATCGACAAGCGAATAGCCTTCTTCATTTCCACGACGTAATGTCCGCATCGTTGCTCTCACCGCCTTCCGTTCCGTCCTTTCCGTAAGACATGACGCCGTACGGAAGCCCATTACTGCCGGGCATCGTATACTGATATTCATTTCCCCACGGATCCTTCGGCACCGGTTTCGTGAGATAGGGGCCGTTCCACCCTGCCGGTTCAGGAGACGAAGAAGGTTTTTCCCATAAAGCATTCAGTCCCTGCTCCTGACTCGGATACATTCCGTTATCCATATAATAGGAATCAAGGGCAAGCGAAAAAGTTTCTATCTGGCTCTTTGCAGTTACTATTTTTGCCTTGTCAAGCTGTTTGACGGCATTAAAGCCGACTGCAGCCGTAAGTATGAGTACGATTGCCATGACAATAAGGGTTTCTATAAATGTCCAGCCCTCATCTTTCTTTGATTTCAGCTTTTTTGCATTTTTCATATATATAACTTACAGTTTTTTTATGACTTATTCCAGAGCCGGAAGAACGCGCATCATAGATTAAATCAAGGTGTAAGTACATGCGGAATGTCTGCGCATGTACATAGACAATGATTGTCTATGTACATGTACAATGATTGTCTATGTACTTGCGCAATGATTGTCTATGTACTTGCGCAGGTCCTGGGCAAGTAATGGCCAAAGCCTGTATGCTGCACAGACAGCTTCCGTCCATGTCTTATCCGGCTACTGCGTATTGCATACGCAGCTCTTATGTAAGACTTGCCCGGAGCCTGTCTATGACATGCGCAATAGCTGCGTACGTCATGGACAGTTCCTGTACAAGTCTTACGCAGAAAGTGTCTATGCCTATAAAAAACGAACATTTCTACTATTATTTTAATTTAAAATGTATTAAAAATATAAAAAGGTTTCTGAAATGTCGTACCATAATTTTCTATGCATTCCCTTTCAATAGTTTCATTGTCAATCAAATACCGTTTTATATTTTCATACACAGTCATATATACCCTATAGCATTCTTTTTGATCAGCCGATTCGTTTATTTTTTTGAGTGCGTCCTTCAGTTCAAAATCATTTTCCAGTTCCGTCAGTCCCGTCGTGAGCCATTTAGTCGGAGGATAATAATTTCCGTTGATGACATATACAATCCGCAGCATTGCTTCTATAGCTCTGTATAAGTATATTTTACTTTCAACGTAATTATACCGGTTCAATGATTCCAGCGTGTTATATTCGCCGCTGTCATTCATTGTAATCCATAAGCCTCTTATTACTTTTTTATACATTCCTTCCGGAAAAAAATCAGTACGCTTTTTTATTAACGGCAGCAGCGATTTCGGATCCCAAACCGGCACGGCATGTTTTATATTATATAATGCATACGGGTTAAATTCGTTCCAGAATTTTTCCATATCATTCTTCAGTATCAAATCGAATTTCCAGAAATCACCGCCGAATCCGTATGAAATTCTGACAGATTCATAATCATAGTCTCCTGAGTTCAATACATTCCTGATCTGATTTTTTACAGCATTTTCGACATCACCGCTGATATAATAATCAATATCAATATCAGAGTTTTCATCGCAGAATCCGTATGAAACAGAACCTTCTATAAAGACCATCATATTTTCAACAGCTTCCGGTGACAGTTCCTTTAACTTCGGAAGTATTATTTTATCGAAATGTTCTTTTCCCAGTGCAATCATTTTTTGTTGTCTTTCATTCATGTTTTTTTCCTTATGTTCAGAAAGCGGATTTCTGACTGACATTCGTTCCTTGTGATGTTTCCTGTTTTACTTTAATCAGTTCTTTCTGGAATTTTTCAGGTTCTTCAACATTTATCATATGCGCAGAGTTTTCAAACCAGATTATTTTTACATCAGGCGCTCTGACTGTTTTGCAGTATTCGACAACAGTTTCCGGAGCACACGCGATTACATGATCATTAACACCCTCGAAAAAATAAAGAGGAACGTTTATTTTTGATAACGGCTTGTTGAATATCGATTTGAAGTTTTTATTTTTTGCCATGCATTCCAATGTATAGGCCTGCGATTTTTTTGCCAAATCGAAATAACCGTCGAAATAGTAAGGAGATGTCTTTTTCAAAGAGTCAAGGTCGATTGCCGGATTGTGATGACCTCCATACATGGTTACTATATCGATATAAGGAAAATGATCCTTTTCGATTCGTTCCAGATTCTTATAATCACCGGCCTTTACCAATGTTTCATGCAGCCATTTGTACGTAATTTCTACAGACTCTTTATATTTGTAGTTAATTACCTGCCCGACACCGATATAGGCAAAATAATATTCCGGATGATTTGCCACAAGCTGTAACCCGATTACGCTCCCGAACGAATGCCCCAATATATATATTTTCTGTTTTTTAAAACGCTTTATCAGATATTTGGTCAGCTCAAGCGCATCATCACGAATTGCATCCTCTGATATGTTTTTTGTCATTCTCTCATGATAGGAAAAAGCTGTCCCCCGCTGATCCCAGTTTACGAAAATAAAATTTTTCCTTAATTTATCATTATATACGTGTGAATACATGAACATTGATGATCCCGGGCCGCCATGCAGATACAAAAGCACGGGACTGTCCGCAACATCATCTGACTGGATGGATATTTTTTCCACACAGCCGTTTATGGTCACATCTTCGAAGCTGTCGATTCTGTTATCAACTGAACCATCTCCGATGACGTTATTCTGTGTTTCTAATACTGTACCAGTAACACAGCCTGCAAAAAGTATCGGTAAAAAAAGCACGGTACATATCTTACCTTTCATAGTATTACTCCTGCGCGATATTGTTTTTGCCCTATTATAAAAGTCTGTATTATTGTACAATAGATATAAATAATTCTCTACAAGAACCGTAACTATAAAACGACGGAGGAAAAATGGATACGAAAAAACTGATTGCTGATTATGCTGCAGGCGTTGATGATATAACGTCACTTATAAAATCACTTCCTGAAGAATCTTATGATTTTATGCCCTCGAAAGCCGATGACTGGTCAATCCGTCAGCACATTATTCATCTGGTTGATTGTGAAGTCAATAACTACATAAGAATAAAATCATGTATTGCCCAGCCGTTTTCAAAGGTGTATGTAATCAATGAATTGGATTGGACAAAAAACTTAGATAACAGAAAAGAAGATATTGATGATTATTTAGCACTTTTCTCTTTGATTCGCAAAATCATTTCTTCTTTTTTAAAATCTGTTCAGGAAACTGATTTCAGTAATACCTATTTTATTAAAGAAGAGCATAATGAAAATAAAAAAGTAACCCTTGCAGAAGCTGTTCAAATATATTGTAAACACGTTCGGATGCATATCGACTATATTAACAAGATATACGATGAATACAAAGGAAATTAACGTACCGACATTAATATGAAAAAGCTGAATCAGTGAATACTGTAACTGATTCGGGAGATTTCTGTGATGGGTATAATAATAGTCCGGAAGAAACACAGGCATCTTATTATGTATCAACATCCGGCAGCGATTCCAACGACGGCAGCAGCATAAGCAGTCCATGGAAAACGCTTGCATATCCTGCAACACAATTAACGGAAGGGATCGTTTATTCGTTAAAGCGGGACTTTACAAAGGAAATTTGTATCGCATGCGGCATACAGTAACACGTTCGAAAACTGCGTTGCCATTTCACAAAATTCAAATATGCATAACAATAAATTGTGGTAACAAAATTGCCACTGAAAAAGCATAAACTGCATCGAACCAGACAACCCTCAGTAAATTTGCTATGAAAACCAATACACATAACGGCATGCTGACAACTGCAAGAACGCTGCCCTTTTTTACTTCGTCTTTTGCTTTTATCCACAAAATGTCTGCATCCTGATTGGATGGAAATGCATGCATTCCGATTGATATACCGAGCCATAAATAAAAAAAGGTAATAATACTTCTGTCTCCAAATAAATAATAAGGAATAGATGCAGGAAGCGTTACAATTAAGCACAAAATGGTATTTATTACTAAAGGGCCTGTACTAATAAGAAATACAGATAAGAAATCCTTTGGTTGTTCATGGATTACATATCCTGATACATTCATATCAAATTGAAAAAATTTTGCATCATATACCTGAACGTTCCGTATTCTACAAAAAATGTAATGTCCCAATTCGTGTATGATAACACCGGGAAAAGTAAGTATTGCAATCAAAATACCTGGAATAAAAAGCATTACAGGGCACCGTCCTTTTTAAGTTTTAAATATTCTTCTGTAGAAATTATTTTCTTTGTTTTGAGTCTATATTCGATTCGTTCAACATATTCAATTATCTCTTTATTCTGTCCGTATGATTGTGCTTCGCGTATTAACTTTTCCGCCTTATCGAAATCCGTTGCCGAATCAGATTCGGTGTATATACATGCAAGAGCCGAAGCATATTGAAGAATGCAAAACGGATCTGTCACGTTTGATTTATACAATTCTGCAGAAACGTCAACCATTTTTTTATAATCATGCTGATCAAATGCATTCGAGATTTCTATATAAAGTATTATTGAATTTACAACCTTATCATCCTTGTCATATTTCTGATACTTTTTAAACAAAGGCAATGCATCATTATATTTATTGTCGGAATATAATTTGAATCCCGAGATATAATATTTATAGTATTCAATATCGGAATTATCGGGAACCAAATCCGATGCATGAGTAATATATTTTTCTGCATTGATAAAATCATTTTTTTTGAAAAATACTGTTGCCGTTTTATAGTCTTTTATACAAACATAAAATCTGTTGAAATAATAAAACCCAAAAACGACAGTACCAGCTAAAAAAAACAGGAACACAACAACCCACTTAGGGATATTAAATTTTTTATTTACTTCAGAGCTATCATCAGATATACAGCTCTGAGTATCTTCATCTTCCCTGTCACCTTTGATAGAAGTATCACATGGAGCTTTTTCTATCTCCTGAATATTCTCTTTTTCCAAATCCATAAAATCTCCTCTTATTCAACATATTTATCTGTACCGTTAATACCGGATGCGTCACTTCACTTACTCAGCCTCCTCAACGTCAGATGGTTTTAACACGACTATGGCTGTTGTTTTACCCGTATCTTGTATTGAAAATTCAACTTCAAAATTTCTATCTGGATAAATCTCTATGATATACCCTTCCATACCAGCTGACACTCCCTCAAAAGAAAAGTCATTTATTAATATCTTTACTTTATCATATTGTTTCATCGTATGAATCCTGTAAATGGTGTATTCAAAGTAATGGTTCCGCCGGCTTGTATCATCCAACCTGATTTTATATAACTGGTCTTGCCCATAGCACTGCCCACACCAGGAATTTAAATCGCGATATTGATTCTCTGGCCATATTCCATATGCAATAGAAAACTCAGTTAACAAATTGAGTATCAATTTGTATTTTCATATCATCTAATTTTAATTGAGTTGATGCTGCTTGCATAGCTTCCCGATTTGTAAGATCACAAGTGATAATTCCTTTTTTTTCATCAAAATCAACTTTTCCATCAATATCTGCATCAGAAGTTTGTTCATCTCCATCATAATCCAGAGGAGATGCAGTAACATCGGGTGTCTTAACGGTTGGTGCCGATGGATATGCAGATTCAGATGGCGTACTCACCTGGTAATAAGCAGAACCGAGTGAGTGCGTAACTGCCTGATCATATGCATAACTGCTCGAATCACTTCCCGGTTTCCCGAGACTGTTATAAAACTCACTCGCATCCAGCCCCGTGGGGTCCATGTACGTCATCGGGTTGTTTCCGCAATACCCGTACCAGTTGCTGCCGTCGCGTGCAGGGTCTTCACTGATAAAGAATGAGCCGTCTTCGCTCCGCCATCTGTTCCAATGATACGTCAGCCCTGTCTCTGCGTCAATGTCTTTCCCTGTAAACATTCCTGAGAAGTCCACAGAATCAGTTACCGTGCCTGCGACGTTCCCGAACGCAGTGTATTCGCTTGACCATACCACGCTGCCCGTCTCATCAAGAACCTTTGTCACGCTGCCAAGCATATCTGTTACAGCGTATTTTTTGCTCTCTTTTCCTGCTGCATCCGTATCCGTCCAGCCGGCAACTTCATTATTCAGATATGCATAACTTCTCACAGTCGTACCGGTTGTGCCTGTCGTCTTCTGATACGTTATCGCACCGCTTCTACCGTATGCATACACGGTCGTTCCGTCGGAACCTGCCCGCTCTATGCGGTAGTTTAGTGCATCATATACGTACGAGACATCAGCACACGTTCCGTTATCATCCGCATTGTACTGCTTCACTGCGGTCAACCTGTTGTGGAGGTCCCATGCATACGTCCAGTACTCTGCCGTCGTATCTATGGTAACATTATTTCCGCTAACTGAGGCTGCCTTGCCGCGTGCGGTTCTATTTCCGTTTGCGTCGTAGGTGTAGTACCATCTGCCGTCATACAGTACTCTGGTTGAATTTCCTCCCTGCGTATTCGCATAATATGTATATGCGTATGACGAATTCTCTCCGGTGTCCCCTGTTGAAAGACTCACGCGGTTTCCTGCCTTATCGTAGCCGTACGTTTCCGCAAGATTCGACGACAGTGTCCATACACGCAGCAGGTTGCGGGGTGTGCCTTTGAACGTTGCATAATTCTCTATGCTTTCGTTGTCGATATTTCTGTCATCCCAGTCTGTCACGACTTTGATGTACCGCGCTTCCACCGCTTCCTTAAAAATGAACGAAAGGCTGCCGTTCTTATCGTCTCTGGTGAAGTTCCAGCTGGTTACCTGTGTCCAGCCGCTGTCCTCCGACCCGCCTTTATAGAATATCCGTATATTACGCTCTTTCACCCGGTGCGTATTGCTTCCAGGGTACAGTTCCACTCTGTTCACCTTCTTGGTCCCGCCCATGTCGTATGAAAGCGACTTCGCCTGCGCGTCAAGGACAACCTCTTCGGGCAGTACGTCGGTATATACCGGGCTCTCTTCTCCCGTGTAGTCACGGTCCGTTTCTGCAAATGCGGGATTTATGGCATCCGGCGTCTTCCGGAAACTGCCGCTCTCGCTTGATGTCAGGAGCTGGTTTATTC
>DCFX01000061.1:0-75282 GCA_002314445.1 Treponema sp. UBA1793
CTTGCGGCGGGGTTATTGATTCCGGCAGCAGTATTATATCACCTTATAGTACGAACTGGCTTAAATACTGTCTGCTTAACCGAAGCGACTGCAAAACGGCTTCGTCAGAATTTTCAAATGACCTGTCTTCAACTTCAATACATGCATACCCGTCATACTGAATATCTGTCAATGCTGAAACGAACTTTCCCCAGTCAATATCGCCCAACCCCGGAATTTTTGGTTCCATGTATTCAAGCGGATAGGCCATAATTCCGACTTTTGAAAGTCTGTTTTTCAATACCTTTACGTCCTTGAAATGAATATGAAATATTTTGTCCTTAAACTCATAAACCGGATCGATATAATCCATCATCTGCCACACAAAATGGCTTGGGTCAAAGTTAAGTCCAAAATTGCTGCTGGGTATTATTTCAAAAACCTGCTGCCAGATTTCCGGAGTTGTCATCAGGTTCTGTCCTCCCGGCCACTGATTATGGTCAAAAAGCATCGGACAGTTTTCTATGGCAATCTTAACATTATTTTTTTTCGCAAACTCGACAATCGGCGGCCATATCTCCTTTACAATATTCAGATTCTGTTCCACCGTTTTATTCTGATCACGTCCAATAAATGTTGTCACCATATTTATACCAAGCAAATTGCTCGCGGTAATTACTTTTTTTAAGTGCTCTATATTCTGTGCACGTTTTTCCGGATCGCTGTCCATTGTATTCGGATAATATGCCAAAGAAGATATTTCAATACTCTTTTTTCTGCAATACTCCTTAATATGAGTAACAGCCGCTTCAGTCATATCATCCACATCAATATGGCTGATTCCTGCGTATCTTCTGGCAGCTTTTTCATGAGGCCAGCAGGCCACTTCAACACATTTAAATCCCATATCAACAGCAGTATCTACTGTCTCTTCAAAGGTATATTTTCCAAGAATCGAGCTTACAAATCCAAGTTTCATAATTCCTCCCGTACCTTCTGCATGAAAGGGTTGCATCATACAGTTTTCATGCAGGAGTTTTTTTTACTTTAGATACACCTCTTTGCCGGTATCTGCTGATTTATAAATTGCTTCAAGAATCTGCGTTACGATAAACGCCTGCTGCGGCTTCACCAGTGGGTCTGTCCCGCCAAGCACAGCCTCAAGCCATTGCTTTGCCTCAAGATATCCAGGTTCGCTCTTCCCCCCTTCAAAATATGCAATACTGCCAGCCTGCGACAGACGTTCCTCGGTAAGCATTCCATTATGCCCTCGGTTAATGACAACATCGTTCTGCGGATAACTCATACCGGAATGTATTTCAGCCCCTGCTTTCGTACCGCACAATGTCGTTGCCGCCTCTCTGCTCTCTGAAACATTAAGCGCCCACGCCGCAGAAAGATTGATGACGGAACCGTTTTCCATTTTTATCATGCCGAACGCAGAATCCTCTACATCAAACGTTTCAGGATTCCAAGAACCGAACATATTGCCTTCCGTAGCCTGTTTTAAATTTCCAAGCTTGTGAAATACTGCTCCTGATACGCTTACCGGATGATAATTATCCATCATCCATAGAGTTATATCGAGTGCATGTGTACCGATATCAATCAGAGGCCCTCCCCCCTGCAGTTGTTTGTTCGTAAAAACACCCCAGGTAGGAACTGCCCGCCGGCGGACAGCGTGTGCCTGCGCATAATAAATATCTCCCAGTTCGCCTTTTTCACAACTCTCATGCAGCATCATCACTTCCGGTCTGAAACGGTTCTGATATCCTACGGTAAACTGTTTTCCGCTTTTCTTCCACGCTTCAATCATTTTTGATGCATCGGAAACGGACGCGGCCATCGGTTTTTCACACATAACATTCTTTCCTGCTTCAAATGCGGCAACTGTTACCGGACAATGGGCAACGTTCGGTGTAAGTACATGTACAATATCAATCGCAGGATCTCTGAGCATCTCGTGATAATCAGTATATATTTTTGCCCCGGGCGCTCCATATTCTCCTGCTGCTTTTTCAGCACGTTCCTTAATAAGATCGCAAAAAGCGACTATTTCACATAAATCAGGCAGCTGTTTCAATGCAGGCATATGTTTCTGGTTGGCAATACCACCGCAACCGACAAGTCCGATTTTAAGTTTTTTCATCTCAAATTCCCCTTATAGTAGATATTCAATTAATAGTAACAGCTCTTGTACGTTCGCCGCCTGCTGGGACCGGATAATATGCAGGCCATACAGCAAGTTTTAGTCTTACATCGTGCGTTCCTTTCCGCAGTCCGCCATCGGCCAGCACCTGAATATACAAAGGTTCTCCGTATTCCCATTTATATGAAGTAACTGTTTCAGCTTCGTTCAGCGTAAACCAATCCTTCTTATCAAGACTCACCCGGATTATTTCTCTCGGTACCGTAATTCCGTCGACAGCGACGTCAAGATTGTACACCATCGACAGAGGGATACCCCGATAATAGGTAATCAATGTCTGTAATTCAAAACCTGTTATCGTTCCATTTTCATTAATATTTTTGCATGAACCATCCGTAAATACATATCTGTCAAACATGTTCTGTTACCTCCTTTGTTCAGCGGCCAATATACTTTTTGAGCATTGCCTGATGTCTGCGGACATTTCCAGCACCGTCAACAGGTTCACCTGGAAGAACAAATCTGTTCCCCTCATATTCTGTTGCTATATATCCTTCCCAGTTCTTCGAATCAAGATACTCAATTATTTTTTTATACGGGATAGAATATTCTTCTCCCGCATCCGTCATTTCATACAGTTTTCCGTGAATGCTTTTAACGTAAGGGATATATTCATCAACAATCCCGAACGGAGTATTTTCATATCCGCTTGCCATAATCCAGAATTCCCGGTCAACAGGAGCCTTTATCATTTTCTGTACTTCCGGAGGAATATCAAATTCACCGCCATTGTGATGGCTGATATATGTACGCGGATCAGAACCCTGATTGAATATATCGTCAACAAAATCAGCCAGTTCCCGGTTAAGGCCAAACTGACTGAAATATTTCCGCGATATGAGGGGATAGCGGCTGCAGAATATGCCCATATCAAGAACGATACCGACATATTTCGTATGCAGTTTTTTCATTACTTTCAAATATTCCCGCGTAAGGGTGCCGCTGAAACTCATACCGGCATGTATCTCAAGAGCCATTGTTACATTCAGTTCCTCTGCAAGCTTCAGACACGGTTCGATAAGTGCCGCATCGGTATTTGAAACAAGACGTACCAATGTAAAACCGAGATTGTGCGCGTTAATCAATTCATCCTTTAACAGTGCTTCCTGTTCTTTCAAGGTAAGCCTTCTGTTGTGATACAAAGTTGAATTAACAAAAATGTCGTCACTTACCGGATAGAGATTGTACTTTGAAACAAGATTCTTCCAATTCGCAACAGTTTCCGCTGTCGGATGTGGAGAACCGTGAATCATCTGATCGGAAAGTACTTCCACTCCTTCCGCTCCCATATCGGACAAATCATGTAAAATGTCATCAAGAGACATTCTCTTCGTTGCATACTCATCCTGGTAACTGTACAGGCTGACCGCTCGTTTTATTTTACTCATAATACCTCCTCGTATGTATTATTATTTTAATTAGCCGATGCTACGGCCTTTTTATTAAGAAAATCAGCTTTATTTGTTAAAACCATTGTCAGGTAAACTGCGGCAAGCAGCATCAAACCTCTGATTCCCTGCGTAATACTTCCTGTTGCTCCGCACATGACAAGTCCGTTTTCCAGCAGAACAATCATGAACGTCCCGATGATTAGTTTATACAGCTTCGTTCCTGTTCCGCCGCTCACAGGAATGCCGCCGATAAACATTGCCATCATGACTTTCATTTCAAAACCGCTGCCCATTGTGTTGTTCACACCGCCTACTCGGATGAGCGTAAAGACCCCTGCAACACTTGCCATGATACCGGACATAATAAAAGCGGCTATCTTGATTCGCTTGACATCAATTCCGGTCATCTTGACAGCATTTTCGTTTTCTCCTATTGCTTTTACATAAGAACCGAAGCGGGTATAATTGAATATATACCCGGTCACCAGTACAAGCAGAATGACAACGGGCAGTTTTACTTTAATGCTGTCTAAAAAAAGCATATTCGCCGGAACCATAATAACGTTAGATGCCAGAAGCCAGTTTACCAGTGCACGGATTGCAATAAGCATTGCAAGCGAAACCATAAAGGATGACACTTTGAGCCGGGCGTTTATTTCACCAAGAAGTAATCCCGAAATAATTCCAATTATAATCGCTGCGGGAAACATCCATACCGAGCCGAATTTTACGGCGACGCTGCATCCTAGAAAAGAAGCCAGGGCAAGAAGCGACCCCTGTGAAATATCCGTCGCCCCCATCGCTGCTACCATCATCATTCCAAGTCCGCCAAGAAGTATTGCGACAGATTGATTGAACAAATTCATAATATTCTGAGATGAGTAAATACGCCCCTGCGTTGCAATGTAAAAGCAGATTATCATGAAAACCAGTATAAAAAACGGAACAAATGCCGATAGTTGTATTTTCCTTCGTGTCATAACATCACCTCAATAATTTTTTTCTGAGTAAAATCTGTATCACGATTCAGGATACCCGCCACACCCCCACGCCGGAGAATGACGATGCGGTCCGCCATACCGATTGCTTCCTGAAGTTCATCGGTAATAAGCAGAACGCCCAGACCTTTCTCTTTCGCTTCTTCCATAATTTTTTTATAGATATATGCTTTAACACCAATGTCTACACCGCGCGTCGGACAGTCAAGGACTACAAAGGAAAGATCTTTTACAAGCCATCTGCTCAGATTAACTTTCTGCTTGTTGCCCCCCGAAAGACATTTAACAAAGTCTCCCGTATTTTCCGCCTTAATATCAAAAGAACCGGCAGTTTTAAATGCAAGCGAGTTTATCCGGCCCGGATCAAGAAATGCAAATTTTCCGGAAAGATTTTTCAACGACGGCAGGCTTATATTCTCACGGATACTTGCGTTTAACATAAGGCCGTCATAATCCCTGTCTTTCGAGAGATACGCTCCACCTGCCGCTATCAGTTCCTTCTGTGTATTTATTTCTGTTCCTGTCGGTTTATAAGTAACAGTTCCGGTACGTTTGTCTTCAAGGCAATACAAACTGCGCCCCAGTTCATGAATACCGCCGTCGCTCAGTCCGCATACTCCCAGAATCTCTCCCTTATGGAGCTGAAATGTTACGTTGCTGATTTTTCCAGGAACAGTGAGACTCTGAACATCAAGCAGTACATCATTAGAATATGCAGCTTTTTTGTCGCTGCGGTAGTAACTTTCCGTAAATTCACGCCCAATCATCAGACGTTTCAATTCGTTCATGGGCATTTCGGCTGTCGGTTTTGTCGATATAAGTTCTCCGTCCCGAAGCACGGAAATTTCATCACAAAACTGCATCATCTCGTCGAGATCATGCGTTATCAGCAGGACAGATTTTCCCTCCTGTGTAAATTTCCTAATGAGCTTGTATAATATATTGCGTGTATCCTGTGAAAGCGCCTGTGAGATTTCATCAAGAACAAGAACATCCGGATTTACCGCAAGAGCACGGGCTAGTTCCAGCGTTTTTCTCTGCTCTATCGACAAAGCTGATACCGGCAAATCAAAGGGAACGACAGGCAAATCCCACTTATTAAACTGAACTCGTGCAGCCTGTTGCATCTTATTAGTATTAATGATTCCATGAGAAGAGAACTGTTCCAGATGTCCCAAAAACAGATTCACAGCCGCCGACAAATTCCCTATAACACCCATTTCCTGAACGACCATCGCCACACCCTGTTTGTGTGCTTCTAGCGGTGAACGCGGCGCATACACCTGTTCATTTTTATACATAGTACCGCTGTCGGTTTCCTGTATACCGCATATTATCGATGCAAGAGTCGATTTACCCGAACCGTTCTCTCCCGCAAGTCCGTGCACCATACCGCGTTTTATTTCGATACTGATATTACTGTTGGCCTGTGTCGCACCGAAGTGTTTGCATATATGCTCAATACGTAAGATTGTTTCGTTCATTTAACAACCTCTTTTGTTTTAATATTTGAAATAATTCCGCAGAAGATAACAACTACACCAAGCAGCATCTCCTGACCAGTCCCCGAAGGAACACCAAGTAACGTCAAAATGTTGAACAGTGCAGAAATGATTATTGAACCGACAAGAATGCCTGCAGACATATCAATAATTTTTGTAAATCCCTGCGCCAAAAGCACAACAGCAAGCGATTTAAAAATAGTATTTAAGCTTGCAAGACCACTCTTAGGATATATGACACTTACGTCACTAAGATTAATAACAGCACCTATGCCGAAGAACAGAGAACCAATCAAGGCCCCCAGTAGAATCGTTCTCTTTTCGTTTATTCCCATCTGTTTTGCCACAGAATTGTTGCCGCCGATGGCCTGTATATTAATACCGATGTTTGTACGGTTCAAAAGAAAATAGGCGATAATAAATCCTGCAATCCACATAAGTGTCATAACCGGAGTAGTACCGAATATTCTGTATGATTTCAGAGTGCAGGCATTATTCCCCTGCGTTATGCTTCTGATGGAACCATATACTGAAATGATTGATTCAAAAACGAGCGCCATTCCAAGACCTGAAATCCACGATGGAATTTTTAATGTAACGGAGCAACGGACACTCAACTGCTCGCAGATAACCGCCGTAAGTATGGCCGTGATTAATAATCCCCAGTACCCCCACCCCCATTCCATTGCTGCAACGGCTCCAATATTGGCAGCAAGAACGATAGTTGCACCTATTGAAAGGTCTATAATTCCCGCAGTAAAAATAAAGCTCATTCCCCATGCGATAAAAGAGGGAAAAACTGCATGACGGATGATTGATACAATATTCTGTCCTTTAAGAACCCGTCCGTTAAGTAAAAAATTAAGTATGACAAATAACAGGATCATTCCGCCTGCTAATTCAAGCCGGATAATTCTCCTTCTCTTTTTCAGTTCTGTCATATTATTTATCGTTTCGTTCATCGTGAACCCCCCAATGGTAGTATTCTGTACTGCTTCGGAATGATGCAGTACAGAAATTAACTTTGTCAGTCTACAGAAATGCCTGCAGCTTTCATCTCATCTTTTGAAATTTTTCCCTCTTTATATTTTTCAAATAACCGGTTCTCAAGCGAATAATTTTTAATAACATTCATGAAAGCATCGTAATTAAAGGAAGAATTACTTTTCCCGCTCATCTGCCGAAGTTCTTCAGGACTATAGCAGTACTCATTCAGGAAGTATTTTACATAGAGAGAGTATTGATTTTTAGGAACTTCAAAAGGCATCACCTGATCGAACCAGATCATATTACCCTGTGCATCTTTCAAAGGCGTTCCGTCAAGATAATTCTGCAGTATTACAGCACTAAGCATGCCGCATACCCAAAAGTCACCATTAACCATTTCCATTTTGTCACCCTGAAGAAGTTCAAGTGCAGCTTTATCCAAACCCGAAGTGACAACTTTTGTTTTAAAACTCTTTCCTTTTAAAGCATTGCAGGCGGCAATACCAAAGTCAGAACCGACTCCGTAGATAAGATCCGGATTCGGATGAGCGATAAGCGCATCTTCAATTTGAGACTGCGCTGCATCTGCTGAATCCGTATGAAGCTCAGCAAGAACTTTTCCGCCGCCGGCAGCATAAGCTTTTTTAAAAGCCTCAAGCCGCGGCGTATCAGAAGGATCTCCTACTGATGAAGATGAAATAATACATGTTTTATAACCCTTATTCAGTGCGAATTTTGCGATTGCTTCTCCATACACCGAATTTGCAGGAGCTATTGCACCGGCAAAATAAGGATTCGCTTTAAGTGTGGCAACAATATCAGGATTTGTGGGAATCTTATCGTTCAATACAAACGGAACTTTTGCATCCTGGCACATTTTCGAAACTGTCGGATACAATGTTTCAACAGGCAGCCAGATAATAAGCCCGTTTACTCCGTGAGAAATCATGTTTTCAATATCCTGAACGATTTTTTCAACAGAGAATTCATCATCCATGGCAAGCGGTGATTCTCCGAAAGCATCTATGACTTCTTTAGAATTGTTCGCAAGGCTGAGCAGCGCGTACGAATTACTGCCAAAATAGTTATAACCGATAACTACTTTGCCATTCCCGGAAGCGACAGCCGATCCTGTTCCTTTACCGGTTTCCGTTTTTCCCCCTGCCGATTTGTTACAGGAAATCATCATTCCAGCACATACCCCCATAACCAGCACCGATTCAATTACTTTGGTAAACGTTTTCATGTTTTTCCTCCTAATGAAAGCCGAACGTCCCTGTGGATTATCAAATTCAGGTCAACTGCGACCTAGAATTCTGTTTGTCATATGTACCCATCTTGATAACTGTTGACATGAATCAAGATCCGGACAGTACATAGTGTAATGATGCCCTTCGTATTCGCTCGCAATATACCCCTTGTATCCGCTCTTCTTTATTTCGGGCAGAAGCTTGTCACACGGAACGACGTGATCAATTTCATCAGGTCCCATGTACCAGAACTTCCCGTGTATGTACAATGTATACGGCAGAACATCATCAAGCCATTTTATATTTGCCTTTCCAGAACCATACATATCGTAAACTTCTTTTATAAATTTCTTTTCACCAGCAGTGTAATCACCAGCGGAGAGCTCTTCTTCTGTATGGCCTGCTGCATGAAGAGCGGCAATTTCTTCGACTTTTTCTTTTCTGCAGTCGTATTCCTGTATTGCCTGCTGCATATGAGGAAAATGCGGATTCTCGGCAAAGATGCTGAAGTCCGGAACTACCCCGAGATAACCGTCACCTTTCGCCATAAGTTTCAGATATTCCTTCCATACAGGAACGTCAGGATTGTGGGGATGGTGCATTTCAATCGCAAGCGGAATACCGATTTTTTTTGCGTAGGGAAGCATTTTTTCATAAATGGCAGGCGATATAGCATGCTGCGTCCTTACAAGATCAAACCCCATGTATTCTGCATACGTCAAATCATTGATTGTACTCTGGATAATTTCTGTCTCATTCAGATCCCTGTCAGAATGAGTCCCCATATCTATATATGCGCTGTAGCAGACAGGATGCAAATCATATTTATTAAGAAGATTAATAAATGTATCCATCCATTGCCGGGAAGGATGAGGATATTCCGGTATCATCTGGCATGCTACAAGTTCAATTCCCTTATAGCCCATCTCCTGTGCTTTTGCCAGGCACTCTTCCAGAGTAAATCGGCCGCTGACATATTCTTCAGTTAATGAATACAGAGTTAAACTGAGCTGGATGTTGTTATTCATCGATAAACTCCTTTACAGCAAGCATTTTTGTAAGTCTTGAATCAATAACCATGTACTGCCCGAAATAGCCCGTATACGGTATGCGATGTTTCATTTCAATTGAAACTGAATGAAATCCAGGAAGAAGTCCCCCTTCGTTCAGTATGAAGATTTTTGCTTTATCAAGAATGAACCAGTATTCCATATACAAATCTTTCAACTGGGACAAAAGAAATTGTTTCCCGTTAAGACAGAAATAGATACTATTATCAGGAATTCGTTCTTTATCCACCGATATCTCGAAACTTTCAATGCAACTTAGAAAAGTGCCCCTATAATTCGGATACTGGCAGTAAAATTCATATCCCAGTATCATATCGCCGGCTTTGATATTCCTGATACCTTCCTGTTCGCTTATCAGAAATTTACTGAATCCCTCAAACGCAGCCATACATACCTCCTCTTCTTCGTTATTCTCCAACAAAACAAGTATCAATCCACATATGAAAATTGTCAAGTTTTTTCTGAAAACTTTAACACATAAAATGATATAATTCATTCATGCACAAGTACTGATAATATCATATTAATGTAACTAATTATAATGTATACAATTAATAATAGACAAACATAAACGGCGTTAATCATAATAAATCAAGCATACTGTGAAATTTTCTGTATATCATTATTTTTTCAAATAATATGAAATTTTTCATTGCCATTAATTTTCTTTCATGCTATAATCCGTGCTATAATCAACAAGAAGAGAAGGATACATATGTCAAGAATTCGATATCAGGAAATTTCAGAAAAATCAGGAGTTTCGCTGTCCACAATAAGCAGAATTTTCAACAATTCGACAAAAGTCAACGAAGAAACAAAGCTAAAAGTCATCGAAACAATGCATATGCTCGGATACGACACAACCAAACTGTCTCAGGACACACCTAAACAGGAAGGGATTGTTATTTTTAATGTTCCGAATGTCGACAATCCTTTTTATAATCCCATCATACAGGGCGCTAAATCTGTTGCGTTACAAAACGGATATAATCTATTGCTGAATATAGATGACTTCAGTACACCGGATAGTTTCGACAATTTCATTTCTTTTCTTAAAAAAAATAAGATTATAGGTCTTATTGCGACAAATTGCTTAAATGAAAGCCAGGTTTTAAAAATTAAAAACACACTGCCATTCGTACAGTGCAGCGAATGCATTCAAAAATACGATATTCCCTATGTAACAATCGACGACGTAAAAGCCGCAAAGACAGCAATAAATTATCTTATAAATTTAGGTAAAAAAAATATTGCAATTATAAATGGTCCAAGCCAATATAAATACGCACAAAACAGGCTGAAGGGATATCTGGAGGCGCTGGATGAGGCCGGAATAAGCAGAAACTCCAACTATATCCTGCAACTGGAAAGATTCGATTATGATGTTG
The DNA here is from genome assembly GCA_002314445.1 of Treponema sp. UBA1793. GTDB lineage: Bacteria > Spirochaetota > Spirochaetia > Treponematales > Treponemataceae > Treponema_D. The sequence goes on from DCFX01000061.1 coordinate 10,775, forward strand.
CACTATCTGCTGTTTTAAGAATATTGAATTCTGAAAAAAAACCGGATGCAGTTTTTGCTACCAGCGATATTTTTGCACTGGCATCCATGAACGCATGCTTCCGCTCAGGGCTTAAAGTTCCTGAACAGGTTTCTATAGTCGGCTTCGACAACATCCAGTTTTCATCAATGAGCACCCCTGCTTTAACGACAATAAACCAGCCGCAGTATCAGCTCGGCTTGATCAGCTGCGACATGCTTATTAAGCTCCTCAAAAAGGAGCCGCTGCCCATCAGGCAGATGATTCTCGATACAGAATTGATTATCAGGGGAACAACATCGCAGACGGTGTGATCACTTCAGGAATTTATTCTGTCTGAAAAATTAATCACACCAGACTGATGTGAATATATTGAACTTCCTGTGGTGTCAATACTCTATTAATTGACAAAATATTATTTTCAACATCCGACTGGGAAAACGATTATAAAGCACTACAGGACTATGCTTCTAAAATTGTTTACTGCTATGCAAAATTCTATGATATTGATGAAAACGGACAGGTCGATAATATCGATTATCCCAAAGTTTTTGATGCACTCAAAAAAGGCGGATACAACAGATATATCTCCTCTGAATTTGAAGGTAACCGTCGTATGAACGTCAGCAAATGGTGTGATGAAATCAGCTATGTAAATAAGCAGCAGAAACTAATGAGAAAATGTCTTTAAATACTTAAACCACGAAAGTACTTGGAAAATACGGGTACCTTTGTGGTTTATAAGCTGTACTTGACTTCAAGTTTGATATAGTATTCGGATTTACATTATCAGTTTACCGTGGTCAATCTCTGCATCAGCTCATCAAGTTCCGTCCGGGTAAGATATCCGCCGTCCACAAAATGAGCGGTAAGTTCGTGCCGGAGATTCTTCACGTCAGTCAGGCTTTTTCCGAGCATCTGTTCAACCGAATACTGCAGAAGCCGGTAATCCCGGAATTCCTTTATTCCCATCTCATTCGTTTTCTGGTAATCGGCCGCGATGTCCTGCCAGTCCGCACCGCAGAAAGCAGCAAGCACTGCTAATGTTACACCGGTACGGTCTGTCCCGAGTCTGCAGTGAATATAATACGGCCCCGGATGAGAATCGATAAAGCGTACAATCTGCTGCATCACATTCCCGAAATCAGCTTCGCCAGAATGATAATAAACGGTATTATATGAAGTATCTATAAAGAGTTCGTTCCCGGCGTCAATAACTGCCTGTTCATACGGAGATATTGATTCACCGGCTGATTCCGAAGGTTTTTCGTCGCCGGAAAGTGTTATTATTGATTTTATGCCGTTTGCTTCAAGTGATTTTTTTACAAGCTCAAGCCGGGACTGCTCAGTATCGTACTGCGCACGCGACTTTTTATACGGATGATATCCGCGCCACAGCATTGTTGTTCCCGGTACCTGCCGGACGTTTGCTAAAACAGCAGCCTGCGCCGGGTCACTCAGATCAAAATCAGACAGCTTTTTTACACAGTCCGCAGTCACTGTATTCGCAACAACAACAGCAGGATCGTCACTAGGAAAGAGTATCAGATTGTTGGTTGCCATCTGGTATCCCGGAATTTTTGAGACAGCCTGCGGCTCTTTTGCATATTTACTGCCTTTTACAAAAATGTAAAATTTAAACTCCGGAAATCCGGAATTTCCGGGAATACGTATTTCTGCAGCACTTTTTGTAAGTGTCCACACGTTTTTCTTGAACTTTGTCATACTCCACGCTTTATCCGTTCCCTTTTTCCATCCATTAAATGAACCTTCTATATAAACACGGTCTGTATCTGCAATTTTGTAGAGTGCCGGATCAAAAACAAATACAACACTACCATCGCCGGTAATCTGATAACCAAGCTCTCTGTTCTGTTTATTTAAAGTAAATGTTTTCTGTACGCCGGGTAAAACATTCTCGTTTTTCTTTTCCGAAGCCGCTGCATTCATAATAACTGCTGCCGTCATAATAACCACCAGTATTGTTCTCTTCATTTTCATTCCGCCTCCTTTCCGATTATACTTTATGTTTTTTACCTGTCAAGAATATAATTACATTATGTTGCAGAAAAAATACTAAATTATAAAAATATAAATACTTTTATTATATTATTCAGAGTAATCATAAAATGTTTGTATTTTTATAAAACAGGCACTATACTACATAACTAAAACTGTCTGAAATTACACTTTTCTGCCGATATATTATATAAGAAGAGGTATATATGCCGTTAAAAGTAACAACCAAAAAAAACAACCTTATCACATCGTGTCAGAAAGCGCCCCGCCTGTTCATAAGTAAAGAAGAAGGGAAAATCTCCCTCCAGAAACTGCTTGACGAAGCAGCGGATGCAAATACGACTGTCACACGGGCGGACCTTGCGGCCTGTATTCAGATTGTAACCGAAACAGCAGAACACCTTCTGTGCGATGGATACCGGGTGGAATTCCCGTTCGTCGATCTGTATATGAAAGCGGAAGGTACCGCGAAGGACGTCTCCACACCTTTTACACCGACACGAAAAAAATCAGATCATACGTTTTCACTTCATGCGCTTGTTCAAAAAAAAGAAGACAAAAAACTCCGGCAGGAGGTACGGTGGATGCGCGTTATGCACAATATTTACGGACATGCGCCCGTACTCACCAGGCTGACTTACTTCGACGACGACAGTACGATAGCCGCAACCGGGCGCCATCTGGATTTCGACTCCGGCGGCAGCGAAAATGGTCTGCATGTCATAATCAAGGGTGATTCCGAAAGAATTATCCCGGAGCGGTACATTTTCATAAAAAGCACGGAAATCATTGCAAAATTTCCAAAACTTGAAGCCGGTGAGTATTACGCCGAAGTAAAAAACAACGACCAGATATGTTCTTATTCGTTTTCGGTACGGTGAACCACTGCAGTTCCCGGCATGCAGACTGCAGGTATATGAAAAAAAGCATTGCATTAAACGATCCGTATATTGCTGTATTTCGACTAATGCATCACTGAAAAATATCCAGCGCATCACTGACGAATAGATGACACATCACTGATAAACGGTTTGGGTACAACTTGCGCGCCGGCCGTTTATCAGTGATACGCAGGACGATTATCACTTGTCCGCCGCCGGATCCCCACTGATCCGCAGACCGTATAATGCAGTACTTTAACTCATTTACGGCAATGGTTTCTGTCGTTAACCTGCCGGGTAAAAGTGTTATTGCTGCATACATTCTTCCGTGTTATACTCCCTTCACTATGAGTGAACGTTGCTATAACTGTTTCCGTCCCGTACAATACTGTCTCTGCAAATACACGAAACCGGTTGATCCGGGAGTTAAATTCATACTGCTCATGCACCCGAAAGAAGCACGCCATCAGCGGACCGGAACAGGACATATTACCCACGTAACGCTTGTTGACTCAGAAATTCTCGTAGGATGTGATTTTTCAAAAGACATACGGCTTCAGGAGCTGCTTCACGACAAGCAGTACTTTCCTGTTCTTCTGTATCCGGGAGAAGAAGCGTGGACTGCAGAAAAGGACGGATTTGCGGCGGCTGTCGGAAATAGAAAACTGCTCGTTCTTGTCATAGATGCTACATGGTTCTGCTCACGGAAAGTAATCGAAGCAAGTTCTTTCCTGCTTGATTTACCGCGGCTCTCGTTCTCCGGGCAGTACCGTTCGGAATTCACGTTCAAACGCGAACCGCGCCCGGAATATATTTCCACCATCGAATCCTGCTATTATCTTATAAAAGAACTGCAGACAGCCGCTCTAGTTGATAAAAACGTTGACCCGGAACCGCTTATGGATGTCTTCCGCAAGATGGTCCGTGATCAGCTCCAGGCACAAAACGACCGCATAGACGGTAAACTGCCGGATACACATGCATACAACTGGAAATACACAAAAAAAATCGGCATTCCGACAAAACAGTAAGACACAGGATTTGCATCCATGCAAATCCTGCTTACCGGGAATCGCCCCGGCTCGCACAACGAGCTCGCCGGGATTCCCGCTTTGGGCTAACCGCCATCCATGGCGGGTGTTTTTGCCCTTATTCGACGTACTGTTGTTATACACGTGACTTCTGAAAAATAATACATTGGAGTGCATTTGTAAAAAGGAATGCAAAATATTCGTCTTTCCAAAAAGCATGAAATAATCAATAACCCCGCCGCAAGCAGCAGGATATACAGAAAAACAGGGAGCGGACTGTCTTTCTGTACAAGACGACATAATCAGATTTTTTCGCAACTCTGCAAAACATGCATAATAACCACGGTTATTTGAACTCTGCTGTTCCAATGGCCGGCTTTAGTATGCCTTCCAACGATTTTGAGGCTGTTATACGGCCGTCTTCCGCTATAAATACGACCGATACCTGTGCATGAAGTCCCGGAATTTCCGTAAATTTCTCTCCGGCAACCTGACCATCCTGTATTTTGGTTATAAGAGCCATCCCCTTTTCTTCACCAAGGACGAATACACTTGTTGATAAGGCATCCGCCGCAATGCTCGATTCGCATACGACCGTCGATGACAAAAGACCTGTCCGTGCAGGATATCCCGTTTTTGTGTCGAGTATATGATGGTAACGGACACCGTCCTGTATGAAAAAGCGCTCATACACACCGCTCGTCACAACAGTTGCATTGGCAAGGTGCAGTATAAGTGCCGGATTTCCATCCGGATCGCCGGGATCTTTTATACCGACATTCCACAATGATCCGTCTTTCTTTTTCCCGAATACATAAATATTGCCGCCCAGGTCGATTATCGCCCGTTTTACGCCGTGTGTTTTCAAAATAGCAGTAAGTTCATCTGCTGCATATCCTTTTACAATACCACCCAAATCAAGCGCCATTCCCGGGCGCCGCAGCATGACAGACCCGCCTGATCCGTCTGCATCCTTGTGTACGACGACATCACGCCAGTTTATCAATGGAAGAACGGCAAGTATCTCCTGCTGCTGCGGCACATGTGCATGATCTGTATTAATTCCCCACAATTTTACAAGCGGACCGACAGTCGGATCAAACGCTCCATCAGTAAGCTCTGCGTATTTTAATGCAGTCTGTACGACATAATACACGTCAGCGGAAACATTAACGGCATGAAGTCCGGCAGCGCCGTTAATGGCGGAAATCTCGGATGTATCAATATTCACACTAAAATCGTTTTCTATCTTATGAAGACGCGCAAACAGTTCATCATACAGTTTAGTCGTACCGTCGCTGTATGCATTAACGGTGCACACCGTTCCCATAACCATCTGGGTGCGCGGTTCCGATATCTGGGAGCATGAGGAAAATAGAAAAACTGACAAAAAAAGAAATAGTACGGGAACAAGCACAAAATGCTTTTTCATATTTATAATTATCAACTCCGGCTGGTATGAAAAGTAGGAAAGGGCCGTCCCTGTAGTAAAATTTCAGGGACAGCCTTTTTTGTGCAGGGTCAGTTATCCTCTTCCTTTTCGGTAACCTGAATATGCAGTTCAGTAAGCTGATTTTCGTCTGCAGGAACCGAAGGGCAGCCGTCCATCGGGCACTGAGCGAGATTGTTCTTGGGGAATGCGATGACTTCCTTGATGGAATCCTCATGGCACATAAGCATGAGCAGGCGGTCAAGACCCGGAGCTATACCGCCGTGCGGCGGTGCACCATAGGCGAACGCTTCTGTAAGGAAGCCGAACGCCTTTTGGGCGCGTTCTTCGCTGTAACCTACGATTCTGAATATACGTTTCTGCAGTTCAGGGTCATTAATACGCATTGAACCTGAGGCAATTTCATATCCGTTCATAACAAGGTCATACAAATCCCCCTTGACGCTTTCAGGATCGGACTCAAGGGTCGGCCAGTACTGTTTCTGGGGAAGGGTGAACATATGATGTTCTGTTTCCCACTTATTTTCATCTTCATTCCATGCAAAATACGGAAAATCGATAATCCAGGCAAAATGGAATTCGTCAGGGTTGGCCAGTTTCAGATCTTTACCGAGTTTTGTACGGACAGCACCCAGAGACCAGCATGCAACCTTTCGCTTAGGATCGGCAACAACAAGAATAAGGTCGCCCTGCTTTGCACCGAGGTTACCACACACATCTGCGTCTCTGCCTGCAAAGAACTTGCTGATACCGCCTTCCAGCTTTCCACCGTCGGTTACTTTCATCCAGGCAAGGCCCTTTGCTTTATAAATTTTTGCCGATTCCTCAAGTTCTTCTATCATTTTGCGGCTGTATTTTTCCGCAGCACCGGGAACGACGAGCGCACGGACAGCACCCGTTCTGCGGCCCATTGAATTTACAGCAGCCAGTGCTGCCTTAAACGCTGCGAAATCAGAAATTTCGGCCATAAAGGACGCATCCTGCATTTTCAATCCGAAACGGAGATCCGGCTTGTCGGTACCGTACCAGTCGATTGCATCGTCGTACGCAATACGGTCAAAATGTTCCGGCAGCTGATAATTGATTGTCGTACTGAAAATATGATTCATGAGCCCTTCCGTCGTAGTAAGGACTTCGTCGCGGTTCGTAAAGCTCAACTCAATATCAATCTGGGTAAATTCCGGCTGACGGTCGCCGCGCGCATCCTCGTCGCGGTAGCAACGTGCAATCTGGAAGTATTTGTCAAAGCCGGAAACCATGAGAAGCTGCTTATAGAGCTGCGGACTTTGAGGCAGAGAATAGAATTTTCCGGGGTGTACGCGCGACGGTACGAGATAGTCTCGGGCACCTTCCGGAGTCGATTTTACGAATGTAGGTGTTTCAATTTCGTAGAATCCTTTACCGCAGAGAAAGTTACGTGTCGCGAGCATGACAGCAGAGCGCAGAGCGATGTTATGCTGCATCGGAGCCCGCCGGAGATCAAGATAGCGGTAACGCAGGCGGAGATCTTCATTAGGAAGAACGACAGTGCCGTCTTTCTGACGTACTTCATCAATCGCAAACGGAAGAGGCTTCGACGTTGTAAATATTTCGATGTCGTCAGCAGTTACTTCAACCTCTCCTGTAGGCATATCCTTATTTACATCTTTATCTTCACGAACAGCCACCTTTCCCTCTACTGCAATACAGTATTCGCTTTTAAGGGAAGCTGCAGTCTTTCCGACAATGTCGCTTACGTCGGTTCCAACCAGTACTTGGGTGATGCCGTAGCGGTCGCGCAGGCTTATAAAGAATATACCGCCAAGGTCTCTTGTGCGGTGAACCCATCCGTTCAAAACAACAGTTTTACCAACATCACTCTTGCGGAGTTCTCCGCAGGTGACAGTACGTTTGCTAGATTTCATAAACGTATATTCTACTGAAATAGCAGCACAATGTGAAGTGTACAGCAAAAAAACGTTTTTTCTGATGACTTGTTTTCAGTTATCCGGATTTTCCGGATCATCGTCTTCAGGTTCTTCGGGTTCCAATCCCAATTTCCGGCGGCGTTTCATCGTAAGAACTGCGCGGTTTGTAAAATGAATTACTGAAAAAAAGAATGTCATAAACGTGTACACGACAAGAAGAAGAATTGCGCCTTTCGACCTGCTCAGATACATTGCAAGGTATACAGCTACACATAACATAAACTGTATAAGCAGAAGCATATACATTGCCTGTTTCTTCGTATACCCCAGATTAAGCAGCTTATGATGCAGATGGGCACGGTCGGGACTCATAATGGGACGTCTGTCACGAAGTCGCCGCCAGATTGCCGCTATCGTATCCATCATGGGAACGGCTACGAGTACGAGCATAATAAGAAATTTATTATATTCAAAGTTATCTGTAGAATAATACAAAGGAACGGCCGCAATCATAAATCCCATAAACTGGCTGCCGTTATCTCCCATGAATATTTTTGCCGGCGGCCAGTTGTAAATCAGAAATCCCAGTATTGCAGCCGCCATAATGAAACACAGAGCTGCAGACGGATCTGCTATTGTGTAAAAAATTATGCCAAGAGCAAGGATCGTAAGGAATGACAATCCCCCGCACAGTCCGTCAAGCCCGTCGATAAGATTATACGCATTGATTATGCCGATCATCCATCCGACAGAGAGAGGAATGCTTACCCATAAAGGGAGCACCCATTTGAATATCTGCTGAAAACGGAAGCCGCTGAAGACGACTATGCAGGAAGCTGTAAGCTGTACGAAAAACTTGAGAATCGCAGGCATATCGAAAAGATCATCGATAAAGCCAAAACCGAAAATAAGCAGGCCTGCAATAAGGAGCGGAAGTATCTGCATAATCGGAATGCTCTTGAGAACAAGAGAATAAATAACAGCACTTACAAAAAAGGCTATAATGATCCCGACGCCGCCAAGCCGGGGAATGTTACCTGAATGAATTTTCCGTGCATTGACCGGATCATATAATTTATAATGTGCACATATTTTTATGACGACAGGAATAAGAGATACGCTTAATATAAAAGAAAGTGCAATTGAAAACCACATCGTAATCATCACTATACTTTATAACATGCAAATTTGCAATTAGAAAAGCCGGGATATCATTTTCCAGGTGATAAACAGTTTTTATGTGATTTTGTGTACTATACAGAATCTGCAGCCTGTACTATCATAATAAGAATATGTGATTTTCAAGGGCTTAACCATTTTTTCTAAAGATAATCTTCTATAGTGACTGTAATAATACTTGTGGACAAATGAACCCGTTCGCTATAAAATGGGTACCTGATTTTCGGGGGTTATGATTTATGCTTCCTGTTATTCTTTCCGGCGGATCAGGCACACGACTTTGGCCGCTTTCAACGCCTGACATACCCAAACAATTCCTTCCGCTTATGGATCCGGAACGTACTATGATCCAGCAGACAATAAGCCGGCTTGACGGACTTGATTTTATGTCATCTCCGCTTGTAATCTGCAACGGGAAACATCTCCCGCTTGTACGGTCTCAGCTCAGAACCATAGGCAGGCTTAACCGGCCTGTCATGCTTGAACCGGCCGGACGAAATACTGCACCTGCAATTGCTGCAGCCGCTCTTTACTGTATTGAAAATGAAAAAGACGGTCTGATGCTTGTTCTTGCATCAGACCATACAATTCTTAACGTTCCAGCCTTCCAAAAAGCTGTAGAAGCCGCCCGCAACGCAGCTTCCCAAAATAAATACGCGCTGTTCGGTATTGTTCCCACAAGACCTGAAACAGGATATGGCTATATTGAAACAGAATCTGCGACGAACACCGGAGTTCTTCCTGTAAAAGCATTTAAGGAAAAACCCGATGCAGTTACTGCAGAGAAATATGCAGCGGCAAAAAATTATTTCTGGAACAGCGGTATGTTCGCCATTCCCGCCGGGTTGCTGTTACGGGAAATGGAAACAATGGAACCCGAAATGCTGGAGCATGTCAAAAATGCATATGCAAAGGCAGCACGCACGGACGAATCGATTAAACTGGACAAAGAAAGTTTTGAACTGATAAACGGCAATTCAATTGATTACGCCGTCATGGAACATACAAAAAATGCCGTCGTTATTCCGCTCAATGCCGGATGGAGCGATGTCGGCTCATGGGATATGGTTTGGGAGTTGTCGCAAAAAGACGAAAATGACAACGTTGCGAATAATGCAACATTCTGCAAAGACGCGTCCGGCAATATGATTCATACCGAAGACGGCAGAGCGGTCGCGCTGCTCGGTATAAAAGACTGCGTCATAATTGAATCAAAAGACGGATTACTAATTGCGGACAAACAGTATGTACAGGAAGTAAAAAAGGCAGCAGAAAGCTTTCTGAAATAAAACAGCTTGTTAGAAGCACAAAAAAAGGTCTGCAACACGATGCAGGCCTTTTTTATACACTACTCGCTTTTCATCGATCTTGGTAAAAAAATCAATCCTGCTGCAAGGGCCGCTGCGAACGTAATCCATGCTATAAGCATATTCATAAAGATACCGCCGACAAAGAAACCGATGAGAGAGCAGACTGCAACAAAAACCGCATACGGCATCTGCGTTGCAACATGTTCAAGATGCGGACATCCCGCTCCCGTCGACGACAGAATCGTGGTATCAGAAATAGGTGATGCATGGTCGCCGAAAACTGCGCCGCCGACTACGGCCGCAATGCAGATCATGGAAACGTTTACAAGAGCCTCATTGTTAAGACCTTTTGCCTGCGCCAGACCGACGGCAATCGGCATGACAAGCGGAATCATTATGCCGAATGTTCCCCAGCTCGTACCTGTTGCAAAAGAAATGAGCGCAGACAGCGCAAAAACAATTGCCGGAATAAACATAAGCGGGAATCTTCCTTTTACTACCAGTTCGGAAAGATACACACCGAGCCCAAGCCCGCCGTCCGCCGGAGATGATTTTATAATACCTCCGATTGTCCATGCCATTGCAAGAATAATAAGAGCAGGAATCATGGATTTAATTCCGTCACGGAGAGCCTCACCGGCAGTACTCAGTTTCATAAGCCCGCGCAGCATGTAATAGATGTATGTCGCGACAATCGTGAAAATGATCGCATAAAAGAGTGCAACGGAAGCATCCGTATTTTTAAACGCATCGCCAAGACTCATAGAATGGACAGCCTGGCCGAACGAAGTAATTGCCTTACCGTCGACGGAATTTTTCCATGTTGTAACAGGAAAAAAAACAAGGGCAGCAGCAATAAGGAACAAAATGGGAAAGAGCATATCAACAGGTTTTGCTTTTTCGTTCAAATTATCCTCTACTTCGCCGGAGACCGGCCCATATTTTTCGTCGTTATACAGTTTTCCGCCGGTAAGGGCAAGCTGTTCGGATTTTTTCATAGGCCCAAAATCACGCCCTGTAACAATAAGCGAAAAAACGAGCACCAGCGTACCGAGCGCATACAGATTGTACGGAATCGAACGGATAAAGAATTCAAAGGGAGTCATTCCGAGAGAATCAAAGCCGGCTGAACCTTTTACAATTGACATAACTGTAACGACCCAGCTGGAAACAGGTGCGATGATGCAGACTGGCGCCGCCGTCGAATCAAGTATGTATGCGAGCTTCGCACGTGAGACTTTCGTTTTATCGCAGATAGGACGCATAATCGTTCCGACCGTAAGCGAGTTGAAATAATCATCGATAAAAATAATAATACCGAAAATAAACGACATAAGCTGGGAGCCTTTGCGGGTTTTAAGCTTTGAAGAAGCCCAGCGGCCAAAAGCCCCTGCAGAACCGGTTCTGGACAGCATACCGACGAGACCGCCGAGTAACGCACAGAAAAGAAAAATACGGATGTTCCAGCCGTCCGCAAGAGAACCGGCAAGAGCATCCGCAAGATTCATAATTGCCAGTGCAGGATTACCGCCGGCAACAATAAGCGTTCCCGATAAAATTCCCAGGAACAATGATACGATAACGTCCTTTGTAACAAACGCGAGGACAATCGTCAGCAGAGGCGGGATAATACCCCACATTCCGAAACTTGTCATTTTAAAAAAAAGCCTCCATACATAAGCAGTAGGCTCCTATTTTATCATGGAAAGCTTTCTTTGAGAATCTTTTTTTTCTTTTATGATTCAAGTTTCATGTCACCGTCCTTTATCAGCCCGCGCTTCCGCATAAAAACGTAAATGACGTACGAAAGGATTCCCGGCAGGATAAAATCAATAATAACTATTTTAGCAATAACAAGAACAGCGCTCTCTGTACCGGCCATAGCCTGATACGTCATTATCTGACCGACGAGTCCGCTTGTTCCCATTCCTGCTCCGGCAGGGAGCGTTTTCATCTTAAACAGGCACGAAGCAATCGGGCCTGTTATGGCTGAAGCAAGCGTCGGCGGAATCCATATAAGAGGATTTTTGCAGATGTTCGGAATCTGAAGCATTGACGTGCCGATTCCCTGTGCAAAAAAACCGTTAAAACCGTTATCTCTGAAACTTATAACCGCAAAACCTATCATCTGCGCGCTGCATCCGGCGGTCGACGCGCCTCCGGCGATTCCCGTCATACCCAGAATGATTGCGATTGCCGCAGAACTGATGGGAAGCGTAAGAATCATTCCCATAACGACCGCAAGCACAATCCCCATCCAGAACGGCTGCAGTTCCGTAGCCTTCTGGATTCCCGCACCGAGCGCGGACGAACCGGCGGCAAGAGCCGGACCGAGCAGAACGGCAGCGATGCATCCTGAAAGCACCGTAACTGCCGGTACGACGATAATATCCACTTTCGTTTTTCCCGCAACGAGCCGCCCCAGTTCCGCACCTGCGAGAGCCGCGACAAATGCGCTCAGCGGATCGCCGGGACCGGCCATAAGGACAGCACCGCTTTCTGCAATGAAAGCAGTCGATTTGCATGCAACGGCGGCAATAAATTTCGTCGAATAAGCGCCGACTGTTCCGGTAAGAAGGCTTCCGTAAATTGCAAGCTTGGGTGAGCCGAGCGAATGCGCAACACCGGCTGCTATACCTGCGCCTGTCAAAACAGTGAGCAGCTGGCCGATGCATACCATGAATCTTCCGGTATACACGAGTGCAGCATGTACGCGGGTACAAGTATATGCACCGTCGACAATATTCAGCGAATCGGCAGCGGGAAAAAATCCGCCTATCTGCTTTATAATCAGACCGATGATGAGCGTCGAAAAAAGACCGAGCGCCATACCGCCGAATGCATCGACAAAATACCTCTTAAAGTATTTGTTCATAGCAACCTCCATTTTGGAAACGAGAGAATGATAAAATGTATCGGGTTGATATACTTGTTGATGCTGATACGCAAGGTGCCGTAGCACAATGGTAATGCCGTTCCAAAATGGATTCAGCAGTGGGTCATCACAAACGTAACATCGATGATGCATGCACTATAGCAAAACTGCAGAGGAAAATCAACCGGGCTGCAGGTTCCGGCAAGGCTGTTCCTTATTTATTTCTGTTGATATAATTCCCCGTATGATAAACGAAGATTATACATTCCGTCCAGCGGCAGAAGAAGATACCGCTGCGCTGCTTGAAATATATGCACCGTATGTCATCAACACCGCGGTATCTTTTGAGTATGATGTTCCTTCACCTGAAGAATTCCGCTCCCGGATACACACTACACTCAGGTACTATCCCTATATTGTTGCGGTAAACAGGAACGGCAGAATCGACGGATATGTGTATGCGTCTCAGTTTCACGCACGAAGGGCGTATGAACACTGTGCGGAACTTTCAATATATCTACGGGAATCATGCAGGGGCATGGGACTGGGAACGGCGTTATATGAACAGATAGAGGAAAAACTCAGGCAGCAGGGAATTCTGAATATATACGCCTGTATTGCTTCAACACCGCGGACAAATGACAGCCATCTGACAAATACAAGCCCGCTTTTTCACGCAAAATGCGGATTCAAAACTGTCGCCCGTTTTACCGGATGCGGCTGCAAGTTCGGCCAGTGGTATGACATGATTTACATGGAAAAAATCATCGGCACGAACCCAACCGAAACGGTACTGCCGCCGGCAGAACCCGAAAAATGGGACATTTACGATGTAAACAGGCAGCCTTCAGGGCGTACGATGCTCCGCGGTTCCATGAACAGCCCGGGAGATTACCACATTGTCGTGCACGTGTGCATTTTCGGAAGGGACGGACGTATGCTCATTCAACAGCGCGCTCACGACAAAGCAGGCTGGCCGGACAAATGGGACTTTACAATCGGCGGGCATGTTGTTGCGGGAGAGACAAGCCGGCAGGGAGCGGAACGGGAACTCCGTGAAGAGCTGGGGATTGAACTCGTCCTTACCGAAGCTCCTTACTTCACCATAACATTCTCCGACGGGTTCGACGATTATTATCTTATCGAAAAAGACGTCAGCCCTGATGCTGTTACGCTGCAGAAAGAAGAAGTTCAGAAAGTAAAATATGCGTCAAAAGAAGAAATCAAAAAAATGATTTCGGACGGTTCTTTTATAGACTACCACGACGGACTTGTCGACTTACTATACGCAATGAAAGTATGCAGAGGAGCACATGCGTCAAGCGGCACAGAGGAAGCGCAAAAAACATAAATATGATAAAATGATACAGGTATGTACAAACAGTTTCGTATTTTTTATTCTGCAGTTGTTGTTCTATTCATTTCGCTAAGTCTCTCCGCCCAGCCCGTGCAGACCGCAGTATCTGCCTCCGATCCGTACGGAATTGATTTTTCAAAAATCACGGGACGCCCGGCACTCGTTTCCGAATACCGCGGAGAGGATCTGGACTCGCTTGTACTGCACAGCTCAAACAACTATGACAAAGGGCGGCTTACATCAACGCAACTGTATGACGACAACGGAAGCCTGAAGACAACAACCCGCTACACCTACACAGAACGCGGATATCCTGCCGGAATAGAAGGTTTTGATGCAGGAGGTATGCGCCTCTGGAAATATGTATACACATACGACAGGTTCGGAAGACAAACAGAAGAATCATCTTTCACCGGAACAAGCACGCTCGAGTGGAAAGCTGTATCGTCATATAATTCCGCAGGACAACTCACGACCCGCATTACATATGATGATAAAGATGTCATCACGCTCAGAGAATCATTCAAATACAACGACCGCAATTTTATGTATGCAGATATAACACAGTACCCCGACGGCAAAATTCTCAAGCGTATCATTTACACATATACAGCCGGCGGACACATTGCGTTTGAAGACCATTACAACAACGCCGGTTTTTATGAACAGGTCGGTTACTCATACACCGACGACGGAAACATAATAAGTTTTTCTTCCGTCGACAAAAAAGGCAGACTGAAAAGCAGAACAACTCTGCAGTACGGGCCCGGAGGGAAAATAGAAAACGAAAAAATATACGACGAAGCTCAAAAGCTTTCCGCGAATATCACCTATATCTACGACAGCCGGGGAAACTGGATATGGAAATACGACGGAAAGATGTACACGATTCGGAAAATAATTTACGGAGAATAATATGGCTTGCATACTGCTCGTTGAAGACAATCAATTGATAACAGAAGCTGTCTCAGGCTATCTGCAGGTCGAAGGCTATCAGACAGTCGTGTTCGGTAAGACTGCGGGAGTACTCGATCTTATCAAACGCGGGACAATAGATCTTGCCATACTCGACATCATGCTTCCGGACGGAAACGGTTTCGTTCTCGCGAAGGACATCAGAAAAATTTCAAATCTGCCGATTATTTTTCTTACTGCGAAAGATTCCGAGTCGGATCGTATTCTCGGATTTGAAACGGGGGCGGATGACTACGTATGCAAGCCGTTCTCAACAAAAGAGCTCGTATTGCGCGTACAGGTGCTGCTCAAACGGACTGGCGTAATCGGAAATACATCGTCGGAAAGCAGGCAGATATGGTTGCTGGGCAAAGATGTTATGGAAATAGACAATGACAAGCACACGCTTTTTATCAACGATAGTGAAGTATATCTGACAGGAGCCGAATGGAAACTCCTGCTCTATCTGTCCGGAGCCCCGAATCAGGTCATATCGCGGGAAAAACTGCTCACGGAATGTCTTGATTATTATTTTGAAGGGTCAGAGAGGACTATAGACACGCACATTGCAAATCTCCGTACAAAACTCGGCAACGGCGACTGGATCGGCACGGTACGGGGGTTCGGTTACCGGTTCAATGGTGAGAGCAGAATATGACAAGCATCTTCCGAAAGATATACATCGGCCACTTAGCCGCATCGGTAAGCGTCCTTGTTATTATGTCGCTTATATTCATTTTTGCAATACGTTCGTCAATTTCGCACTGGAACCGGGACGAAAACGCAGAAATAGAAAAAATGCTGCTGCCTCTTATATCAAAAGTATACAGACTGAGAGGCGGACTTGATTCAAATGCACTTGAATCCGCACTGCTGCCGTATACAACCGACTCAATGTATATTTACGTTTTCGACGTGAACAAACGACCGGTACTGCTCATGAACAAGGGGCGGCGCGTTACAACTGATGCTGTCGAACAACAGGTCGGAAGCCTCTCAACATTCCTTTCCCTCAATACACCGGCACAGATAAAGGACAGCAGTAAAATAGTCGGGTATCTCTCGGTAAACAGCGCGGACTTTCTTACCTATCGGGCAAACAGGCAGTTCATAGCATCAATGCGCAAAACCGTGCTTGCCGGCGCAGTTACCGCTATCGTCATAGCCCTTGCCATTTCAGCTTTTATCTCGTCTATATTTTCAAAACAGACATCATCTCTTGTAAATGAAATCACTGCACTGGGAAACGGCAGCCGCACCGTTACGTTCACGCATCTTGACACCACAGAATTTGACAGGATTGCGACCACTGAAGAAAAACTCCAGAACCAGCTGCTCAAAGAGGAATCGCTCCGCCGCCAGTGGATGCAGGATGTGTCTCACGATCTCCGCACTCCTGTAACTGCAGTAAAAGTGCAGCTTGAAGCCATAAACGACGGCGTACTTCCTGCTACGACAGAACGTTTCGCAAGCCTCCTCGGCGAAATAAGCCATATCGAAAGGCTTGTAAATAATCTTCATGATTTAAGCCGGTACGAATCTCCGGAAATGCAGATAACACCTGTAAAAATCTATCCTCAGGCTTTTATAAGCGATACAAAAGAACGGTTTGAACTGCTTGCGAACCAGAAAAACATTAATTTTTCCTGCTCATGCGGATTTTCCACTCCATTCGCTGCAGACGAATTTCTTCTGCAGCGCTGTGTGTCGAATGTCATGCAGAATGCCATTCAGTATACAACACCCGGAAGCTGCATAAACATAGCGATGACATGTACAGACGAAAATGACAGTGACAGAACTATCACTATAGAGGTAATGAATACAGGTGAATTAAGCGAGGAAGATATTATTCATGTGTTTGACCGGCTGTACCGCGGGGATAAATCACGCACTAGCGGCGGGTCGGGACTTGGACTTTCAATCGCAAAAGCGATTATGAATCTGCACCGTGGTACAATCACTGCGTCGAACAAAGACGGTATGGCATGTTTTACTATTGTCTTTCCCTTCATACCAGCGTCCGACGGTACATCGATATAAAAAAAGGGTCATCCCGTAAGTTAAACTTACGGGATGACCCTTTTTACGTCTGAGCGTTATGCTTTCAGAAATTAGTTGCTTGCGGCTGAATCAGCTGCAGGAGCAGTTGCATCAGTTGTTGCAGCAGCAGCTGCCGTTGAATCAGCAGAATTGTCTGTTGTTGCGGCAGCAGCATCAGATGTTGTTGTTGTCGTATCGGTTGTTGCCTGTTCTGTTGTTGTTGTGTCTGTTGTTGCAGCAGCTTCTTTTTTGCTGCAGGAAACTGCGAACATGGAAATGAGAGCAACTGCGCTAACGATCATAATAATCTTTTTCATACTATTTACCCCTTAATCATAAAGATTGCTTTTTAGTAAGGAAGGTCATAAAGCTTTGCTTCATGTCGCCGTTCCTTTTGACAAGACCCACTGTACCAGATGTATGTCAAGATTTTATGCCTTCAAATGTCAAGATTGTGTGAAGATTGAAGAAAGACGCAGGATTTGCATCCATGCAAATCCTGCTTACCGGGAATTGCCCCGGCTCGCGCAACGAGCTCGCCGGGATTCCCGCCTGACTGAACCGCCATCCATGGCGGGTATTTTTTTCTTTTATTCGACTAACCGTGCGTTTAAAATAAAACTGCCCGCACGGAGGCGGGCCACAGCAAGGCGGGAAAATCATTGCAGCGGTACTACGCTTAAGATTTTCCCGCAGTCAGGAAATTACATGGATGTAATTTCCTGACTATTGCAGCATCATCTGGTCGTTCGTCAGATCGTGCTGCTTTATTGCACGGAACTGCTCTACAATGTCGGCCATGGTGAGTCTGGCTTTCTCTTCTGCGGAAATATCGAGAATCACTTCTCCTGAATCCATCATGAGAAGACGATTGCCGTAATCGAGCGCCTGCTGCATATTATGTGTTATCATCATTACGGTAAGACCGTATTCTTCCGCAAAACGGCGTGTCAGCTCCATAACAATCTTTGCATTTGCAGGATCAAGGGCGGCAGTATGCTCATCAAGCAGCAGCAGTGCAGGACGTGACATAACAGTCATAAGCAGCGTAAGAGCCTGGCGCTGTCCTCCTGAAAACTGATTCACGTTGTCGTGCAGACGGTTTTCAAGTCCCATATCAAGACGGCTGAGCTGTTCACGGAATAAACCGCGCTGTTTATTTGTAAGACTTATGCGAAGTCCTTTCCATCCCTTTTTACTGCATATTATCATGTTGTCTTCAAGGGACATCTTTCCAGCCGTTCCGAGCAGCGGATTCTGAAAAATACGCCCTATGTATCCGGCCCGTCTGTACTCTTTGTCGTGCGTAATGTCGCGCTGAACACCGTTCATATCAAGCGCTATGCGGCCGGTCGTCGGCTGCAGCGTGCCTGCAATCACATTATACAGCGTTGATTTACCGGCACCGTTTGAGCCGATGACCGTGATAAAATCGCCTTTATTAATCGTCAGATTGATGTTCTTAAGAGCGTTGTTTTCATCCGGTGTACCGGCATTAAATGTCATGCTGATATTTTCAAGCGTAATCATTTTGCACCTCCTGCCGTACCGGATTTTGCAGGCCGCAGAAAATGCTGCTTCAAATTCGTGTGCCCCTGGAAATTGGAAATGATAAGGCACAGTATGATAAGGAGCCCGGTAATAAGTTTAAGATCATTGCTCGTAAGGCCGATTTTATAACCGTAGCTGCGTCCGAAAAACATGAGTGCACGATAAACTATTGAACCGATAAGCACCCGGAGCGTCTGTATGGATATTCTGTTCGAGCGCAGAATGAATTCACCGAGCATAAGCGATGCGAGGCCGCTTACAATGACGCCCGTGCCGCTCCCGACATCGGCAAATCCGTTGTACATTGAGGCAAACGCACCGGCGACAGAAGCGAGTCCGTTCCCGACGCACACGCCGATGCCTCGAAGTATCTGGGGATTGACTCCCTGAGACACTACCATCTGCTCGTTAGCACCCAGCGCGCCCATCGTAAGCCCCATATCGGTGTGGAAAAACAAATCAAGCAAGCCTTTGAGCACTATGACAAAGATGATGAGAAAAGCGAGGATACCCCATTCAGGCGATACTGCAGGAAGGTTCTGTCCCATCCAGGTTGTAATCCGCGAAAATGTCGTATTGATTCTGAGAAACGAAACATTTGCACGGTTCGACATGATTCTCAGATTGATTGAATACAGCATCGTCATAGTAAGGATTCCTGCGAGCAGATCAGGAACGCGCAGGCGCGTATAAATAAGCGTCGTGCAAAGCCCCGCAGCAAGTCCGCCTGTAAAAGCAATTACCAGGGCAGCAGCCGGCGAAATGCCATGAATAAGGCAGGCTGCAAAAATACAACCGCCCATAGGAAAAGAACCGTCAACAGTCATATCGCAGAAATTAAGGATACGGAATGAGGCAAAGACTCCAAGCACCATAATGCCGTAAATCAGCCCTTCTATAAGAATACTGTGTATCATGTGCACTCCATATAACTGTGTATGGTAATTGATTTTTGAAAATATGGGAAGGTGACAGCAGACAGTACTCTTTTTTATGATAAGAATACTGTCTGATAAATTTTATAAATAATTTCCAGGACTAAAAAAAACGGCATATGCCTTTCTATTTTGATTTCTTTTCGGTGAGTGTTCCGTTTTCGTAGATAAAACCAGCTTTATCCAGATATTCCTGAGGAATTGTAATACCGCAGTTCTTAGCTGCATCAAGGTCGAACAGCAGGTCGCTGTCATCGGGATTCGTCATAAAGCGGACCGGAAGGTCGGCTGGTTTTGCGCCTTTCAGAATTTTCACAACCATTTCTCCCGTCGCACGTCCGGCTTTGTAATAATTAAAACCGCTGGCCATAAAAATTCCGCCTTCTTTGGCACCTGTGACATCGCCGCTGAAAATCGGTTTTTTGGCTTTATCAAAAACCTGCACAAGAGACGGCAGCGCGCTGAATACGGTATTGTCGGTTGTAAGATATATTCCGTCGCACCTGTCCACGATTGCTTCCGCTGCCTGCTTAACTTCCGCAGATTTTGAGATAGACTGAGTAACAAGCTGCAGCCCCTGCTCCTCACAGCCCTTTTTAACAAGCTCAAGCGCACTGATGGAATTTGCTTCACCGCTCGTGTAAATATAGCCGAGTGTTTTTATTCCGGCAATTTCCTTAAACAGCTTCAAATGCTGCTCTGTCGGAATTGCATCGCTCATGCCGGTAACGTTTCCTTCTCCATGATCGACAGTAGAAACAAGACCTGCACTGACAGGATCAGTAATTGTCCCGAATACGACCGGAATATCCTTTATAGCGTTTGCAAGCGCAACTGCAACCGGGGTTGCTATACCTACTGCAACGTCAACCTTCTCGTCTTTAAATTGCGACGCAATCTGTGCAGCTGTATTTACGTCGCCGTTGGCATTCTGCCTGTCATATGTCGCTGTTATGCCTGCGTCGTTGACAGCGTCTATAATTCCCTGCTCCACTGCATCAAGAGCCGGATGCTGTACGATTTTTGCAATACCGATTTTATACGTTTTTCCGGTTGAAACATCGGACGTCTTCTTCTGACATCCGGAAAAAACAAAAGCTGCGCATACGGCTGCAGTAAGAGCCATCAATCTTCTCTTCATATAGCTACTCCTCATTTCACAACGTTTCTACAAACAGTAACATAATACTATTATAATTAAACCTTTATGTCAAGTATTTTTAGTAAAACTATAATTTTTACTTAATTTTATTGTTATTTTACTTAATTCACATTATACTTATAACATGGCCAAAAAAAAGAAAATTACACTTCTGGATATTGCTAAAAATCTGAATGTCAGCACTGTTACTGTCTCAAAAGCACTCGCAAATAAAGATGGTGTCGGTGATGAACTGCGCAAAAAAATAAAAGAAATGGCTGTAACAATGGGCTACATAATGCCTTCCGTAAATACAGCCGGAACACGTCCTAAAGACGGCACCGGAAATATCGGCATCCTTATTCCGTCAAAATTCTTCAGCAACAACTCCTCATTTTACTGGAACCTCTATAACGCATTATCAAGCGAGCTTTTGAAACAAAACTATTACTGCATCATGGAACAACTGAACAGTGAAGACGAATTTAATCTGATTGTACCGCATATGGTCCAGGACAAAAAAGTCGACGGCATAATCATTCTCGGACAGGTCAGTGATAATTACGCACGTTTTTTCAGCACCTGCTATAAAGGCTTCATCTTTCTTGACTTTTATCTCAGCGACGAAAATATCGACACAATAACTAGCGATAATTTCTACAGCGAATATATTATGACGGACTACCTTATCTCGCTTGGCCATAAGGATATCCGTTTTGTCGGTTCATTCAATGCGACGACATCCATAAAAGACCGCTTCATGGGTTTTATGAAAGCAATGCTCGAGAATAACTATCATGTAAGCTTCGACGAAATAATTGAAGACAGGGATGAAAACGGAATATCAATACCGATTGAACTGCCGGAAAAGCTGCCGACAGCGTTTGTATGCAACTGTGATGAAACAGCAGTTCATGTCATTAATGCACTCAAACAACGGGGTCTGAATGTTCCCGACGACGTTTCAGTTGCAGGGTTCGATAATTATGTTTCCATTAATGGAACCTCTCCTGCACTTACGACGGTGAATGTAGATCCGGCAGTAACTGCACAGGCAGCCGTCGAACTGATTATTAAGAAAATCAACGGATTACCGTACAACCACGGTCATACGGTAATCAGCGGAAAAATAGTAATACGCGATTCAGTCAGAAAAATCAGTCAGTAAATTCCTGATTCGCCTTTATGAGCCTTATACGTTCCTCGACCTGGCCGCGTGAAGTAAGCGTGTCTTCTGGAGTATGCAGGCAGTAATCGACCATACGGCCGACAGTTGATTCTGCAACATGAAGACGTGTATCGCTGGAAGCATAATACATGAGCAGCCTTCCGTCGTCATCGGCGACCGCACCGTTAATAAAGACAACGTTGCCCACATCGCCAATGCGCTCGCCGTCCTGCGGCGCAATCAGGTATCCTCCCGGGCGGGCAATAACTTTTGCAGGATCTTCCAGGCTCGTCATAAATGCATATATGACATACCTCAGTCCGGCTGCAGTATTCCTTACACCGTGCGCTATATGCAGCCAGCCCTTTTCCGTCTTTATCGGAACTGCACCGGCACCATTCTTCACTTCCTTAATCGTGTGGTACACTTTGGCATCGATTATGCGTTCATTCATTACTTCTGCATGTTCCATCGAGTCCGTAAATCCGATACAGATACCGCCGCCGCTTCCGGTCTCGATAAATCCGTCCTGAGGACGTGTATACAGCATATATTTTCCATTAACAAATTCCGGATGAAGCACGACGTTCCTCTGCTGGTTACTTTTTGTGCTCAGATCGGGAAGTCGTTCCCAGTCCGCCAGATTCTTTGTGCGGACAATGCCGGCAGATGCTGTTGCAGAAGACGTATCACCTGCCGGTGCTGAAGGGTCTTTACGTTCAGAACAGAATATACCGTAAATCCATCCGTCCTCGTGGAGGGTCAGACGCATATCATATACGTTTGTGTCAGGATTATCAGTCTGCGGAAGCAGTACCGGAAGTCCCTTGAATTCAAAATTATCAGTTCCGCTGCTGCTTTCCGCTACGGCAAAAAATGATTTCCTGTCGGCACCTTCAACACGTACGACAAGATAATACTTCCCGTTCAGTTTCAGTGCCCCGCTGTTGAATGCAGCATTAATGCCCATGCGCTCCATAAGGTACGGATTTGTTTTTTTATTCAAGTCATAACGCCACTCAACAGGAACATGCTCCGCCGTCAGAACAGGATACGTATACCGGATGTAAATTCCGTTTCCGGGATATACAGGTTCATTGGGCCTTTTAATAAGTGCTTTGTGTGCCTCTCTGAGCATCAGAAGCCTGTCATCAAAATCAGACAACATCATTATGCATCCTCCGTTTGTTTATCATTAATACAAATATAAACTAATTTAATATTTTGTATTAGTTCAAACAATACTAACGGAGATTACTTTTGCAGTCAACAATGTACCGGGAATCCCCGTCTGCGTGTTACAAAGCATTATTACTGCTACATAATTACGACTGAACATTCTGCAGTATTTGTGCTATAGTATAAAAATGCAGACAGTACATAATCATCTTGTTACCATACACAAATGCCACATAGAAAATACTGAACATACGCTCATTACTGACATTTCATGGACGATGCATGCAGGCGAAGCATGGCTGGTCACGGGTTCGAACGGCGGCGGCAAGGCTGCATTCCTTTCCGCTCTTGCCGGAAAATATTCAATTATACCAAACAAAGAAGACACAGGAACAACAGAAGAACCGTTTCCGCTCTATTCTTCTGTGTTCGGCAATTCTGTTGAAATCGTGTCTCTGGAACGCGCGGCTGCGCTCATACAGGAAGAACGGGACAACGATGAAAGCGAATATATTGAAGGCGGCGTTGATACCGGACGTACCGGACGTGTTTTTATTGCTGAACCGCTTACAGGTTCTTACAAAAAAGGGCAGCCGGTTCCCGAAATCGTAAAACGCATCGAAACATATCCTGCAATAAAATTATGCGGCGTCGAAAAAATTCTCGACAGAGGCATCAAATACATGTCGACCGGCGAAATCAGGCGTACGCTTCTTGCCCGCGCGCTCATTTCCGGAAAAAAACTGCTGATTCTGAGCGATCCTTTCGCCGGGCTGGATGTCGAAAGCAGAGGGATACTGCTCGACTTCTTCAATACAATCACAGGCAGACAGCTTTCCGCAGAAGGGACGGATTCTGCATACCCGCACGTCATTCTCGGAATGGAACGATACTATGAAATCCCAGATGCAATCACACATGTTCTTGAATTTCAGGAAGGCAGGGTTTCATTCTCCGGCACACGAAAAGAGTACGAACAGATTCTGAAACAGCGGGAAACAGTAAATGCGCAGACACGGGAAGCAGAAAAAGAAACATTTACAACACAAATAAACAACCTGAGAAAAGAGAACGAAATTATTAATAATGGGCCGTCTGCCAAAACCTCCCCGGAACATGAACCGCAGAAGCTTATTGAAATGTACAACGTGAATGTCGGATGGGACGGCCATAAAGTGCTTGAATGTTTGAACTGGACGCTTCACGAAGGTGAACACTGGCTTATCCGCGGGCCGAACGGTTCAGGTAAGACTACTTTTCTGGAATTAATAACGGGTGACAACATGCAGGTATACTGCAATGATATCCGCATGTTCGGAAAGAAACGCGGGACAGGCGAGACTATGTGGGAAATAAAAGCAAAGCTCGGAATTGTTTCCTACCGGCTTCATGTTGAATATCGCATGGTCGGAGGAACAAGCCTTGAGAACGTCATTGTTTCAGGATTCCGCGATTCAATCGGACTATACGGACAGGCTACCGACGTTGAAATTTCCGCTGCAGACAAATGGCTTGCCCTCGGAGGTTTCGCAGGGAAAGAAAATGAATCATTCAGCGATTTGAGTTACGGGGAACAACGGGCAGTTCTTATTTTAAGGGCTGCGGTCAAATGTCCGCCGGTGCTTATTCTCGACGAACCGTGCCACGGGCTCGATGAAAACTACCGCAGAAAAATCCTTGATCTGCTGGAGACTGTCGCTGCAAGCGGTACAACGACGCTGCTCCATGTTACACATGAAAACGACGAAGTGCTGCCATGCGAAAAGCACATACTTGAGCTGCACCCCGGCGAAACGCCGATGTACAGAATATTAACAAGATAGAGGAGAATACCGGCTGCAATGATTCAAACGGAACGCAGGAAACTGTTTTCAGCAGTTATTTTCGTGTTATGTTATCTTTCACTTTCGGTGTCTGCAAAAGGTACTAAAGACAATTCCGTACCACCCCCGACTCCGGACAGCGAAGCCGCTGCTATTCTTGCAGCCAACGACGGTGCCGCATATAAACGCGAAGAAATTACCGGAAATCCCGTTTCGTTTAATGAAACGTGGGGATTCGTCGTTCGGTATTCAATGGACAACCTTGATTACGACGCTCCTCTGACCGATCTGGCCTTTTTTTCGGCGGTAATCAACAATTACGGTGAACTTGATGAAATTCCCGACAGAAGCATGCTTTCTTCTTTTTCAGGACGGGTTCACCTTGTATTCAGCAGCGAGAACAGAGCCCTTGTTCATTTCGCACTCGACCCTCAGTATGATGTCCGCAATAAACTTGAAGATTCCCTGGCGGAAGCACTTTCCCCGTATGACGGCCTCGTCATAGATATGGAATATATTCCGGCACGTGACCGCGAATACTTTCTCTCATTCTTAGCCGACATGAAAACGAAACTCAACGGAAAAATAGTTACGATTTGCGTTCCGGCACGCACGAAAACTATCGCGGATGATATTTTTCCGTATGAGGAAATAGGAAAACTGGCCGACCGCGTCATCATAATGGCATACGACGAGCACTGGAGCAGAAGCAGGCCGGGGCCTGTCGCGTCATTCGACTGGTGCTCCCAGGTCGCCGACTATGCACTCTCCGTCATTCCAAAAGAAAAAATCGTCATGGGCCTTCCTTTTTACGGCAGAACATGGGCAGATGAAAATCATGCCGGGGCATGGAAATACAACTCCCTCAACAAAAGAATGATCGACAACGGAGTAACATTGATTACACGAGATGATGGAGGGGTTCCGAATTTTCAATATACAGCAACAATAAGCGTAACCGGCTATTTTGATGATGCGTATTCACTCGTCCGGAAATGCCGTATGTACGCCGGTAAAAATATTGAGAATGTTTCCTTCTGGTGTATAGGACAGGAAGATCCGTCGTTCTGGCAGTGGATTACAGGCGGACAGTAAATCATTTGCACTGTACACTTTTTTTCATTACAATGTGGTATTATTTATCAATTTGAAACACAGAGGTCTTTATGATATTTTCACCGGTTGAAGTTGAAGAAACAGTAAACATGTTCATGAGGCAGAAGCTCGACATCCGTGCAATTACTATGGGAATTTCACTCCGTGACTGTGCCTGTGAAGATGGCAAAAAAAGCCGCCAGCGCATGTACGACAAAATCATGCGGTATGCCGGCAGCCTTGTACAGACCGGACGCGACATCGAAACAGAGTTCGGTGTACCGATTATTAATAAACGTATTTCAGTTACCCCTATAGCGATGGTGGCCGAACCAAGCGGTGAAAAAAGTTATGTTCCGTGGGCACAGACGCTCGACAAGATTGCAAAAGAACTTAATATAGATTTCGTAGGCGGTTTTTCCGCACTCGTACAGAAAGGGATGACACCCGGAGACTGCACGCTCATCAATTCAATTCCGGAAGCACTGACAGTTACAGACCGCGTATGCGCATCAATCAATCTCGGAACGACAAAAAGCGGCATCAACATGGATGCCGTAAAAATCATGGGTGAAATTGTCAAGCAGACTGCAGAAAATACAAAAGACAAGGACGGGCTGGGATGCGCCAAACTCGTCGTTTTCTGCAATGCACCGGAGGATAACCCGTTCATGGCAGGGGCTTTCCACGGACCGGGAGAGGGTGACGCTGTTCTGAGCGTCGGTGTTTCGGGGCCGGGCGTTATTCTTGCCGCGGCTAAAGAGTATAAGGGAAAACCGATTGACGAACTTGCCGACGGTATCAAAAAAATGGCATTTAAAGTGTCGCGCATGGGGCAGCTTGTCGGAACGGAAGCTGCAAAGCGGCTTGGTGTTGAATTCGGCATTCTGGATTTGTCTCTTGCTCCGACGCCGGCTGTCGGCGATTCTGTCGCGCGCATTCTCGAAGAATGCGGCATTGAAGGCGCAGGCGGGCCGGGAACGACAGCCGCACTCGCCATGCTTACCGATATGGTAAAAAAAGGCGGCGTCATGGCAAGTACCCGGGTCGGAGGGCTTTCTGGAGCTTTTATTCCGGTATCGGAAGACGAAGGAATGATAAACGCAGTAAAACAGCATTCTATATGTCTTGAAAAGCTTGAAGCAATGACGACGGTATGTTCTGTCGGACTTGACATGATCGCCATTCCCGGTGATACAACAGCGACGACAATCAGCGGTATTATGGCGGATGAGCTTGCAATCGGTATGGTAAACAACAAGACGACAGCAGTGCGGCTTATTCCCGTTCCCGGCAAAAAAGAAGGCGACTGGGCGGAATTCGGCGGTCTGCTCGGCGGCGCACCGATTATGGCTGTTAATAAATTCAGCTGCGCAGATTTCATCAACCGGGGGGGACGTATTCCTGCCCCGATTCACAGCTTCAGAAATTGATACTCTGCTGATTTTGCTATATGACGTTTGTTCCTGTCGACGATTCAAACCGGACGCACGTTCTTTTATTTCTTGCACAATATGAAAAGACGTGCGTTTCTCTTGCTGAAAATGTACGGCGTAAAAGCAGCGATATTTTTGCGCTCACCGACAACAAAAAAAACATCAGGGGAATTATAGGAGCACGACATACAGTCCTCCACTGTCTTCCCGGCATCGTCCGCATACCTGAACTAAAAACAGATATCGCATCTTTTCTGTATAATAAAACGATATCCTGTATTAACGGAGAAGCGGAAGGTACGCGCTTTCTCGTTGACACACTCGGTAAAAACGGCATAAAACCGGTGCAGGAAAATTACTACATGCTTATGACAATGCCTGAGAACATGCACCCACCGGTTACTGTTGCGCTTCCGTCAGGATGGCGGATACTTCACTGCCACGAAAAAGATGTAGACGCTCTTATGAATCTTCAGAGCGCATACGAAAAAGAGGAAGTACTGCCCTCCGGCCGCATGTTCATGCCTTCAATTGTCCGGCAGAATCTTGAGCACATCATAAGGAGCGAATACCTGCTCGCCCTCTGCGATGACAAAAGCGCATTTATCGCAAAAGCGAATACGAATGCAATAGGCATAAATTTTGTACAAATCGGCGGAGTGTATACGGATCCCCGTTACAGAGGGAACCACTATGCTTCGCTGCTTGTCAGTACGCTCGTACGTAAAATCAATACAGTCGGAAAACAGCCGGTACTTTTTGTAAAAGATTCAAATTCCATCGCGAAAAAATTATATTTATCCCTCGGATTTATAAAATCGGCGGATTTTATAATTGCATATTTCTAGATATGCGCGTAAAATAGCCCATTACATACTTTAAAAGAACTGGAGGACAATCAAAATGTCTATAGCAATGATTGCACACCTTACCGCGTTTGTTCTGTATCTGGCCTTTATGGTTTACATTGGTCTGCGGTATATGAAAAAAAACAATTCATCAGAGGATTTTTTTCTCGGCGGACGCCAGGTCGGACCGTGGATGACGGCTCTGAGCGCGGAAGCTTCCGATATGTCAGGATGGCTGCTCATGGGCTTGCCGGGAGTTGCATATCTCACCGGCCTGAAAGAAGCATTCTGGACGGCTGTCGGTCTTGAAATAGGAACGTATCTCAACTGGTTTTTTGTTGCAAAACGACTCAGGAACTACTCGGAATCATGCGGCAACGCAATCACCATTCCGGAATTTCTTACAAACCGTTTCAAGGACAAATCTCATACGATTTCCTTCATCTCCGTCATTTTCATCTTGATTTTCTTTACTATTTACACAGCAAGCGGCTTCGTTGCATGCGGACAGCTCATTAATTCGGTTTTCGGAGTACCGTATGTCGCGGCTGTTATAATCGGCATAGCCGTTATTCTTGCATATACTATGGCAGGCGGATTCGCCGCTGTCTGTGCAACGGACTTTATCCAGGGAACGCTCATGTTCCTTGCCCTCGTTGTTACAACAGTGATCATGGTTATCATACTCGGCGGGCCTGTTGAGGCAACCGGAAAAGTTGCCTCATTCGGGCATCAGTTTCTGAATCCTTTCGTCGACGACGGTACGGGATTCGGCGCAATGTCGATTATTTCCGCGTTAGGCTGGGGTCTCGGCTACTTCGGAATGCCGCATATTCTCGTCAGATTCATGGGCGTAACAAGCGACAAGGACATTCCCCTTTCCCGCCGTATCGCAATGATATGGGTAACAATCGCTTTCATCGGCGCACTTATGATCGGTGTCCTTGCAAAATCATATCTCACAGTACCGCTTGCCGCAGGAAAACAGGAAACAGTCATAATTGCCACAATCAAACAGATGTATCCGGCGTTTATCGGAGGCATTTTCCTGTGTGCTATTCTTGCAGCTGCAATGAGCACAGCTGACTCTCAGCTCCTCGTCGCAGCATCCGCATTCAGCGAAGATTTTGTTACGACAATCCTCAAGCGGAAGCTTTCTCAAAAACAGATGGTCGTCATAAGCCGCATAACCGTTCTTGCGATTGCATTCATTGCATTCCTTATCTCTCTTAACCAGCACAGTACTATATTCAAACTCGTCAGTTACGCATGGGCAGGATTCGGAGCAACATTCGGCCCGCTCATTCTACTCGCTCTGTTCTGGAGAGGCGCCACAAACAAGGGAGCTATCGCAGGTATCATTGCAGGAGGAATCACTGTCATTGTATGGCATCAGCTGCACGGCGGAATTTTCGACATGTACGAAATCATTCCGGGATTCTTCATGTGCCTGCTTTTTGCCGTACTGTTCAGCGTCACGGACAAAAACAAAAATCCGGAAATGCTCGCAGAATTCGACGCATACAGTGCTGCGGTAAAACAGTAGCGGCAACTTTCAGGATGATACTGAATTCCGGCGCACGTACAGACATTCCGGCTTTTTACGGTTCATGGTTCATGAACCGTCTCGATGAGACATTTGTACTTGTGCGGAATCCTTATTATCCTGAACAAATTACCCGGTACGTACTCACGCCGGACGTTGTCGACGTTCTGGTATTCTGCACAAAAAATCCTGCCCCTATGCTGACGCATATCGCGCAGCAGCCGCTTTCATCGTTCCGGCAATACTGGTTTGTAACAATAACGCCATACGGAACCGACATTGAACCTTACGTTCCGCCGGCAGAAGAGGTAATTTCTTCGTTCAAACAGCTGGCGGATTCGCTGAAAACGCTTCATGCATCCAATCCGTTTCTTCATGCAGCCGGAAAACAGTGTATCTGCTGGCGGTATGATCCGGTCTTCATTACGGACAACTATTCTATTTCCTTTCACATCGACGCATTTACCCATATGGCCCGGGAACTTTCGGGATACACAGACGAGTGTGTCATCAGCTTTATCGATTTATACGCAAAGACGAGGCGGAATTTTCCGGAAGGCAGGGAAGTATCAGACGATGAACGGACGGCACTTGCAGAAGCGTTCGGAAAGATCGGCGCCGAATGCGGCATCAGAATAAAAACATGTGCAGAGCCTTTCGATCTGAAAGCATACGGTATACAGCAGTCCGGCTGTCTTTCCAAAAAGCTTATTGAAAAGTTAATAAACTGCAATGGCCAGCATTTTTCCGTCGCCGTTCCATCCGCAGAACCGCTCCGGAAATCATGCGGCTGCATTCCAAGCAGGGACATCGGCATGTATAACACATGTCCGCACGGCTGCAGATACTGCTATGCAAATTATAACCGTGCAACGGTTCTGAAAAATTACGGCATGCATGAAGATTCTTCTCCGCTGCTTATCGGAAATGTACAGGACGGCGATATCGTAAAAAATGCTGAACAGCACAGCTGGATACACGACAAAACAACGCCGGACATACAACCTGAGCTATGGTAGATTTCAGCCTTTGCAAAGCAGGCTCAATTCAGTATACTTTTCTATCATGACAATACTGCATTTTGAAAGCGATTACCTTGAAGGCGCACATCCGCTTATTCTTCAGCATCTTATGGAAACAAATCTTGAAAAAACACCAGGCTACGGGCTTGATGCATACAGTAACAGGGCAAAGATGAGAATACGTACAGCCTGCCGTTGTCCGAACGCGGACGTATGGTTTCTTGAGGGCGGTACACAGACCAACGCAACAGTTATCGACGGGCTTCTCCGTTCCTATCAGGGCGTAATTGCCGCACAGACAGGTCATATTAACGTACACGAAGCAGGCGCGATAGAAACCGCCGGTCACAAAGTGCTCGCACTGCCGCAGCACGACGGCAAGCTTGATGCAGGCGACCTTGAGCTGTACCTTGCAGAATTTGAAGCAGACGGCAACAAAGAGCACGAGGTAGCGCCGGGAATGGTATATATTTCCCATCCGACGGAATACGGCACGCTCTATACGAAAGACGAATTAACAAAGTTAAACGGCGTCTGCAGCGCTTATCATATCCCGCTTTATCTCGACGGTGCACGACTCGGCTATGGTCTGGCAGCAGATGGAACCGATGTTACGCTTGAAACAATCGCCCGATTGTGCGATGTATTCTATATCGGCGGTACAAAAGTCGGTGCCCTGTTCGGAGAGGCGGTCGTCGTAACAAAACCGGAACTGCTGCCTCATTTCTTCACAATTATTAAACAGCACGGCGCGCTTGCAGCTAAAGGACGCATCCTCGGAATACAGTTTGACACGCTCTTCACTGATAATCTCTACTATACAATTTCACGAAACGCAGTTGAAACAGCGATGATACTGAGAAACAGTCTGTTAAAAAAGGGATATACGTTCTACAACGATTCGACGACAAACCAGCAGTTTATCGTCGTTGAAAATGAAAAACTGACCAAACTCGAAAAAGCTGTCGGCTACTCTTTCTGGGAAAAATACGACGATACCCATTCCGTCATACGGCTTGCCACAAGCTGGGCGACAAAAAAAGAAGATATACAGGAACTGATAAAACAGTTCTGAGCACAGAGGCAGGGAGGCTGCACGCAGTTATTTTTTGAACGGCAGCACGCCTTCCGCCTGATATTCGCCTGCAAGCGCACCGAAAAGTGCGTCGAATGTATACGACGACCAGCTGTACCCCATAAGAACGGTATCTGCCCAGTCAAGATTCAGAGCGCTGACCGGCGACATAATTGAAAAAATAATAACACGCTTCCCGCTGCCCTTGAGCATTGTTGCAATTTTTGCAGACTGCTCATTTGCAACACAACAGATAACGGTATCATAACCGGCTGCATTGGAAATGATATTGTCGCACATATACTGGGTTTCATTCGGTCCCGGTTCATACGAAAATCTGAAATCGCCCGTTTTAGAATACCGTCTTTTCCCCTCTGAAAAGAAACGCGGCAGGGAACCGACCAGAAGAACGCGGCCCGCGAGTTCAGGGGTAAGCGGCATTGCCCCACTCTTGTACATCGTAATGGAACGGCATGCCTGTCCAAGGAAAAATTTCTGACCTTCCTTATCGGGAATGTGTTCCGGTATTGCGGCAGGATCAGGATACAACGGCGCGGCATTTCCGCTTTTGAAATAATCAAGTTTTGCTTTGATGACCCGGTATGCTGCATCTTTTACGCGGGAATGGAACGATTCGTCAGTTTTTACAAGCTGCAGGTTATTCGACCACAACGACTCGTTCAAACGCGCCGTCGTAGAAGAAATGACGATATCGTTTCCGGCTTCAACAGCAAGTTTCACCGCATTTGTAAGGGAACCTGCATACAATGTGTCACCGTTCATCATCATATCGTCTGTAATAATAAGCCCGTCATAACCGAGTTTCTTCCGCAATATGTCCGTCAGGAATATTTTGGACAGCGATGCAGGAGCACCAGACTGATCTATCTGAGGGAAGCTCAAATGCCCCGACATTATGGCAGGAATATGCTGCCTGATAAGATATTCAAACGGTACCAGTTCACGGTTCTCAAATGTTTTCTCGTCAATATCTATAACCGGCAGTTTTGTATGCGAATCACTGGCAGTATCTCCGTGCCCGGGAAAATGTTTTGCGGTCGGAATAACGCCGGCCGCGATGCTTCCGGCAGAAAATGCCGCCCCCAGGATTCCGGTTTTCTGTGGATCATCTCCGAAAGAACGGGGGCCTATAATCGAGGAATTATGATTCGTATACAGGTCGACAGACGGAGCAAAATTGATATTGATGCCAAGCACCTTTATCTCCCGTGAAATATAATACCCGCTGTACCATGCATCTGCCGGATATCCGGAAGCGCCTATTGCCATATTGCCTGGCGTAATTGCTGTTTCACCTTTTATGTGGCGGATCCATCCGCCTTCCTGATCCGTTGCAACAAATAACGGAATTTTGAACCTGTTGTATGATGCTGCCTTCTGCAGCAGTGAGATGGATTTTGCAACAAGCACAATATCGTCGGTATTCCAGCCGAACACTTTTACACTGCCCAGTCCCCTGTTCACCCATTGATACAAAAGCTCATCGGGTTCTGCGCCCGCCCAGCCGAACATGAATATCTGCGAAAACAGCTCTTCGTCAGTCATTCTGTCGACAATCGTTTTTGCAAGCTGCTCCGAAGGATAGTTGCTCCAGAAAGTCACATTCCGCGGCAGCTCCTCCGCAGCCTGAGCCTGTAGAAAAAACGGAAGGCCTGCAGCAATGAGAATATAAAACACTAAATTGCGGAAAAACTTCACTTTGCGGCCTCAGTACCGTAAATTCCCCTCACATATGCATCAGCTTCATGAGCTGCAATAGCACCGTCGGAAACAGCTGTTACAATCTGGCGGAATGATTTTGCCCGCACGTCTCCCGCACAATACAGACCGGGTATACCCGTTTCCATTTTTTCATTGGTCACGACAAAACCGGAAGCATCTTTAGGCAGCGTATCAATAAGCTGAGTCCGCGGCTTCATACCGACAAAAACAAACACAGCATCTGCAGGAAGCTCAGTCTGAGAACCGGTTTCAGAATCTTCAATAAGGACAGACTCTACATGTCCGCTGCCCCTGATTTCCTTTACGACAGTATTATATCTGATTGTAATATTTTTGCTGTTCTGCACCCGTTCGGTCAGCGATTTGTCAGCACGTAATTGTGCACGGCGGTGCAGCAGCATAACAGAAGGTGAAAGGGTCGCAAGATAAAGCGCTTCAGAACACGCAGAATCTCCTCCGCCTACAACAATAATGTTCTTTTTGCGGAAAAACGGCCCGTCACACACGGCACAGTAAGAGACGCCTGCTCCAGTCAGTTCCTTTTCACCGGGCACACCCAGTATTCTGTGCTCAGCCCCTGTTGCAACAAGAACAGCAGGGGCATCATAATCGGTCTTACTTGTGTGGACAATAAACCTGGAACCGACTTTATCTATAGAAAGAATCGCACTTTGTATAATTTTTGCACCAAAAGATTCGGCCTGGCTCCGCATTGTCGAAATAAATTCATCGCCGCTTACGGCAGGGTATACCCCGGGATAATTTTCAAGCTCGGCAATCTGAAGTGTCTGTCCTCCGGGGCCTGAAAGATCAAACACGATTGTCTGTAGTCCAGAACGTGCGCTGTATTGCGCAGAAGCCAGTCCTGCTGCACCAGCACCTACAATGATGTAATCACACGAAACCTTTTCCATACCTATATACAAGTATAACAGTTTTTCAATGTGCCGTCCACGCGAATCATCACGCGGCAGTCTCAAAAAAAAACGGAACCGCACAAAGGCAGGTTCCGCAGTATATGTAAACAGGCCGCATTTAAAATACAGCAGACCTGATAAAAAAGCCAGAATATCATAAGACATTCCGGCAGCAAGGCGTCGAGCGGAATTGAACCGCTGCATAAGGGTTTTGCAGACCCGCCCCTTACCACTTGGGTACGACGCCGATTAGAAATATATCAAAAAAGGCCTTCTTTGTCCAGACCCTCATCCCGGTTTCGTTGAAAAAACTCCGCTGTTATGATAGTATTATACTATACTGACTCCGAAGATACGTTCCAAGGAGAAGGAGCTTATGCATGACCGAAACTAGTCTTATCGTCCGGAAATTCTTTGCAAATCATATCCTGTCAAAAGCAGAATTTGTCACGCTGATAAACAATCGTGATACGGAACTTGACCAAAATGCAACTTGTCTTGTTTTAAAAAATATGACATACGCGGATGCCCCTCATGGTTCTGCGTTGACTATGCTGAATCCTCATTCCGATCAGCCGCTGACTGTACGAAGTGTGCTTAAACAAAATGCAGCAGCTGTCAGCAGACATGTCTTCGGCAACAAAATATACACGCGCGGAATCATAGAATTTACAAACTACTGCAAAAATAACTGCCTTTACTGCGGAATCCGTGCAGGTAATACAAAGGCTGACCGGTACAGACTTACAAAGGATGAAATACTTGACTGCTGTAAAACAGGATATGCGCTCGGATTCCGGACGTTTGTACTGCAGGGTGGAGAGGATACGTATTACAGCGACGATATGATTGCAGATATCGTGCGCAGTATAAAAACAGAATATCCTGACTGTGCCGTAACGCTTTCCATAGGCGAAAAAGAATACGATACGTATAAACTCTGGAGGGAAGCAGGTGCCGACCGTTATCTCCTGCGCCATGAAACAGCAGATAACGATCATTACAAAAAACTGCATCCTGAAAGCATGTCTCCCGAACACAGAAAACAGTGCCTGAGTAATCTTAAAAAGCTTGGTTTTCAGACTGGAGCCGGTTTTATGGTCGGTTCACCTTTTCAAACAATGGAAAATATTGCAGACGACCTGCTCTATCTGTCGGAACTCAAACCGCAGATGATCGGCATCGGTCCGTTTATCCATCACAGCCAGACTCCGTTTGCGCGCAAAAAAGACGGCAGCGTCGAACTTACGCTCTTTCTGCTTTCCGTCCTCCGCAGTATGTTTCCGAAAGTGCTTCTTCCTGCAACAACCGCGCTCGGCACACTCTCGCCCGACGGCAGAGAGCAGGGTGTACTCTGCGGAGCCAATGTCATTATGCCTAATCTTTCGCCTGTTATAGACCGTAAAAAATACTCCCTGTACAACAACAAAATCTGTACAGGGGAAGAAGCTGCGGAATGCCGCGCCTGCCTGGAACGGCGTGTAAAATCAATCGGCTATACACTTACCGTATCTCGCGGTGACTATTAAATCAAAATACGCTATCCGTCGTTATTGAACAGTGATTACGACTTTGATTTTACCGGTCTTTTGAGTACCGCCTGTGCTGGTTGTCTCCGGAACAGAGGGAAGCTGACTGTCGGCTGAAGGACTTCCCGTTGCGACACTTTCTGTATCTATCGGCGTATTCAATGCGTTCAAAACAGTACCCGCCTTTTCCGATGCAGTATCAGCAGGCCGTGAATTAAAGCCGGATTCCCCGACAGACACCCCCTGCCCCGGAAGGACAACGACAGCTCCGACAGGCGCTCCGGGGGCTATATCCCCTGCAGCGGTTCCTGCCGAAGACTGGCCATCGGAAGGTTCTCCGACCGAAGCAGCAGAATCATACCAGTTCCCCGGATACGCCACAACGGCACCTTCCGTACAGTCGATTGAACCGTCACTTGAAAAACCGAACTCCGTACCGCGGACAGAAGCAACTGCGACAGGATTATGTACTGTATAATTTACACGCTTATTTTCCGTTTTTTTCACGCTTGATTTTACCGCGCCGGTGTTAAGATAGACAGATACGGTATCTTTCTTTTCACCTTTTGCAAGCGTCTCAAGCGTAATACGCGTAAGCGGCCCAAGCTGAATTGTAGAACCCTGATACTGAAGGACTGCTTCGGATTTGAATCCCGTTGAAATAATTTCGCCCTGTGCAACAGTATCATTCTCCGCAAGGGGAATCCATGAACCGTTTCTATCGACTTCAACTTTACCTTTTAAAGAAACAACAGTTGCAGAATCAGCACAAAGAGGAAGTAAAATAAGCGCTGCCAGAATTCCGGCGGAAATCCATTTTTTTATTGCACCAGAACTATTCATAAAAACCTCCTGATTTAGAAAACAAAAGCGCCTGTCACCACTAAACAGGTTTTATTCCGTGATGAATCGGCTGCATAATACTGGCTGGCACCGGCAGAAACCTGCAGGTCATGGAAAATATTCCATACTGCGCTGAAATTCCACTGCAAACCGTCATATGATACGGTATTTTCAGGACAGACAAAAACACAGCCGCCTTCTGCGACAAGACAAACACAGGACAGTATCGTATACGAGCCTGACACAGCAGCCTTTATCATACCGGTATATTCAGGTTCATCCAGTGCAAAATCAGCAGTTTGAGACGTAAATCCCCTGAAAGAACTCAGAAAACCGTTGCTGCCCGATGCATATACACCGGTAAAACAGACAGATGCGCCGGCAGCAGGATAAAGTGTCAAAACAGCTTTTGATAAATCGGAAAGTGTCTTTAAATTTTCAGAGCCAGCTGTTGTCATAAGCGAATAAAAGACTTTCCCGGAAAGCGGTCCCGACAGGGCAATCGTTCCGTACCAGCGGCTGTATCTGTCCGTTGAAAAATCAATAAATCCCCACCCTTCTGCGGCAAGCGTCTGATTAAAAAACAGGGACGGACAGGCTATGGAAATGCCGAAAGGAATATATGACGGAGCCGTCACATAGACTGAATTATAATCAGGATTGTAAGCCGTTCCCTCCGGAGTAAGTATCGTAACATCATGGGCGTTGAGCATCCTCGTACTGCCACCGTATATGCTGAATTCGATCACCGGCGTCACAAATTTAATATACATACCATCATTTATCTGGCTGAAAACAATTCCCGTCATATCGCTCACGGGAAATCTTCCGACAGCAAACTGGATCGCATTATATCTTCCTGCTTCAAGCGTACCGGAAATTTTCAACAGATTCAAATCAACTATATTTTTATAGCTGTTATCACGTTCGTCGTATCTGAATTCATAGGAACCGTCTGCGCTGAACTTCAGCTTCATTTTTTTGTTAAAAAGGGAAGAAATCCACAGATGAGCAGCGGAACTTTCATACCACTTGAGCGCAGAAAATTCAGTCCCCTGATATTTCGTTGTGCTGTTGATTTTACCGCCAAAGTCAAGGCCTGTAAGAGGCGATGCAGACAGCAGCACAGCCGACAGCATAACCGCAGCAAACTTTTTAACCATTATTTACTCCCGTATTTATTCTGACAGGCCGTATACATAGTAAGTACATCTGTTCCGGAAACTTTTTCGGATGGATCGGCATCGACAGGAATTATACCGTCAGCCTTAAACTGCCTGAAGGCGTAACGGGATGCACCTTTTGTAACACGAAACATAAGCCCCCCCTTTACTGGCCATAGTTCAGCCATCATATAAGACAAACCTGACATGGTTACGGTATCAGTTTTATTTACGGCGGCCGGCAGCTGACCTGCTTTTTTTAGAGCTGCAAAAGCTTCATCATATGATGCTGTCTCATCAACAAATCCCTGATACACTGCTGACAAATAGCTTACCTGCCCGTAATCGGCATTATACGCCGCAAGCATTTCTGTTACAAAACCGGCAGTTTGTGCATGTGCCGCAAGTGCAGACAAAAAGACAGCAGCCAGGATAATCATTTTTTTTATCACGATATACCTCGCAGACAATACGTCGATCGTTTTAAATTATAGTCTTAAAAAAATTAGTTGTCCAGCTTGCATAAAAAAAGCCCCTCATCAATGCTGATGAAGGGCTGATTCGGGGAAAATAATCGGTATTTCCTCAAATGTATGCACGGAGACTGCGTACAGTCTCCGTATAAGTAATTCTACCTGATTTAGAACGTTCTCTTCGCCAGATAGTCATACTCCTGCCATGTGCGTTTTGCTTTTGCAGTAGCCTTGTCGAGCAGCAGTGCAGCACGCTCCGGATTCGCGGCTTTAAGAGCTTTGAAACGTCCTTCTGCGTACATGTAATCAGCAAGCTGATACGTCGGTTCCTTGCTGTCAAGCTGGAACGGGTTCTTACCCTGATCAGCGAGACGAGGATCATAGCGGTACAGCGGCCACAGACCGCAGTCAACGGCCTGCTTCTGGAGTTTAAGACCGTCGGTCATATTGATTGTATGGTTAATACAATGAGAATAAGCAATGATAAGGGACGGGCCGTTGTAGCTTTCTGCTTCGCGGATAGCTTTTATAGCCTGAACAGCGTTTGCACCCATTGCAATTTTTGCGACATAAATATAGCCGTAGCTCATTGCAATCATGCCGAGATCTTTCTTTGCAATATCCTTTCCGGCTGCTGCAAATTTTGCAACAGCTCCGATCGGAGTTGCCTTTGACATCTGTCCGCCGGTATTGGAGTAAACTTCCGTATCAAGGCAGAGAATGTTGATGTTGTGTCCCTGTGCGAGTACGTGGTCTACACCGCCGAAACCGATATCGTATGCCCAGCCGTCACCACCGATAACCCAGTTGCTTCTCTTGATGAAGTGGTCGGAGAGTGACAGCAGTTCTTTTGCCGTCTCATCAGTATTATCTTTGATTGCCGCCTTAAGGGCCGCTACATTCTTGCGCTGCAGTTCAATAGCTGCATCATCTGCCTGCTCATTTGCAAGTATTGCATCTATTTCCTTTGCAGCAATTCCCTTGCCTTTTGCAGTTACCGCAACTTCACCTGCATATTCTGCAAGTTTCTCAGTCGTCAGCCTCATACCGAAACCGAATTCTGCAGCATCCTCAAAGAGGGAGTTGCTCCATACCGGTCCGCGTCCCGATGCATTTTTTGCATACGGAGTAGTCGGCAGGTTGCCGCCATAAATCGAAGAACATCCTGTTGCGTTGGCAATCATCGCACGGTCGCCGAAAAGCTGGCTGACCAGTTTGATATACGGTGTTTCACCGCAGCCTGCGCATGCGCCGCTGAACTCGAACAGCGGCCGTTTCATAGCAAGGCCTTTTGCCGTTCCAAGATTAAGTCCGGACGGATCAACTTCAGGAAGATCCATGAAGTAGTTCCAGTTCTTTGCTTCCTGTTCTTTATATTCTGGTGTAAACGGTTCAAGATGAAGCGCTTTAGCCGGAACCGGGCAGGAATAAACGCAGAGTCCGCATCCTGTGCAGTCTTCAGCGGAAATTGCAAGCACAACTTTTTTACCGGGTTCTGCTTTCGGTTTAATTTCTGCAGATTTGAATCCTGCTGGAGCTTTTGCAACCTGATCATCAGTAAGAGTCTTCATACGGATACATGCATGCGGACATACAAGAGAGCAGTTACCGCACTGGATACATGCAGCAGCATCCCAGCATGAAACATTTTCACCAATACCGCGTTTCTCGTACTGAGTCGTTGCAGTCGGGAATGTACCGTCTGCAGGCAGCTTGCTGACAGGAAGCTTGTCTCCTTCCTGAGCAGCCATTGCGCCGAGCACATTCTTGATGAACGGATCGTTTGTATTTTTAATGGACAGTTCCATATGGCGGCTTCCGGATGCTTTAAGCTTGCTGACATCAACTTTTTCAACAGCTGCAAGTGCCATATCAATAGTGGAAATGTTCTTATTAACAACATCCTGACCTTTTTTGCCGTATGTCTTTGCAATGAATTTCTTCATATACTCGACTGCGACATCTTCTTTCAGAACGCCGGAAATCTTGAAGAATGCTGCAAGCATAACGATGTTGATGCGGTTGCCCATTCCTGCTTTCTCTGCAATCTTGAATGCATCGATAACGTAGAACTGAACTTTCTTTTCCAGAATGCGTTTCTGCTGTTCAACAGGAAGTTCATTCCAGACGCTGTCTTTGTCAAAACGGCTGTTGAGAAGGAATATTCCGCCTTCTTTCACGTTTGCGAGCATATCGTATACATCCATGTATGCAAATTTATGGCATGCAAGGAAATCTGCTGATGTGATAAGATACGGACGGCGGATAACTTTCTTTCCGAAGCGGAGGTGAGAAACAGTGATACCGCCTGATTTCTTTGAATCATATGAGAAATAAGCCTGGGCATTGAGATCCGGCCGTGCATTTCCGATGATTTTGATAGCCATCTTGTTTGCA
This sequence comes from Treponema sp. UBA1793, assembly GCA_002314445.1. Classification (GTDB taxonomy): domain Bacteria; phylum Spirochaetota; class Spirochaetia; order Treponematales; family Treponemataceae; genus Treponema_D. The sequence goes on from DCFX01000061.1 coordinate 51,683, forward strand.
CCGACTGTACCGTCGGAACCGAGACCGTAGAACATAGCCTCTGTCATGCCTGTTTCAGCGATGAAGAAGTTCGGATCGTATTTGAGGGATGTCTTCGTAACATCATCATTGATACCGACTGTAAAATGCTTGAGCATTTTGTCTTTTGCATCAAGATTGTCGAAGCATGCGATAACCATAGACGGCGTAAACTCTTTGGAACCGATTCCGTAGCGTCCGCCGATGATTTCTGCCTTACGGCCTGCTTCACTAAATGCAGTGCAGACATCTTCGTACAGCGGTTCACCGATGGAGCCGGGCTCCTTTGTGCGGTCAAGAACAACAATTTTCTTTGCTGTTTCAGGGATTGCTGCAAGGAATTTATCTGCTTCAAACGGGCGGTACAGATGTACTTTTACGACACCGACTTTCTTTCCCTTCTCTTTGCAGAGGTACTCGACAGTTTCGTGTGCTGTATCGGCGCCAGAACCCATGATAATCATGACAGACTTTGCATCTTTTGCACCGACATAGTCAAACAGGTGATATTTACGTCCGGTAAGTTTACCGAATTTGTCCATTTCCTTCTGAACAACGGCAGGAACTGTTTTATAATACTTGTTTACAGCTTCACGGCTCTGGAAATAAACATCAGGATTCTGGGAAGTTCCGCGGATCACCGGATTTTCAGGATTCAGGCCCCGTGCGCGGTGTTCGCGGACAAGTTCGTCATCAACCATCTGATGCATCGTCTCGAAAGAAACTTCGTCATATTTCTGGACTTCATGTGATGTGCGGAATCCGTCAAAGAAATGAAGAAAAGGAATGCGTGTGCGCAGTGTTGCAGAATGAGAGATAACCGCCATATCCTGTGCTTCCTGAACTGAATTGGAAGCGAGCATAGCCCATCCTGTCTGGCGGCATGCCATAACGTCGGAATGATCGCCGAAAATCGACAATGCGTTTGTTGCAACTGCACGTGCAGCAATGTGGAAAACCGTGCTGGTAAGTTCTCCGGCGATTTTGTACATATTCGGAATCATCAGGAGAAGGCCCTGTGATGCCGTAAAAGTCGAGCTTAAAGCACCTGCGGTAAGAGCTCCGTGAACAGTACCTGAAGCGCCGGCTTCTGATTGCATTTCAACAACTGTAGGAACCGTCCCCCAGATGTTTTTCTCATTCTTTGCTGACAGGTCATCAGCAACCTCTCCCATCGGGCTGGACGGAGTAATAGGATAAATTGAAATTACTTCGCTTAGTGAATGGGCTACACGTCCGACAGCTGTATTGGCGTCGAGCGTTACCTTTTGTTCTTCTGTTGCCATTGTATCGTCCTTATACATAAAAAATTTATTGAATCAAAATCTGAGACAATTTGCTCTTTTATTTTACACTGCTTACTGTGAATTGACAAGCAGTCTCACAATACTTACATCTCCTGTTTCCGGGCTATTCTTTTACATATGTCCATATCTTATGTTTCTGGTCAGGATTCACATGAAGTTTACTGAATAACTGCGGAACAGTAACAAACGTATACCCTTCTGTTTTTAAAGTCGGAATAATTTTTTTGAGGGCTTCAACGGTATTCTGATTTCCTGTCATATCGTGAAGCAACACGATGGTACCGTCTTTTATGCCGGTAATTACCCGCTGTGCACGTTCCTCTGCAGATACACCTGGTTCCCAGTCTTCAACTCCCATTCCGCATATAAAAGGCATGGCAACCGCATCGTAAAGTGCATCGTTAAGCTTTATATACGGCGGACGGAAAAATAAAGGCCGCTCACCTGCATACTTTTCTATAACGTCGCATGTACGCGTAATTTCGTCCCTGATTTCGCTTCCCGTCATCGTAGTCATGTCGGAATGCGTCCATGAATGGCATTCAATATCGCATCCGAGCGAAACCTGGCGCTGTATTACAGGCGCACAGTCTTCCGTAATATTCTGCCCGATAAGAAAAAACGACGCAGGAATCTGCTCACGCTCCAGAATGTCGAGCACCTGCGGCGTCGTTTCTGTATTCGGGCCGTCATCAAAAGAAAGAGCTGCATACATATCAAACTCCTGTAAATCATCTGCACCGGCAGTGTATCAAGAAAACACGCTCTGTTCACCGGAAACCTGCGGTACACATTTAAAACTGCAATTCTCCGTTTCTCAGAATCATCTTCGTTGAACCGTCTTCATAGGAAAGCACGATTGTCGGATTCCGCACCACACCGTCAAGATGAATAAGAGACGGCGCGTCGCTGTCGTAATTTTCTCCTATTGCAAAATGGCAAGTGCGGAATGCTTTCTCGTCTTCCAGCATATTTCCGGTTATAACTGCTGCAGGATTAAGCCCGATGCCGAGCTCGCCGATATTGCGTGCATTCCTCCGGTACACAGTTCCCATACCTTCAGGCAGCCTGCCGTCATTTTCCATGGTGATGGATTTTTCTTCGGCATCCTGAATTGTTTTTTCCAGACGACTGGCTTCTGCACCACCTGTTATTTCTTTAACAAAGCCGCCTTCAACATGTACTGCAATCGGTGTTTCAAGCAGCGCATCTCCATCGCCGAATGTCATTGAACCGTCGTATATTATTTTACCAATCGTACCGAATGCAGGAGAGTTTCCACCCCTGCCGGATGTTCCGACGACAGGACTTATAAAGACTTCACCGGAAGGAATATTTCCCCCGGTACCAGGTCTGGAAAAATCGCCGTTGTCATTGAGCGCTTTCCTGCCTTTCACAGGAACTACAACATCAGTTCCGCCGGAAGCGGTGACATGAACAGAGACTGCATGTTCATACAGCTGTTCCAGCGTTTCACAACGCCTTGCGAGTTCCGCATAATCTATCTGCACGGTACGCTCATACATTGACTGCGTAATACCCGGCGTCCATACTGCCCGCATTGTCTTCTTGCCGTAAAGCAAATAATCGAAAATATGGTCGTATTCAATGCCGTGACTGTCTTTATACGGATGGGCCGCAGCATCAGGATCTTTCCCCAGTTTCACAGCGGAAACGGAAAAACAAACGTCGGGATTTGAAGCAATAGCAGCCAGCACCTCAGGATTTGCATTGTCGAAAGAACTTTTTGCAGGCTGGAATATGAGCACAGGCCGGCTGCCGGCATCCCGGGCCGCTTCAAACAGCCCGCGTGCAATAATATTCGTCTCAGGATTTGCAATAACAAGAACCCGTTCATTCTTTTGCACGCGGCATATATCGCGGATTACCGTCTGTGCCGGTGTTACATTTTCTTCCATATTTTATGCTGCCTCTATTTATTTCTATAATATACCTATAGACAATATAAGAAGCAACAGCGGACACTTCATGCTATTTTTTTTCTACCGGAACTTTGCTGCATTCAAACAAAACAAACTCATCAGAACCATCATTTGCCTTTTGTGTTAAACCTTTGCATAAAACTTTAGTTCCTTCGAGTTTGCGGAGTTCTTTGAACGTCGGAATTTCTGCCGGAGGAGGATTTCCTCCCTTACCGCGGCCGCCGTCATCGGGAGGATTATCTGCAGTTTTTCCTTCCATTCCGCCCTCAGGCTTTCTGCCCTTTTCGTCAGGAGGTTCCGGAAGGACTACTTTATACACTGTTCCCCCAATCGTTAAGTATACACCGGCATCTTTTCCCTTCACGGATACCATACCTGTATATGATTTCATCTGATCAGGACCACCGCGCATTCCGGAACCTTCAGGCTTTCCCTGCATGTCCCGGCCTCCATGCATCTGCATACCTGGTGCGGTACCGTTCTGGAAGTTTCCATTCATATCTCCCCCACCGTTCGCCGGCTCTCCCTGCCTATCCCCTTTCTGAGGGCCTGTAACTGATGTATGCACAACACTGTACGGTACAAGTTTTCCACCGTCGGCAAGCGCAATCGTTTTTCCGCCGAAAATGGAGTTATCGTCATTATTAACGTCGTAGCGAATTGTATGTCCGTTCGATTTTATATTCAAAAGAGACGTATCAGTGTCTTTCAATGAAGCGACATATGAATCACCTGTTACATTCCATACAGAAGTTTTCTCGAGCGTGAGAGAAACAGTACCTTCATCCGCACTGTTTACCGTACCTGTATACACAGTACCGGCTGCAAGTACGAAATCCATGCTGCTTATACTGTCGCACACGATATCTCCCGTAAGCGTCTGATTGTGTGCAGTTAACAGGAATGTGCCGCCATTGCTGCCCGGACGCCCCCACCCGCGGAGCCCGTCGTTCCCCGAAACCTGAACAAGTGTTCCTGAAGGATAAACAAGGGAGCATCCGCTCAGGTCTGCTTTTGCATCGGTATTTGTTATATAAAAGAACGGTCCGTTGGAAACAGACGTGAGTTTTGAATTCTTTGCAGTAAAGACGCTTGTTCCAGTACCCGCGTCCCCTGAAAAACTCTGATACAGCATCACACCGTGCGTTCCCGCGCCAGTCAGATCACAGCCGTCAAGCGTAATTGAGTTTTTCCCCTCAATTGCCGCAATCTCAGCACCCTTTGCGCTGCCGGTAAGCCCGATAGCTGTGATGGCTCCAGTCGAATAAATAGTTGGAGAGCCGTCTCCCGCTGTCGACACCTTTCCGCCTGTTACCAATATCGTTCCTTCACCACGATCGGTTGCAATTGCCGCACAGTGAGCTCCCTCCGTCGTAATGTCTATATCAGCTGCATGTATTGTGCCGCCGTATGTCGCATCAAGTCCGCGGGACGAATTACCCTTCGTATATACTTTAAGCCCTGTTACCGTAATAACTGATTTGTTTCCTGTCGAAAATACCGCATTAGCTCCGTCTGCATCGGATGTAATCTGCACATTCTCAAGCGTAAGCTGAGATCCTCCGGTCGCAAGTGCAGCCGCGTTCATTCCGGTAAAATTGCTCTGGTCAGGATCAGCGGAATCTCCCGTTTTAGAAAGGACAATTCCAGAAAGAACAGCCGTTCCGCCGTTCAGCACGAGAACTACATTCTGTCCTGGCCTTATTGAACTGAGAGTCTTGTCCCTTACCGTGACTGATTTGCCGTCAACAGTAAGAACGCCCGTAATGACTGCAATCTTTACATCATCATCAGGCCCTTTTCCGGGAACGTGTTCGTTCCTCCCCATTTCTGTTGTTGTATTGTCATTCCGAAACGAATCTTTCTGCCCGTGTGCAAACGCGCTGAACGGAACAGCAAGCGATGCGGCAAAAATAACTATAACCACTCTGTATTTTTTCATTGTATCCCCCATATCTTATATGATATATACACAATATCTATACCGCCCAAGGGGTTTCATATAATGCACATAATGTTTTGTTATGATAATCAAACTTAAAACAACGTATGTTTATTATACATTTTTTGCAGACTTGCAAAAAAACAGATTTTCCCGCCTTTTACAGAAAAACAGGGAGCTCCCGCCTGAAATAATTCCGCTGTGCTCCGGCTCGCCAGAATAGGCGAGAGTCGCACGCGGAATTATTTCAGGCTCCGCTCCCTGTTTTTCTGCATACACTGCCGGCAATCATTTACATTTCTATACAAACCTGCCCAATGCTGAAATAATAAACAACATTTACAGGAACAAAACAACGGGAACCCCCTGTTGTACTGAAATAAAACAAGTGGTTTGAAGAACATTCTCCCTGTTTGTCAGAGAAAATGTTGTTTATTATTTCATACGCTTTTGGAAAAATAATATTTTACACCTGGTATGCAGTTTTTTTTCCGAGCGTCATGTACTAATAGATTACGTTTAAAAGAATCTAAAGACGGGGTCCAGGGGTGTTCCCTGGTCATGCTGGGAAAAGTAAGAGGTTTGGAGAGAGAGAAACACCGCTTTGAAAGTAGAGGGTTTCTCTCTCTCCAAATAAACATACATTTATTGCTCGTCCTTTGCCTGCTTTATCTTTATCTCTGTCCAGTTATTCTCATCGAAAATATTATCATGAACAGTAACCCAGTCGGACGGAGCTATTGACAGAGTATCCTTATTCTGCTGGGACGGAATCCAGTTCTTTGTGGTGGCGATCGTTACAAGATTCTTGCGGCCGCCGCTTGTAATTTCTTTACCGGTAAACGGATTAACAGGATCAGAGATAACGCCCTGTACGGCAAGTGTCGGGACATCCGCATTTGTCATAAAGGTGTCGTCAGTTTTAATATCTCCCGACGCATTAAAATCCTTTACCAGAAGCAGCGGGTGGCAGAATTCCCGCATAAAGGGGAGTTTTCTTTCTTTTTTGAAGGCACCGGTATATACATCACGCCCGTGATCAGCTGCAATGATGATGCGCGTATTATCGTATACGCCCTGAGCTTTCAGATAGGTTATCCAGTCGCCGAGACGGTGAATGGCCGCGGCGTTCCCATGATAATGTTCGCTTGATGCAAAAGGCGTTGTTCCTCTGTTCGTAACTGTTTCAACCGGTACATAATCAGGAGCCTGGCAGAGCACCGGATCATGTGCGGTGTCATTATCCATATAGGTAAACGTGTTCGTAACAGCGTCGGTTGCAGTAAGCTTCGGCAGGAAATCAAGCACCGAATAACTGTTGAGGAACGTATTATTGCGTGACTGAACACTTGACGACGCCCAGTAATCACCATCGTTGTATACGGCTTTGCGGAGAAGAAGCGGCATATCTTTCATAATGCCATACCATACGAAGTTACGTTTATTAAGCGTACTCTGCACGGCAGGCATGACACCTCCGTGCTCGCGGTACCATTCGGCTTTATATTTGCGCATGGTCTGGACAGTGTTTATCTTCTCCGGATAATTATGCATATAGCTCATGTCGCTTATCCAGCTGTAGCCTGCCCACGGCGCATCGGCCATTGTTGCAGTCCATCCGTTTTTTGAAAAAATACGGGGAAGGACGGCAAGCGCTTCGTCGTGCTTTTTCACGAGCGGCTCTGTATTACGCTTGTTCATTTCAAGCGGAGTATATTCGTATCCGCCGTAAAGGGCCGGCGCACCCTGCAATGTAAAAAAGCCGAATGAAACGGTATTCGGATAATAGGTAAAACCGCTGTATACTGATTTCAGTTTCGGGTCTTCATCCATAATAGTGGGAAGGAAGCCGTTTATCGCCCTGTCGATCATTATGACAAAAACATTCTTTCCCGTTTTACTCAGATGAAATACAGGATCTACTCCCTCTTCCTGTTTCGGGGTATATACAGCGGCTAATTTCTGGAATTCTTTATTAATCTCGACGCTGTTCTTAATTCCGACGCCGAGGAGACCAACCGAAAAGATTGCCATAACATATGAAAGAATTTTCAACTGCTTATAATACAGAATCAGGATTATGGCCACGAAAACCAGGAACATCGCCATACTGTTAAGCACCATATGACCTGCACTTGATTTAAATCCGTTTTCATTTTCAAAAATAAGAAGCGGCGAGATAAAACCATAATTGCCGGGAAACAGGAATGCATTCACCACTGCGGCTACTGCCACGATGGCCACAATGGTTGCAAGATATGACTGAATCTTTTTCGGAAACAGAAGATAAATTGCAACGGGCCATATAAAGAAAGCTCCGACAGCCTGAAGAAAAGAATTATTAAGGAAGAAAAGAGGCGTTGTGTAATTATCTATGAAGGAAAATTCCTGAGGAGACGAAACAATAACATTGCTCGGCGTGACGAATCCCGTAAGGATTGCAAACACAGCCGCTGAAAAAATAAATAATGCATTCCGGTAACCGTTATGATCGAGCAATCCCGAATGTTCTTTTGCAATGTTGCTTTTAATAAAGCGCCATAAAAAGGGAATAAACGGAACAAACAGGCTTATTGCAACAATATATCCCGCCTCTTCCAGAGATGTACCCGTTATAATAAAATATGCATCGACTGCGAACAGCATCGCTATAATCGTAATGTAAAGGGCGCGTACAGGGTGACGCAGCTTATAATAGGCATTCTTTACAAGAGAAAAAATATTATTCATTGTCCAGTACAGAACAAGACCTGCAGGGCTTCTGTACAGGACAACAAGAAATATAAGAGCCATTGCATACAGTTGAATTTTATCACGGAGTTTAAATCCCCTTGTATAAATTTCGCCGGCAATTATATTAATCACGGTCATAGCAACAGGGAGCACATTTACGGGAAATGAGCCGATATGGAACATTGCATCCTGGGCTCCCAAATCTTTAATAAACAGGAAACTTTCACCTCTCAGCTGCGGCAAATTGGACAAAAAGATGTATGCAGCAAGAAAGAAAGGAATCTGGATAAGAAGTCCGAACGAAGAGCGCAGTGCCATAATCGGATGATAATGGTTCTGCCTGTAAAAGGTAGAAAGCATCATGTACTGCTCGTCGCCTTTAAAAACAGCTTTTATACGTTTTATTCCCGGCTCAAGATGTTTCTGTGTATTCCGCTCCACCTGCTGCCAGTGCTCTGCAACAATATATAACGGCAGGCATATGAACGTAACCGCAATACTCACGCCGATAATAGAAACGCCGTGCCGGTAAAAAGTCGCATCAAACGCGACATACACTAATTCAATAATCTGAATCAGAGGATAAATAATAATCGTGTACAAAACATTCCACATAGATAAAACCTTTATAAAATACTATTCTTTCTGAAGGACACTTAAAAAGTGTTCCCCATATATCAGATAAAACACCTTTCAGATATACCTGTTACAAACAGATTTCAAAGTATCCGCACTATACCGGCAATAATAATAAGGAAGACAAAATTATATACAGTAAATATCCTGAAGTACCCGGCATTTCCTGAATCGACATTTTCAGACCGGAACAATCTGTATGATATGACACTTGCAAGTGATGCAATGAGTGTACCGAGTCCGCCGACATTTACACCGAGGAGCAGTTCCTGTGCATTCCGGGTAAATCCCGACAACAGCAGGGCTGCAGGAACGTTGCTTATTATCTGGCTCGCAAGAATCCCTGTCAGGTATACGGAATCCGGTGATTTAAGGATTCTATCCAAAAAGCCGCAGACGGATGGTACAGCCGTCAACGTACCGGTAAAAATAAAAAAACCGATAAACGTAACAAGAAGAGTGTAATCAACAGAAAGAAACAGTCTCCTGCTGAAAACTGCAACTGCGGCTACTGTTACAACAAGCGCTATCCGGTAATCGATAACACGGAACACTGCAAGCAGAGTCAACACAAGTAAAGCTGCATATAACGTACACTTTGCGATACTTTCTACATGAACAGATTCAAGCCCGACTGTAATTTTTCCTGCTTTTCTTGTCTCTAACAGCACGGCAGCAAGCAGCAGGAAAAATGAAGGAATGCCGATTTTCAATGTTGCAGCAAAAAACGATACACTGCTCATATTATAATATGAATACAAAAAAAGGTTCTGGGGATTGCCTGTCGGCGTAATGCACGAACCCAGATTTGCAGCAAGCGTTTCGAGTACGACAAGTACAGCCGTCATACGCGGAGTAATAACTTCCGCGGCAGAACCGCTGTTGGCACTGCGGCAGATAACAAGCGTAAGCGGCACAAACGTAAGAAGGGCAACATCGTTTGTGACCGCCATCGAAACAAAAAACACAAGGCCAACAAGCACCAGAAACAAATTCCGTATGGAAGAGCAAAATCCAAGCACCCGGGCTGCAAGAGCATCAAGAACCCTGATACTGCGGAATGCCTGAATTACAAGCATAAGGCAGAATAACTGTGATAAAACACGCAGATCAATGCATTTGAGCACACTTACAGGAGTCGGCCGCACGATGCACACCATACAGACAGCAAGCACGACAGCGGTGCACATAACAGGTGCACGCTTCAGATACGTAACTAATTTATTCATTTCTCACTACCGGGAAACACTATGTTAACGAAAAAAGGGCTGCCACACAACTACCGGGCAGCCCTTTTACCGTTGGAATATTTTTACATTATTCACCACCGGCCAGAACAACTGTGCAAAAAGGAGGTATTGCCAATTGACCGCCGGAAGTAATCGTTGTTCCGGAATACGTCGTAAATACCACAGGTAAATCGTATTCCGCCGGAACTTTCACGGTAACAGGGTTTGCAGATACATTGTGAAGCACAAACGCTTTTTCAGAATCACACTCCATAACCCATGAAGAAATAAACTCATTTCCGGTATTAACAGCCCTGAACCGACCCTTATACAGAGCCGGATGAGCAGTCTTTATCCTGATAATACGTTTATAAAATTGAAGCAGTGAATCAGGATCTTTCTGCTGTTCCGCAACTGTAACTGTATTCTTATTATAACGCGAAGTTTCCCATGTTGTCTGCATTTTATCTCTGCCCGGCTTATTCCACATCATCGGCGTCCTGAGCTGTTCGTCCGGTTTTGCCCCCATCATACCGATTTCCTCTCCGTAGTATATAAACGGAACACCTTCCGCAAAAACGTACATTGCAGCTGCAAGTTTCAATTGAGGAACGTTTCCCTTCAGAAGACCGGCAATGCGGTTCTGGTCATGGTTCGACAGGAACGGCGCGTCTATGTAGTCCGGATTTGATTCAGCATAACGGTCGTATTCACCCTGCAGCCCGTTCGCAAAACTGTTATTGCCTGCATTCCCTGAACGTATTTCATCAACAATTTTTGTTCCCATGTCAAAATGGAAGTCGGAACCGAGCCCCGCAAGATACTGGGCACGTGTTGAAGTCGGCTCCCATACTTCGCCGACTGTAAACGCGTCGGGCCGCACGCTTTTGTCGTACGACGTGATTTCCTTCCACCATTCCACACCTTTTTCAACGGAATTTGTCCCTGCAGGAGTTTTTGCACTGTTATATACGTGACTTGCAGCGTCATACCTGAAACCCGCAACGCCTTTATCGAGCCAGAATTTCATCACATTTTTAAACTCACTGCGCAGAGCAGGATCATCAAGATTGAAATCAGGCATACTGCTTCCGAAAAGTCCGGCATAGTAATATCCCTTATACAGATTCCAGACTTTATGTCCCCATATCTGCTGATTTATGCTGAACCGTGTATCGTCTGCAGATATCCAGCGGTACCAGGAACGATGAGGATCGTCGGGATTGCGGGAATCAATAAACCACTGGTTATATATAGAAGAATGATTGCAAGTCATATCAAGGATAACGGCTATTCCGCGTTTTCTGCATTCATTGACAAGATTCTGAAAATCATCCATCGTCCCATAATCAGGATTTGTTGCATAGTAATCATCGACGTCATACCCGTGATACGACTGAGACGGATAAACGGGCAGCAGCCATATACCTGTTACTCCCAGATCGCTTGTTGTCAAATCGTTACCGTCGTTGAGGTAATCGAGTCTTTTTGTAATCCCGTTAAAATCTCCGATACCGTCGCCGTCGCTGTCTGCAAAAGAGCGTACAAAGATGCAGTAATAGACACCTTCTGACGGCGTACCGGCAGAACGGACTACCGGGGCAAGCTGTGTAACTGCCCGTTCCGGATGCGGCCCGGATGCAGCCTTTCCCGTAGTCCCGCAGGAAGCAAGAAACAGCAGCGGGACAAGGACGAAGGACAACATCCTCATTATTTTTTTTACAGACATGCATTTCACTCCTTGCCGCCCGTTCCTGCAAGAGACTGCAGCAGCGACTTCTGCCCTGCAACAAACAGAATTGTAAACGGTACGGCTACGAGCAGCGCACCGGCAGCAAACATAGTAAAGTTATCGTTTGCCCGCCCGCTTATCATTTCGTACAGACCGACGGCGAGCGTTTTCTTGTCGTCGCTGCGGAGTATCAGACGCGGAAATATAAAATCCATCCACGGGCCGGTAAAACTCGTAAGCGTAAGGAACACAATCTGAGGTTTTGCGGAAGGCAGAACGACTCTGAGAAAGGCCGTCAGCGGCGTTGCCCCGTCGATATACGCAGCCTCTGCAAGGTCTTTCGGAACTGTGTCGAAATATCCTTTCATGAGCCACGAGTTGAACGGTATACTTCCCGCCGAATAAACAAGCACAAGCCCCCACAACGTATTCAATCCGTTGATTTTCCAGAGAATGACATATGTCGCAACCATTCCTATAAAACTCGGAAACATCTGGAGGACGACCATCGACGCCATAACGGTCTTGCGCATCGGAAATCTAAAGCGGGAAAAGATGTAACCTGCAAAACTGCAGAGAATTACGGTGAGGAGCGTGTTCATGCATGCGACTTTCAGCGTATTCAGATACCATACTTTGTAGTTCGTGCCGTTAACATCCGTAGTCCCTTTCACGAGCGCATCAGGCGACGTAAGGAGGCGTTGATACTGATACAAAGAAGGATGTTTGGGAAACGGGACAATTGACGTCGAAGCAAGGGAATTTGATTTTGTGAACGATGCTCCAATCGTAAACGCAATCGGATACAATACAACAAGAAGCTGTATTATTAATATGAGGGTCAGGATGATGACCACAGGTGAATTGCGGTTTATTCTGTTCGTTTTCATATTTCACTTTCCTTAAATGATTTTGTACGGATGAAGTTGTACAGTGCAAACGGTACAAGAATGATGAACACCAGAATGGAAAGCACAGATGCAAGATTGTACATATTCGGTGTATACATAGTCAGTTTGTAAATCCATGAAATAAGGATGTCTGTAGAGCCTGCCTGAGTGGCAATCGTATCCTGCAGTGCCGGTCCTCCGCCTGTCAGGAAGAAAACCGCGCCGAAGTTGTTAATATTTCCCGCAAACTGCATGATGAGTATAGGCTTCAACTGGTACATAACGAGCGGAAACGTAATGCTCTTGAACTGCTGCCATTTGTTCGCCCCGTCGATTGTAGATGCTTCATACAGAGATTTTGAAATAGCAGTCATACTGCTCGTAATCAGAATCATACTGTACGGAAAGCCTATCCAGATATTAACAAGAATAAGAGAAACTTTCGCCATCAGCGGATCGGAAAGCCACGGGATGGCTTTTGTAATTACGCCGAAATACATGAGGGTGCGGTTGATAGGTCCGAATGTCCCGTTTAAAAGGTTTGCCCATACGAACAATGAAAGCATCTGCGGAATTGCATAGGGAAGAATAAATACAGTCCGGTACAGTTTGGGCAGTACGATACGTCTGTCCTGTAAAACGACTGCAAAAAAGAAACCGGCAAAAAAACAGGAGAAAGTTGAAAAAACCGCCCATACAACAGTCCAGACCGCAACGCGGACAAACGAACCGGCCCATGCCCCGCCGTAACCGCGGACAAACATCGTCTTAAAATTCTCAAGACCGACCCAGTCTACAAGATTGTTCGGAGGAATATGATCCGGAGAAGAATAGTTCGTAAATGCAACAAGTGCGGAAAAAAGCAGCGGAATTACCGTAAAAAAAGCAACCAGAATAATTGCCGGCGAGATACCGCTTACAGCGAAGGAATTTTCAGAAAGATCACTGCGTGTTTCCTTCAAAGTCGGAAATCTGCCGTTCTTTATTATTTTTTCTGCGTCTCTTTTTGCACTGACAATATTGGCTATATAAATAGTGATGAAAATCGCAAGGATAATAACGATAATGAGGCCGTTTATCATCATAAAAATGGAATGATCCCGCATTTTTACCGGAAGTTCCGGATGCGGATCTCCCAGTGTGAGCAAACCTGTAAGACCTTTAAAAATGGAACTGTGCGCAAGAATCAGTACGACTTCAACAGCCATAAGAATAAAACCGCGCAGATATTGTTTCAGAAACAGAACCTGACCAAGCCCCATAAAGCAGGCAGAAGCGATCGGCGCTTTTCTGAGTTTATTCGGGCTTATTGCATTACTCATTCCGTACTCCTGAGTTTTTTATTATTAATAGAAACTGACCGGAACACGGTATAACATATACAACTTGTCATCGCCATGTTCTGATCAGTTATTATCAGCTTATGCTGATTTATTTATCTGGCAGCATCCATAGCAGCTGCCGCGCTGTTCAAATCCTTCATTACGTCGTCGCCGTCCCAGATTCCCGAATATGCGGCTCCCATTGCCGACCAGTATGTTCCCATCTGAGGAATAGTCGGCATCGGTACTGCATTCTTCGTCTGAGAAAGGATTCCGTTGCTGAGAGGATCGTTCGTAGTGATGTCCATGCGCGGTGGAATCTGACTTGTAACCGCAAAACGCTTAAGCAGACAGTCATGGCTTGTAAGGAATACAGCAAACTCTGCAGCTTCCTGCGGATGTTCCGTGTATGCACTTACGAATGCAAGCCGTACACCGGAGAATGATGTCGCCGGTTTGCCCTGCCCGGGGAATTCAGGAAGCGTTGTAATTCCGAAATCAACCCCCGATTTTGTGAAATCAGCTATCTTCCATGGTCCCGTAATAATCATTGCTGCCTTTCCCTCTGTAAAGGAAGAATTGCAGAAATCTCCTGTCATATCCGCAGACGGAACGTCCAGAATCTGTTTGCGGAGATTCCGGAAATAGGTAAGTCCTTTTACGGCAGAATCGCTGTTGATATTATGCTGCCTGCGGTCATCCCCGTTAGGCCCGAAAAGCTGCGCACCGAATGAACTCATGAACATATAGCCGTAATATGCATCACCGACGGGCCAGACAAGCGCATATTTATTAATAGTCTTATCGTTGTATGTTTTTGCAAATGCAATAACGTCTTCCCATGTTTTCGGCGGATTATTAACGAGTTTTTTATTGTAAAACAGTGCATATGTTTCAATGCCGAGCGGATAGCCGTACACCTGACCTTTGTACGTTGCAGCCATTTTTGCAGCCGGAATGAATGAATTAATGTATGCTGCATCGGTATTCGGCAGAACGTGTCCGCCGTTTACAAGCGCACCAATATGATCGTGAGGAGCGACAAATATGTCGGCTCCCACACCGGCTGGTCCGTCAAGTTCAATCTTCGAACGTGCGTCAGTCGCGGCTACCGGCTCATAAACAATATTAATATTCGGATGGGTCTTTTTATATTCACCGGCTGCCCAGAGAACGTATTGTTTTTCAGGGCCATCTGATTCCCAAACCTTCAGTGTAACTTTCTTTGATTTCGTTCCCCATGCAAACACGCATGTCGCGCTCATCGCGAGAGCGACAGCTACACATACAGCTCTTTTCATAGTTTCCTCCATACTTATTTATTTTTACCGGAACATTTCCGGATTTTCACTTCATTACGCGAAGAACGGCTGCCGTAAGCGCATCAAGCGTAACCGTAGTCCTCTCCGTACTCACTCCGACGGGTGTTTCAAGTCCTGCCGTACTTGCCTTATCGCCGTCCGCATACACGACCGCTTTTTTCAAATCCATACCTGTATTAATTTCTGCAACGCTCTTTCTGCCATTAACAAGGATGAACCAGACGCTGCCGGCATCATTTATCGAGTATCCGGATAAAAGTCCGTCAGGTTTGCCGATATGCAGAACATGTGCGTTCTCTGAAAGCTTTTCAGCGTCGTCCATCCGGAACACATCATGCGAGCGGCGGAGCGCAATCAAACCTTTCGTATATTCAAGCAAGCCTTCATAACAGCCGTCCAGCTTCCATACAAACTGATTGATATTGTCAGACGAATCGTAACTATTGCGGACAAAATCGCCGGCGCACTCGTTTTTTGCGCGGGCAATATTCGGTTTTGAGCGGCCCCGCTCCTGTCCGGCATGTAAAAACGCAATTCCCTGGGAAGTAAGCTCAAAAAAATTACCGAGCTTAATGCGCTTAATAATTTCAGCTTTTTCTTCCGGTTTCCTCTCATCGAGCCGCATGTTATGTACTACTCCGTCGTGCAGCGTAAGGCCGTCGTGACAGACAAGATACTGTAAATTATCGCCGGGATTATCCGCACGGTAATTCACCACAGGCTTTCCTATGCAGTTGCGGAACAGCTTGTCTTCGTCCGCTCCTTTGTTTGTAATAAAACCGCGTCCTGTTTCGTTCAATCCGCCGGCCTTTATAAGATCGCGGAATTCATCATTAAAAACCGCAACATAGTCCGTCTTAGTCATATAATTCTGATCCATACCGACGGTACCGGGCGCGCCGTTGTACAGCTTCCACCCTTCGCCCGCAAAAAGAACCGACGGGTTCAATTTTGTACAGGCTGCATACGAATCCAGTACGGAGGAAGATTCCATAAGACCCATAATATCAAAACGAAACCCGTCGACTTTGTAATTCTTTACCCAGAAGCTCGTCGAATCGACGACAAGCCGCTTCATCATTGCGCGCTCAGTTGCAGTGTCGTTACCGCAGCCTGAGGCGCTTTTAAACTTTCCGTTTTTATCCGTGCGAAAATAATAACCGGGTACAATGTCATCAAGAAGGCGGGTATCCGCCATGTGGTTGTATACAACATCAAGAATCACACCGATTCCGGCCTTGTGGCATTCGTTAATAAGTTCACGAAGTTCGCGCACACGGCAGTACGGATCAGACGCGTCCGACGCATACCAGCCTTCCGGCGTAAAATAATTATGAGGATCGTATCCCCAGTTATAATTATTACCGGATACGGTACCGGAATTTTCATAAGCCTTATCTGTCTCATCGTTGTTATAGAAATTGAGAACAGGCATAAGCTGAACATGCGTAATTCCCAGACTTTTCAGGTACGGTATCTTCTCAATAAACGCCTTGTATGTACCGGGCTGAGCTTTAACATCAGAATCAGGGCTTATAGTAAAATCGCGTACGGATACTTCATAAATAACGGCATCTTCCCGTTTTGCAAGTCTTACAGACGGGGCATCCATACCGCCTGAAGAAAATGCTTTTGTACTGCCGATATCGATAACAGCTGCACGTCCTGCACCGCCTTTATTAAGATATGCAGCCATGGACTGCGCATACGGATCAAGGACGGTCACCGTACCATGAGCATTCTGCAGTGTAAAATCATAGAACATACCGTCAGGATCGACCGTATCGAAAACTCCAGACCACACACCTGTTTTGTCGTTCTTTGCCATCTGCACTGTATAATCAGGTTCTATCGCAGCATCTTTTATATACAAGTTGAGAACGGCAGAAGAAGAAGTCGGTGCCCAGAGATTAAAAACTGCGCCATTGTTTTTATACGTACATCCCAGTGCTTCTCCTGAAACAGGTAATGCAGATTCTGCCGTCTTCAGAGAAAGCTTATTATTATTAACAGATTTACCCCATCTGAACACAGGATTTTGTACGGAAAATCTGCTGTCGATCCCGGCATTCGCTGCCGGCCGAATTGTTATGTGATCAGCCATGTTATCCTTTTACATCCTCCAAAGCCATCCGTATTAAACGTTTCCCTGATTTCATATATCCTTTACCGGCAGTTTGACCATAAGGGTCTCTTTTTTATCCATATCTTTTCAAAGGCGCTTTCCAAGAAAAAAGTGTCTTTGAAAAGGCAGCCGGCATTAAGCCGGCTGCTGGAAACCATTCACTCAGGAGAATAAAAAATTAACTGATTTTCTCAAGCTTAATAGTTGCACCATTAGTTGTTGTTGTTATAGTAAGTTTATAAATACCAACGGCACCAGTCATATCTGTACATTGATAATTATTAATTCCATTCGCTGTATCCTGAGCTGCATAAATAACCGCATCCGTGCCAAGCGTCACTGATGTCGAATAAAACTGAGCATGTACTTCTTTAAGAGAAGTTCCGTCTCCTGCATAGAAGTTAAACCATGCACCGAGATGATCCATTCCCCAGGTATTACTCTCCTGAGCGGTAATCTGAAAAAATGCAGTTGCAGTAGTCTCTCCATCGAAGTAAGCTTTTATACCAGTCATTGACGAATAAGAGGCACCTTCAATCTTAATATATGCACCAGACTGCACTGCAGTGATAGAATTTAATGCAGAAACATCCGCACTGGAAAGAGTTCCAGAAGCCGTTTTCGTGTAACTAACCTTTACTGTAGCACCTTTCGCAGTAATCGTAATTTTATACGTACTGCCTGTTGTCAGGTCTGACAGTTTTATGTTGTTTGCACCACCAACTTCCGTAACGAGATCTGTATCAGCATCAAGTGACGATACAGATGTTGCCCATGCAGTTGCGCCTGCATCGTCAAGTAACAATTTGAAGGAAGAGAATCCCGCTCCATCTCCCCATGCAGTTGCATTATTATTACTATATGTAAATGAATACGTTGCAACTCCGCTGCTATCAAATGTCAGCGCAACACGCTTTGTACTCCACATATTGGTACCACTTGTGTCATCGGCTGTAACGCCACCAATAATATAGCTCGGTTTCAATGCAATTTCCAAATCAGAGTTGCCTGTTGTGCATCCAGCAAAGGAGAGCACAACAGCAGCCGCAAGAACCGCTAAAATTATATTAATCTTTTTCATTGTTCTTTCCTCCATGGATTAAAGATCCCACTGCAAGCCAATACGAACAGCAGCATTTTCAGCATAATCTTCAACAGCATCACAAGTCACGTTGTCACTATCCCTTTCATGCAATGTATATCCATCAAGGTGATATGCAGTCGGACCATCACCAAATGCATTATACGGATCCATTGCATACATGTACTGAATATAGAATGTAGGTTTATACATAATTGACAGCTTCTTTTTTGCACCGACGAAGAAACCGACAGGATTAACAGGAGTATCGACACCTGCATTTGCCGAACGGATACCGAAACCTGCCTGAAGACCAATATCGTACACGAAGTCAGCAGACGCAAGAACTGTGTTGAAAAGGTAATCTGTATTATCGTTGTCAAAGCCGTACATTACAGTAATGCCCTTAATAATATCACCGTTGATTTTCTGATCATATTTTAAGCCTGCTTCTGCAAACAGGAACTGACTATCTTTTGATCCGCGGTAATATGTGTCAACATCTTTTGTAACGTATTGAAGTTTTGTATAACCGTCTATTGTAGCAGCAAGTCCTGAGAGCTTCGCAATATCAACAGTAAAATACGGCTTGCCATAAACAAGCATAGTATCTTTATCATTATAGGTTGTTGTCTTTCCACTGTAGTGTGCTTTGTCTTTATTAAGCGACATTTCAAGGTACGGATTCACACCAAGTGTAACTGCATTAAATTTTCCGTTGACATCAGCCCATATACGCTGAAGGTTGCGGTATCCAAGCTGATCGGTGATATGATAATGATGATCAGACCCCTGCTCAACGTACATCATATTTGACTGGTAGCCGCGTGTCCGATACCCGACTGTAGCATTCAGGGAATCACTGCCGTATGTAACATTGATATTAGATGCAGTGTTATCTGCAAAAACTTTATCAGCATCGTCTACCATGCCAACATCAGAAGATGCCGGAGCATATGTCGTCCTTGTACCATCACCATTATCATATGAACCGTATACATTCAAAAGACCGTTCGCCTTGACTGTCACAGGACCATAATTTCCCTGATAGCCAATAATGAAATCATCTTCCATGATGTTGTCAAAGATTTTATTATATGTCGTTCCATAGGCACCGTTGTACTGAAAATCTATGTAATGACCGAGGCTGCCGGTATTGAATTTAGCATTGGCATAACCGTAAAAACCATACTGACTTCCAGCGCGGTCTGCAGAACGGTTAGGAGCAGCAACAACATCAACTGTAACTCCTGAATCTGCAAGCATTTTATTAAAAAGAGGTCCGAAATCAAACTGGCTGAAACCGCCGACAGAATTGTAGCCGGCCTCCCATTCCTTATCAATCGTATCCCAGTTCACATTCGTATGCGGCGGAAGTTTCGCATATTTATAGCCGGTAACAAAGTTTACATAGTCGGTATCAAGACCGAGTTTAAGATGACCGAGATATGTTTTTGCAGAAGATTGCCCTCCGTAATAATACATCGGATCACAAACCGTATCGACCAGCAGATTTTTCCAGCCGTCCGACCATTCGGTCGTTCCCTTTTTATAAAGATTTTCAAAAGTGTCCTGTTCGGCAAGCGCAATTTCAATGTAAGCCGGCATCCCGGGAAGTATATCTCCTGAAACTTTAAGATATGACTTTAAGTTAAGTCCTGAAGATTCCATAGATTTATCATCTTTACCCAGATTCCATTTTGACTGATATCCCAACATACTCCATGTCTGAAATTTCAGGTTCGCCTTTTTGGCAGGAGTCGTACTACCGACATCAATTGATGTACTTGTTGCAGCGACCAGTGCGTCAACGTCTACGAGTCCGTTCTTTCCGCCGAATCCGTCGTCGACAGTATCCGGAGCCTTAATGTCTGCCGTCCAGTTGCCGTCTGAGATAAATTTGTACTTCATGACAGTCCCTGCAGGAACAGTCTTCACGAGCGTCCAACCTTTGTCTGACTTTGTCATCGGCAGGGCACCGTTCTGCCAGTCGGTAAAGTCTCCTGCAACGACAACTTCTAATGCGCGCGGATTTCCGTAGAAGAACGTAACTTCTACCTGCCCGTCTGCAAGTTTTTTTACTGATACGTCTGCAAAAGCAGCTGCCGTGAGTATCAGCAAAACAGAGATAAAAGCATAGTACTTTTTCATCCTTTCCTCCAATTATTTTTTTAACACTTCCCTTCACTAATTCCGTAGGTCAGGTTACAGTTATCATTATCAGTCCTGCTTTTCGAATTTGTCAATTAAAAAGATTACTATTACACACACTTTTTTCTATTTTTAATACTTTTAATCAATTTTATAATACTATTATTATATTATATTTTATGCTCAAATTTTATTGATTTTTATCATAAAATTAATCTCTCTTTTCTGAATTTCTTATGCTTTATAAACAAGATACTTTTATTTTATTATTTGTAACTAAAATACCATTAACAAGTTAGAGACGGAGACAAAAAAAAGGACACCATACCGGAAGTGCGGTACAGTGTCCTTAAATAGATATGCTTCAGTCAGTCACTTTGAGAACGGCACAGGTCAGTCCGTCCAGAGTAACAATTGAACCGGAGGTGCTCACACCTGATGGAGACGAAATGGCTGTTGTTCCGGCACTGTCCGCATCGGCATACACCGAATATGTTCCTGTCACGCCGGTATCAACAGCAGAGGAGGTCGCTGCCCCGTTCATAACGACTATCCACGTGCAGTTGTCCGCACTGTCATTAATCTTATATGCTGCCTGTTGTGTGGAATTCGTCGTAATCTGGGAAATATTGCTTTCTACGGCAGATTTTGATCCGAGCCTGAATGCTCCGACCGACCGCCGCAATGCAACAAGTCCTGCTGTATAATCATGAAGCCCCTGATATGCATCATCAAGTGTCCATACAATCTGATTTATGTTGTCGGATGCATCATAACTGTTGCGGACATAATTTCCGAGGCATTCTCCCGAACCTGTAGAGCTGGTCACCGCATTCAGACTGGGCTTTGTACGCCCGCGTTCCTGTCCGCCGTGAAGAAATGCGATTCCCTGGCTTGTGAGCGCGATGAAGTTGCCCATCTTTATGCGTTTTACCAGTTCCGGCTCGTTGGCGTCATCTGTAAGTCCTGTGTTATATGAAATCGTATCGTGCAGGGTAAGCCCGTCGTGGCAGACAAGGAACTGCACGTTGTCACCGGGATCATCAGCCGTATATGAATCTGAACGCGATTTTGACGGCAGCCCTATAAGGTTATAAAAAAACCGCGTCGAACTGACTGCCGTACTGCCTGTAATGAATCCTTTCCCAACATCCGACATGCCGCCTGCTTTTGTTAAATTGCGGATGTTGTCGTTAAAAACAGCGCAATCGTCAGTGCTTGTCATATATGTCTGATCCATCGCGCCTGACAGGCTGTACTGCCAGCCTTCGCCTATAAACAGTGTGTCAGAATCAAGAGCGGAGGCCTTCGCATACGAAGCTTCAACAGCATCCGCATTGAGCAGTCCCATAATATCAAACCGGTAACCGTCAACCTTATATTCTTTTGTCCAGTACTCAATGGAATCTTCCATCAGTTTTGCCATCATCTTCTTTTCGGTCGCGGTGTCGTTTCCGCATCCCGACTGATTTGTAAAACTTCCGTCGGACTCGCGGAAATAATAATCGGGAACGATTTCGTTAAGCAGGAAAACCTTTGCCATATGGTTGTAGACGACATCGAGGATAACACCCATACCTTTTTCATGGCATGCATTAATCAAATCCTTAAGTTCGGTAACACGAGCGTACGGATCGGAAGCATCCGACGAGTACCATCCTTCCGGCGTAAAATAGTTGTGAGGATCGTATCCCCAGTTATAATTATTGCCGGATGCCGTACCGCTGCTTTCATATGAACGGTCTGACTCGTTTCCGTAGTACCAGTTCAGAACGGGGAGCAGCTCGATATGCGTTACGCCGAGAGACTTTAAATAATCAAGCTTGTCTATAAATCCCTCATACGTTCCGCGTTTTGCATCTGCAACGCCGGAATCCGATGCAATGGTAAAATCCCGGACGGACACTTCATAAATAACTGCATCTTCCCGCTGAGCAAGCGACACATAACTGTTTGTTACGGAACCCATCTTACCTGAATCAAACAGGTATCCGCGGCCGGCTGTGTCACCTTCGGTATTGCTGTTAAATGCCGCCATCGTTTTTGCATACGGATCAAGCACGTAATGAGACTCGCCGTTATTAGTTACGGTAAAATTATAATAATATTCTTTGTATGACGAGAGACTTCCCTGTGACCAAACGCCGGCATCTCCTCTGGTCATAGTAAACGTCTGGGCAGGATTCGCATCATCGGCCCCCGTATATACATTCAGGACGACAGACGATGCAAGTGGTGCCCATAATTTGACGGTATCCGTTCCGTTCCATCCAAGGTCAGAAACGGAAGATGCATCGAACCATGTGTCAATAAGAGAGCTGTCCAGTGAAGCCGCACGTGTATCAACATCGCCGTTCGTATCTGTCATTTTTACAGTAAACGGACCTTTTGCGGCATATGTATCTTTTAAACTTACCGATGTTACAACACTCGTATCCGAAACTGATGAAACTGTCACTTCGTTGCCGGATCTGTCGTATACTTTGACATTATCTGTTGAAGGCGTAACGTCGTTGTATGAAATCGTTATTTCATATTCTGCTGTTATTTCTGCAGACCGCAGCCCCATCGCCTGTTTTGTTAATTCTTTATTTATATAAACAATATTGCTGCCTGCATTGAAAAATACTTCGTTATATTTCTGGGGAAACAAAAACGAAATATCGGATGAACCTGTCAGTTTGCTGCCGCTTGAATCTATAACAATCATGCTGACCTTCTGAGGGTCATCTGCAAGTTGTAAATCGGTACAGACAAAATCACCGTTTTTATGATCAAGGGCAAAACCGTCCGGCCATGAACGCCCCGCAGAAGCACAACTTGTCGCAACATCGTCCCAGACCCAGACTTTCAAGTTAGTTGCAGAACTCTTGTAATTAATCCGGAAATAACCGTCGGCAATCGTCGCAGAAGCGTCCGGCAGAGTAGATCCGCCGCCGGTATCGCCGCCGGAAGTGTTCGCACACCCTGCAAGTATTCCTGCACAGAGGATCAGTGGCAGCAGAATAAATAATACTTTCTTCATATTTTTCTCCTATAAAATTACTATTATCTCATTTTTTTGAGATTTTAAGTAAATTTTGTTGTATTTACTGCCATATTCTACATCATCCCGTCAAATTTGCAAGAAAAAAATTTCATATACTGCAATCAATAACCCCGCCGCAAG
>DCFX01000061.1:75612-94358 GCA_002314445.1 Treponema sp. UBA1793
TTAAACCCTCCGCACGAATAACCAGAGGAATGGATGCTGCCGGTTTTATTCTGAAATGACGCGTTGCAGAGAATTACTACAGAATGTATGCAGGGACGGTACATGGGAGGATTTTATGACATGGTACGACGGGACCGATACTGACATTAAGGAAGCAGAGATGGTATATGAGATTTTATGACAGACGACAGGCCCGTGCAGCCAACTACACAGGCCGCAGGGCTTCCTGCATACAAGCCCTGCAGGAGTATGACTCGTCTGCAGGGGAGTTATTTCCACATAACGAATCCGTCGTCCGACACTGTGCCGCCGGAAAATCCCCGGCTCAGCAGAACGGTACGGCCTGAACAATCTGCACGGCAGGACGCGTTTCCGAAATTAAAAAGCACATCTATTTTTTCCGAACCATCGTCAGAAGTCTTGCGGATGTGGATTACCCGCGACGTTTCTGTTATTTCTCCGCCGTCGTACATGAATTTCACATCAATGCCCTGTAAAGCAGGCTGTGCCTTCCGCAGGGCTATAAGCGTCTTCATAAATAACAGTTCGTCGTTGTATTTCCCGTCCTCAATTTCTTTCCAGGGCATGCATCTCCGGCAGTCAGGATCGTGACCGCCTTCCAGCAGTACTTCCGTTCCATAATAAATACAGGCAGAACCCGGCATTGCAAAAAGAAGCACAAGCTGCTGCAGCGCTTTTCCGCGGCCGCCGCTTTTCGTTACAAGACGGACAGTATCATGGCTGTCCATCTGATTGAAAAGCACTTCTTCCGTCTGGCGGAAATACATGGTCAGGCAGCGGTTGAGATTCTGTTCAAACTGTTTTGCAGTCATGGTACCTGTAAGCGTAAAGTTGAAAATCGTATTCTGCAGCGGATAATTCATCACCGCGTCAAATTCATTTCCACGCAGCCAGGGAAGTGAATTGTGCCATATTTCGCCGATGATGTAAAAGTCGCTTTTGAGCGCTCTCATATGCTCCTGAAGTTCCTGGCAGAATGTATGGGAAAGCTCATTTGCAACGTCAAGACGGAGTGCGTCTATATCGTACTCCTTTACCCACGTCTCGCAGACTTTCAGCAGATATCCGCGTACTTCAGGATTATTCGTATTAAGCTTCGGCATGGAATCGGCAAACGCAAATGCAAAATAGTTCCCCTTTTTTGAATTTCCGCCGGGAACGCCGGGAAAAGAAAAATCATTTATCATATACCAGCCGGAATATTTTGATTTTTCCCTGTTTTTGAGCACATCCTGCCATGCAAAAAAATCCCAGCCTGAATGATTAAACACGCCGTCGAGCATTACTCTGATATGACGCTTGTGCGCTTCCGCCACAAGATGCTTCATATCCTGTTTTGAACCGAAGGACGGATCTATTTCAAGATAATCCGCTGTATCGTATTTGTGCTGAGTCCGGGAAAGGTTCACCGGATTCAGATAGATTCCCGTAATACCGAGACCGGCCAGATAGTCGAGCCTGTCCGTAATTCCCTGCAGGTTCCCGCCGTATTCTTCTTCATTCGTCACCGCCTGTTCCGGACCGGCCCAGGTTTTAAGCAGCCGTTCTGCCAGCACACCTTTGCAGCCGCTCTTTCCTCTGCTGAAACGGGACGGAAAAATCTGATACCATACCGTTTCCTTTGGCCAGCCGGGCGGCGTACATATATCGGATGAATTCATCCACGGGAATGTAAAACAGGAAAGATTGAACGGCAGCGCCTTGAACTGCTGTTCAGTATAAAAGCCGTCTTCGCAGCAGAAAAATACTCCGTCTCCGGCGTGCAGTTCAAAATAATACCGGCAGCGTTTAAACTCCGGTTTTACAACGATTGTCCACCACAGAAATTTCTGCAGCTCCTTAACTTCGGTTATTTCAGTACGGGTTCCGTTCCATTCCCAATTTCCCCCCAGAATACCGCCTGTAAACGGATCGCCCCAGACTATAAATATCTTTTTTATATCCCATCCTGTCCGGATGTTAATCTGCAGTTCATCTTCATTAAGCGGATAACAGTAATTATCAAACGCGTGGTGTTCAACTGATCCAAAATCCATAGGTACTCCTCTTAAGATAGTATATATTACTATTATCTTATCTTTTTCGCAAGTATCTGAATTTACACGCGTTTTATTATATACAAATAATACTTTAGTACTATTTATTTTTATTTACAATCCTGCTTTCGTACTTTCCTGTCTTGATTTCGATAAAACGGGTAAAAAGCGAGACCTTGTTGCCCTCATTAAGACTATCCCAGACAAGGTCTGTAAAACTATCAATAGTGCCTTTTATATCCACAAGAACCGGCTCTCCTTCAAAGCTCGGCAGGGGATTTCCGTTTCCCATATACGTATGAATGAAACGTCCTGTTCCGTTCTGAGGATTTTCATAAGCAAACGTATAACGGTTGCAGCTTTCCCCGTTTCCGTTTTCGCTTTTAAGAATGGAGAGTGCATAATTATACTTCCCGCCGTCAATGTGCATGACAGCTGAAATACGGGGCGTGTAATTCGGAGAATCAGGCTCAAACTCCCGGCTCCGCAGAGACTGCTCGAATGTCATCTGATGGTCCATTCCGTCGTAAACAGTGTCTGTCTGATCGCCATTCGTAACGATAGTCTTCGTGCCGAGAACACGCACCGGCGCGTAAATAATGAGGCTCGGATCCTTCATTTTTGACATATCAAATGCCTGCGTACGTATTCCCTGACCGTCAGTCACAAAAATACGGTTGCGGCTGTTCTCGCTGCGCCCCATAATAAAATAAGCTGCCGCCGCATACCTTCCGTCTTCCGAACGTCCTATAATAATTCCGCGCCCCGGATATTCATTTTCTTTTAATTCATCTGCCAGTGATACAATTTTCATGACTGCCACTCCTTTGCTCTTCCACATTATCCACGAAATTCAGCCGTTCCGCAAGAATTACCTGTTTAAATAATACTGCATTTTTTCAATATTTATTGACACTCTTTATAAAGACTATATAATATCATCATAGATGAAAATTGATGAATACACGGTGCTTTTAAAACAGAGGTTTGAAAAGTATTTCGATTTACTTGACTGCAATATCTGGAAGGGAAAGACATACGACATGGCTGCTCACTATACAGCCAGGGAAACACAGACAATACTTTCAAAAGAGAACGTAATGGATTATTACGATTCAAAGGAAATCTGCCTTGTTTCTTTCAATGCAGCCCCTGCGTTTATCCTGTCCGAGCTTGCAGAACTGCCGAAACTCACACTCGAAAGCTCGGAGCCTTCCAGGCACCATAAATCAACTGTCGTCACACGTGTATTCGTTACGGAATCGCCCGAAAAAGAAGCTGTCAAATTGATAAAACATTTCCGGTTCAGCAGAGCGTTCCGTTTTTATTTCTGGGGATATGCCGAAGGCAAAACAATTCTCGTAGACCTAACCGCATGCAGAGTATATGCAAATCAGGCTGGCCGGATGGAAAGGAAGATTTTTGTACCTGCTCTGTATGGGGACAAATCTCAATAATATTGTTTATATAAAAGGGGGAAGGAATGAACTCGTTAGTCATTCTTATTCTGGCAATCGCTTTATTTGTGATTGCCTACATCTGCTACGGCGGTTATCTTGCAAAAAAGTGGGGACTTGCCGGCGTAAAGGAAACGCCTGCGCATCGTCTGCAGGACAACATGGATTACGTGCCTACTGATGCACGTGTTCTGTTCGGCCACCACTTCTCTTCAATTGCCGGGGCAGGCCCGATTACAGGCCCGATTCTGGCCGCTGTATTCGGATGGGTTCCTGTCTATCTGTGGATTATTGTCGGTTCCATTTTTTTCGGCGGCGTTCATGATTTCGGAGCCCTCGCAGCATCACTCGACAATGACGGAAAATCCATCGGTGAAATTATTAAGACTAACGTTTCAAAACGCGCACAGACAATATTCAACTGGTATGCATGGGTAACGATTACGCTTGTTGTTGCAGCATTCACTGATATCTGCGCAAAAACGTTCGCATATAATCCCGACAGTGCAGGTCTTACCGGACCACAGGCCGGTACGGCTTCAATGATTTTCATCGTTCTCGCATTTCTTTTCGGATTTGCGCGGAACAAGCTTCATGTTCCGCTTGGCATAAGCTCCATTCTCGGTGTTATTTTCGTCGCAGGTGCAATCGCTCTCGGCTATTTCTGCCCGGTTTTCAAATTCGGCGTAAATACATGGCGCGTTATTCTCATCGTCTATATTGTGGCGGCTTCAGTCCTTCCCGTATGGCTGCTTCTTCAGCCGCGGGATTATCTCTGCTCTTTCCTGCTTTATGCAATGATGCTCGGTGCCGTCATCGGTGTATTCGTAAAACACCCGTCGGTCAACATGTCGGCTTTCACCGGATTCAGCATAAACGGCAGTACACTGTTCCCCGTTCTTTTCGTAACAGTAGCCTGCGGCGCCATTTCAGGTTTCCATTCACTCATTTCTTCCGGAACGACATCAAAACAGCTCGGAAAGGCAAAACCGGACGGACAGCTTATCGGCTACGGTGCAATGCTCGTTGAAGGCCTTCTCGCCGTCGTTGCGCTTATCGTTATCTGCTATCTGAGTAAAGACGGTCTCACTTCCATCGCGGACGGTAAAAAGCTGGGAACACCTGCTGTCGTTTTTGCAAACGGCGTAGCAGAATTCATGAACGCGTTCGGAATTAATATGCAGGTCGGTAAAGTATTCGTCACTCTCGCATATTCCGCGTTTGCACTCACGTCGCTTGATACAGCAACACGCATCGGACGTTACCTGCTTCAGGAACTTGCCGGTGAAGCGAAAAAACCGAATCCTGTGACAAAAGTTGCAAGCAATATGTACGTTGCAACACTTGCTACTGTCGGCATTTCAGTCATCTTCCTCGTTGCAGGTTACGCAAAAGTATGGCCTATTTTCGGTTCTGCAAACCAGCTGCTTGCAGCACTTGCGCTTCTGGCAGTCACCGCATGGGTGCTCAACAAAGGAAAGCATTCATTTGAAACAATCATCCCTATGATTTTCATGTTTGCAGTTACGTTCACCGCCCTCGTTCTCATAATCATAAAAAATTTCCAGCCGGGCGGATTTGTTCCGCTTTCGATCATCGCCGTAGTGCTTTTCGTTCTTGCCATTCTGCAGCTTATCGAAGCTGTCAGAGTATTCACGCACAAAAAAATATAATGATAAGCATACGTTTATTATTCATGGGTCTTCTGAAAAAATAATACATTGGAGTGCATTTGTAAAAAGGAATGCTCCCGCAGAAAACAATCCGCTTGAGCTCCAACTTCGCTTCGCTCAGGGTCGCTCGCGGCCTTGTTTTCTGCTCCGCATTTCTTTTTACACCTGGTATGCAAAATAGTATTTTTCAAAGACGTATGAAATAATAAATAATACTTTGTAAGCAGGATTTGCATGGATGCAAATCCTGCTGAAGTTTAGTTTTTCTTTAAAAACATCCCGACTTTCCGTATATTGAAATCAATAACGTTATGAATCTTTTACAAAAATGCACTGCCTCTGCAAAAGATTCACCGTAAGGAAGGTTATATGGATTACGCAAAAGAATCACTCCGTCTGCATAAAGAATGGAAAGGGAAAATAGAGATTGTACCCACAGTCCCCGTCAAAACTGCGGAGGATTTGTCTGTAGCCTACACACCGGGCGTTGCCGAACCATGTCTTGCAATTCAAAAAGACGTAAATGCCGGATACGAACTGACAAGGCGTCATAATTTATGTGCCGTAATTACCGACGGTTCCGCCGTTCTTGGACTCGGAGATATAGGGCCGGAAGCAGGAATGCCCGTTATGGAAGGGAAATGTGTGCTGTTTAAATCGTTCGGCGGAGTGGATGCCTTTCCGCTGTGCATAAAGACGCGCGATGTTGACGAATTCGTGAACACTGTATATCAGATTTCCGGGTCATTCGGCGGAATCAATCTTGAAGACATAGCCGCCCCGAGGTGTTTTGAAATCGAGCGGAAACTCAAGGAAAAATGCGACATTCCCGTTTTTCACGACGACCAGCACGGAACTGCCGTTATCACACTGGCAGGGCTCAGAAACGCTTTGAAGGTGACAGGAAAAAAGAAAGAAGATGTGCGGATAGTGACGTCAGGAGCCGGCGCTGCTGCCGTTGCAATTGTAAAACTGCTTCTGTCCGCAGGATTTAAAGATATCACGATGTGCGACAGAACGGGAGCCATTTACCGCGGACGGACAGAGCGCATGAACTGGATCAAAACGGAAATGGCGGAAACAACAAATCCAGGCAATCAGCGGGGTACATTACCTGAAATCATCAGGGGAGCTGATGTCTTTATCGGCGTTTCGGCACCGCATCTCGTAACAACGGAAATGGTAAAGACGATGAACCGCGATGCCATTATTTTTGCCTGTGCAAATCCCACTCCCGAAATATTCCCGGATGAAGCAAAAGCCGGCGGAGCACGGGTGATTGCGACAGGAAGAAGCGACTTTCCCAATCAGATCAACAATGTCCTTGCCTTTCCCGGCATTTTCAGAGGCGCCTTCGACGTCAGGGCAAGCGATATCAATGAAGAAATGAAGCTGGCTGCAGCAGCCGCTCTTGCGGAACTGGTTCCCGAAAATGAACTCAGCGAAGATTTCATAATACCGAAAGCATTTGATCCGCGAGTCGGTCCCGCCGTAGCCAGAGTAGTAGCCGAAGCCGCCAGAAAAAGCGGCGTAGCAAGAATATAGGGAACCTCTAAAAACTGAAGTTTTTAGAGGTTCCCTATAGTTAAAATAAAACCGCCCGCTACGACGGCGGGCCACAACAAAGCGGGAAAATCATTGCATCAGTACTACGCCCCGGATTTTCCTGCAATTAAAAAATTACATGAATGTAATTTTTTAGTATCATTTTCAAATAAAACCGCCCGCACGGATGCGGGCTAAAGCAAGGCGGGAAAATCATTGCACCGGTGCTACGCCCCGGATTTTCCCGCAATTAAAAAATTACATGGATGTAATTTTTTAGTATCATTTTCAAATAAAACCGCCCGCACGGATGCGGGCTAAAGCAAGGCGGGAAAATCATTACACCGGTGCTACGCCCCGGATTTTCCCGCAATTAAAAAATTACATGGATGTAATTCTTTAATTATTTCTCCGACGGCTTTTTCCTTCCGTCTGCAACAGCTTTAATCATACGTTCGCGCGCAGCAGCAATATCATTCACCATAAGGATCGGCTGTCCTGTTGCATCAAGTGCATCGCGCCACAAAGCGCCTTCGGGATCTACGACGTTACGGTGCATTGTCACCGCGCTGATCGGGATATGAACGAACTTGTCATGAACGAGCCCGATGACCATCTTTGTTTTGCCTGCCATAGCTGCATGAACAGCGTTGTTACCCAGACGTTCGCAGTAAATGGAATCATTTGCAGTCGTAACGGCGGCCCGGATCTGATAACCCGGATCAATATATTTCAGATTGATATGGAAATGTTTATCTTTGAAATACTTCGTAATTTCATCGCGCAGATACACACCGATATCTGCAAGCTTGATATTTCCGGACGCGTCGGTCTGATTTGTCTTTGTCAGCAGTTCCTGCCCTGCACCCTCGGCGACAATAACAACAGCGTGGTGCCGTTCGTTAAGACGCTGTTCAAGAGTCGCAAGGAATCCGTTGGGGCCTTCCAGGTCAAAAGGAACTTCAGGGATAAGGCAGAAATTAGCCTCATGGCTTGCAAGTGCTGTAGCCGTTGCAATAAATCCTGATTCACGTCCCATCAATTTTACAAGTCCTATGCCGTTAATCTGGGAATGGGCTTCCATATGAATTGAAGCAACAGCTTCCTTTGCCTTCTGAACCGCAGTTTCAAAACCAAAAGAGCGGTCTATAAACTGGAGGTCGTTATCTACTGTTTTCGGAATACCGATAACGGAAACTTTTAATCCTCTCTTATCAATCTCATCAGCAATATCGAGCGCACCGCGCTGAGTGCCGTCGCCGCCGATAATGAACAGCATATTAATGTCCATCTTTTCGACACAGTCGACAATGTCGCTTACACGCTCGCCGCCGCCTCTGCTTGTTCCAAGGAAAGAGCCGCCTATCTTATGAATTTCATCAACATTGTCAGGATTAAGCTCCATCGTATCGAATCCCTCATCCGGGAAAAATCCCTTGAATCCGTATTGAAAACCGAAAATACGACGTACACCATAACGGTTGTACAGGCAGCGGACGATTGCGCGGATAACATCGTTAAGACCGGGACAGAGTCCGCCGCATGTGCAGATACCTGCTTTTACATGTTTAGGATCAAAATAGATATATTCCCGGGGACCGGCCTTCTGCATAAGGTTTGACGATGTCTGATCGTCCTCATCCTTATTGCCGAACACATTCACGCGGTATCTCACGAAAGAATCATCCTTCGCATAATTTGCTCTGTAGTCGCCGACTACTGTGGAAAGCAGGATAGGTGACTGAACTTTACATGGTCCCAGTGTTTCAATAGCAAAATCGTATTTATCTGCTGCCATAAGTACTCCCAAAAGTCATAAATAATTAGCACTTCAATACGACAGTGTAAAGCGCACTGCCTATATATTGTAAGAAGAATATCTATAAAAACTGATTTATTCAATAGTATATAAGTACTAAAATATATAAACTTTTTATTTTCATAGCTTTTTATCCTGAAAAAGTGTATATATTGTTAATAGATATTTTTACAGGAGTGTTACATGTCCAGTGGAAAAAAAGCGGTTATCACAGTAGTGATTATAGCTGCAGTTGTGCTGCTGCTCGCACAGAACGGAATCGGCACATATAACAAAATGGTAGCTATGGATGAGGAAGTAACAAGCCAGTGGGCTGAAGTACAGAACCAGTATCAGCGCCGCTATGACCTTATTCCGAATCTTGTTGCAACTGTCAAAGGTTATGCAACTCATGAAAGCGACGTTTACACACAGGTCGCAGAGGCACGTTCAAAAGCCGGCGGTGTCGTAAAAGTAGACGAAAAAATTCTTACCGATCCCGATGCATTTGCAAAATATCAGCAAGTCCAGGATCAGCTGGGCAGCAGCCTTCAGCGTCTTCTCATGGTAACGGAAAATTATCCGGAGTTGAAAGCTGATCAGAACTTCCTTGCTCTTCAGGATCAGCTTGAAGGTACGGAAAACCGCATTACGGTTGCACGTAAGAGGTTTAACGACTCTGCACAATCATATAATTCATATATCCGGCGGTTCCCGAACAGCTTCATCGCGAATATGTCGCATTTTGAAAAAAAGCAGTACTTTACGGCAGGATCCGAAGCACAGGCTGCTCCCAAGGTAGAGTTCTAAAACACAGATATAACCATTCAGGAGGGCCGGCAGGGAAATGAAAACTAAGACGATGCTGAAAAAACTCAATCTCTCTCAAAAGGATTTTGAGGAAATTTCCGATGCGGTGAAAAAAGCCGAATCAAAAACAACGGGCGAAATAGCGGCCGCTGTCACAGCGGAGAGTGCTCACTATGCATTCTGGGAGCTGCTCGCATCAGTGTGTATTGCAGTACTTGTTTTTGCCGCAATGCTCCCGTTTGCCGGAAAACTTCAGGAAGCATACCAGCGTATTACATGGACGCAGCGCGTATGGGCACTTCCTGCACTGTACGGATTCGTATGCTTTGCAGTTATTGCCGCATCGTTTTATCTCTTTAATTTTCCTGCCCTTGACAGACTGGTCATTCCCCGTGCTGTCCGCAGCGCAAGTGTCACCCGGCGCGCATTCAGACATTTTACCGAAAGCGGCGTGTATGAAACCAGGGAACATTCCGGCATACTGATTTTCGTTTCATACATGGAACGTCAGGTGCGTATTGTCGCTGACCGGGGTATCTCTGAAAAAATATCCCAGGATTTGTGGAAAATCATCTCGGACGAACTTGCAGCCGACATAAAGGCGGGAAACGCAAAAACAGGGTTCATCAACGCAATTGAAAAATGCGGCGACCTGCTCGCCAGAAATTTCCCTGCACACGAAGAAAACCCCGACGAGCTGCCCGACGGACTTACCGTCCTGGAGGATGCAGAATGGTATTAATCAACAGACGGATTCCTAAAATTGCCGCGGTTCTTGCGGCAGTCGCACTGTGCATTGCACTCCCTGTTTCCGCACTTACCGTCCCCCCCTATACGGCCCGGGTCATGGATGAAGCAGGCATTCTCAGCAGTAATGAAAAATCGGAAATTACCAGCTATCTTGAATCACTCGAGGATACGACAGGCATTCAGATTGCCGTTCTTACGGTTCCTTCCCTTGAAAACGAAGACCTCGAATCATACGGTATAAAAGTTGCACAGACATGGAAACTCGGCGACAAGGAAAAGGATAACGGAGCACTGCTGCTCATCGCATATGCAGAGCATAAAGTCCGCATAGAAACAGGCTACGGGCTGGAAGAAAAACTTACCGACGCAAAATGCGGCCTTATAATCCGCAACGTAATCACTCCCAAATTCCGCAGCGGTAAATACGGTGAAGGAATTATGGAGGGCGTAAAAAACATGGGCGGCATTGCCTCCGATAATGCACAGCTCGTGGCAAAAAGCGTTGCGGCCGGAACTTCCGGCGAAAGCGACAACGATTCACTTGCAGCATTCTTTTTCGGAATCGTATTTTTCATTGTATGGCTCATGATCATTCCGGGTTTAACAAGACGGCGGCACGGCTGGCTCCCGTGGCTGATCCTCCCACTGTTCCGCGGCAATATGCATAACTATAACCACCATGATACTTTCGGCGGATTCGGAGGCGGTTTTGGCGGCGGCGGAAGTCATTTCTCCGGCGGCGGCGGCGGAAGTTTCGGCGGCGGCGGCGCTTCCGGCGGCTGGTAACTGAATTAAGATTGAATTATGAAGTCTGTAATGATACAATATTCTCCATGCAAGAGAAAAAATTAGTATCAATTACAGGCTTTTTTATTTTATTGGGAACAGCAGTACTGTTTAATTCGTGCTCAGGAAAACAATCCGCGGTAAATAAAACAGATCCGTCCGTCGTTGAAGAAATTTCGCCATTACGTATCGGACGGCTTACTCCTGTCATCGTGCGCTTTACCCAAACTCCGCTTTGTTCCCCGGAGGAGGCTCTGTCCCTGTCCCCGGCACAAAAAGGTTCATGGACGTTCCGCGATGAACGCACGGCGGTTTTCACCCCTGCCAATCCATATAAAGCCGGCAGCAGAATCACGCTGAGTGCAAACTGCAGGAAACTGTTCGGAAAAGAATTTGCATCAAAAAATTTCAGACATACATTTATTGCAGACTCACCTTCATATACTGTCAGTTTCGACGGACTCAGTGTTAATCAGTCAGGAGACGGATTCATACTGGCAGGTTCCCTTTCGACAGACATTCCCCTTTCAAAAAAAGAAGTGGATAAAATGCTCTGCGTAAAGCTCAGCGGAAAATCATTTTCAGAAAAACTGCCCGTTGAATGGAACAGCACTGATAAAACCGGTGCACGCAGATTCACTGTAAAAGGAATTGAAAAATACAAGAACGGAAGAACGCTCACTGCAAGCTGGAACGGAAAACAGCTTGGCCTGTCAAAACGGCAGGACAGCACGTTCTGCGGTACAAAAACGTACCGCATTCCGGATGAGCAGATGTTCTCGGTAATGGATGTAGATACTTCACGGCCGGATACGATTCTTGTCAGTTTCTCGGAACCGGTGGATACAACGCAGGATTTAGCAGGTTTTTTCACAACGGAAAAAAGGAACGGAGTTGAAGCTGTAAAGGTAAACTATACTGTTCATAAAAACATAGTCAATCTGTACAACGACGGAAACTGGCAGGATATTTCACAGCTTACCATCATTAAAGGAATAAAAAGTACAAGCGGTAAATATCTTGCAGCGCAGGAAAAAATCGTTCTGTCAGATAACTGGGACATTCCTTCCGTGCGCTTTCTCACAAGCGGAAACATCCTGCCTTCTTCGCAGGGAACGACGCTTCCCGTCGAGACAAAAAATCTCGCAGGGCTTACAGTTCAGGTGTACGAAATATACAACAGCAACATCGTACAGTTCCTGCAGGTAAACGAACTCGACGGAGAGGAAGAACTGTACCGCGTCGGTGAACCTGTATGGACAAAGAACATTACCTTTCCGTGGGACGATTCAATGCAGAACAAATACATTCCGCGCGGAATCGACCTTTCAGGACTCACCAAAAAATATCCCGACGGTATGTTTCAGATACGGATTACGTTCCGTCACGAAAACATAAAATATGTCTGCCATGCAGGCCACCGGGATTTCTCGTCGCTGCGCATGCCTCCTGATTTTGACGCCGACGAAAAGCCCCAGGAAAAGAGCTGGTGGGATTACTGGGACGGTATGTCATGGGAAGAACGTGATAATTACTGGACATACCGCGATGATCCGTGCCACCCCGCGTTTTACATGGAGCAGTACAACAGTTCAAACTTTATTAAACGCAATATTCTTGTTTCGGACATCGGCATCATGGCAAAGAAAACAGGAAGCGGCGATTTGTATATTACTGCAACCGATTTGAAAACGGCAAAACCGCTCGGCGGTGCTGAAGTTACGGCATACTCGTTTGTCGGAAAACAGGTAGCTTCAGCGCAGACGGATGCAGACGGCAGCGTCATCTTCAAAAACTGCGGCAGAACGGCTTTCATTTCCGCAGCAGCAGCCAGGCAGTCATCATATCTGAAACTTTCCGAAGGAACAGGCCTTTCCGTCAGCCATTTTGAAACGGGCGGAGAGAATGCTCAGAACGGCGTAAAGGGATATATCTACGGAGAGCGGGGCGTCTGGAGGCCGGGCGATCCGCTGTATCTTACGTTCGTCGTACAGGACCTTGCAGGAAAGCTGCCGGCTGATATCCCCGTTCTGTTTGAGCTTCAGGACCCGCTCGGCCGCATAACGGAAACGAAAACACTCACCAGCGGTTTAAACGGTTTTTATGCAATCGCGGCAAAAACGGCGCAGGACGCACCAACAGGTTTGTGGACTGCCCGTGTAAAAATCGGCGGGCAGCAGTGGACAAAAGCGGTACGCGTGGAAACCGTCGTACCTAATCATCTTTCCGTAAAACTTGAAACAAAACAGAAATATCTTACATCCCGGAATAATGATTTTGAACTCACCGGCGCGTGGCTTCACGGTGCACCAGTGCCTGACTACAAGGCAGACGTTTCCGTACGCCTTTCTCCGGCTGTAACAGGTTTTGACGGTTACGGCGAATATTCATTTACGAACCCAGAGCGCACCGTTGAGTCGACAAGGGAGACAGTGTGGGAAGGGAACCTCGATAAAACATCGAAAGCCGGGTTCTCCGTCGATCTGCCTTCAGACAATGAACTGCCGGGAAAACTGAAAGCACAGTTCATCACGCGTATATTCGAACCTTCCGGCATGTTCTCCACTGAACAAACGTCTTTCGACTATTCCCCGTACAGCAGGTATATAGGGCTCAAACTGCCTAAGGGCGATGCCGCTCGCGGCATGCTGCTGACCGACACTGACCACACAGCCGATGTCGTGCTGCTTACTCCTGAC
Organism: Treponema sp. UBA1793; assembly: GCA_002314445.1. Lineage (GTDB taxonomy): Bacteria > Spirochaetota > Spirochaetia > Treponematales > Treponemataceae > Treponema_D. The sequence goes on from DCFX01000061.1 coordinate 89,188, forward strand.
GGAAAACCTGCGGGAGATGCGACGCTTTCCTATACAATTTATAAAATGGAATGGAAATGGTGGTGGGAAAAAGATGCGCTTACAAACGCGACGTATGTTGAATCACGCTCATACGCGCATGTCGCGGACGGAACGGTCTCTGTCAAAAACGGAAAAGGTTCGTTCAGCTTCATGGTAAAATATCCTGACTGGGGACGCTATATGGTCACAGTCTCGGACGGATATAACGGGCACAGCGCTGCAAAAATCGTATACATAGACTGGCCGGGATGGGCCGGGCGTGCGCAGGAAAGCGGTTCCGGAAGCGCAGCGATGGTTCCGCTCGTATGCGACAGGCAGAATTACACCGTCGGCGATACGGCAGCAGTTTCATTCGCAACGAGCGCCGGAGAGAGGGCTCTTGTCACCGTTGAAAAAAGCGGTGAAATCATTCAGCAGAAATGGCTCGAAACGGCAAAAGATACGACAGTGTTCAAACTGCCGCTCACTTCAGATATGTCTCCGAACGTATATGTACATATAACGCTGCTCCAGCCGCACATGCAGACCGCAAACAGCCTGCCTGTCAGGTTGTACGGCGTTGTTCCGGTTCTCGTCGACGATCCTGCGACAAAACTGAATCCGGTAATCGATATGCCTTCAGAATACGCACCCGACGCAGAAGAGTCTCTGACTGTGTCGGAAAAGAACGGCAGCCCCATGACGTTTACCGTCGCTGTCGTCGATGAAGGCCTGCTCGGTTTGACAAATTTCAAAGCGCCTCTGCTGAGGAATGAATTTTATAAAAAGGAGGCATCCCAGCTCCAGAGCTGGGACATCTACCGCTATGTCATGAACGCCTACAGCGGGAAACTGGAAACACTTCTTGCAGTCGGCGGCTCGGAAGAAATCATAGACAACAGTAAAAAATCATCGATGCGTTTTTCACAGGTCGTAAACTACTTCGGCCCGTATGTGTTGAAAGCAGGAGAAAAGAAAAACATCACGTTTGACATGCCGCAGTATATCGGCGCAGTCCGCGCTATGGTCGTTGCCGGAAACAAGGGCGCTTACGGTACGGCGGAAAAAACAGTACCGGTAAAATCGGAACTGATGGTACTGCCGTCAATCCCTAGAACGCTCGGCACGAACGAAACGATAGACATTCCCGTCACTGTATTCAACGGGACGGAAAGCACCAGAAACGTGTCGGTCGGGTTCAAAGCAACGGGCGCATGCGAAACAGAAATGACAAAAACAGTTGAAGTTCCTGCCGGCGATAATAAAAACGCCGTATTCCGTATAACGACAAAAGGTTCAGGATCTGCCGCTTTCGCCGTTTCCGCATCGGCTGGAGAATCGGCAGCGCAGAGCACTACGACAGTCAGCGTCGTTTCCCGCGGGGTGCCGGTCACGTTCCGCGACAGGTTCACCGTAACGCCTGGTTCAGAATATAAGGCCTGGGTACAGACACCCGGAGACGCATCGTCCGCAAAAGTTTCAGTCGAGCTTTCTCCGTTCCCCGTGCTTGACCTCTCGTCAAGGCTCAGATACCTCATCACGTATCCGCACGGCTGCATCGAGCAGATTACATCAGGCGCTTTCCCCCAGCTCTATGTTCCCGATTTTGTAAAGCTCACGCCGAAAGAAACAGATGATGTAAAACGAAACATCCAGTCGGTCATCGAGCGCTATCCGCAGTATCAGACTTCATCAGGAGGCTTTGCATACTGGCCCGGCAATTCAGAACCGTCAGCATGGGGTTCCTGCTACGGAGCACACTTCCTGCTCGAAGCGGAAAAAGCCGGATACAGCATTCCTGATTCCGTCATCGAACCGCTGCTTGCATGGATTGCAAAATCCGCGGCAAACTGGGTGGCGACGGATTACGATGACAGCAATGTGCAGGCATACAAACTTTTCGTCCTTGCAGAAGCTTCGCGCCCTGATATCGGTGCAATGAACCGCCTGATGAACGAAAAAATGAGCAGCAATGCGAAAATGCTTTTGTCGGCAGCGTATGCCGAATCGGGACGTCCGGCGGCAGCGAATGATTTATTCGCTCAGACAGACAGTATCACAGGTACATACCGGATGACCGGCGGCTCTTTCGGTTCCGCGCTGCGCGACACCGCAGTCATGCTGTACGTAAGCAATAGAATAGGAAACGACAGAACATCGGCAAAGCTTGCAAAAACAGTTGCAGAACGGCTTGCTTCCGGTGTGTGGTACAGTACGCAGGAAACGGCATGGTCACTCATGGCGGTGCTTCCGTATTATAAAGGACAGGCAGGCGGAACGTGCACGTATACGGTAAGCAACGCAAACGGCATGCTGAACGGAGAAGTTACGAACGGTTCCGTTATTGAAACGCTCATCCCCGAAACGGGAATGCGGCAGAATGCCGGCATTAAAAATACGGGCGATAAAGTCATTTACGGAACGCTCACTACATCGGGCATGTCCACTCCCGGGACGGAAAAGCAGGAAAACGACGGATTAACACTGACCGTTACATATTATGATTCCGAGGGAGATGAAATCGTACCGGCAAAAATAAAAACAGGCGATTCGTTCCGCATGAATGTCCGTGTTGCAAACCGCACGTCCGAAAAAGTGGAAAACATTGCGCTCTCCATTCCCGTTCCGACATGCTGGGAATTCAGCAACGACCGTGTGGGAAGCACCGGAAGTGATGCGGAAACTGCGGTGAACTCGAATTCTCCGTATACGAATCAGGATATACGGGATCAGGCAATATACACGTATTTCGATTTGAACAGCGGCAGCACGTTCGAGTACACGTTCTATGCAACAGCCGCATATGCAGGCGATTACTATATTCCTGCCGTTCATGCTGAAGCAATGTACGACGACGACATACGTGCAATGATGCCGGGGATACATGTTAACTCGTTCTAAAATCCTGAAGGCGCTCGCCGCATCCTTTCTGCTGTCGTTGCTGCTTACCGTTCCGCTTGTATGCATTACGCATAAAGGCGGGCCGTATTCGTATGCAATATACGACAGGCACGGAACGCTTGTCGGTGCATCGACAGCGTCCGACGGGCAGTGGCGGTTTGCCCCTTCCGCCGTTCCTGCAAATTTTGAGGAAGCTGTTATTGCGTTTGAGGACAAACGGTTTTACGTTCACTTCGGAGTCGATATCATATCGATGTACCGCGCGCTTTTTTCAGACATACGGGCGGGACATATCGTTTCCGGCGGTTCGACAATTACCATGCAGACAGTCCGCATCCTTGAACACAACCCGAAACGTTCTGTCGCACAGAAAGTCAAGGAAGCACTGCTCGCCGTTCTGTACGAACTGCGGTATACAAAAAAGGGCATACTTGAACTGTACGCCGCAAACGCGCCTTTCGGAGGAAACGTCGTCGGACTTGAAGCCGCATCGTGGAGGTATTTTAACCGTCCTCCCGATTCTCTTACCTGGGCGGAAGCAGCGACGCTTGCCGTCCTCCCCAATCAGCCCTCGCTCGTCTATCCGGGCGCAAACAGGGATATACTCCGCTCAAAACGCGACAGGCTGCTCCGACGGCTCTGCAGCAGGGGATGTTTTGACAATCGTACCCTGCAGCTCTCGCTCGACGAACCGCTGCCCGGCAGACCGTATCCCCTTCCCTCATACGCCCCGCACTATCTGGAGTTCATGAAGACACTGCATCCCGACAAGACGGGTATCAACACATCGCTTGATTCGGCCCTGCAGAAAAATACCGCACAGATACTTGAAAGATGGTCGCTGCAGTTTTCACACAGCGGAATCAACAATGCTGCCGCAATAATCATCGATACGGCAACAGGCAGTGTGCTTGCCTACTGCGGCAATACCGGGCGCAACGGACGGAATGCCGCGACAGGCGACGTGGATATCATTCAGTCAAGGCGCAGTTCGGGAAGTCTTTTAAAACCGTTTCTTTATGCCGCGATGCTTGATTCCGGCCAGCTTCTTCCCGGCCAGCTTGTAACAGACATACCGACACGCATCGGAAGCTATAAACCGGACAATAATGTTCCCGTTTACAGAGGGGCTGTTCCCGCATCGGAAGCATTGTCCCGTTCGCTTAATATTCCTGCCGTGCTGGAACTCCGCGGATACGGCATCAGCGCATTCCTTGATTATCTGAAAAAATGCGGCTTTACCACGTTCGGCCGAACCGCAGACGACTACGGCCTTCCGCTCATACTGGGCGGCGGGGAAATAACGCTGTATGAGGCTGCGCGGGCATATGCGTCGCTCATGGATAAAGCATGCGGAAACGGAACGTTCCCCTCCTCTACAGGAGCAGCGTACCTCACGCTCGCCGCACTTGAAGAAGGAATACGGCCCGACGACGAGGCATTATGGGAGTCGTACGCGAATGCAAAAAAAATCGCATGGAAAACGGGGACAAGCAGCGGAAACAGGGACGCATGGGCAATCGGCACGACATGCGAATACACAGTCGGCGTATGGACAGGCAACGCGGAAGGTCAAGGCAGCCCTGAACTGAAAAGCATCAGTACGGCAGCACCCGTCATGTTCGACATCTTCTCCACGCTGCCCGTTACCCGCTGGCCTGACGTCCCTTACGATGACCTTGTTCTGGAAACAGTCTGCGCCGCTTCCGGATTCAAAGCCGGAAGCAACTGCGCGGAAACAAAAAAAATCCTGCGGCCGGCCGCGGCACCGGAAAGCAGATTGTGCCCCTACTGCACAACGGTCTCACTGACTCCCGATGGAAAATACCAGGCGTCGGCACAGGAACTCACCGGACAATATGCCGGACAGCTGCCGCGCATCGTAAAACGATTCGTACTTCCACCGGCCGTCGAATACTGGTACACCCGCCATTCACTCGGATACCATACGCTCCCGCCCCATCTGCCGTTCAGCAGCAGTTCCGCACAGCAGGAACTCGCAATAGTCTTTCCGGAACAGAATGCAACAATCTGCATCCCCGTAGAAATCGACGGTACGCAGGGAGCTATGGTCATGCAGGCTGTAAACCGCAGCAAAGACGCTGTCATCTACTGGGACATCGACGGAGAGTATCTGGGAAGCACAAAAACCATCCATGAGATGACGGCGCGCCCTTCATACGGCAGTCATGTCCTCACAATTACCGACTCGCGGGGCAGCAGGAAAGTACGCACGTTCAAAATCATTTCACCGGAAGAACAATAATACT
>DCFX01000026.1:0-23037 GCA_002314445.1 Treponema sp. UBA1793
CATCTTTCTTGACATAAAGCGATTGTTTCCTTGCCGTCTTCGTCTATGATTTCCACCCTGAAGTTCTTTGTCTGGTAGAGCCGCAGACTTTCCCTCCGGTAAAGTCTGCTTCCCGTGTTTCCAGCCCGTTCCGGTCTGTAAACGCGCCTCGCTGGCTCACGAATCAGACGAAACCTCATTCCGCTATCCGGCTTTACGCACTTCGGTAACCCTCATTCCCGCCTGCGGCGTGAACGCTCCGCGGTGCTGCAATCCGGCGTATGTTTTTTTCTTCATTCCTCTGTTCTTTTCCAGAGTAAAAAAATCAGGAAAAAATACATTGAACACACGGCAATACGGAGATTCCGTCTGCCGTGTGTTCAATGTTCTGTTGCCATCTGTCATGTGCAATGCACGTGACAGCCTTATTTATTTCGTGTTATACACGAACATATCATTCGCGTATAACGTATGCTTTTCAATCCTTCTCTATTGGCAGGACTTACCTGCGGTGTCCTTGCTCGTTGTCAAAGATTCTTGCTCCGGCATTCTCCGCAGAAGAATGGCAGATTGTTTTATTTACTATTCGTAAAACTTATTCCAGATAACCGCCAAAACACCAACCAGTAGTTCCGGCGGTTATTGATTTTCCATTCCTGTCTTTTGATCCGGACTGAACTTCCACTTGTACCCAGTTTGAGGCAATGCCGTCTATCGTATCCTGACTGCCTGCTTTTATTATTTTCACAACTGTTCCCTTCTGCATTGTTGTAATCACGGTACTGGAAGTATCTTCAGTACTGCGCAGGCGGAGGTTAGTTGTTACGCGTTTGGTTGTACCAGACACGGGAATGGAAGAAGATGACGGTGCAGGAGGAACACCTTTTGTGCTCGCAGGTTTTGCACTGCCGTCATAGTCGCAGGTACCGTCGGCATGACGGGGCCAAGTAATATCGGACAAATCTATATTTTTTTTATCTGACAAATAGAAATCTCTAATTCGTAAAAACAAAGACGATGAAATATTTACCAATGAAATAAAAAATTTTCCATTTGTATATAAGTATAAATAATCACCATCAATTTTATAGGTAAATATATATGCACTATCTTTTTTTAATTTTTCAATAATATTATCATTTATTTTCGGACCTGCATATTCTGAACCAGACTTTATGCACACCCAGTCTATTTCATTTGAACTGACCTTATTTACGATACCTTCAACTCTTCCATTCCAATACCCCATGTCCTCTATAATAATTGCGAAATTACTCAAGGAAAATGTTGGTGTAGAATGTATATCATACCATGTATCATTTTCCCAGTCTGTATATTTTTTCCATTTATCATACTCTCTATAAAACTCTACATAATTTTCCAAATTTTTTTGTTCCTTTGAATACAATACTTTAACTTCATATTCTGGAATCCATTCAAAATCTGTAATATATTCAGGTAATATCTCCTGGTTATCAATGCCAATATCATTGATAGGAACATATCCATTAAAATAATCTTTTGTTGTAACTCTTATAAAAATATTATAGTTTCTATTTTTATAGCAAAATCTGTTATTCAATTCTTTTAAATCATTTTTTTGAATTATAATGCTGTCAAGTGTATTTAAATCTAAATTTGTATCCTTATTCAAAATTTGAATAACAGAAAAATTTGTTGAATTTTTTATAATTAATGGTGTTTTACAAATTGTTTTGCATTCATATGCAAAAATAGTATTCGAAAAAAATATACTTATAAAGAAAACAAGATATTTTTTATAATTCATTTTGTTACCTCATTCTCATTCCATGGAATAGTATGTTCTATTGGATTGAAACTTCTTGAATCTACACTCTTGAAAACATTTATTGCATTATTATAAACATTATCCAATTTATCACTTATAATAAATTGAACATGTAAATGAGCACCATATCCGTATGGTCGATCTTTATCGTCTATAAGTTGGGATGTAATATGCTGTTCATCTTTGCCATCTTCTGACCTATACCATTTTGTATACATTTTCCCTGTATTTCCTACATATCCGACAATCATTCCCGGATATACTTTATCACCTTTTTTAGCATATTCCTTGTCTCGATTCATATGCGCAACAATATAGTAACAATTTGGCATAAAGGTATTTTCAACTAAAATGCAGTTTCCAAAATTTTTATCGTTATAGTCTATATTTGCAATAACTATACCATTTATCAAACTGTAAATTGGTATCTTCCCATTGTCCTTATAATTTATTTCAAAATCTATACCAGCATGGTGCTTTGTACTTGCATCGCTTGTACCATTGAATTCCCACGACATTTGGGAATAACCATTTATTCCTGTTCCAATCCCCGTATAAGGTGCAAACCCCGGATTATCTTTTACTTTAACTCCTTTGTACGTTAACCCAAGATATGGATTAAATTCAAAAGCACCAGCTCGTTCCAGATGATTAATAAAATACACAGGATGAACAAAATGAAGCTGATTCGTTCCAAATATCTTCTGCAGACCGTCTTTCCAAATATCAGTATTTTTAGCAATGTCTTTTAACAGTTCTGCCTGAGAATCCGAAATAGTCCCAGCCCATTTTTTATTCTTTTTTTTATCTTTTATATCACTAAATTTTGTCTGATCCCATTCCAAAGGATGCATACATACACATTTCCGCAGTTGTGAACACATATCATGGGCAAACTCATACTTTTCGCCATTTCCGAAAAGGTATTTCAGATAATCCCAGATAATATAAGTACCAAACCACCATGGGGAAAGAGGCATAAGAAGCAGAGCATATTTTACTCTCATATCTTCATACCATTTTATTGACTCCTTCATTACTGAAGTTCTGTCACAAAATATGTCATCAGATTTTCCCGAATCCTCCTTATAATTGAGAAACCATTTATCCCATGCAAATGCCGGTTCAAAACATTTTTTCTTATCAACTTTAGATATATACCATTCCTGATCACTCACAACCTTATAAAATATATTTTCCGTACGATCCATATACTCATTTTTTTCTACATCTGTCACCATTTTCTTATTTTCATCTGACAGTTGATCCATTTTCTCATAATCACAGAGAAGGGGATTTTCATTATATGCAGTTATTTTTTTTGTTTCTGTGACTTTTCCTGTCACGGTAAAACAGTCGGAATCAGAGACCGTCCAGAATTCATGCACAGCTATTCCCAGGTCAGAAAAATCAATATTTATTGCCGGCTGTCCACCGGGCGTAACATATACCACTTTTATTTTTTTCCCGACTATACTTTTTATTTTTGTACAAAGAACGGCATAAAAATAGCCAATATCACTTTCTGTACAGGAACCATCAGTTATTATTTTTCTATCGCCAATCCAAATTGTACTTACATCAGAAACCTCATAACTTTTCCCCGAAGAAAACTTTTCCCCACCATTCTTCATTCCCTTATTCTTTGAAAGATATATCCTTATTGCTGTTATTTTTATTTTTTTTGCAGTTCGATTACTGTCTGTATATGTTTTTTTTATCTCATACTCTGTATGTGATGGTATATAATAGGTAGACGATTTTGATTCTATCCTTTTCTGCCTGTAAAGCGTCACATTTTTATTCAAACCGATAAAGAGTTCCTGCTTTTCTTCATCTGTTAAAAACATCTTCTGTTTGTAGTCAAACAAACTCTTCTCTGTTATAACTACAAAATCAAAATATCTTTCTGTATTATTAAGTCCCGGCATACCTATTTTTGCTACTGAAAATTCTTTTCCTTCTCCTGCGGGAAATTGAATTGCATCACCAATAACAATATTACCGTCATAACAGCTTTTATCGTATTCTTTCAACGGGGCAAGATTCATGTACAATGTATAAAAAACAAAGCTGTCGTCCGCTAGTTGTTTTATTTTCAGGTTATGTTTCAGCATAATAAAATTATCGGAAACTGGAAATTGTTTTTCTGTATCAGACAGTCCCTTTTTAAGGCTGTAATTCCTTCCGTTTTTTTCATATTTATCTTTATTTACTGCAAATATATCAGTGTAATCGCTTTCTGTTATCTGGTCAGGCAGGTTCATTTTCTTATAGTCCTGCGATATGCGATACATTACTACAATTCCTGGTATAATTGGAACAAATTCTTCTTTCGAATCTTTATTTATATGTATACCACTGTGCCAGAAATTCCCTGTTCCAATCGGGTAATAACCACTTTTGCCATTTTCATTATTCCGGCAGAGTTCATCTATATTTTTTATCTCAAAAGGCAGATTCATTTTTTGCACTCCTGTCAGGAATTTCGTTCATTAGACTGTTCTATAATAATTACAGTTTCTTTTTCCATGCTCACGGGAATTCGTGTATTGTATTTATCCTTTTCTTTTATTTCGATCTCGTCAATCTTAGTCTTTTTTTCTTCCATCTTTATTTATTGTCCTTCTCTTCATCATTTTTCAATTCAATTTCATATCTGCCTGGGATCAGATCATCTTTTTCAAGTAAGCCGTTCTCATCAAAGTTTCCTTCTACATCATCATTACCTTCACAGTGAAGTACATATTTCTCATTGGGAATTGTTTCTTCGAATGTATTCTGCATGCGGACTTTTATCTTCGCGCTTATTTCCACATCGCTGCTTTTTTTCTGCTTCGCCCTCGGTGCGTCTGCCGTAAAGTAAAACTTCGGCTTCTTTTTCAACGGATTGTCCGGGTCATATTCGTAATGGTACGTCCATTCCGCATCCGCCTTACTTCCGTCAACCTTCGCAGCCGGTTCCGCCACTTTCTCTCCTGTCTTGCTGTTGTATACGCAGAACCTCACTCCCGCGCCGTCAGCCATATCCTTCGTCTCCGCATGAAGTTTGAGTACATCCCCGACAAGCCCTTTACTTGCTGAACTGCCGTCTTTGTCCTGCCATTCCGCCTTTGTTATCTCAGGCCTCAGCAGTTTCACCGTCAGGCTGCCGCTGCTCTTTTTGTAGTTGCACCACGCTGAATGTGCACTGAATATAAACTTCGGGTCCTGGTCTGGAGGAAGCTCTCGACTGTCCGCATGCCAGCACCACTTTGCGCTAACGCTCCCGCCTTTTACCGTCAGCGGAAACTTCGCATAGGCAAAGCCGTTCTCAGGCCCTTTCCCTTCAGGGAATACCTGTAACGTCACCATGTTCCCGTCGTCTATGTCCTTCACGTTCGCCGAAAGCTCTACTTCCTCGCCTTCCTTCGCGCTTGTCTTTCCCCACTTCACTGTCGTGAACTGCGGCTTTTTATTATTTTCTTTAGCCTTGTCTTCCTTCCACTTTTCAGTGTTCTTCGGATTAATAATCACAGGCATCGGCATACTTGCACCCACTGCTATAACCGTACTGTTGTTCTGTGCTCCCACATCGTTGCATGTCGTCACCTGGCTCCCGATGACGCATGCTTCCTTCCCGTCTATTTTGAGCTTGTCGGCTGTTCCGCCGGTCACTTCTCCTTCGTTCTTCGGGTTCTTCTGGAACTTGATTGTACCGGGAAGCTGGTTGTGCATGGGGCTGTCGTTCTTTGCCTTGCTGCCTTTTACTGCGACTTTATGGCTTCCGATGCTTACGTCTTTGGCCAGTTTGTCGTTCAGCTTCCCGATGAACGGGTGCGGCAGCGGTACGTTTTCCGTGTGGTTTCCGGCAGGGACTACCATGGTGTGCACGTCAAAGCCCATGACTTTATCCCCTTCCACGGCAAGCTGTTTGCCTCCCGTCGCCACTCCCTTGGAGCCGGTCATCTTTATGTTCTTGCCCTTCATTTCCACTTTCTTGTCGCATTCGATTTTCAGGGTCTTCTTCGCTTCGTAATTTATTTCACCTTCGCTTTCTATGTTCATTTTCTTGGCTTTGAAACTGATGTTGTCTTCCCCGTTTATTTCCAGTTCCTTGCACTTCACGTGTATATCGCCCATCTCGTTTACAACTGAGATGCCTTCTTTCTTTGACAGGACGAAACGGACTTTGCCGTCTCGTGTGAATGTCTGGATTGTTTCCTTGCCGTCTTCGTCTATGATTTCCACCCTGAAGTTCTTTGTCTGGTAGACGATGCTTTTTGACGGGTTGTCCGTGCTGTGTGCAGGCGGCATGTGTTTTTCATCATATACGCAGCCGGCTACTACTCCGTGTTCGTGGTCTCCTTCGGGGAAAAAGACGAGTACCTGCGTGCCTATGTCAGGCAGTATCCACATGCCGCTGCTGTCTCCCGCCCACTGTTTCATCATGGGGTACCACGGGCCGACGCAGCCGGGGGAGAGCATGTCCATCGCTATGCGCAGCCGCCCAAGGCAGTCGGGGTCTTTGTTGTCGGCTACGATGCCCATTACCGGCGGGCATGAGGCGTAGTACATTCTCTTTGTAAACTCAAGTATCCCCTGATTTTCAAGCCGCGGGTCGGGATATTTTTTCAGCAGTTCGTCTATTTCTTCTCTCAGGTCCATAGTATTTCTCCGGCTTTACTTTTTCATATTCCGCTTAAGGTTGAACGATGTGATATATGCGCCTCCGACATCAAGCCGGTGCGTCACGCTTTTCGCAACGTACTCGCCGCTGTATATGTCGCCTGCATATTTAATACTCACCCTCATGCCGGGATGCAGCTTGTAATTTCCCTCTCCCTTTCCTGTTCCGTACATGTACCGGTATGAATTCGCCTGAAGCATACCGAGTGCGAGTGATTTTGCATCGTCTGCGTCAAAGGCGGTGCAGTTCATTTCTGCTGCTGCAAAATTACTGCTCTGCTTTGATTCCGCTGTCCAGTCGCTTGAGCCGCCTACTTTCACCGGTACATCTCCTGCTGCTGCATTCCCGCTGAACGATTCGCACTTGCCTGTGTTCCAGCCTGTTACGGTCGCCTGTGCAAGCAGGTCTTCAATGTCGTCAGAGCCTTCAAATGATATGAGGCTCTTTCCCCACTCGTAGATTATCTCTTCGCTGCTTACGCTCACTTCGCCTTTTACGTATACTTTTGTGTCGTATGCGTACACTTCTTTGCCGTATCTTGCTGCTGCCATCATCACGTAGTCGTAGTCTGTTACTCCGAACTCGGTGGAAAAATCATGTTTGCCGCCGAATGTGTCCATTTCTGCACTCAGGGAATATTTTCCGATAATTTCTTTCACTGCATCGGACACGCTCTTTTTTTCGTATGATACAAGGTGTTTCCCGTGTTTCAGTTTGTACAGGCCGTTGCACCCGCAGACTTCCAGTTCTTCGTGTCCGTATTCGTTTAGCTTTATGTGAGTCTTTGTTATTTCTCCGCAGAATACTTCGTCTACGTCGTCTTTATACCCCATGTGGATTGATACTTTTTTCTCCAGGGCGATTGTTCCTGCGTCACGAAGTTTTACTGCGCTGCTGTCGAACAGCAGCGTAAATCGTCCGATTCCGTTCAGGCGGTCGTCTACGGTTATCCGTTTCAATGCACCTTCGTGGTCGGTGTCGAGCCTCTTTCCGTCTATGTATACTATCCATACCGGCGTAAGGTGTTTATTTTCGTCGTTAGCCATGTATTTTCCCTCTCTTTCTTTTTTAGTTCAGTGCGATGCCGGAGCCTTTGAGCGTCATATCCTGATCTGCTTTTAAGCTGCAAGTCTTTGACGCTTTGCTCTGGAATTCGTCCATGGAAAAATCAGCCTTTTTCTTTGCTTTCATCGTTATGGTGTCCGCTTCAAAAGTCATTTCTTTTTTTGCGGATAATGATATCTTTTCATCTGTTTCAAGATTCACAAGTTTATCCTTCTTTGAAAATTCAAAGCGTGTCTTTCCGCCTGCGGCTATAAGCTGCACTTTCTCCGAGTCCTTCGTATCGTCGATGATTATCATGTTTTCGCTTGTGCTCTTTACGAAGTGCAGCGCATTCTTTCCGTCCTTGTTCAAATCAGCATCGCCGTTCTCTCCTGATTCCGGCGGTTTTGCGTTCTCAGACCAGATTGTACCAATGGCAACCTGGCATGTTTCCTCATCGTCAAGGGAGGCCACAAGAACCTGCTGGTCAACGTCCGGAAGTGTGCTGAATCCCGCTGCGCTTCCGGCGTTGATGCTCAGATATGGTATCCATGCTGAGACGGCGTCTTTTTCCAGCGTTCTTGTTACCTTTATGCGGTCCATTTTATCGGGATCTTTATTGTCGGAAACCTTTGCAAGGTACATACTAAAGCTCATGTTTCACCTCTTTCTTCTATATAAGTATCAATACAGCGGCGGCAGTTCTACGATTGTTCCCGGAGCGACGTGCTCGGGATCGTCTATGTTGTTCGCATCGGCAATGGCTCGCCACTTTCTGCTGTCGTGATATTCGCGTGCGGAAAGGGATGAGAGTGTTTCACCTTCACGCACGGCCATCCGTTTTGTGTGGTCGGCGGATTCGCGGCGCGTATTTGAAAGCTGAGTGGATGCTGTCGCATATTCTTTGAAAACGGCTTTGAGTATTGCACGCAGCGGTGTTCCGTCGTTTGCAAAAAGCGTATACCGCTGGACAAGGTCTTCCAGGACGCAGTCGAAACTCAGGCTGCCCCACGAAAAACGCAGGAGCGGCGGACGATGTTCCTGCGCGTTTACGAGCATAAGTTCTTCTACCTTTTTCGTATGTTCGCGGACATCTGTTTTGTCTTCTGACGTATCAAAAAATAATTCCATCGAAAGGCGTTTTCGTTCTCCCATGGTAAACTGGACAGGAGGAGAATCAAGACCGAATACATTCACTTCGCTCCACGGTGTTTTCTTTTCAAGTACATATTCCTTGGGGTTGAACATCACTTTGATATCTTCACTTTTATCGAGATTTGTTATTACCGCTTTCTCTAATGCCATAGTCTGATTCCTCCCTCTTTAATTACCGTCTACCACGAGACCTTCGTGCGTTATTTCTATCCGTTCAACTGCAAAGTCGCTGCCCATATTCGTCTCAAGTTTCGGTCCGATCCAGCGGCAGGGAAATGCACGGTAAAAATTCCACCGTTTCAACTCTTTACTCTCTGTATCTTTCAATACTATGGAGCCGTTTTTCCGTTCAATTTTTTTGTCTTCCAGCAGTGTCTCTTTGTACCAGTTGAACAGGGCCTCATTCTCTGTTATTCCTTTTTCGAGAATAAGATTCGGATAGCGGGTCCGTCCGTAAAATTTATGCGTAGAAGTATTCAATCCGCCTTCTTCGATTTCATACACATACGTTTCCGCTTCCAGCCCTTCACATTTCTGGAAACGGGCTGTCTCTATACCGTCTATTTCCACTGTGAAATAATATGCCGAAATTTTTCCGTCATCTGCCATAGACTTCTCCTTCTGTTTATTCGTCCTGTATATATACGCTGGCACCGTCCTTTTCGGCGGTAATCAGTATTTTAAAAAATTCCAGAGGCTTTACGATTGCAACTCCGACCTGAAATGTCAGTATGCCGTCATCGATATTTTCGGGCGGGTTGAGTTCACTGTCGCATCTGACGAAGAATCCCTGTTCTGCCGTACTGCCGGCAAGGTATCCTTCCATCCACAAATCGAGCAGAAATCCCGATACCTGCCGGACAAGCCTTTTCCAGAGGTTCTTATCATTCACTTCAAAAACGGCCCACTGCGTTCCTGTTTTTATTGCAGCTGTTATACGTGAAAATGTTCTGCGCACATTTATATATTTCCAGTCCGGATCGGAAGACAACGTCCTCGCTCCCCAGATTTTTACGCCTGAGCCCGGAAAATACCGGAGCATGTTGATTCTGTTTTCATACAGAACTTCCTGTCCGCCGGTGCTGACTTTCTGTGCAATTCCTGCCGCCCCCTGAAGCACACAGTTCGCTGGTGCATGGAAAACGCCGTTTTCATTGTCCTCTGCCACAATACATCCGCAGATGGCACCGGAAGGCGGAATACGGATCGTTTTTGCGCCTACAGGATCAAGCGGATCAAGCACGTCGATAAAAGGATAATAGGCCGCTGCGAACGGTGTATCAAGTTTTTTTGCCCAGTCAGCTGCTTCCGGAAAATCAAGTCCCGGAGGTATGTCAAGGATAGCGAATCTTCCGGGAAAGCGGGAGGCCTGATCTATTAGCGCCTGCTGTACAGCCTGTACATCCAGATGCTTTTCCTCCATGCTTTTTCCGGCAATGGAAAGAAGCCAGAACATGTCAGGTGCTGCGACGAGAGAAATGTCGTCACGGCTTTCAAAACAGCCGATGCCGGAATACTGTTCAGGACCGCCGTACCCCCCGATAAAAGCGCCCGCGGTCAGATCAGCGATACCGTCGCAGCCTCCTCTCAGCATCCGTCCGTATACATTTTCAACCATTCCCGTATGGTTGCCGCCTTTTATCCGGCAGAGCTGCGACCGACTGTTTATGTACCTTTCAAAATACCTTTCATCCTGCGGATCAGGTGACAGGTGCAGATACGATTCACCCTTTCCCCTGTAAGAAAAACGCATTGAAAAATATGAGTCTTTCTCATGCCATACACGTACCGTTATGTAGTTTCCCCAGTGGCCGGCGCTCAGCGCTTCGACCGCGAACGAACCTGCCGCGCACGGAATGTGTATTGACGCACACCTGGCTGACTCGGTATTTGCCACGCGCGTTACAATGCACTCCGCGCCGCCGCATTTAAAATAGGTATATACTGAACACGGAAGGACCCCTGCCGTATCGAACCCGCCGAAAACTGAAAGATATGCGTCGAAACTTTTGAGATGTACCGGCCTGTTTACCGGTCCGCGTTCCGTAATACCTGCAAACGCAGTAAGGCAGCGTTTGTCGATTTTCAGAGGATTTAATGTATACTGCTGTTCCGATACATATATACCGGGTATGACCATTTGTTCCATGTATCCAGGTGCCTCTACTTTGGTGCTTTAGGCGCCTTTGGCGCTTTCGGCTTTTCAATTTTTCCAGGTGCGGCATTCTTCTTTTTCTTTTTAAGTTCCGGCATATATCTGCAGAACGGACAATAGTCCCAGTTGTCTTTCATACGCATACCGCAGTCGGGACAACGCCGCCCTGTAATTCCGATACTTTTCCGTTTCTGTATTTTCCGGATTATTATGAGGACAATGAGAATTATGATGACGGACAGAATAATTGCCGCTATAAGATAACGCATCCATTTCGGGACGGGAAGTTTTACGGCTACGAAAGTTTTCTGCCCTTTACCGTAGGCATCGTGCGCCTCGATATTTATGTCAAGAAGATGCGCAGCGTTGTCCGGTTTGACGCTCCGCACTTTATAATTAATAACGTAGCATTTTGTGACGCATTGAAAAATATATTTCAGATTTGCGGGAATATTCTTCATAAACGGCGTATAGATGTACAAACCGCCGGATTTGTCCGCAATCTGGTCAAGGGTGCCCAAGCTCTGAACGCTCAGTACTTTCATACCGATTGCATAAACCGGAATTCCGGTATCGGAGAGAGCCGTACTAAGCTGTGACATCGTAAAACGGCTGTCCTGATCGCGTCCGTCGGAAATCAGTATTATTATTTTTCTTCTTGTCTTTTTTGCTTCCACTTTGCGCAGAATGTTCATGAGCGAATCATAAACACGCGGAGGCGCTTCCGATATCTGAATGCCGTTTATCAGGGACGGATCAACGGCATCTTTTGCTGCATCCTCAAAGACAGGAACAGCCTGTTCTCCAATCGAATACACAGACAGTGTGTCGTTTTTGTTCATCAGGTCGACAAACTGGATGATTGCGTTCTTCTGGAAGTCGAGCGGTTCACCCTCCATAATTCCGTTGTTTGAAACAAGAATCGTATAATCAACCTTTTCGTCGGTCATTGAAAACTGCACAACCGAAGTTTTTGCCTTTATCGACTGTGTATCGATATGTGAAATAAACAGTCCGGGTGCAAGGCCTGAAACAGACTCCCCTTTCTCATCGCGTACGACAGCGAACGCAGTCATTGAAGGATAATCGCTTGAGACAATCTGATCGATTCGTATATTAAGCTGTTCACGTTTTACTTCGCTTTCGGCGGCGAACGCCGTCAGCGCACAGATAAAAAACAGTAAACAGGCAGCTATTTTTTTCATACACACTCCCTATTTTTACAACAGTTTTATTTTAAATAACCCGTCGCCGAGTTTTATAAGATCGCCGTCGATTAATGTCGTCTTGACTGTTTCCGCATTATTAATCTGCATGGGCATACCGTTTCCCAAATCGACGACTGTGCACATACCGTCGGCAATCGTCAGATATGCCTGCTGGCGGCTCAGTCCCGAATTCAATATTCGTATTTCGCAGTCAGCGCCGCTGCCGATAAACGATTTTCCTTCATGTATAGTGTAAAACTTTCCGTTCCGTTCGGATTCGTCAAGGACAACAAGCCAGCCTGCAAGAGGCGCAAGACAAACAGGACAGTATTTCCAGGAAGGATCCATGACATGTCCTTCCGAACAGTATTTATATCTCATTTTTTACCTACCTTTTCTCTACAACAGCTGATAAACCCAGATTGTTCCGGTGTTATCCCTGCCTTTTTCACCCATGGTAAAACCGATTTCCGGTGTATAATCATTTAATTCGCCTTCTTCAAAAACGACGAACAGATTCCTCCACCTGTTTTTCGTGTCTATTCCTTCAACAACAAGAGTTTTTGTCTTTTTACCATTGAGGAGCACATCAACAGAATAATTCCCCTGATGAATATCTGTCCGCCTGATAAGCAGCGTCTTTCTTCCGCGCACGATATTTTTCAAAACCAGCTTCATCGTTCCGCCGATCCACCGTTTTACAGTGTCATGCACAAGTTCACCGTCAGGATACGAAAATACTTCGTTCGATGTGGACGGATGAAGCGATTCATCAAATTTAACGCGGTGAGTTTCAAGCGATTCGGCAGACGCCATGTTGACCGTATCCACAAGCGTATATCTGCTCTCTCCGAACAGAAGCACATGCGGCATTGCATAGCTTATGTACTTTATGTCGTCGCTGCTCACTTCCTTTTCAACAAGTACTTCGCGCAGACCGTCCATAACAGTCTTATGAGCCTTGAGCATTTTGTCCGTTTCTTCGTACGACCCGCTGTAACTCTTTATATAATCTCCGAACTGATACATGGCGTTCCGCGCACGTTCGTACGCTTCCTTGACCGTGTACAGTTTTCCCTGTTTCTCATGTTCGCGTTCATATTCCGCAATCTCAAAAAGCACCTGATGATCAAGGTCAAAAAACGGAGATATTATATGGATGAGATCATCATAAAAAACGCCGGCCGTTTCCATAATCATTTTTCCGGTCATTGCAACAGTCTGCAGATTGCGTATCGAACCTATCTGGAGAACTTCATAACAGGAATTCGCAACACTTCTCGTATATTCAAGCATATCGGTCATAAACACCCGGAGATATTCCGACATTCCCTTCTTTACGTGAACTGCCCAGGGTACAAAACGGAAATCAAGCGTATTAATTCCCGGATCGCCGAAATCATTGTTGTTTTTTATTTCGCTTATCCCCTTGCCGTCCCCATCGGAAAGACTGATGCGTGCAAGTTCGATACTGTATTCCGACGGTACAAGTTCCTGCACAATACCGATCTTTGCCGTCTCCAGTTTATTCATGTATCCCTGCATATCGGGATTTTCTTTATTCTGATAAAAATCTTCCATCCGTTCCTTGTATGAAATTGTTACATAGACAGTGGACGGAAGTTTGAATTTCTTCGGGTCAAGAACAATTGCCTGAGGCTCATACACAAAAACGGGCCGTCCAAGGGAATCGAAAGCAAGTCCCCTTCCGACAAGAAGCGTAATAAGTCCACCCTTTGTTTTTTCCGCCTGCACATGAAGCGAATCCAAAAATCCCGGAACAATACCGGCACCGTGAAAGAGCATGTTGTACAGCGATTCTTTTCTGAAGTGATAATCTTCTATACTATTCCAGTATGCAGGCCCAACCTGCAGTCCCGGAAAAAAATTTGCACGTTTGTAAACATCCATTGTCATATCAGTACATCCCCCTCTTCTCCCATTACCGTATCATTTGTAAGGATACGCTCGTGCCGCCTTTTTATTTCCGGCTTTTTAAAACACAGGTAACATCTTGTATGCACCGGCTTTTCTGCCTGAATTATCCGTGCCAGCCGCCGTATAAGACCGAAATCCATTTGCTCCGACTCAACTGGAAAATAGACGGAAAAGACGGAATCATTGTCTTCCAGTTCAAGTATATCAGCCGTCACTTCGGTACTTTCCGAAAATTCCATTGCATCATACGGTATGCGGCCTTCAATTATCTGAGGGACAATACCCGAGACTATATATAAATAAGCCCTCAGTCCGAGTGCCGTTCCCCTGTAGCGGTACAGCGGTATGGCAAACTGCAGGAATTTCCGTATCTCGTCTTCTCCCCCAAGCTGATTCAAATCGACACCGAACCAGTCTGCCAGCATCGGAAGGAATTTTGCGGAACATTCCATCGGACGGAAATTCTCATACATGGTGTCTATTGTCAGACCGACTTCATTGTTCAGATGCTGGAATATCATGAGGAAATTCCGCAGAAAATCATTTTCCTGATAATTCGACGGAAGATGCATAACCGGATTGCCGGATGCGGCATACAGCATCACGGTGTTCCTCTGCTCATTGTATACACAGTCGATAACCGTATAACGGGGAAGATCGGATTCTCTGAACGTAATGTCTATGCATTGTTCACCCAGTTCCGGCATAATTTTCCTGATGCGGTTGCGCGCTTTGTAAACGTCCAGGCCGACGCAGTCTTTTTTTAATTCATCTCCGTCCATTTATTTCCACCTGCGTACCGTAATTCTCACGTTCTGCTTTGCATCCTCGTTTTCCTGAACAACTGAGTAGCCCATATTCTTTACTTTATCCATTACAGTCTCATATGCGTACTGCCGCGTCAGTTTGTTCAGAATCTCATCCTGTTTCTGACCGGTAAACGTCTCTATAGCCCACCAGTCGGCAACAATTTCGTACTTTCCTTCAACAGTCTGCCGTATCCCGATGCCGTATTTAGAACCGGTTTTTATCTCCATAAGGCAGCCGTTTATATCCTCATTTTTACCGTATCCGCATACAGTAAGTTTCTGCCCGTTTTCCGCCTGCAAATATTCCATGCCGAGCGCATGAAGCGCTTTTTTCAAATAATCCATGTTCTGAATCTTCGTGTCTATTTTTGAAATATGCGACATACTCACTGCTCCTTTTTATAAAAAAATCCTCATCAGCGGTGCGTCTTCAGACGCGTATAATAAAAATACAGGAATATTCATTCACTGCGACTTTTCCTGCTGGCCTGTCTGGATACGTATATATGCGTTTCCGGGGACTTTCTGTGTCACGGTCTCAATGCTTCCCTTCACGAAACCGTTCGTTACACTCACAATCTTAAAGGTACCGATGACAGTTCCGAATGCTGCATCCGTACCGATATCACCCGTGACTCCTGCCGTCAGTCCGGTTTTTATATCACCTGCCTTTGCAAGAAGATATTTCTGAACGCCGTTTTCTTCCGAAACTTCCAGAACGCGCATGACGCCGTATATAGGTTCATACTCAACTTTTTTCTGTATAACGACGCTCTTTGGCAGCGGCGTAACTTCCAGAAGAACAAGCGGATCTTCAACTATCTTTCCGGAAGCACAGGATGAAAGTAAAATAATAAATAATAAAACAAAAAAGCCGGTTATTTTTCGAGAAGATTCCATACGTATTCTCCATCCTTTCCTTTAAAAAGCCATGTTCGTGTATCTACATATACAAAATAATTCCGTATATTGTTTTCACTGTTTTTTGTTTCTGCGCTGTCTGTCATTTCCATCTGTTCGGGATACGGTTCAACATACGTACCTGCCCTGATTCTATGTTTACCGCGAGGCAAGGGAACTTCGTCAAGCGTATCCCATCCTGCAAACATATTGTCTATATAAAATCCCTGAGAAGGCGCCGTAATAGTCGGAATAATTCCGAATGAATCTTTTCCCAGCGTGTCTCCGCAGAAAACCGCAAGAACGTCATGCATCAGCTTCCATGTTCCGCTCAGTGAAAAGTCAGAAGTAAAGAATCTGGCGGAACGGATTTTCGTGTTCGTCTGGAGATTAATAAAATCAACATAATAAATATTTACTTCATCAGTGAGCTGGACCCTTCCGCGGAGAAGATAATCGGCAGTCGATGAATCAACGTTCCCTGTTCCCGTATATTCCGGTACCGCACCGACCGGACAGCCGGAGAACATGCCTGTCGTCGTAAAAATATACGAAAAGAGCCTGCTGAAAAAATCGTCGGTATCGCGGAACGTAACACCATCCTGCTCCGTAAACGATGTCGTAATATATTCAAACTCTCCGCTTTTCTGACCGACCATTTTTCTGCATTCTACAGCAAACGGCTCAACTACAATGCGTTTTTTTCCCTTCTGCCATGAATCGTCATTGTACAGCGCGGCAAGATCATTTATGCAGGCTGTAACCATTTCCGGTATCTCCTCCGTTTTTTTAAATATGCGGAGTGCCATAAGAGGATAACCGCTCAGCTTAAACGGCATCAATTCGATATACATGACATACCATTCGCCGTCTTTAAAAAGGTACGGCTTGCATATGCCGTCAAGCAGAACAGGATACCGTTCCGATTTCAAATCGTTCATAAGCGTAAAAACATTTTTACTCTTGTTAATTCCGTATTGGGAGACCAGCCATTTTTCCATACTTACCGGCTTGAACATTCCGGACAACGTCATGAGTCTGTTGAGCTGCTCCGAAAACTCTCCCTGCATACCGTCAGGAATTGCCGAAGTTGCGGAAACATCAAGCATACAGACAGCAGGTGTTATCTCTGAAATTGCGTCATATGTATCCTGCATTTCCGTGAGTACAACGACGTCTTTTTTCTTTTTCTGCCCCACATCGGGAACTTTTATTTTAGGCGTCTTGGGCGCTTTCGGTGCTTCTAATTTCGGCGCTTCAGGCAGTTTTGCAGCCGGCAAATCTCCAGCAGAAAGAGGCGGTATAAAAATAATGAGCAATAAAATAAATACTGAGGTATAACATATTCTGCTGCATTCAACATTTCTCATATCCGTCCTTCCTGCTGTTTTTTGTTTTTTTTACTGCCTGTTATCAGGCCCACTCTGCATTTTCATAGACAAGCGAAATCGTTTCCTGATTAACACCGCCTTCCTGGCTTCCGAGATCGGAAATCGTCCAGCCGCAGGGAACACAATTGAAAAGGTTTCTGCGCTGAATTTCCGTTGTTCCGTCGCGGTCCATAAAAACGATGGAAACCGATTTCTGTTCCGGATTTCCGCGCTCGACTGTCTTCCACCATTCCTTGAGGACTTTGTCCCTCGGATCGGCGTTACGACTCATCTTTACAGTGTCATACTTCACCTTTCCGACGACTTTACGCGGGTTTTTGTCCATGCCGCCCATATCATCGGATACTTCTGCGGAAGCTCCAAGACCTGAAATTGAAACGAAGTTGCCATAGTCAATTCCGTCAATCTCTACTTTGAAATAAGCTTTGGTGGTTGGTAAATAATCTGCCATCCTTTACTCCTTAAGGCTCTCCGGCCTTTACTTGATTTATTCTTCCCCAAGGGTCTTTTGTGAGACCCTGAAGACAACGAATTCAGCAGGCTTTGCAGGTGCAAGCCCGAGTTCTATAACGACGTATCCCGCATCAATCGATTCCGGCGGGTTAAGCTCGTCGTCACAGCGTACGTAGAATGCTTCTTCCGGGGTGTCGCCGAACAGGGCGCCGGAACGCCAGATGTTCAGAAGGAACGAAGTAATGTTACGCGTAATTTTTTTCCAGAGGTCGCGTGTGTTCGGTTCAAATACGACCCAGTTCGTTCCGTTCTGCAGCGACTGCTCAACCATACAAAACAGACGGCGGACATTGATGTACCGCCATTCGGGATTCGAGCTGACAGTGCGTGCACCCCATACGCGGATACCCCTTCCCGGGAAATCGCGGATACAGTTAATACCTTTCGGGTTCAGAAGTTCCTGTTCCGCGTCGGTAAGATTGTATTTGAGGCCGAGAGCCGTACGGAAAATTTCATTGGCAGGCGCCTTGTGCACACCGCGCGTTCCGTCGACACGGCTGTAAATTCCGCAGACACCGCCTGACGGAGGTGCAAATACGTTCTGGTCCTGAACCGTGTCGTACATGGAAACCCATGGAAAATAATATGCGCCCATAATGGAATCACGGGGTTTCGGCATCGTATCGATTCCCTTCTCAAGTGTTTCAGGGGAATCAAGAACAGCGAAACGGAAGCGGTTCTTTTCGCAATGGGAAAGGATTGCATCCTGTGCGGCCGGATCCGTAACGCCCGGAGCACTGACGATTGCAATGTCGGCAACTGTATCGAAAAGACACAAACCGGTCTTTTTTCCCGCACCGTCATCGCTGCCGATAATAAGCTTTGCAATGTTATCCGGATTCTTTATTTCCACCGGCTTCTTTTCAGCTTCCTTACCGTCAGCTTTTGCATCCTTGCCTTCCGCTTTTGCGTCTTTCCCGTCCGCCTTTGCGTCAGCTTTCTTCTCTTCTTTCTTTACTTCAGATGCAGCAAGATTGTTGATGTAACATTTTGTTCCGCCGTTCTGAAAAAACTGATATACGCCGTGTCCGAGCCATCCGCCGGTATGCATACCGCCGAAAATTTTCGAGTACTGGGTCCAGTTTGTTACCAGTATGGCTTCATTTACCGGACCTTTTTCGGCAATACCAAGAAAGCCGACTATGTTTGTCGCTCCTGCTTCAATCGGTTTTGAACCGCTTTCAATTTCCTCAACATACACACCAGGTGTCTGATACGTTGGCATTTTTCATCTCCTTCAAATTATTATAATTATTTAAGCACATTGCTGTGCAAATCTCTTTTTTCAACACGCTTGAATCCTGTTCCAATCCTCGAGTTGATGTTGAAATCAATCCGATATAACAGGGACAGGACATGCACACCGTCCCTGTCGTTGAACCGGTTCTGCTCAAGCTGGCGTATTTCCGGTTCGACAAATACTTTCTTACACTCATTTCCGTGCCAGTTGCAGGCGGAAACGTCGAGTGACGGATTGTCTTTAAAACAGACAACAATTTCTCCGAGCACATTCAGCGCAGCGGCGTATGTCGTACCGTAAATTGAGAAGCAGATTCCCATCATAAACCGGGCCGGCGTCTCATACAGTTTCTCGTCAACTACAATTCTCTGCCCGCTTTTGTCGACTGCTATCTGGCAGACGTCGGTAACAGAAGGAACGACAACAGGTATACTGAAATCAGTTATGCCTGATGAACATTCGCTTACAGCAAATGCAGTCTCTCCGCCTCCGAGCGTTTTCAATTGTGCAAAAAGTGAGGTATAAATGCAGCCTGCTACATCCGACTGGTTCATTCTGCCTCCTTCCTGTCGCTTATTTCGACTGTTTTCAGATACGGGAGTTCGTCTTCCTTGAGTACAAGTTTTTCAACCTTGATACCAGCATCAATATCGCGTATTTCAAGCGAATCGACGGAAAGGATACCTGTTACTTTTTCGAGCAGTTTCAGCACCGCTCCGCTTGTAACATCCTTACCGAATTCCCAGCCCTTTCCACCTCCTCCTTCCAGCGCATGAAACGAACGACGGAGTTCCCTGTCGATATTGCGTTTCAACGATTCTGCATCTATGACGTCGCTCTTGAAAACAAGTTCAAGCGCAATACCAAATGATCTGTACACAGGACCTTTTACGGTAAGCGGTGTACCGACAAGTTTTCTTTCGTTTAAATATGCGCTCACCCTCCGGATAAGCTCTCGGGACGGCTCAAGCATCAGTTCGTAACCGGACACGGTCGTCATTGCCGGAATAATGACGGTACAGATCCTTCCCTGTCTGTCCTTATTTTTGAGGCAGAACGCACGTCCGACAGATGCGGAAGATTCACGGGCAAGCCACTGGAAATCTTCTGCCGTCACTGCACGCTGAAGGCTTTTGAATACACCGGCTGCCCGTGACTTCAGGTTTTCAACCGTCTCCATATCCGCTCCGCCTTCGGCCGGAAACGGATTCTCGCATCCTGCTATAAACGGCACAGCCTGTGTCAGTATCTGCAGTGTATGGGCAGCAACATTACCGCCTTCCCCGCCGCCTGTGTGATAGGAAGCAAGACGTATATTGAACTTACGTTTCGGAGGATTAACCCCGTGCTGTCCGTCCCCAAACAGGATGCGGCCGGTTTTATAGTCAACACAGTAATGGCGTGAAAAAGTATCGGAAGCATAAAAATTTTCAACTTCACGGTACCTGACCCATACTGCACCGTGGTCGGTATAATACGGTTTTTCGATGCCGTCTTTTTTCATCATTTCTATTTCATTGTCAGACGGAATCGATCCCTCATCGACATAGAGAACGGCCCCGGGAAGCATGCCGTGATGAGCCGCCGTATATGTCTGTCCGGGACCACCCGTTCCGGAACCGAGTATTTCATCGGTATACGTATTTTCATTGCAGGCATATACACAGTTGAGCAGTATGGATTGAATGCACGGCACCGTCTCAAAACTTCCCGACAGCTGCGTCACCCTTATCCAGCAGCAGTCCTTGTTATAGAGTCTGCACGGCATCATATTTTCAGGAGCCGCAAATTCGACGAATCCTGATTCATGGAAACTGTCTGTTCTGTCAGCCGTTTCGAGCGGACTCCAGTCTTTTCCGTTCCAGTATTCCCATGCAAAATCAACCAGCCTGCGCTGTTTTTCGACTGCAGATTCCTGACCGCGGAAAAAAGACGGCAGTGCGGGTTTTGGTGAAAACAAGGCAGTTTCGTCAACTTTAAAATATAACGCCGTATCGCCTGAAGCAAGGCGCCCTGAAAATCCCAGAAACAAAGATGGATTAGTACTATTGCGGATTGTAAACAATTTATTGTCCGTTTTTTCAGCATCATCCATGACGGTATACAAACCGGGAAAATCGAACCACTGGAAGTTACTGCACGAAAAGACATCCGCAGGTACCTGCTTTTTTGCTTCATACGTGATGCGGATTTTGCTCAGCAGCGGAGACTGAACTTTTGCACTGAACACCCACATCCAGTTTCCGTTCTCATTCTGGACATATTCGCCGCCGATAGAAAAATCTTTCGTGAGAAGCCTGATTCTTATCCAGAAGTGTTCTTCGTTGTTTACAGCTGTCTTTGAAATGTCTTCCGGCAGCGTGAAGGAGACTTCCCCGCTCTGTTTGAATCCGAATGTTCCGTCAGAAAAATCTGTGGAAACCTGATCGATCCGTTTCCAGTCTGCTCCGTCCCAGTATTCATAGGAGAAAAGTGCATTATCATTTTCGTCGCCGGCCGTGTACACCTCGCTGAATGAGAACGTAAGCCTTACTTTTGTACCGCCGTTTTTGAATATTTCATCAGCAGCGACATAGAAAATCTCGTTATATCCCGGATTTTCGGAAAAAATGCGGAAACTCGAATTCATATCGGCAGGCGTGTATACTGCACCTGAATTACACAGGCACATATCAGGAATAAATCCCAGTCCGCCGAAAATAGTCCGTACCGTAATACTTTTTACGGACAGGACTGTCCTTTTCTCAGGAACATCAGCAAGGACAGCGCGCAGATATGAGTTTTCCTTGCCGTTCACAGAACAAGGCTGAATATCAGCCGGACCCGACAAATAGACTGTATTGTCTTTCTGCCGGGATCCGGTAACAGACAGTTCCGATTTTATATGCATCCACGCCCGACCGTCCCAGTATTCCCAATACAGATGGTTTGTCAGTTCGTCATTTGCA
This sequence comes from Treponema sp. UBA1793, assembly GCA_002314445.1. Taxonomy (GTDB): domain Bacteria; phylum Spirochaetota; class Spirochaetia; order Treponematales; family Treponemataceae; genus Treponema_D. Next base: position 21,760 of record DCFX01000026.1, read on the forward strand.
GACAGAATATCCTGCACAGCTTCAAAAGCAATTTCAACATGGTGTTCATTAACAAGATATTTGAATGCAGGAGATGCTATGTACAATATATGTTCTACAGAATTTCTTGTGTCGAACAGCTCAAACGGCTGAAGCCCTTCGTCCGTACAGTAATCGGTCCAGCGCTCTCCGCTCCTGTTGACACAGGCAGCAAGAACACTGCTGTTAACGGATATTTCCTTTTCCGTTTCAAATACAAGGCTGTCCGATTCATCGTTAAGAGCCGCAATCTTCGTTCCCGATTTTATTTTCACCGGTTTTTCATAGCCCTCAACAGGGAAAAATTTTATAATGGCCCGTGCACTCTGAGGCGGAACGAGAGACAATCCCATCAGTTCCAGCAGAGAAAGATATGTCTTTTCCGGCACTTTATTAAGCCGGTACAGAGTCATTTCCGTCATCCATGCAAAAAGTTCAACAAGTGTTATACCGGGGTCGGATGTGTTGTGGTTTGTCCATTCCGGACAATACCGCGGTATAAGACGAACTGCTTCTGCTACAATGTCATCGAATGTTCTATCATCCAAGTTGCTCTTTGGAATCACTTTCGCCTCTCTCCAGATAGAACGGATATACCATATTGAAGAATGTATTTACCGAACGTATCTCATATTTTATATTAATATTTACTATTGACGGATTATCATCATCCTGCGTGCCTGTTACACTTGTTAAAATAACACGAGGCTCCCACTTCACAATCGCTTCTTCAATATAATGGACAGCAAGCGATATAGTTTTTGGAGAATTCGGAGAAAATATAATTTCGTTGATTCTGCACCCGAAATCGGGATGCATAACGCGCTCTCCCGGTGTGGTACCAAGAATGATACGAATTGATTCTTCTACACTTTTTTCGCAGCTGGAAAATGCAATATTTCCATGCACGTCAGGTGCAACCGGAAACGCCCAGCCCTTTCCTAATAAATTTCTATTCATATAACTTTTTAAAACAACCTTTCTTTTTATATTTGTTTGTAATAACTATAACCCGCTATTTTTATAAATCAATGTTTTTACAAAAATTTTTCACTTTTTTTAAAATATTTTTTTGAATAACATATTATTAAAATTAACATATTAATAGTATATTTTATTTATTTGAAAAATAATTGGAGATAATTAATAAATTACAACTGCAAATAAAACAGACATATATTTTACACTGTATAATTTATTCGTGCGGAGGGTTTAATACCCCGACCCTTGGGTCGTATGAAGGGTATTAAATCCCGACTG
>DCFX01000026.1:23269-28096 GCA_002314445.1 Treponema sp. UBA1793
ATGAAGGGTATTAAATCCCGACTGCGATACTTTTAGAGTTTTAAGTCATTGTAATATCGAGATTTAAGACACCGCACTTTCAGAGTCACCTCAAAAAACCGAAGTTTTCAGAGGTTCCCATTATATAAAAATAGAAAAAGACAGCACAACAAACGGATTTAGAATATAACCGTTATAATAAAACAAGTGCACCTGTTTTATCCAGCCACGACGCAAAAAAAACACTTTACCAGCAGGAATAAATAAATATTAACATTATGTCCATTATGTCTAATTATTCCATTTAATAAATTCACTTCAGAACATTACCGAGAATATTAAAAAAAAGCCGTTTATTATAAAAAAATTACTTAAAAACATGACAAATCAATTTTACGGTATATAATAAAAAATATAGGGGAATAAAAAAAAGTATGAGCAAAAAACAGGAACTTGAAATTTCCATCTCCGATACCGGGGAAGTTACCGTAAACGTACTGGGTGCGAAAGGTAAAAAATGTATGGATATGACAAAAGAGCTGGAAGAAAGCCTTGGAGTCATTACCAGTTTTGAGAAAAAGCCTGAATTCTATGAACAGGAAGAAACGGAAACTGATACTGTTGTACAGAAGGAGGACAAAAACAATGTCTGATTCTGTATCATTTAATCTGCCGTTCGGACTTGAAAAGGATGGAAAGACATACCGTACAGGCCGGATGCATCTTGCAACAACCGGTGATGAGCTGAATATTCAGGCAGCAGAAGAAACAGGAATGAACTCACGGTACCGTGATATACTGCTGCTTGCTGCTGTTATTGATGATCTTGACGGATTTAAACCGGACAGAACTGATATAGAGGGCTTGTTTGAAGCCGATTTCCTGTACCTGCAGATGCTGTACAGACAGCTGAACGGTGCGGAAGGAAGCAGTATAGAAACACAATGTCCCGACTGCCATCACAAATATTCTATAACGCTCTCAAATCTGTATGAAGACATGAGCACCTATGAAAAAAAGGAAGCAAGGTGATATATCATGTTTTTACAGAGTTTATCAGATACTACTATCATTCCCGGGCTTTTTAACGGACAGACGTTCTCTGACAGTCAGATACAAAACTCCATTTTTGACGGTGCACAGATTCACAGTACCGTCTGGAACGATGTTTCCATGCGCGATACAAACGCAAATGACATGGAGTTCACCGGATCGCATTTTGCGTCATCGGATATTGTACGCTCAAGCCTTATGAATACGTCATTTTCGGACTGCCGGATGGAAACACTCGCTTTTTCAGGCGTAACGCTTATCAAAACAAGATGGCTTCATGTACGTTCAAACCGTTCTTCAATAACACAGTGCACGCTCCAGCGGTGTGTCATAAAAAACAGTATGTATGTTGATTCACTTTTCTCCGACTTTGAAGGAATAAATGCATCTGTGGAAAACTGTTTATTTCAAACCACCCGTTTTGAAATAACGTACGGAGGCGGCATGAACGGTTTTTCCGGAGCAGAACTGAAAAACTGCATTTTTTACGGATGCACATTCACAGGCTTTCCGCTCAGGGGCGCAATTCTTGAAAACTGCACGTTTATAGACTGCAGAGGAGAAATAACCGACGACTGCGAAGGAACAAACGTATACGGCCTTCCCCGGTTCTGTGCACCGCCCGCAAAGACAGCCCTGACACAAAGGGGACAGGCAGAAGAACTTATATCAATATACAGGACAACTAAAAAATGAAAGAAGAAGAAATACGGACAGCCATAGACGGCATGAACGAAACAACACTCAAAGATACACTCGCGCTGCTCCTGTCGGAAAACACCAGCGTACAGGCAGCCGTACAGACAGCACAGCCCGATTATGCAAATTTCGCACAGGCACTGCTCGCACTCAAAAAGAAATACAAATTTCCGGAGTTGACGCTTTTTACAACAGAAGCAGATCTCGTCTACGTCCAGACAGGCGACCGCCGGATACTGCTCACCGACCGCGACGCAGCAGCAAAGCAGGCAGCTTCACAACCGGCCATTGAATCATCATTCCCCACCCCTGCTCCGGAACAGACAACAGAAACACAAAATGATATGGACAATGCATTTGAACCCCAGACAAAAGAAAGCGGCAGATTCGGCCGGCTGGAGATGTAAATGAAAATAAGAACAGAATTCCATTTTACCCTTCCAAAGGGAACGGGCTTACAGCCCAACAGCGGCACAAAAGTGACAGGAACAATGCGCCTTACAAAAGTAAACGACCTCGTCCAAATCGAACGCGACGGTACCGTAAAAAGAAATTCCGGAGAATTCTATATAGTACTGCTCGCAAAAGTCCTCACAGAACTCGGCACACTCAAAGCAATAAACAGAAAAATAATAGAAAACCTTGATCCCGCAGATTTTGCATTCCTGACCGATTTCATAGACCGCATAAATCATCAGGTAATAAAACACATAACACTCAAATGCCCCTCATGCGGACACACATACAACGGAGTATTTGCCGAACTGGGGGAAGCATAAGCCGCCCCCCTGAAGAAATATACAGAGAGGCGGCAGACATAGCGTATTACTTTCACTGGGGCAGACAGGAACTGGCAGAAATGAACGGAAAAGAGAGGCAGGTGTGGCTTAAACAGATAAACAGGATACACCAGGCCCAGAAAGAACAAAGAATAAAAGAAAACGAAGCACAGATAAAAATGATACAAACAGCAAAAAATGAAGAAACAGAATAACGGACACCTCTAAAAACAGAAGTCTTTAGAGATTCCCAAAAAAGTACGGAGCAGAGAAATGATAAAAGAACTGGCATGGTACATGGAAGACAACAGATTCACAAACCTCGTAAGTGAATTCCAGACAGTCATGGACGACTACGCCCAGGCAAAACAAAGCGGAGCAGCAGACACAGACGAAAAGCGTGAAAAAGTGAGAAGACTGTACGAAGAACACGCAGTAAAAAGCGGCTATAAACAGGAAGACAACAGCTTCATCAACGTAGACACAGAGTTTTTTGAAGGCAGCAGCCTGAACCAGAAAGCCCTGAACACCTTCATGAAAGAAATAATAAAAGCGCACTGCTACCAGAAAAACCTGTGGACATTCATGGGAACGACAGGCAGCATGACTGTCATCACAAAGACAGAAATGGAACAGCAGGGACAGCACTACGAAGACTACCTGCCCGTATCATATAAAAAGACACACCCGCAGCACACCCCGATAGAGTCGTACATAAAGAAAGGAGAAGTACCGTTCTATATGTACGGGGACGGAACCGTAAGCAGCACCTACGACAAAAAGAAAGCAAAACTGCGGTTCGACACATTACAGGATAAAAGCGGCTTCGACTGGAGCCGGAAAGGATACGACCCCAACTACGAAGTAACGAAAGACGGGTGGCACGGAGCATTCGACAAAGACGGGTACTGGGTGAGGGTAAACGACAGAGAACAGAAAGGCATGAACGGAGCAGTAACTGCAGCACGCCCGCAGCCGCTTGAATTAATAAAGACAGGAAAAGACACAGCCATATTATACGACCCCGGCTTCATGCTGCTCACTCCCGCGCAGATATACTACCTGACGGAAACAGACGACGTGTACGGAGCAGCAGAAACAAGCACGGCAGAGACGGCGGAACAGATACGGACTGCAATGAAACAGCTTGGAGTCACACACATAGAGTCAGCCGCAGGATACGGAAAAGCCGTTACCGACAAAAAACAGAACACAGAAACAGCAGCGAAATATAAGAAGCTGCTGGGAGACCTTGCAGCAGAGACATTCACGATAACGGACGGAAAGGCAGCAGACAAACAGAAAGAAATTAATAATAAAGCAGCACATGAAAAAAATAATATAGAACAGAGTGCATCATTACAGAAAACGATAACAGTACTCACAGACAGAGGAACGACGGGAACCGCACTGTATGAAGCCGCCCTCACCGGTACTGCAGAAGTACCGCTTTCCGTAAGGGACAGGACAGACAGATACACCACAGGAATAACGGACGAAGAATACAGCGTACTTGAAACATACAGCGTACCGGAAGAAGCAGAAGCTTCATTCAGCAGGATGGTGATGAACCTTGCAGCGCTGAAGAAGAACACACCCGGACCAGCCGCACTCATTGAAGCCAGCATACAGGATGACAAAAACAACAGTACGGGCACACTGTATAAAAAGGCATATGAGAAAGCCGTACAGCATAAAACACTGGCAGATACCGTGAACACGGAAACATCGTTCGGCGCCCTGTGTGAAGGAAAGGTTACGGGACTCCCCTGCACTGCACCTTCTGCAGAAACAGAAGCGGCACTTGAAAAAGCAGCGTCAGAACTGCCTGCACAGGACACACCGGAGAAAGAAGAAGCAGTACATACGGCAGTACGGAACGTCATAACATACTTTACCGCAGTACAGATGAGCACGGGCATGACTCCCGAAGAAGCAGTAACGGAAGCAGTGAAAGCCGTGCACGGCAGAACAGGAAAGCCTTTCATACCACCTGCCACAGGACTTGTTCAGAACGTACAGAAGACGGCTGACAAACGCATATTCTTCGAGTTCACGCTTGATGCGCTCATGGAACAGGCGGAACGCACACCGTGCATGACAAAAAAAGTGCCCGTAACAGCGCTCATGCAGAAAGACACAGAACGGCACGGAGCGGCAGCAGATACAGGACATGAAGCAGATACAGAGCTGACTGCGGCTGATGGTAAAACCGCTGCACGTCCGCAGAATGAGCAGGGACGGGAAAGTCCTGCCTCCGGTGACATCATGGATGGAACTGTTACGCTTCCACTGAATGAGCAGGCAAAGGCCTCCG
>DCFX01000092.1 GCA_002314445.1 Treponema sp. UBA1793
GCTTGCGGCGGGGTTATTGATTACCGGACTGTCCGGTACAGCCTCAGTAAATAATTATTTCACCACACAAAACTCTTTCCGATTATAAGGAAAGAGTTTTGTGTTTTATTTTTTCAGTGCCGCTGTTTTTACTGTTTCCATAACCGCTTCCGGCGTATCAACAGACAGAATTTTTTCTATTGTGTCGTTTTTACTTAATATACCGCCGAGCGATGACAGTATCTGCATCTGAGGTGCTTCATTTTTTTTTGGTGAAACAATCATGACAAAAATTTTTGAAGGCTGTCCGTCGAGTGCAGTGTAGTCGATCCCCTCTTTTTTGATTCCTATTGCAATACACATGTCCGTGATGCCGTCCGTTTTTGCATGGGGAATGGCAATTCCCTTTTCCAGACCTGTCGTCATAACAGCTTCACGTGCCTGTATGTCTGCCAGAACTTTTGCACGGTCTGTTACTTTTCCTGACTGTTCAAGCAGTGTGACAAGTTCGTCGAGTATTTCCTGCTTTGTCTTTCCCTTCAAATCGCATGCTATAATGCTTTTATCAAGAATCTTGAGCAGAACCGGCTCGACTCTGTTTTCTCCTGATGTAAGAGCAGTTTGCAGTGACGAGGTAGTGTGTAACGCTTCGAGAGTCTGAAGCGATTTATTAAGGCGCAGCAGCACTTCGTATATTTCGTTTTTTACAAAGCCCATGTCCTCTTTGTCTGTTTCGATTGTTACAACGCTGTCTGTTTCTGTTATTGAAAGCGAAACATTTCCCTTTCTTGCCTGCGACAATCCGTCGGAGATATTCATCATCTGTACATAGAATCCTTCTGAACGGAGATCCTGCAGAAACATATCTATAACAAGGTCGGCAATTTCATCATCTTTAAAATCCCATACAAACTGTTGTGCCACCGCTGTTTTTATATCCTTCTTTGTCCCTCGTCCTTTTATTTTTAGCGTAACGTTCAGAAGCGGCGGTGCAACAAGTGTTGTAACAAGCGTCATAAGGATGACTACGCCGAATAATTCCTGATTGACAATTCCGGCTGTAAGACCGATTCCTGCAATAATAAGCGCGACTTCACCGCGGGGAATCATTCCGGTTCCGATACGCAGTGCGCCTTTGAAGTTGAATCCGAGTGCGAGAGAAGGGCCTCCGCAGCCGATTATTTTTGCAATAACTGCTGCTATTGTATACACCGTACCGAATATGAGCACTTCCTTATTCATGAGCGCTCCGAAATTAACGCTCATACCCATAACGGCAAAAAATATCGGCACAAAGAATTTATACAATCCGTGAATACGTTCCTGGATAACAGGCGCTATATCAGTACCCGAAAGTGCAAGTCCGGTTGTATATGCACCGATAATCATAGCCAGCCCCTGTTTTTCAAAAATACCGGCGAGTACAAGTGCTACGCCGAAAGCGGCAATTGAAAAATCGAATGTCCCGCCGAACAGTTTTACGAAACGGGCAATGTATTTTGAAAAGAAGATACACAGGGCTGTGAAAACAAGCCAGATTGCGAATGCTTTGAACGCTATCATACCGATTTTCACACCGGACAGAGAGACTCCTCCTTCGAGTGCTGATACAATTCCCATAACTACGGCCAGCAGAACAATGCCTAGAACATCGTCGAATACTGCAGCGGCAAGGATTGTGACGCCTTCAGGTGAATCCATCTTTTTCCGGTCGGAAAGGATACGGGCGGTAATACCGACGGAAGTGGCGGTTGACATAATTCCCAGGAACAGGCTGCGTACATCCATAAAGCTTGTCTTAAGCAAAATCATTGAACAGACATCGCCCAGCAGGAACGAAGCCGCCACTCCGCCGAAACCTACGATACCGCCGGTTACGGAATATTTCAGAAACAATGTCAGATCTGTTTCTATGCCCGATGCGAACAGCAATATGATTGACGCAAGTGTTGAAAATGAATACAGTTCCGGACTTACCGCCAGAGACGGTGAGTTCAGCGGAAATATTCCGTGGGGAAAGCCGGGAAGGGGGATGCATCCGAGCGCATACGGCCCTATGATGATACCCGCTACGAGTTCCCCGAGTACGGAGGGAATGCCGATTTTAACTGCAAGTTTCCCGAATATACGTACTGCAAAAATAATGGCAGCCAGTTGAAAAACAAGAGACGTTACAACCTCTGTAATGTTCTCTTCCATAAAATTACCTCCTGTGCAAAACAAGAGCCTGCATATTCGGAATGTCCTCTCTTCATATATTCCTTTGTGTCCGGCATATTTCCCATATAATGCACTTTTTTGTAAATTACTCTGTATTATAGAAAATTACAATTAATTGTAAATATATTTGATTACGATTTAATCATACTTAAACTTGCAACTGATTGCGGAATGTATAATACTAAGGGGTGACATTATCATTTGTTTAAAAAACAGGTTTTGTCAGAAAACCGTTAAAATTTTACATTTATCTTGAGAGGTCATTTGTATGGTCGAAAAAACATCGGAACAAAAACGCAAAAGCATAATCATGCAGTTTTCTGTACAACTCGGCATTTTTATTACTGTTTTGTTCACTGTTCTCGGATTTTTATCGTATTATCTTGTTGCAAAAGGGTCTGAACAGAGTATTTCGGAATCTATGTCGGCAACCGTTCCTGTGTATGCCGATATTATAGATTCCTGGAATCAGCAGCTTATCCGCGAGATGCACATATATACGAAATCCGATTTTATATACAATGGCGACGTAGAAGGGGCTGTCGACTGGATACGGAAAAACAAAAACAGGCGCCCTTCAGAATTCAGCGGGATATTTTTCTGCGGCTTGGACGGAATATCACGGAACGAACCTGGAGATGATTCCGATTCATCCGGTACCGATTTTGTTAAAGTAATGCTCCGCACCGGGATAGATTTTTATATCAGCAATCCGTTGAAATCTCCCGTTGATCAGTCTTTTATCTATATGGTCTGTGCGGCCGCCTATGATAAAAATAATAAAAAAATCGGATTCTTTGGGGGTGTTGTATCATTTGAAAAGCTGCAGTATTTCATAAAAACGATGAAAGTCGGGCAGAAAGGGTATCTGGAACTGATAAACGGTAACGGGATATGTATTGCGCACTCCGATAATGAGAAGATTATGAAAGACATGAACGAAAGCCCGGATCCGAAGGAAAGGTCTGCCGTAAAGAGAATGACAGGGAGAGAAGCAGGATATGCAAAACTTGAAAACGATACGTATATGTTCTTTGCCCCGGTACAGAATACATCCTGGTCAGTCGCTGCCGTTCTGCCGGAATCGGAAATTAATGCAACGGCGGACAGGCTCGGAAAAACTCTTGTCGTTCTGTTTTTTGTGTTTATAGTCTTACTTATTGTTGTTACGGCGCTTACTGTCAGAAGAATGATAAAGCCCCTTATGTTTGTGGAAAAATCAATTCAGGATATTGCTTCAGGCAGTGCTGATCTCACAAGACGGCTTGACATGACAGTGAATAATGAAATCGGTTCAGTTGTCAGGGGATTTAATAAGTTTATTGAAAAGTTGCAGCACATAATGGCTGATTTGAAAAAATCAAGAAACGATTTGTCGTCCGACGGAGATACACTTGCCAGCAGTATTGAAGAAACAGCTGGCGCAATTACTCAGATATTGTCTGATATTGACGGCGTGAAGAATGAAATTTCTGAGCAGTCTGCAAGTGTCGAAGAAACTGCCGGGGCCGTGACTGAAATTTCACAGAATATTGTATCGCTTGAGAAAATGATAGAGAAACAGGCAGGCGGTATTACAGAGGCATCTGCGGCAGTGGAAGAGATGATTGGTAATATAGGCAGTGTTAATAAAACTGCCGGACAGATGGCAGACTCCTTTTCATCTCTTGAATCCCGGTCCACAGACGGTATTGCAAAGCAGGAACGCGTGAGTGAGCAGATAAAGCAGATTTCCAGCCAGTCGGAAATGCTTGAGGAAGCCAATACAGCGATAGCCGGTATTGCGGAACAGACAAATCTTCTTGCCATGAACGCGGCAATTGAGGCAGCTCATGCAGGGGATGCCGGAAAAGGATTCAGTGTTGTTGCTGATGAAATCAGAAAATTGTCGGAAACATCATCTGTCCAGTCAAAGACTATCGGCGATCAGCTGAAAAAGATTCAGGAATCAATTGGAACTGTTGTTGCTGCATCGGAAGACAGTACAGGGGTATTTGGCTCTGTTTCTGAAAACATAAAAGAGACGAATCTTCTAGTCATGCAGATAAAAAATGCAATGGAAGAACAGTTGACAGGATCTAAACAGATAGGCGACGCACTTCATATGATGAACGACAGCACGGTGGAAGTCCGTACTGCATCTGCGGAGATGAGTACCGGTCAGAAAGCTATTCTGGATGAGGTTAAGCATCTTCAGGATGCTACCGAATCGATGAAGGGCCGGGTTGCCGAAATGGAAAAAGGTGCACGGAGAATCGGAGAAACAGGGAAGGCTCTGGAAACTATATCAAAGCACACAAATGATACAATTATCCGCATAGGTACTCAGATTGATACGTTCCGTGTTTGAACTGCTGTTTCCGTATCAGCAAAACCGAAAGAAAAGCAACTAAACTGCATGTGCGTTACATCTTGTGTTCTCTCTGTTGTGAAGTAGACTTATACATAAAAAACAGGAGATATAAGATGAAACAGTCCCCCTCGTTCCGAAAACGCGCGTGTATACTACTTCTTCTTGGTGTGGCAATGATGTATTTTTATTCAGGTTTTCAATCCGATCATCTTAATGTACTTACGCCTTACTATTTAAAGCTGGGATGGACAACGACTGCTGTCACAAATCCCGTAACATGGGCAGGTTTTGCGATTATACCGGCGACTTTTCTGGTCGGGACGCTTCTGCTTATGTTCGGAGTCCCAAAGGTACTTGTACCGTCGGCGGTTATCGAGGGGCTTTCTGTCATTCTCCTTGCGTTTGCGGGACAGAATAAAGTGGTATACAACATCTCGTTATTCTGTGTCCGCCTGTTTGTTCTTCCGCTTCAGATGGGCGGTTTCATGCTGTGTACGAACTGGTTTGTAAAGATGCGGGGACGAGCCCTTGGTATTGTAACACTCGGCAGTCCTCTATGTACTGCGACATTTATTCCGATTCTTTCGAAGGTGACTACTCTATTCGGGTTCAGAACAGCATATACTATTGCGGGAACAGGTGTCCTTATTCTTGCTGTCCTTATTGCAGTTTTTATCAGATCAACGCCGGAAGAAACAGGACTGCATCCTGATGGAGCAAACTATGCATATGCAGGCGATGAGGAAACTATAAAAATGTCAGTAAAAGATGTTTTCTGCAGGAAAGAATCATGGCTTCTTATTGTATCCTACGGTTTGCTGCAGTTCTGCATAGTCGCTGTTATGTCGTTTTATGTTGTACGGCTTACAATGACCGGTACACAGCCTGCGCTTTATTTTTCCTGCCTTTCTGCTGCCGCTGTTCTTGGCATTCCCATAAGCTGTCTGTTTGGTATTATTGATGATAAGTTTGGAACGGTAAAAGCATCTTTTGTCCTTTGTGCGACATTCCTGCTGAGTCTTGCAGGGCTTCTTTTAATGAAAAAAAATGATACTCCGATGCTCATTCTTACAGCTGTAGGGCTTGCCGGAGTAACAGGAGGTACACCTACACTCCATCCTTCCATAACGTCGTATGTATTCGGCAGAGCCCGTTATCAGGCTGCAAACCGATGGCTGATGACGGTTCAGGCCGTTATTATGG
>DCFX01000058.1 GCA_002314445.1 Treponema sp. UBA1793
TCATAGCCCTGTCGTATTCACCTTTGTCCATATACATCTGCACAAGTGTAAGTGTATTTTTACGTTCACTGTCTCCCGAAGAAGACGGTCTGAGCCATACAAACGCAGCAATAAGAAGCGCCACAGCCGCTGCTGTACCGGCCAGAACGATTTTCTGTTTTTTAGTAAGTTTTTTTTCTGAATCAGTAATCCCCATAATTTCCGCCTTATACGTTTATAATATATTCTAATCAAGCTCCGGTTCAGAATTATATTCTATTGTATCTTCTGTTCCGGACGACATGTTTTCCGTACTTGTATCCTGAAGCGAATTCGCAACATCTTCAAGAAGCTTCTTTCTGCGTGCTTCTTCCACAGCCTTTTCTTCAGCTTCCTTCGCAGCTTTCTCTTCCGCAATGCGCTGCTGTTCGGCCTGAACTTTCGCCTCTTCTTCTTTTCTCTGCGCTTCCTGTTCTGCAGCAATTTTCGCATCATCTGCGCGTCTGTTCAGTTCCGCCTGTATAAGTCCTATCATCTGCCCTATTTGTTCCTTCTGGGGATCGCCGGACTTTTTCTCCAGGTATGCAGTATAATCAGTAAGCGCATTCTGCAAATCATCTGCTTTCAGGCGCGCATTCGCCCTGTTAAGAAGAGCTGGTGTAAAATCAGGAGAAGCCGCAAGCGCAAGCGAATAATAACTGTCGGCCTTTGTATAGTTTCCCGCGGCAAAAGCAGAGTTCCCCGCATTATATGCAAGTATTTTTTTATTAGTTCCCGAAACTTTCAGTCCCTTTTCAAATGTTTCCATCGATTTATCGAACTGCCCTGTCTGGTAATATGCCAGACCGAGATAGTTGTACGCATCAGGCGATGCTGTTCCGGATGCTATATCCTGCTCAAAAAGCGGGACTGCACCGGCAGGGTTGTTGTTTTTAAAAAGCTGCTCTCCTTCCGTTTCGGCAGTGAGCAGGGGCATTATGAAAAATAATGCAACCATTACTGTAATAATACGATCAAATTTTGTCATTTCATTTTTCCCCTTCAAATACAGTAAACATTTGACAGACTGGCTTAAATCTACTACTCTTTTACAGTATACTCAAATATGTAGATTATCATTTTTCTTAGTATTATAATATATAGCAAGTATATACCGGAGGACTGTCTTATGGAATCTGTTCAGATCGCGATTATGGTAGTTTTAGGCGCCGGTGTCGCGAGTCTGCTTTTTTTTGTAATCAAATCAGTAACAGCCCCAAAAAAAATTGAGGGTATACAAAAACTGATAAAGCAGGGAAAAACATCTCAGGCAATAAAGCTTGCCAAACAGATTCTTGCAAAAGATCCGGGTAATTATCTTGCCCATTATTATCTTGGCAGAGCGTATCTCGCTGACAACCGTTCAGAACTTGCCCTTATGGAATACAAAATCGTCAATGAAAATGCAATCTTCGGAGAAGGACTTCCCGAACTTACTTTCCGGAAAGAAGTGTCCGGCCTGTACCTCAAATTCAACCAGCAGCAGGATGCTCTCCGGGAGTTCCTCCTCCTGACAAAACTGGAACCGCAGAATGCCGAAAACTTTTACAACATCGGTAAAATCTACGAACAGCAGAACAGAGGAGATACTGCGCTCGGTTTCTTCCAGCGGGCAGTAGCACTCAACAAACGACATGCAAAGGCACATGCCGCAATCGGCCTTATCCTGTATCATACAAAACAGTTTACGGAAGCGAAAAAAGAGATTGACCTCTCCCTTGCACTGAGTCCCGAAACATATTCAAGCTACTATTATCTCGGAAAAATTCTCAAGGAAAATAAGGATTTCGGCGCTGCAGTAAAGGCTTTTGAAAAAGCGCAGCGCGATCCCGATTACAGGCAGAAGGCACTGATTGAACGCGGCACCTGTTTTATGCTTGTGAACCGCATCGACAATGCAATTCCCGATCTTCAGAGGGCTATAGAACAGGACAAGGACGGCTCAAAACAGGATACTCTGTATGCCCGCTATTTCCTTGCCTCCTGCTATGAAAAGAACCGCAGAATCGAAAAAGCAATCGAACAATGGGAAATAATCTATAAAAAGAATCACTCCTTTCGCGACGTTACCGCAAAACTTACCGAATATAAAGACATCCAGTCAAACGACAGCCTCAAAGACTATCTGACAAGCGGTACTGAAGAATTCATGGAAATCTGTAAAAGAGCAGCGCTTGAAAGTCTTTCAATGTCGACGCAGACCTGCGAACCGACAAAATGGGGCTGTCAGATTATCGCCGTGGAGCATAAGAGCGACGACTGGATGAACATGAGGAAACAGCTGTTTCTGCTCAGGTTCTATCGCGATGCAGACCCGCTTGAGGACAGCGCAATCAGGGAAACGCTCGATAAGATGAAAGAGCAGAACTGTACAAAGGCATACATTCTTGCAAGCGCAGGTTTTACACGTACAGCTACAGGATTCGCTGAAAACAGACCGGTTGAACTCATCGGAAAAGAGAAACTGGAACAGCTGCTGCAAAAGTCAGGTTCATAATGAAAATACTCTGTGTCTCCGATCAGATTGATCCGCTTATTTATAATCAGAATGCGGTAAAAATGTTTCCCGATATAGACTTGATCCTTTGTGCAGGTGATCTCCCCATGGATTATGTCGATTTTATTGTTTCGACATTCAACAAGCCGACATACTTTATTTTCGGAAACCACAATCTTACCGAATACCGCTACTATCATAAAAACCATGCGCCGCTCCCTGCCCAGTTTCAGTTTGCATCGCCGGGAGCTTCAATGTCAGCAGGACACGGCGCTGTATATGCAGGATTCCGCGTCATTCGTGACAATAAACTCTCTTTCAGGGATCCTGCGACAGGAAGGGTAACGCCTCTTCTCATTGCCGGCGTTTCCGGCTCCCTCAGGTATAACAATGGACTGAATCAGTATACTGATAAACAGATGCACAGCTGCCTTGCACACCTGGTACCGTCGCTCATCCTGAATAAAATACGATACGGGAGATACCTTGATATCCTGCTTACCCATGCTTCACCCCGTCATGTACATGATCAGGAAGACCCGTGCCACAAAGGATTTGACAGTTTTAACTGGTTTATAAAAAAATTTAAACCTGCATATCTGGTTCACGGACACATACACTTATACGACATGCGCAAAGAACGAATCACAAAAGTCGAAGAAACAACTGTAGTAAACGCATATGCCCACTGCGTTCTTGACTTCCCTCAGGAGCAAAAGGAATGACTGTGAACTATTATTCAGCCCAGACTGAAGACGATTTCTCAAAAGCAAGGAGTAAGGCTCTGGTCAATGAAATTCAGCATTTCATGAATCCTGAAGAAGCGAACCTTATTTCTTTTACCGATATAAAATCACTTTTGAAACCGAAAGATGAAGTTTACATCGGAATGAAAACGATTCCCGTCAATAAAATAGCAGGCAGCGAAGGCCGGTATAAAGATTTCGACAACAGGTTTTTCCCGAAAAGCAGCTTTCTCAGGGACAGATGGGAACATGTTGACGAAGCGGCTCTTCAGTCAATCACGCTTCCGCCCATAAAAGTCTACGAACTGGGCGGACTTTATTTCGTACGTGACGGTAACCACAGGGTGTCTGTCTCAAAAGCACGGGGAACGGAATTTATTGACGCGGAAGTCGTTTCCCTGCAAAGCGAGATAAAACTTAAGCCGTCTGATACGCTGAAAGGTATGGTAAAACAGATAATATTCTATGAAAAACGTGTTTTTTATACAGAAACCAATTTCGGCGATATAACAGATTTCTGGGGGCTTGATTTCTCTACCGCCGGGCAGTATGACGTTGTCTACAATCATATCCTCACTCATAAATATTATCTGAATATGAAGCGTACCGATGAAATTTCTATGGAAGAAGCCGTCATATCATGGTATACAACCGTATACCACCCAATAATTGAAGTAATCCATGAATATCATATCATGCGTTACTTCAGACAGCGCACACAAAGCGATTTGTATGTCTGGATCATAAAATACTGGGACGAACTGAAACAGAAATTCGGAAACGATGTAAAACTTGACGATGCAGTCCTTGCATTCAGAAAAAATCAGAAACCGCAGCCGTTAAGTAAAATAATCAATAAAATTCAGCGAATCCTGCTGAAACGGAGCATACGGACAAATTGACGTTTTTGATTTTTAAAACTTGACGATGAAATATTTCAATGCTAAAATCGTAGAATGAAAATATATCAGGAGAAAAAAATTTGTATTCAATAGATTCTTTTACTAACGTACCATTGGCAATAACACTGATTATTTGCTGCGTACTTCTGGGACTGCTTATAGCCATCAGGGTGCGCAACACCGCAAAAATAAGCTTTATTTTTTTTGCCGTTCTGATTGTATTGATCGGAGGACTTGCTTATACGCTCTATACAGTGCATACACTGTATCTTGCCTGTACTATTCTGGCATGCGCAGTCCTCGTCCTGCCCTATCTTGTAATTCACGTAACAGGTATTCCGAAAATGCGCGAAAAAACGGGCAGATCCAAAACTTCCGAGGCAGAAAAAAATACAGATCCATTATCTTCCGGTGAAAACGAGGCAGCCCTTGAGCGTTATAAAAATATTCTTGCCATAAACAAGGATTTTACGGCTAAAGCGGCAAATATGTTCTCCGACGAAGACAGCATGGATAAATTCATGGACTACTTCAACAAGCAGCTTACGGAAAAGACGCATGCAGACGGATGTGCTATTCTTCTTGCTGACGAATTCGACAATATTCTTGCAGTACGTTCAATGTCGGGAGCATTTCCCCCGCCCTACAAACTTCCAGACGACCTGCCGCATAAGCCTGTCAGGGTCGAAACAAATTTCCGTTATGCTCAATTTCAGCTGACAGACAACATATTCGGCGAAGCAGCATCCGGCGGGGAACCGCTGCTCATTGCAGATTCCACACAGGATACGCGCATCTATCAGAACGGACCTGAAGATTTTCTTGCATGCGGAAGTTATATCTTTGTGCCGATAAAATTTCAGGAACAGGTAATAGGTGTTGCATCGCTTTCGCGGAATCCCGGCAAGGAAAAATTCACCGAAAAGGAATTTGAAGATGCAAAAGTCATTACCGACGCCGCATCGACGGGACTGAAACCGCTTTTCAGTTTTCTTGAATACAGTGAACACCGGGAACTTACAAAGGAAGGCGATATCGCATCCAAGTTCCAGAAGGAACTGCTGCCGGAAAAACTTCCTTCAATTAATAGGGTTTCACTCGGCTGCTGGACTTCAACAGCCGAAGACGTGTGCGGCGATTATTACGATGTACTGCTCTCGCGGAAAGACCGCATTTCGTACGTTATGGCCGATATCGCAGGAAAAGGAATGAATTCCTTCATTGTTATGGTCATGATCCGAGCCATGCTCCGTCTCATTGTCAATACACCGCAGAGTGCGGGTACAATCCTCAGTTGGACAAACCGTGGTATCTGCAGCGAAAATTCCAATATAGACCACTTTGCAAGCATTGCACTTATAAACTATAATCCTGTAACAAGCGAAGCACAGATAGCGACCTGCGGTATAAATCCGGTCCTGTTGTACTCTGCAAAAACGAATAGTATTTCTAAAATTTCGAATTCAAGCGAACCTATTGGTGTAGAAAAAGAGACCAAATACAAAGATATAAATATAAAGCTGATTCCGGGCGATATTCTGATTACATGTACGGATGGATTACTTGAATCTCTTAATGAATTTGGTATACAATATTCACTTACAAGCCTTATGAAGGTTATTGAGTCTAATCATCAGTTATCAGGACGTGATATTGCGAACCGTGTAAAAGATGATATAAAAAAGTACTGCGGCATGACACAACAGTATGATGACCAGAGTCTGATGGTCATAAAAATCCAGGGGTAAGGAGTTTTCTGTATGGAACTTAAAATAAGAAAAAATGGAGATGTATACATCATTGATGTCAATGGCGAAATGGATCTTTACAACTCCTACAAACTGAAAGAGCTTGTAATGAAGATGCTTGAAAAAAATGTAAAGATATTCATCATCAATCTTGAGCAGGTAGATTACATCGATTCATCAGGAATCGGTGCGCTGATTTATATCTGCTCTACAATTAAAAAGATGAATCTGAAACTTTCAATTGCAAATATTCATGGTTCGGTCAAAAAAGTTATTGAATTAACAAAACTTATGGGATATTTCCCGATTTCAAACAGTGTGGAAGAAGCTCTTCTTATGGTTAA
>DCFX01000080.1:0-3291 GCA_002314445.1 Treponema sp. UBA1793
ATGACGGTTCAGGCCGTTATTATGGCATTTGCTGTATATTTTATGTCTGTAGTACTTGATAAGACCGGAAGCCTTGCAGCAGCATATAAAATTATGATGGTTCTCGTTCTTGTTTCCGTACTTTGTCTTGTCGTTCTGGGCAGGACTTCTGATTATGACAGGAGTTAAAAAATCCCGGCAGTATGCTGCTGCCGGGATAGTGTATCAGGAATTATGAATCTTTAGATTTGTATTGCGACAGAATATGCGCTGTACATTGCTTTTTCGACAGTACCGACACGTGAACAGTCGCCGATTGTAAAGAACCGCTTACCTGCAGTACGGAATGCATCAGCTTCTGCTGCATGACTTTTCATACCGACTGATATGATAATATCTTTTCCTTCTACAAGCTGTTTTCTGTCATTTTTATCAAGACATTCGACACCTTTGCCGGTGATTGCCGTGCATTTATACGAAGTAAGATATTTGAGCCCTTCCGTTTCATCAAGTTTAACCAAGAGTTCGTCCCGGTGGGTGGGGGACGCATCGGGGGCAAGCGATGTCTGCATTTCAATGATAGTTACCTTTTTGCCCATCATTGCAAGGTGGAGTGCCGTTTCACAGCCGACCTGACCACCTCCGATGATGACGATATCGTCGGAAAGCTCTTTTTCGTTGCCGTATACAGGCAGCGCCATATGTACATTGCTACCATCTATTCCTGGAATGCGTGGCTGTACAGGTTCTGCACCCAATGCAGCAATAACGACATCAGCCTGTTCTTTTTCAAGCATATCTTTTGTTACTTCTGTATTCAGTTTTACCAGCACCGCAGACTTTTCTACCTGATGGATAAGGTAGTTTTTGAATTTAGCAAGATCGTATTTGAACGGAACCTTTTCTGAGAATTTCAGTGTACCGCCGAGCGAACCGCTTTTTTCGTACAAAATAACCTGATGCCCGCGTTGTGATGCAATGAGTGCGGCTTCCATACCTGCAGGGCCGCCGCCGATGATGCAGACTTTCTTTTTTGATGCAACGGGGCGGCCGAGGGTCTGAATTGTATGCTGGAGTCCTATTTCAGGATTTACGGTACATGAGAAGCGGACTTCATAACAAGCACTGTCGTGACATCTCATACACTTTACACACGGGCGTACATCATCAGTTCTCCCTTCGTATGCTTTTTCTCCCAGATCAGGATCTGCAATCATACCGCGTCCTATGGATACCACGTCTGCCCGCCCGTCCGAAAGAATTTTTTCGGCTCCGTCGAGTTCCTGTATACCTCCGACTGTGACGACCGGTATATGGACACCTGATTTTTTTACGGCTTCTGCAAGGAATACGTTCGGCATAGGCGGCATATAATCGCATGGATGCGTCATAGTCATATATTTCGGCCCTATCATACCTGCGGAGACGTGAATAAGGTCGATACGGTCCTCGATCAGTTTAGTGAATGAAATTGCCTCTTCAACAGGAATTCCCCCGGGAGCGTATTCTGTTCCGCTGATTCTTACTTCAATAAGCAGCTTTCTGCCGACTTTTGCACGTATACGGTCAATGATATTGCATGCGAACCGGGCTCTGTTTTCAAACGGGCCGCCGTATGCGTCTGTCCGTTTATTTGTAAGCGGTGAAAGAAATGAACCTACGAGCAGGCCGTGCCCGAAATGCAGAAGAACCATATCGAATCCGTTCTGCATAAGGATTTCAGCTGCATCAGCATATCCCTGTGTAATGCGTTCTATCTCTGCTTCCAGCATTTCTTTTGCAGGAGAGCCGTCCATGAGCGGGGCCCCGTCACTTACGCCGTACGGACTGCCGACAACACCTGCGACCCCAAGTTCCATTGATGCCTTTGCGCCATAAAAATGAATTCTGTCGGAAAGGCGTGCAAGCATATATTGATGATTGCGCTGGTATATATCAAAGTCGGAATGAACTCCATCCCCCTGGCAGGGAAACAGACTTGCTCCCACACAGGTGACGCAGGCAGCGCCTCCTTTTGCCTTGTCTGCATAGAAGGTGATAAGCGGTTCTGTAGGGTACGGAACCGGATCATTGAGTGTATGGACTCCGGTCGGTGCTGCAAATATACGATTTCTGAACGAGACTTTTCCTACCTGAAGCGGTTCAAGCAGATGCGGATATTTTTGTTCCATTATATTTTGTTACTCCTTGTTCTTTATGCATTATTCTGGCGGTCGAAATCAGGTTTACGTCCGATAAAGAGCAGGCAGATTACGGCTATTACTACGAGAACTACCATAATTTTATATGCCAGGTTAAGGCTTCCTGTTTTATCAAGAATTGTCGACATGAAATAAATACCGAAGGCCATAATGACAGCCTGCACTGTCATTATCCAGCGGTTTGCTGCCTGATATTTTTTTCTGCCATATACATATGCTGTTATTGACGGATGAAGTGTACCGGTGCCTCCTGTTATGCCTGCAATGCCGACTGCTGCGACAATTAGTGCAGGAATCGTATTTTTTCCCATAAAAAGGAGGCCGAATATTGCAAGCAGGTATGCCGCACAAAGAGCGAGACAAGCCTTTACTGTACCGATTTTATCATCAAGAAAACCGAAGAAATTACTTGCAAACAGACCTCCTATTGCGGCTGCTGAAAGGAATGCCAGAAACAGAGCAGGCGTAGAACCTGTCATATTCATGCGGACAACAAAGAAAGGCATAATTGATGTAATGCAGAACTGAAGCAGACCCAGGGAGAAAACGAGGAGCCACGCATCACCGTTACTGAATACTTCTTTGAAACTCATTCCAGGTTCAACCGCTTCATGTTCGGGAGCGTCTGAGGCGCCGTCGGGGTATAAACCGACATCTTCAGGCGATGTCCTGATTGTTGCAGCTACGAGCGCGGCAAGGACAAGTATGATAATGCCGGTAATCAGATATGTTTTGGGCAGCCCTATGCCATTAACGCCTATGGTGAGAAGGGCAATAAATGTTGCAGTACAGAGAGGGCTTCCTGTTACAACCATACCGAGTGCGCGTCCTCTTGATTTTATAAACCAGTTTGTGCAGAGCATGAATGTTCCCATCTGGAACGGGAGGATAAACAGCCTCATGCAGAAAAGTGAAATACTGTAGGCGACAACATTCTGGCCGGAAAAAGCAAGGCAGATGGTAGAAATACCGACGATCACTGCAGACGGTACTACGACTTTCGGAATACCGAACTTGAGAAGCAAAGTCCCCACAAGCAAAGTCGCAGGAATAACGACAAAGCCGGCCCATGTTACGGGGTTTGTAATTGTTGTTGCAAGCCATCCGAGTT
>DCFX01000080.1:3398-15237 GCA_002314445.1 Treponema sp. UBA1793
TTTGGAAAGATGCGTTTTTTTCCATTGAAAATCCCCCTTTCAGAGTTTTTTTGCCGGGCAGGCGACTCTGAAGCATATATGTATTGTACTTCCTCCTTCAGTGGCAACAAGCTATAAAAAACATCGGAAAAGGTGGTTTTTCTTTCGATAATACCATATGATAGAGATGTGACGTTTGACATAGACTCTGAAATAGAAAAACGGTTGATAAATAACGAATGCTGCGGAATACATTACTGCCTGTTACATGAAGNNATTGTTGTTGCAAGCCATCCGAGTTTCTGATAATAAGGAGTCAGCACATTCAGGTGATCAGCCTGAAGTCCCGAATAAAAATACATAAGGAAAACGCCGAGTATAAGCATCGGTATTGACCTTTTTTGGAAAGATGCGTTTTTTTCCATATAAAGAGATCTCCCTTTCAGAGTTTTGTTTTGTCAGTCAGACAGCTCTGAATGCATATATGTATTGTACCCCCTCTGACTGTAGCAACAAGCTATAAAAAACATCGAAAAAAGTGGTTTTTTTTTCGATTATACCGTATGATAGAAAAGTGACGTTTGATATAGACTCTGAAATAGAAAAGCGGCTGATAAATAACGAATGCTGCGGGATACATTACTGCCTGTTACATGAAGACAGCACTAAACAGTGCGTTTTTGTGTCAGATGTGGTGACAATCGTTATTTTCGAATGCCATGCCCGGATAAAAGTACTGACCCAGAAACTGTTTTGCTGCCCTGGTAATATGCTTTTATTGAAAGAAAAATGCCGGTATGAGTTTGAAATAGAGGATTCCGATAATCAGAGAAAAGGTATATATATACTGAATATTGACGATGCTATGTTTTCTGATTTTTTTTATACACAAATTTCAACCCGGCCTATATTTTATGATTTCTTCAAAATCAGAACAAGTTCTCCCGAATACCTTTTTTTTGATAATACTGAAGATACTCCTGTATACTGGGCAGGACGGCAGCTTCTCTGGGAAGCAACATTTACATCTCCGAAAAACGAAGAAATTATTCTTGCCGCACTTGTACTGTTTCTTATAAATCTTCACAGCTGCCATCAGGAACACCTGGTTATAAGTGAATCTTCAATGATGAAAGATTACGCTTTTAAAGCGGGATGTTATCTGAAATATATGGCAGATAACTATCAAACTGTAACACTTGAATCAATTGCGGCAGAATTCGGATACAGTCCCGCTTATTTTTCGACGATGTTTAAAAAAACATTGTCGGTTACCTTTTCGGAAAAACTTCTGGAGCTTAAAATTGAACGTGCAAAAAGGCTCCTTATTTCTACAGATTTGACAATAGAAGAAATTGCGCTGCGGACAGGTTTTACCGAAAAGAGCTATTTTCACCGAAGTTTTAAAAACAGAATCGGCATGACCCCCCGTACTTATCGGGAACAGAACAAATAAGGTATGTTTTTCTGCATCGGAAATAAATACATCCGGTATTCTTTACAGACTGTGTATTCTGCTGCAAAGCATACCGGAGTTCTGTCTTATAACGGTTTTTCTTCCTGCTGCGGTTCCTTTTTCTCTTCAGATTTATCTGTGCTGTCCGCATGAATGACTGTTCCCCATACTATTCCGATCAGGAGTACTACGACAACAGGAATCCACCATTGCTGTGCTACGAGGTACATCGCGGTATAAAATATGCCGAACATAATTCCGGTCAATACGCAATACACGATCCAGAACGCCCATACCGGTTTTCCCGATAAAAATGACGCTAGATTCTTTTTTACTGATTTTCCAACTTCTTTAACTTCCATAAAATTCTCCTTAGTATTTGTAAAATTGTACTTTAGTTGCTTTGACACGGCCGAAAACTTCGGTTCAGGTGATATCTGTGTATAAAGTAATCATCTATATAGATATGCGTCTGTGCGCTGACGCACAGACGCAGGTGAATGTTAGTCCTTATATTTTAAAAGTACGCTGATCTTTGCAGAATTTCTCTAAAATTGCCGGATAATTCACTAAACAGCATTCAGCAGAACAGACAGTGAGTGTGGTAGTGGATAGAAAATCTGTATGTGTTGATATCATAAACAAAAAGGATGGGGATAAATGATGAAAAAAGGTACTAATAAAAAGATTGTCCGGAGTTTTCTTGATCGTTTAGTTTCCCGTCCTAAATCCCCCACTGATGAACCCCTGCGTTCTGAATTGTTCAGTGTAGAACAGATGCAGCATTACGGCAGAATGCTTGCCGAAACGCACCTTGTGAGTAAATCGCATTCACATAACGATAAACTTCTCGCGCGGCTTGTTGAGAATGAATCGAAGCTGAATGAAGTCAGAGATTTGTTTGCCGAAGCTGCCGCCGAAAAACGGCGGATATTTCCAGCCGCCGACTGGCTGCTCGATAATTTTTATCTTATTGAAGAACATATCTATACCAGCAAACGGGATCTTCCCAAAGGGTACAGCAGGGGACTTCCGATTCTGCTTGGAGGCCAGTCTGCTTCCCTGCCCCGCGTTTATGACATTGCGCTGGAGAGAATTTCACATGAAGACGGACTTGTGGATCCTGATACGCTCCAGGGATTTCTGGATTCGTACCAATCTGTTTCTGTCCTGACGATTGGAGAGTTATGGGCCATACCGATTATGCTCCGGCTTGCGCTTATAGAGAATCTGCGTCGTGTCGCCGTGAGGATTTCGGCAGAGATGCATGCTCAGAGCGAGGCAGATTCCTGGGCTGAGCGGATGATAGAATCCGCGGAATCTGATCCGAAAAATCTCATTCTTCTGATTGCCGACATGGCCCGGTCAGATCCCCAGATTGTCAGTTCATTCGTCGCCGAACTTGCACGGAAACTGCAGGGAAAAGGTTCCGCACTGGCACTTCCCCTGACATGGATTGAACAGCGCCTTTCAGAAACGGGACTGACGATAGAACAGCTTGTTCAGTCGGAACTGCAGCAGCAGGCGGCTGATCAGGTTTCAATAAGCAACAGCATCCGCGGACTGCGTTCCCTGGCTGCTACAGACTGGAAACAAATCGTCGAGAGCACCAGTGCCGTCGACAAAATTTTACTCGGTGATCCTTCCGGCTGCTACGGAAAAATGGATTTTGCAACACGCGACCAGTACAGGCATGCGGTTGAAGAAACAGCCAGAAGGGGCCGCCTGCCGGAAGAGTCTGTAGCCCGCTTCGCCCTGCAGCTGGCACAGAAGGGGTGCGACAGTGCAGGAAAGAATGATCGTTCGGCGCATATCGGCTATTATCTTGTTGATAAAGGTTTTGATATGCTGCTCCGGACTGCACAGGTACGCGGATCAGGCCGTTTTTCGTATGGCCGCTGCGGCACCAGACGGGGACTTATTCTGTATACAGGCTCAGTTCTGTCTGTGTCTGCCGTTGTTTCGGCCGGACTCGTAATGTTGGCCTATAATGGAGGCTCTCACGGGGGTTCTCACGGAGTACTGCAGTGGCTGATTGTGCTGCCAGCCTTTGTATGCGCGTGCGGCTTGTCCATAGCTCTCCTGAACTGGATTGTGACGCTTTTTGCGGTTCCTCAGATTCTTCCCCGTATGGATTTTTCCGGCGGCATTCCTGCATCTTCCCGTACACTTGTTGTCGTTCCCTCAATGCTTTCAAGTGCACGACGCATCGAGTATCTGGCCGAAACTCTGGAAATAAGGTTTCTTGCAAACCGGGACGACAATCTTTTATTCGGTCTTCTTACTGACTTTCAGGACAGTAAAGAGCAGACGGCGGAGTCCGACGAAACTCTTCTCTCCCTTGTTCAGCAGAAGATCACTGATCTTAATGACCGGTACAGGGGAGATTCGGGGGATCAGTTTTTCCTGTTTCACAGGCCGCGGCAGTGGAATGACAGAGAGCGGGTGTGGATGGGATATGAACGTAAACGGGGCAAGCTTGCAGCTCTGAACTCATTGCTGCGGGGCGGAACGGGAGATTCCTTTGAGTCAATCATAGGAAGTATTGAACCGCTTCAGGCGGTGAAATATGTTATAACTCTCGATACTGATACGCAGCTGCCCCGTGATTCCGCAAGACAGCTTGCCGGGATTATGGCACATCCGTTGAATCGCCCTGTCTTTGATGAAAATCAGAAGCGGATCGTAGACGGGTACGGCATATTGCAGCCGCGCGTCGCAGCTGGTGTTTCAGGAGCGCGCCCGTCGTACTACACGATTATGACGGAAAGTGAGACAGGTATCGATCCGTATACCAGGGCTGTATCCGATGTCTATCAAGATTTATTCAGGGAAGGGGCTTTTATCGGAAAGGGCATCTACGATGTTGACGCTTTTGAGCAGGTGCTCCGGGAACGTTTTCCCGAGGACAGAATATTGAGCCACGATCTGCTTGAAGGCTGCTATGCACGGTCCGGCCTGGTGAGCGACGTGCAGCTGTACGAAGAATCTCCTGTTACTTATTACTCGGACGTCAGTCGCCGCCTCCGCTGGATGCGCGGCGACTGGCAGATTGCCCGCTGGCTTTTTCCGACCGTCCCCTCGTTTGGCGGAGGTACGGGCAGGAATACGCTGTCGGGTCTGTCAAAGTGGAAAATACTTGATAATCTGAGGCGCAGTCTTATGTCGCTGTCCCTCGTATTTCTTTTCATCTTTGGATGGACAGTTCTTCCCGATCCATTTTTATGGATGCTGGCTGTTTTTGGAATCATTCTTATCCCTCCGCTCCTCATTTCTTTTGTTGACTTTTTCCGGAAACCGCATGATATGCCGGTTGTCCCGCATATTGTTGATACGGCACGCTCTCTGCTCAACCGCATGGCGCAGTCACTGTTTACGATTGTCTGTCTCCCGTACGAAGCGTTCACAAGCCTTGTAACAATTGTGTCGACTGTATTCAGGATACTTGTGACGCACCGCCATCTGCTTGAATGGCTTCCGTCCGCTGAGCACGGGAATGATAAAACAAGTCTTGCATCATCCTTCAAACTTATGTGGGCGGCTCCTGCCGCTGCTCTGTCTGCTGCTGTTTTTCTTTTTATTTTCCGTGCGGAAATTTTCTTTGCCGCAGTACCTCTTCTTGTTTTATGGCTGACCTCTCCGTTACTCGTGTGGACAACAAGCCTTACTCCGCCTGAACGCAGTGTAAAGACCTCCGGCAGACAGAACGAATTTATAGGCAGGCTTGCACGGAAGACATGGGCTTTTTTTGAAACATTTGTCAATGATGGAGAAAACTGGCTGCCGCCTGATAATTATCAGGAAGAACCTGCTCCAAAAATTGCCCACCGTACATCTCCGACGAACATAGGGCTTTCTCTCCTTTCCAATCTGACTGCCTGTGATCTCGGATACATTCCGATTGGACTGCTGCTGGATCGTACCGGGCATACAATTCAGACAATGGGAAAACTTGAACGTTACCGCGATCATTTTTACAACTGGTACGATACGCTGACGCTGCAACCGCTCCTGCCCCGGTATATTTCATCCGTAGACAGCGGAAATCTGGCGGCACATCTTCTGACACTCAGCGTCGGCCTTTCTGCACTATCCCACGGCAAAATACTGAATCCAAGAATTCCGGAAGGGCTTCATGATACCGCACAGGTTCTGGCCGGATTTGCATTGCAGAGCGACGCGTCTGCTGCACTTTCACGCTTTGAGGAGCAGCTTGAGAGCGCCGGAACGTTTGAAACGTATACGATAGCTGACGCACATTCGTTTCTTATCCGGCTGGCACTTTCTGCGGAAGCGGTGAAAGAAAAAGCAGTGAAAGACACGGATGAACGTGTGGCGTGGTGGGCAGATGCACTCGTCCGCCAGGTTCACGATAGTATTGCCGAACTTGACCATCTTGTGCCGTGGCTGGCAGGAAACAATGCTCCGGACGGGCGTGCCGGTTTTGTCCGTGCGGCAGGGTTATTGACTGGTACCGGAACTATGCCGACTTTACAGGAACTGTATGAACAGGAAACTGAATTACTGCGTATTCCGGCAGACGTTCCCCAAGACGGTTCGTCCGGTATGCTGGAGCAGCTCATCCGGGACGGGTGCGGATATATTGAAGACAGGCTTGCAGAAATAGATAATCTTGTCCGCAGAATTGAGGAATTTGCACTCATGGACTTTACCTTTCTGTACAGCAAAAACCGGCATTTATTTTCTATTGGATATAATGTCGACAGCCGGAGGCGCGATACCGGTTTTTACGATCTTCTTGCCTCGGAAGCGCGGCTTACCAGTTTTATCGCCATAGCGCAGGAACAGGTACCACAGGAAAACTGGTTTGCACTTGGACGTTCTCTTGCCAGCATCGGCGGTAAATCCACCCTCTTTTCCTGGAGCGGATCGATGTTCGAATATCTTATGCCGAATCTGGTGATGCCGTCCTATGAGAATACACTATTGCAGCAGACATGCAGGCGGGCCGTCGAACGTCAGATTGAGTACGGCCAGCAGCGTGGTATCCCATGGGGTATTTCGGAGTCGGGGTACAATTCGTTCGACGTCACGCTGAATTATCAGTACCGTGCTTTCGGCGTTCCGGGGCTGGGGCTTAAACGAGGTCTGATCGACGACCTTGTTGTCGCTCCCTATGCGACCGCACTGGCTCTGATGATTATGCCTGAAAAGGCATGCCTTAATCTTCAGCGTTTGTCAGAAGAGGGAAGTGAAGGCGACTATGGTTTTTATGAAGCAATAGACTATACGGAGTCGCGCGTCCCGACAGGCCAGTCGAATGCGATAGTGCACTCATTCATGGCGCATCATCAGGGCATGAGCCTGCTTTCGTTTTCTTCTCACCTTCTGGGGCAGCTCATGCAGAAGAGATTCGGATCAATCCCGCAGGTCAGGGCGACGACGCTCCTTCTTGAGGAACGGATACCCAGGGCAACCAGATTTTCCGCGCTTGCCGTGGAAATTCCTGATTTCCGTGCAGGGATGGAGTCAGTGAGTTCATCCAGCCGTACAATCACCAATCCGGACACAGCCACTCCTGAAGTACATCTGCTTTCCAACGGCAGGTATCATGTTATGGTCACAAATGCGGGGAGCGGCTACAGCCGCTGGAAAGATATTGCCGTCACCCGCTGGGTCGAGGACAGTGCGGTTGACAACAAGGGAACGTTCCTGTACGTCCGGGATGTCGAAACGGGAGAACTGTGGTCAAATTCATATCAGCCGGTGTGTAAGAAGCCTGATTCCTACGAAGCTATATTTTCGGAAGGCCGTGCTGAATTCCGCCGCCGCGACAATGACTTTGACGTATATACTGAAATTACCGTATCACCCGAGGATGATATAGAACTTCGCAGGGTGCGCATTACAAACCTGTCGCACATCCAGCGGACTCTGGAAATTACCAGTTACGCAGAAGTTGTGCTGACGTCTGCCTCAAGCGATGCATCTCACCCGGGATTCAGCAATCTGTTTGTACAGACAGAGATACTTGACGAACAGCGGACAATTCTGTGCACCCGCAGACCCCGGTCTGATAATGAGCAGACTCCCTGGATGATACACCTGATGACGGCGAGGGATGCAAGGGTTATTGACGTTTCTTACGAAACTGACCGCCTGCAGTTCATAGGGCGGGGAAAGACAGTTGAAAAACCTGCTGCGGTGAACAGAGCAGGACCTCTATCGGGCAGTAGTGGTTCTGTGCTTGATCCCGTCGTTGCAATCCGCCAGAGGATACGGATTGACCCGGAGTCTACCGCGACAGTTGATCTGATTACCGGTATCGGCGATACCCGTGCATCCGCAGTCCGTCTCGCGGAAAAATATCAGGACAAGCGGTTTGCAAACCGTGCATTCGAACTGGCACGGACGCACAGTCAGGTGATTCTCCAGCAGATTAACGGGACCGAGGCGGACGCTCAGCTTTACAGCAGGTTTACCGGTTTTATACTTTATGCACATTCCCGGCTGCGGGCCGCCCCCGGCATTATCAGGGCGAATACCCGTGGTCAGTCCGGCTTGTGGGGCTATTCCATTTCAGGCGATCTGCCGATTGTGCTGCTGCAGATAAAGGATCCTGCAAATATAGATTTGGTACGCCGGCTTGTACAGGCACACAGTTACTGGCGCCAGAAAGGACTCCCTGTAGATCTTATGATTTGGAATGAAGACCGCGACGGGTACCGTCAGCAGCTCCATAATCAAATTGAGGGATTGATAACCGCAGGTGTAAAAGAGAATGCCTCTGACCAGTCCGGCGGTATTTTTGTGCGTTCCGCCGAGCAGATATCAGCAGAAGACCGCATTCTCATTCAGTCTGCCGCACGGGTAATTATAAGCGACAGCCGGGGTACGCTTGAGGAACAGACAGGAGGAATCGTCGGGCATAAACCGAATATACCGCTTCTGATTCCGGTACGGGCTTCGAAAAACCGCGGTCAGTCAATGATCGTTCCCCGCAGTGATCTTCTCTTTTTCAATGGTTTCGGCGGTTTCGCTCCCGACGGCCGGGAGTACATCATTACGCTTGCCCGCGGTCAGGTTACGCCTGCTCCATGGACGAATGTACTGGCTAATCCTGATTTCGGGACAGTCGTCTCCGAAGCTGGTTCCGCATACACCTGGAGTGAAAACGCCCATGAATTCAGGCTTACCCCCTGGTACGATGACCCTGTATGCGACACGAGCGGAGAGGCTCTCTATGTCAGAGATGAAGAAAGCGGACAATTCTGGTCTCCGTCTCCGCTGCCACGCAGGGGAGAAACTCCCTACGTGGCACGGCATGGTTTCGGCTACAGCGTATTCGAGCACAGCGAATGGGGAATCAGCACGGAACTCTGGATATACGTGGCGACAGATGCTCCTGTCAAATTCAGTGTGCTTAAGGTCCGCAACGAATCAGGCCGCACCCGCCGGCTTTCGGCTACATCGTACGCAGAACTCGTTCTCGGAGAACTCCGGTCCAAATCGGTCATGCATATAATCACCGAAGTGGACGGCGAAACAGGTGCGGTTTTCGCACGGAACAGGTACAGCCGGGAATTCCCGGAACGGGTCGTTTTTCACAACGCAGCCGGAAAGGGAAGGACGGTAACGGGGGACAGAACTGAGTTCATCGGACGCAACGGTTCTCTTGGACATCCCGACGCTATGCTGCACGAACAGCTTTCCGGCATTACCGGGGCAGCTCTCGATCCCTGCGCGGCTATCCAGATTCCGTTTGAACTTGCCGACGGACAGAGCCGTGAAATTGTATTTACTCTTGGCGCAGGAAGCGATGCGGCGGATGCCGGCCATCTGGCGCGCAGATTCAATGCTCCGGGCGCCGCACGGGAAGCACTCGAGAATGTATGGCGGTACTGGAGACAAACCCTCGATGCAGTACGTGTGGAGACTCCCGATGACTCTCTCAACGTTCTTGTGAACGGCTGGCTTATGTATCAGATTCTTTCCAGCAGGATGTGGGGACGGAGCGGCTACTATCAGTCAGGAGGTGCATTCGGATTCCGTGATCAGCTTCAGGATGCCATGACACTTGTACACACTGAACCGGATCTTTTCCGCAGACAGCTTGTGCTCTGCGCCTCCCGTCAGTTTCCGGAAGGAGATGTACAGCACTGGTGGCATCCGCCTAAAGGCCGCGGGGTCAGGACTCACTGTTCGGATGATTATCTCTGGCTGCCGCTTGCCGTATGCCGCTATGTTTCATGTACCGGAGACAGCGGAGTGCTTGATGAAATGATTCCTTTCCTCCAGGGACGGGCTGTCAATCCTGATGAAGAATCCTATTATGATCTTCCCGAACAGTCAGGACAGGCTGCCAGTTTGTACAACCATTGCGTACTCGCCATTCAACACGGGACGGGGCGCGGTGTACACGGACTGCCGCTTATCGGTTCCGGCGACTGGAACGACGGTATGAACAGAGTTGGAGAAAAAGGAAAGGGAGAAAGCGTCTGGCTGGCATTTTTCCTGTATGAGGTACTGAACCGGTTCAGCGGGCTTTCACTGGAACACGGCGACCGTGATTTTTCCGGACGCTGCATACGCGAAGCAGAGCAGCTCCGGACAAAAATAGAAGAGGAAGGATGGGACGGACAATGGTACCGCCGGGCATATTTTGACGACGGTTCTCTCCTTGGTTCGGCCGATAATTCCGAATGCCGGATCGATTCTATTGCCCAGAGCTGGTCCGTACTTTCAGGTGCGGGGAATAAGGAACGATCACGCATGGCCATGGATGCATTGGACAACCATCTGGTCCGCCGTGAAAAAGGATTAATACAGCTGCTTGATCCTCCCTTCGATACAGAGGAACCGAACCCCGGCTACATCAGAGGATATGTTCCCGGCGTACGGGAAAACGGAGGGCAGTATACACATGCCGCAATCTGGGCGACCATGGCCTTTGCGCGCATGGGTGATACTAAGCGGGCATGGGAACTTTTCACGATGATCAATCCTGTGAACCATTCAAACTCACCGGAGAAGGCGGAAATTTATAAAGTTGAACCCTATGTCATGGCAGCGGACGTCTATTCGATTCCTCCCCATACAGGACGGGGCGGATGGACGTGGTATACAGGGTCTGCCGGATGGATGTACCGGCTGATTACGGAGTCACTGCTGGGTGTCAGTCTTGAGGCGGACAGGCTTCGTCTCTCTCCGTGCATTCCGGCGGACTGGGCTGGTTTCAAGCTTCACTACCGGTATCGGGAAACGATGTACCATATTGCGGTTAAACGGACACCGGCAGGCAGTACGGGGTCTCTCATAACCATTGACGGAGTTCAGCAGACGGAAACAACTATTGTCCTTATCGATGATCATACTGATCACCAGGTTGAAATAAGAATTTCGACATAAAAAGAGAATGTAATCTATCGTGATTTTTTGCTGATACTGACGATGAAATTTCAGCGTGCAATTTCGTCGGGGAGCAGGCGGGCAAATTCATTTTTGACCACTTCATAACATTCGCATACCCGTGCTTCCAGTCCCGGCCGATCCAATACAGTGATACGGCCCCGGTTGTAGTTTATCAAACCGGCGCTCTGCAATTTTCCTGCAGCTTCGGTTACGCCCTCACGCCGTACGCCGAGCATGTTTGCGATGAGTTCCTGAGTCATGCTCAACTCGTTCGAATGCAGACGATCGAGGCTGAGTAATAACCAGCGGCAGAGCTGCTGGTCAATCGAATGGTGGCGGTTACAAACGGCTGTCTGTGCCATCTGAGCCAGAAGCGCCATAGTATACCGAAGCAGAATATGCTGGACCGGGCCTGCCCGGTTGAATTCCTGATTTAAAAGTGATCCATTCATACGAAATGCCATTCCCTCGCTCTGCACAACAGCCCTGTTCGGCATTGTTTCTCCACCCATGAAAAGAGCGATTCCGACAATTCCTTCATAACCGACGATTGCTATTTCGGCGGAAGAACCGTTTTCCATCAGGGAAAGCAGAGAGACTATGGCTGTAGTGGGAAAATACACGTACCGCAGCTGTCCGCCGGACTCGTAGAGAACGTCACCTAGATTCAGGCGAACCTGTTCCAGATGAGGGAAGATCCGGACATGTTCCTCGTCCGGCAGAACGGCAAGTAAGTGATTCTGCCGCGGATCATTTAATTTCGGGGAGACTGGAAACATGGCGATGGTTAACCTCCTGTAATTTAGTTCTTCGGTTTCGGCTTTTTCATTATACTCTCATTGTGGATATAAAGCGAGAACCGGATTTTTTTTAAAAGCAGAGCGTAAAAACAGACGTGCTGCGTGTGTATTGTATGAGTGCAATTCATACGTGCAGAGGGGTTAATACACCTTCCTTTTTAGATATTTTATTCGTGCGGAGGGTTTAATACCCCGCCCCTTGGGGTGTATGAAGGGTATTAAATCCCGACTG
>DCFX01000080.1:15531-50196 GCA_002314445.1 Treponema sp. UBA1793
CTTGCGGCGGGGGTATTGATTAATCAGGACGTGATATTAAAATATTACAGATATAAGATCTTATTGTATTTTGTAGTTTTGTGTCAGTATAAAAGTGAAAAAAAGTATATCCGTTTTTAATTTTTCATAATTGTAAAAATCAGAAATTTATGAGGAATAAATTTCTGATTTTTTTTTATGTTTGTATACTTTTGTCGTTGACAAAAAATAAATATGATTATTATTATTCGATTAAACGAAGACGTTGATGCTTTCAGGCAGTAGACCTGAGTATCAGCGTCTTTTTTTATTTCATACGTGACGGAAAAATATTTTCCGTAAGGAGTAATATATGAGCAGAAAAAATGAGTTGGCAATAATGTGTGCATTCATTACAGGTGCCGCTCTTCTTGCGACGGGGTGTTCCAAAAAAACGGGCCGTGATTCTTCATCGGCACCAATTTATGTTGGTACGTCGTTTCCGATGACAGGAACTATTGCGGCTGACGGCAAGCTGATTATTGACGCGATCCAGCTTGCCGTTGATGAAACGAACAGTACAGGCGGCATTACCGGCAGAAAGATACAGCTGCAGAGTGAGGACGACGGAGCGGATCCGTCGACTGCGGCAGCGGTGGCGAATAAATTTGCAAGCGACAAAAAAATTATATCAGTCATTACTTCATACAACAGTTCGTGCGGTCTTGCTCAGATTCCGGTTTATAAAAGTGTCGGGCTTCCTGCCATCAGCCCTGTTACCACATCTCCTGCCATTACAGGCATAAGCCCGTATTATTACCGTACATGCAACAGTGATGCGTTCGGCGGTATTATTTGCGCGGAATTCTGCCAGAAACTTGGAATGAAAAATGTCTATATCCTGTACGAAAACGACGATTACGGTGTTGCAATCGAAAAAGTGTATGAAGATCATATCAAATCGCTCGGTATGACTGTTTCAGGAGTCGACTCGTTTATTTACGGACAGACAAAGGATTTTTCAACGATAATAACTAAGGTTCGGAATTCAAAAGCAGACGGTATCATGTTCATCGGTCTTGTAACGGAACTTGGACTGCTTATGAATCAGTCCGGCGGTTTCAGCTGCCCCGTCTTCGCTGATGATGGGTGTTATTCTCCGGCTCTCATTTCAGAAAACGGGGCTGCTGTCGAAAAGGTATATTCACTTGGCCCCTTCAGTGTCGATGATCCTGATCCGAAAGTACATAAGTTTGTTAATGATTATGAAGCGAAGTTCAACGGTTCCGAACCGTCGTTATGGTCTGCTCTGGCATACGATGCTGCTATGACTCTTTTTGAAGCGATGAAATCATGCAAGGCAATAGACCGCGAGTCCGTGAATACTGCAATGCAGAATGTAAATTATGAAGGTATAACCGGTCTGAATAAATTTGTTAATGGCGATGTTCAGAAACATTACAGTGTTTTTCAGGTTCAAAATGGTAAATGGGTAAAAGTACAACAGTAGTTAAACAGATTATAATAAAAAATTAATTTAATAAAGTACATATTGACGGTATGCAGATGAAAATTTATTTGTATATAAATCGGTTATTTTGGCAGTCTTATTAAATAATTGTCAAAATCAGGAGGGATAAACCGGATGTTTTTTCAACAGGTTGTAAACGGGCTCACCGTCGGCAGTATCTACGCGCTTGTTGCATTGGGTTACTCGATGGTTTACGGCGTTCTTCAAATAGTCAATTGGGCACACGCCGATGTCATGATGATTGGTACTTTTATTGGTCTTACACTTGTTTCTGTTCTCCATATACCAGTTATTGCAATGATCGTCCTTGCTGCGGCTGCAACTGCAGCTCTCGGTATGGGTGTAGAACGCATTGCATACAGGCCGATTAAGGTGAACCGCAGAATGGCTGTCCTTGTAAGTGCACTCGGTATGTCTGTTTTTCTTCAGAACTTTGCACAGCTTGTCTGGGGTTCCGGCAGTAAGCCGCTTCAGATCTTTACGAGAAAAACGTTTACTGCCGGGACGGTTACTTTTACAAATCTGCAGATTATCATTACGCTTATAACCTTTCTCATACTTTTTATTCTGTATATTCTTGTATACAAAACGAAAATCGGAGTTGCCATGAGGGCTTGCTCGACAAGTATTGAAAATGCAAAGCTTATGGGAATTAATTCAAATTTGATCATATCTGCTACATTCGGGTTGGGCTCTTTTATAGCCGGAATCGGGGGTGTACTCATCGGTGCATATTATAATTCGGTATATCCGACTATGGGCTATCTACTCGGAATGAAAGCTTTTGCAGCAGCGATACTCGGCGGTATCGGTTCTATTCCCGGAGCTGTCATCGGCGGATACCTCATAGGGCTTATTGAAAGTCTTGGAGCCGGTTATTTATCGTCGAACTACCGCGACGCATATTCTTTCATTGTAATGATAGTCATTCTTGGGCTCCGTCCTTCGGGAATTATGGGAGCGAAGCGTATTGATAAGGTGTAAGAAAGAATGATAAAAAGTGCGTCCGTGTACTTTTTATCACAGGCAGTTTTCTCAATGAGAAAACATTGATCTGCGATATCCCGCGGCGTACAGCTGCCGTGGAGTTTTTACAGGAGTATATATGATGTCTGATCTGCATTTTAATAAACGGAAGATTCAACTGACAAAGAAAATCATCCTTACCGCTGTCCTGATTTTTCTTGTGCTTGCGCCTGAAATAATAACTAACTTGTATATTCTGCATATTTTCATTTCATGCTTTATATATATTGCGCTTACGCTCAGTCTTAATCTGATTATCGGATGGTCGGGGCAGTTCTCTCTGGGGCATGTGTGCTTCTTCGGTATGGGAGCGTACATCACAACACTGCTCATGATGAATACCGGTATGAGTTTCTGGATTGCATTTATACTGAGTGCCGGCTGCACAGGCATTCTGGGTGCCCTGCTTTGTATTCCGACTCTGAAACTCCGCGGTGATTATCTTGCAGTAGTTACGCTCGGATTCGGTGAAGTTTTCCGCCTCGTTATGACGAACTGGACAAGAGTTACGCGCGGACCTATGGGGCTTCCCGGAATACCGTCTCCGTCCGTATTCGGTTTTCCGGTTCATTCCCGCATACAGTTTTATTATATGGGGCTTATCATCATGCTCCTGGTTGTTGTATTTATGATACGGCTTAATAATTCCGGTTTCGGCCTTTCGATGCTGGCAATGAACGATGACGATATAGCTGCAGCTTCTGTCGGTATTTATCCCGTTAAATTCAAATTGTGGGCTTTCGTCATCGGGGCTGTCATCGCTTCCCTCGTGGGAAGTTTTTACGCTATATACATAGGTTTCATTTCTCCGTCAAGTTTTACATATCAGGGTTCGATCACGATGTGTGCAATGGTCGTCCTCGGAGGTATGGCGAGCATCCCGGGATCTGTCTGCGGTGCGGTAATCCTTACTGTTCTTCCCGAAGCGCTGCGTGCGTTCAGCGATTACCGCATGGTGCTTTATGGTGCGACAATGATTCTGATGATGTTGTTTAAACCGATGGGGATATGGGGAATCGACAGGCGGATCCGGAACGAATACAAACTGAAAACTCAAGGCGGTATAAAATGGAAACAATCCTGAAAGTCGATCACCTGACAATCCGCTTCGGCGGACTTACCGCTGTAAATGATATGAATCTTACTCTCAATCACGGAGAGATAGTTTCTATCATTGGGCCGAACGGTGCCGGAAAAACGACATTTTTCAATCTTCTCACAGGAGTATATCAGGCTACGGAAGGCAGGATTATGTTCGGAAACACGAACATAACAAAAATGAAAGCGCACGAACGGGCGGAAGCCGGAATCGCACGCACCTTTCAAAACATCCGTTTGTTCAGGAGTCTGTCTGTGCTTGAAAACCTGCTTGTCGCTCATCCTGAATGCAACAGAGAAAGTCTTTTTTCTTCCGTGCTTTCACTGCCGGGAATTGTCAGCAGGCGGCGCAGGAAAATTATAGCTGATTGTGAAGACTGCCTTTCAACCGTAGGCCTGCTTGAGCAGGAAGATGAGCTTGCCGTGAATCTGCCGTACGGAAAACAGCGGCTTCTGGAAATAGCCCGTGCGATGGCGATGAATGCGCGCATTATTCTGCTTGACGAACCTGGCGCCGGCATGAATACGGCGGAAAAGGAAGAACTTATCCGCGTCATACGGGTTATTACAAGTGGAATGGGAAAAGACGTGCTTATCATCGAACACGACATGAAATTCATTATGTCGGTTTCAGACCGTATTGCCGTTATGGATCACGGCGTAAAAATTGCAGAAGGTTCTCCTGCGGATATTCAGCACGACGGCAGAGTTATTGAAGCATATCTCGGAAAGAAAAAGGAGGCGTAAACTATGGAGCATCTGCTTGAAATTAATAAACTAAGCGTAAGCTACAATGTCGTTCCGGCACTCCACGATATTTCGTTTTATGTCGATAAAGGAGAGATCGTATCGCTTATAGGGCCGAACGGCGCCGGTAAAACAACAACGCTTCACTCGATTTCCGGTCTCCTCAAACGGAATAAGAAATCCGTATTTTACTGCGGAGAGGATATTTCAAATATAGAAGCGTATAAACTTGTTAAAAAAGGAGTATCCCAGGTACCTGAAGGGAGAGGGATATTTCCGAACCTTACTGTAGCGGAAAATATACAGCTTGGGGCATATGTACGTAAAGACCTTTCCGGAATAAAAAAAGACAAAGAGAAAGTCTATGAACTTTTTCCCCGGCTCCTCGAACGTCGCTCTCAGATATGTGCAACGCTTTCCGGCGGAGAACTGCAGATGCTTTCTATCGCACGCGCTCTTATGGCTCGTCCTTTGCTTCTTCTTCTGGACGAACCCTCCATGGGGCTTGCTCCGATTATCGTCGACGAAATTTTCAAAATTATTAAGCAGATAAACAGCGAAAACAATACGACGATTCTGCTTGTGGAACAGAATGCGCAGATGGCGCTGGAGATATCGGACAGAGCATACGTACTTGAAGTAGGTAATATAGTGAATGAAGGCCCGGCAGAAGAACTTGAAAGAGATGACAGAATCAGGAAAGTATATCTTGGTCTGTAGTGGGAGGGAGCTATGAATGACGGTGAGAAAAAAAATTATGTTATAACAATCGCACGCGGGTACGGCAGCGGGGGCAGAACAATCGGGGAGCTGCTTGCCGGAAGACTTGGTATAAAGCTGATAGACCGTAATCTTCTTACGATGGCTTCCGTACAGAGCGGAATTTCAGAGGAACTGTTTGCGATGACAGACGAGAAAATCCGGAAAAAATTTTATGATTTCAGGGACGACAAAAAGTTCGATTATGATCTTCTTCCTCCTGAAAATGCAGAGTTTTTATCTGATAAAAATCTGTTCAACTGGGAGGCCCGCGTCCTCCTTGAATTATCGCTTGTCGACTCATTCGTTGTTATCGGGCGCGCGGCTGATTTCGTATTGAAACATACGAGAAACTGTTTTTCGGTAAACATTCAGGCTGATTTTGAAGACTGCGTGCGGGAAACTATGGATAGAACATATGTATCAGAAGAGGACGCTGCACAGATGGTGAAAAAAAATAATAAATATCGTGCTGAATTTTACAAGACGTATACGGGATGTGAATGGGATACTATTACCAATTACGATGTATGTTTGAATACATCGAGACTGTCAAGGCAGAAGTGTGTTGATATTATTATTAATGCCGCGCAGGTGAAATTCGGATTCGGTATCGTAAATAATTAATAATCAGTGAATTTTATGGAGGTCGGTATGGCAAAAGTTATCTATTTTAATATTGATGACAATCTCGATTATGAAAACAAACTGCTGCGTGAATGGAACATAAAAGACATAGAACTTGCAGAAATTAAAGATAAAAGTCCGGGGAAGTTTGCCGGATACCTTGCAGATGCCGACGGGCTGGTAGTTGAATACGAACAGGTTACACGGGAAGTTATTGAACAATGTCCGAAACTGAAATGCGTTTCCGTACAGAGTATCGGGTACAACAATCTTGACGTAAAAGGAGCGACAGATCTTGGCGTATGTCTTACGAACGCACCGGGGTTCTGTGCTCCGGAAGTTGCCCTTCATACGATCGGGCTGCTTATCGATCTTGTACGGAAAATAACGTATTACGACAAATCTGTACGTGCCGGAAAATGGGATCCGCTTGCCGGTTATAAAACGGGAAGAATTTCCGGCATGACGTTCGGCATGGTTTTCTTCGGACAGATACCGAAAGCTATGCTCCCTATGCTCAAAGCGCTTGAATTGGAAGTACTCGTATATGCGCCGACAAAGACAAAAGAATATCTTGCCGGGTATGGCTGCGAAAAAGCGGAAACACTCGACGACCTGCTTGAAAAATCAGATTTTGTTTCACTCCATTGTCCGCTCATAAAGGGCGTGACCTATCATCTTATCGGTGAACCACAGCTCAGGAAAATGAAGAAGACGGCATTTCTGCTGAACACTGCAAGAGGTGCCGTCGTCGACGAACAGGCTCTGATAAAAGCATTGACAGAGGGATGGATAAAGGGTGCAGGCATAGACGTCATTGAAGATGAGACAAATGAGCAAAGCGGACTGTTCAAGCTTAACGGGAATGTCGTTATCACGCCGCATGCGGCGTTTATGTCGGAAGATTCGTTTTATGCCGCACGGCGTATTGCTCTTGAACAGCTTGTGCAGCGGCTTCACGATAAAAAGCTGCCGTCAAATCTTGTTAATAAAGACGTTAAAGTTGATTTTTCGAAGGATTGACGCAGTATCAGTACAGTATGGCTGCAGTCTGCAGCAGAAAATATTTTGTGGAGGCATGAAAAATGAAACGCGAACAGATTTTATCACTGAAATGCGGAGAATGTCATGGTCCGTATGCTCTCGGAACAAAGATGGGGAACATGATTTTTACGACGCAGATAGGTACCGACCTTACTGGTGACTGCGTACCGGGGGGCATTAAGGAACAGACTAAGGCGACGATGGAAAATGCAAAGGCTGTCCTTGAAGCTGCAGGCGCTGCAATGGATGATGTCGCAAAAGTAACAATCTATATTTACGATATTAAAAAGATTCCCGAAATGAACGAAGTGTATAAGACCTATTTTCCTGAAGGGGATTACCCTGCACGCTGCTGTACTCAGTGCGTAAGCATGGTTGATGGTTGTCTGGTAGAGATGGAGTTTACTGCCGTCATCTAGTTGTTGATTTGTGTGAAATTTGTAATATTACTTTTTCCGGTCGAAGTAGTTGATTTCCGTACTGTCTGGCACTTTGCTGTGCAGTACGGAATGGTAAGGATGGCATATATGAATTATAGAATTGAAGAACACGCCGTAGTGAATACGGCTTCAGATACGGATACCGTTGAAATAACGGTTGACGGAAAGAAAATCCCTGCAAAAAAGGGTGAACCGATTCTTGCAGCACTCTTGGCAAGCGGAATACGTATTAACCGGTATACCGCAAAGAAACATGAACCAAGGGGATTGTTCTGCGGTATAGGGCAGTGCACCGACTGCGTGATGATAGTAAACGGACGTCCCAACGTGCGGACCTGCATTACACCCGTAGAATCGGGAATGATTATTAAAACGCAGAATGGAATTGAAAAAGAGGTCTGAAACTATGGAAAAAAGAGAAGTTGTTATAGTAGGTGCGGGACCTGCAGGACTTGCAGCTTCCATTGAAGCTGCAAAAGCAGGTGCACAGGTACTTGTCGTTGATCTGAATATGAAGCCGGGCGGACAGCTGTTCAAGCAGATTCATAAGTTTTTCGGTTCCAGCGCCCACCATGCTGGAATGCGCGGTATCGATATAGGAACGGAACTGCTCGATGAGGCGCAGAAGGCCGGTGTGGAACTGTGGCTTAACTCGACGGTTATCGGCCTCTTCCCGGGAAATAAAGTCGGCATTGAAGACGGTTCAAAAGGACCTGAAAAAAAATTGGTGACAGTACACGCAGATGAAATTATTGTTGCAGCCGGTGCATCAGAAAATGTAGTGCGCTTTAAAGGCTGGACAACTCCCGGTGTTATGGGTGCAGGGGCTGCGCAGACAATGATAAATGTGCATCATGTAAAGCCCGGTACACGTGCCGTCATGATTGGGAGCGGAAACGTCGGACTTATCGTTTCATATCAGATGATGCAGGCCGGAATCGACGTGGCGGCACTTGTTGAAGCAGCACCGAAAATAGGCGGCTATGCAGTTCATGCCGCAAAAATAAGACGGGCGGGCATTCCCATTTATACGGGGCACACCATTATAGAAGCCGTTCCCGGCAGCGACGGAACGGTAAGCAAAGTCATAACAGCTCAGGTCGGCAGCGACTTTAAACCGGTCGAAGGAACGCAGCAGACAATAGACGCGGATCTTGTCACTATAGCAACGGGACTCAAACCGTCTACTGAACTGCTGCGCCTTATGAACTGTGAACTTGTATTCGACGGAGCGTTCGGCGGATACGTGCCGCTGCACAACAGACGGATGGAAACGTCTGTAAAGAACATATTTGCTGCCGGAGATACGGCAGGGGTTGAGGAAGCAAGTACCGCTCTTGAGGAAGGGCGGCTTGCAGGAATTTCCGCAGCGGAATCGCTCGGATATATTCTGCGAGGCGATGCAGAAAAAGAACGTGACGTTATATGGGCAAGACTTGATGCTCTCAGAATGGGACCGTTCGGAGAACGGCGCATGATTGAAAAGAAAAAAATACTTGATGAATTCAACGGGAAAGTCGGTACTCCGGTACCTGAATTTCAGGAGGTGTGACGGCAATGGCAATTCATGAAACAGGATATCTTGATTATACGGAACTGGCCGGACTGCGCCATGTACCATCTGAGAAACGGTATATGCAGGGACCGGTATCGGTTATTGAATGTGTGCAGTGTATCCCGTGCAATCCGTGCGAATCTGCATGTTCGAAAAATGCAATACATATAGGTGAGCCGATTACCAATCTACCGGAACTGGATGAAGATAAATGTACGGGCTGCGGACTCTGTGTATCAAGGTGCCCGGGGCTTGCGATTTTTATCGTGAACAAAGTATTTACAAAAACGACCGCGACTGTTTCATTTCCGTATGAGTACGTACCGCTGCCGAAGGAAGGCGCTACGGTACGGGCGGTGGACAGGAAGGGAGCGTATATCTGCGACGGAAAAGTCGTGAAGATCATAAACCCTGAGAGTTTCGATCACACGCCTGTGATTACCGTCGAAGTTCCCGCCGGTGTTTCCGATGAAGTCCGCAGTGTGGAAAGGAGTAAATAATGGACAACCTTTCGGATGATATGATTGTATGCCGCTGCGAGGAAGTGACTGTCGCAGATATAAAACAGGCGATACGGGAAGGGGCAAGGGATGTCGTCGGCGTCAAACGGCGGGTCCGTGCCGGTATGGGGCTTTGCCAGGGACGTACCTGCGCCAAACTCGTTCAGCAGATACTCTGTACAGAGCTTAACTTAAAACCGGACCAGACAGGTTCTTCTTCGGCACGTCCGCCGGTACGACCTGTTTCTTTCGGAGAACTGGCGGAAGGAGCAGTTGAATGATGAAAATATATGATGCTGTCGTCATAGGCGCAGGCGCCATAGGTACGAGTGTTGCATATCATTTGTGCAGGGAAGGAATGAAAGTTGCAC
This sequence comes from Treponema sp. UBA1793, assembly GCA_002314445.1. Lineage (GTDB taxonomy): Bacteria > Spirochaetota > Spirochaetia > Treponematales > Treponemataceae > Treponema_D. The sequence continues at coordinate 25,188 of DCFX01000080.1, forward strand.
TGCTCGATCACGGGGATATTGCAGGCGGTTCTTCAAGTCACTGCGATGCGGTTGCACTGATCTGCGACAAAGAACCCGGAATCGATACGACGATGGGGCAGGCAAGCATAGATTTATACAACGAGTATGCGGATAAATTCGATTATGATTTTGAATATGATGCAAAAGGCTGTCTCTACATCTGCGAGACGGAACCCGAAATGGTTGCTGCAGAGCGGTATGCAAAAGCGCAGCAGGCAAACGGATATCCGCTTCGGATGGTCGACAATAAAGAGCTCTGCGAAATGGAGCCGTATATTGCGAAAGATCTTGCAGGCGGTCTGTATACACCGCCGTCCGGTGCTGTCTCCGTTTGTCCGTACAAAGTGTGCTTTGCCTTTACGGAAGAAGGAAAAAAGCTTGGCCTCGACGTATTTACCTACTGTACCATACATGCAATCCGTCTGAATCCGGCAGACCACTCCGTTGAGTCCTTAGACACGAGCTGCGGTACGTTCAGTACAAAGCGCATTATTAACTGTGCCGGAGTCTGGGCGTCCGATATTGGAAAACTTGCCGGTATTTATATTCCTGTACAGCCTCGTAAGGGCATGAATCTGATTTCCGAGAAGGTATCGAAAATAGTCAATCATAAGCTGCTTGAATTCGGGTACATGATGTCGAAATTTGACGACATACAATTCAAACGCAAAGTGAGCCCTCTCGTCGAAGAATATAACGTTGCCTTTAACCTTGAGTACACAAAAGCATCGAATCTGCTTGTCGGCGGTTACCGCGGGTTCCGCGGGTTCGACACGAGATCCGAGATAGAGGCGATGGAGGCAATTTCCGAACGTGCACTGCGTTTTTATCCGTGCCTTAAGGATATACAGTGTATCCGCAGCTATGCAGGAGTCCGTCCGTTTGTAGCCGATCATCTTCCGATCGTCTCCGACGTAGACGATATACCCGGCTTTTACATTGCTGCCGGCCACGAAGGAGACGGTATCTGCTTCTCGCCGATTACGGGCCTCCTTATGTCCCAGATTATCACCGGAAAGAAAACTGATTTTGACATAAGCCCGCTTGATTATGTACGGTTTGAATCAAAAAGGAGTTGATGTATTAATATGGAAGAAAACATACAATACGGGTATATCGGCACCGGAAGAATGGACGGTACAGTCCGGATGAAAAAGGGCCAGAATATTGCAGGTTTCCCGGTTGGTATAATTTACATTGACGATGTTTTTTATCCGATGGTTCCCGGAAACGTTGTAAACGGATATACGTACGATTTTCCCGTGCGTCTGAAGGCCGTAGACGGGCTGGATGAACAAAGTCTGTTTACCTGCCGGGATTCTGTACTACCGGCAGTCCTTGATGCATGCCGGTCGCTGCAGCGCGAGGGGGTGCGTGCCATAAGCGGAGCCTGCGGATTTTTCGGGAATTACCAGAAGCTCGCCGCCCGCGAAATGGACATTCCCGTTGCACTGTCGAGTCTTGTGCAGCTTCCGTGGATTGCAGGAATTATCAGACCGGAACAGAAAATCGGAGTACTTACTGCGGACAGAGCGTCGATAACCCCCCGGCTCTTTGAGAGCTGTTCGGTTCCTCCGGAACTTCAGAAAAGACTTGTCATAAAGGATTTGCGCCATGAAAAGGAATTCTCCTGTATTCTTGAAGGACGGGGGGAATTCGACAACGATGCCGTAAAAAAGGAAGTTGTCGGAAAAGCACTTGAAATTGTCAGCGAATATTCTGAAACCGGTGCAATTCTGCTTGAATGCAGCGACATGCCGCCTTATGCGTATGCGGTCCAGAAGGCGGCACAGCTTCCTGTTTTTGATTTTATCACGCTTATAAAATGGCTGCACAATGCGGTCACGCAGCAGCCGTATTTAGGTTTTATCTGAAAGCTGTAAACGGCGGGAGGAAACAATGAACACAGATATAATACCCGCGCTGCAGAAATATTCGCACGTCATTTCGACAATTGATTCCCATACGATGGGGGAAAGCACCCGTATCATTACAAAAGGCTTCCCCCGTCTTACAGGAAAAACGATGATGGAAAAAAAGCAGGATCTTGAACAGCACTACGACATATTCCGCCGCGCCCTCATGCTTGAGCCGCGCGGACACCGCGATATGTTCGGAGCAGTTCTTACGGAACCGGTAAATCCAGCAGCTGATTTCGGTGTCATATTTCTTGATAATAACGGCTGCCTGAACATGTGCGGCCACGGCAGCATAGGGGTCGCTACGGCCGCTGTCGAAACGTCTCTTGTTAAAATTACCGAACCGTATACAGACGTCGTTCTTGATTCACCGTCGGGACTTATCCGTACAAAAGTTAAGGTGAATAAAGGGCGTGCCGAAGAAGTAAGCTTTTTCAATGTTCCGTCGTTCGTATATAAAAAAGATGCTGCAGTGGAAATTTCAGGCTATGGCACTATCCCGTTTGACATAGCTTTCGGCGGGAATTTTTTTGCTATAGTCGACGGAACCATGCAGAATGTTCCGCACGATAAGGATAATCTTGAAGAATTGACACACCTCGGTGAAAGTATACTGAAAAAGATCAACGCGACAATGAAAGTCAGCCATCCGTATCTTGACATTACGACTGTCGACCTTGTTGAATTCTCATTTGTTCCGGATATTCCCGGTGCAGAGCGAAAGAACATCGTCATATTCGGAGACGGACAGATAGACCGTTCTCCCTGCGGAACAGGAACAAGCGCTAAAGTCGCGGATTTATACATGCGCGGCGAATTATCCCTTGGACAGCCGTTCGTACACGAAAGCGTCATAGGTTCACTTTTCCGCTGCGAAGCTGTGGAAGAAACAACCGTCGGCCCTTTTGCCGCAATTATTCCCTGTATTACCGGACGCGCATGGATTACAGGATTCAATACCTGGGTTATAGACGAACGTGATCCTTTCCGCGACGGGTTCATCGTCGGTCAGAACCAGTGTGCGGTGCCCCGTGTATAATAAAACGTGCGTTTACTTTACACTCCATCTGCTCTTTCCCGTCTGCATGAACTGTAGGCATCCTTCCATTGAATCAAGCACCATTGTCCGTATGGCGTTCTGCGTATAGAACGCCATGTGATGGCTTACTGTGACGTTGGGGAATGAGCGCAGCACGGCAAGCTCTCTGTTGCTGAGTACTGTTGATTTGAGATCGTTGTAGTACAATCCGGCTTCGTGTTCGACGACATCGATTGCAGCGGCGCCGATTTTTCCCGATTCGACTGCGGAAATAAGCGCTTCCGTTTCAATAAGCGGCCCGCGCGCCGTGTTTATAAGTATGACGCCGTCCTTCATTTTTGAAAGCGTTTCTTTATTTATTATATGCCGGTTTTCCTCTGTAAGCGGCGCATGGAACGTTACGATATCTGCGTTTTTCAGCAGCGTATCCGCATCAGTGTATTCCGCATACTTTTTTGCATCGTCGTTTTCATGCGGACTGTATGCGAGAATTTTACAGCCGAAACCCCGGAGTTGCTTTATTACCTGCGTGCCTATCCGCCCCGTTCCGATAACACCGACGGTAAGGTCATGCAGCTCCCTGCCCATAAGTCCGTTGAGCGAGTAGTCCTGTATTTCCGTACGCTGCATGATGCGTTTCATGTTTCTGAGCGCCATGAGCATAAGCATGATGGTGTAGTCGGCAACGCCTTCGGGGCCGTACGGCGCATTTGCAACGGCAATACCGTATTCGGCGGCCGCTTTCATGTCGATATGGTCGTATCCGATTGTGCGGGTCGCAATATATCTGACTCCCATTCCCGCAAGTTGCTTTATCGTATTTTCATCGATTTTTGTCGTTATAATGTTGATGCACGTGCTGCCCTGTGCGAATGCAAGGTTTTCTCCGGCAGGATTTCCCTGACATTTTACGATTTTTACGTCGTGTGTTTTTTCAAACTGCTCGAAGTAACGGGCTTCGTCGAATTCACGATACGTGTACACTGTTATCTGATTCATGCTGCACCTTTTTTTGTTTTTTGTATTCTATGCTCCGCAGAATATATGGTCAAGGCGGCTGGAACGGTTGTATACTGAACGTACAATGTACATTGCAGATTTACACATCCATTCAAAATATTCGAGGGCGACAAGTCCTGACGGCGATGCGCCTCATCTTGACTTGTGGGCTCGTAAAAAGGGAATAGGGCTCGTCGGTACCGGCGATTTTACGCATCCTGTGTGGCGGAAGGAACTGCGTGAATCGCTTGTACCTGCAGAAGAGGGATTTTATACGCTGAAGGACGACCTTTGTCTTCCTTCAGAAACTGCCGGGACAAATCCCGCGCCCCGTTTCGTCGTTACAGGCGAAATCAGCTGCATTTATAAAAAAAACGGTAAAACAAGAAAAATACATAATGTGATTCTGCTGCCGGGACTTGATGAAGCCGACAGAGTCGCAAAAAAACTTGAAGCAATAGGCAACATACATTCCGACGGAAGGCCGATTCTCGGTCTTGACTGTCACGATCTGCTTGATATTGTACTGGATGCATGTCCGAAAGCAGTCTTTATCCCTGCGCACATCTGGACGCCGCATTTTGCCCTGTTCGGCGCATTTTCCGGTTTTGATACAATCGAAGAGTGTTTTGAAGACTTGACAGGCGAGATTCATGCCGTTGAAACGGGGCTCTCTTCCGATCCGCCGATGAACTGGCGCGTTTCCGCGCTCGACAGGTTTACGCTCGTATCGAATTCCGACGCGCATTCGCCGTCGAAACTCGGACGTGAAGCGAATCTGATTGAATCCGGACTGTCATATCCGGAGCTGAAGCAGGCGGTTGAAACGGGAACCGGATTCGGCGGGACAATCGAGTTTTTTCCCGAAGAAGGGAAATATCATCTTGACGGACACCGTGACTGCCTCAAGAGCCTTTCTCCTGAGGAAACCGAGAAACTTGACGGACTGTGTCCTGTGTGCGGAAAAAAGATTACAATCGGCGTACTGCACCGCGTGCTGGAACTTGCAGACCGCCCTGAAGGATACAGACCGCCTCATGCAAAACCTTTTGAAAGCCTCATACCGCTGCCTGAAGTTATTGCAAGTTCAACGGGAAATTCAACTGAAAGTAAAAAGACGGAAGCACTGTATGCGCACATGCTGAAAGAACTCGGCCCTGAGTTTTCGATTCTCCGTACAGTTTCCGTCGACGACATTGCCCGTGCGGCGGGAGCGTGCGTTGCAGAAGGTATACGCCGGCTCAGGGAAAGAAAAGTGGAACGCATTGCAGGGTATGACGGAAAATACGGCGAGATACGGTTGTTTGATGATGCTGAACGGGATATTTTTGAAGGGCAGTCCCTGCTGTTCGATGCACCGGAACAGTGTACGAAGCAGCGTAAATTGTCAGAGGCGCTGAAAAATAATCCGGACCATGGTGCGGCTGAAAAACCGCAGCCGGTACAAAAAACGGAATTTCAGGCAGTTTCAGACAATGCGGAAAAAGAAGCGGGCAGAGACGGGCTTAACAGCGAACAGTTTGAAGCCGTTACCGCCCGGGAAGCTGCCGTCGCGGTTATCGCAGGCCCGGGAACGGGCAAGACAAAAACGCTTGTTTCCCGTATTGCGTATCTCATCGAATCATGCGGCGTACATCCTTCAGAAATTACGGCGGTGACATTTACGAACAGGGCCGCATCCGAAATGCGCGTACGGCTTGAATCAAGGCTTGGCGGGCCGCAGGCTGTGCAGGGGCTGACTGTCGGAACGTTCCATGCAGTCTGCCTGCGCCTTCTGGACAGCCGCCCGATTCTTTCCGAAAACCAGGCGCTTCTGCTTGTTCAGGATATTCTTGCGGAGCTTAAAATCAAAAAAACGGCGCGCGGCACACTGCGTGCAATTTCTGACGTAAAAAACGGTAAGCCTGTGCAGGATGCCGGAATCGATGAGGCTGTATATGAAAAGTACTGCGAAAACCTCAGAAGCATGGGAATCCGCGATCTCGACGACCTCCTTCTTGATGCGCTGAAACTTGAGGAAAAAAACGGGCCGATGTTTAATTATCTGCTTGTAGACGAATTTCAGGATATCAATAACGTGCAGCGGCAGCTTGTCCGCCGGTGGAGTACCGGGGGACAAAGCCTTTTTGTCATAGGAGATCCGGACCAGTCCATTTACGGCTTCCGCGGCGCGAGTGCATCGTGCTTTTCCGGTTTGCAGAAAGATTTTCCGTCACTCCGTATCATCTCCCTGCGGAAGAATTACCGGTCTGCGCCCGGAATCATTTCCAGTGCCCTTTCCGTTATTTCCCGGAATACCGGTGGAGAGCGGAAACTGGAAGCGACACGTCCCTCGGGAGAGCCTGTCCGTCTGCTTACAGCCGGCAGCCCGCTTTCCGAAGGAATATGGATTGCAAAGGAAATAGCAGGAATCACAGGCGGACTCGGCATGCTTGACTCGCAGAAGTACGTTACCAGCCAGAGGAAACGGCATCCTTTCTCGGAAATTGCCGTGCTCTGCCGTACGCACCGTCAGCTCGGAAACATTGAGTTCTGCCTGCAGCACGACAGCATTCCGTATGTCGTTTCCGGACGGGGAGACGAACTTGACGATCCGTCTGTGCAGGGCGCGCTTTCGTTTTTCCGCTTTCTCCTGAATCCGTCCGATACGGCTTCACTCACGCTCTGCCTGCGTCTTATCTGGAATTGCACAGCTGAACAGGCAGAATGTGCCGTCACAGCCTGCGGAAAGTGTAAAAATCCTGAATCATTGGAGAGTGTATCCGGTACTAACGGCTTCCCGCATGATTTTTCCGCCGATATTGCATCATACATTCCTCGCATACGGGACGAAAAGCCGGAAATTCTTCTTGAACAGTGGGCGGAAAAGCACGGCAAAAACGCTGCCATGGAGCACCTTATTTCCATCGCTGTGTTTCATGCGACTATGGCTGCACTGCTCGATACGCTGACCCTCGGAGAAGAAGCTGATCTGCGGCGTGCCTCGGGAAAAGAGTATGCGTCGGGAGCAGTACAGCTTATGACGCTGCACGGTTCTAAAGGACTCGAATTTCCTGTTGTGTTCCTTGCCGGTATAAGCGGTAAAATGCTTCCGCTGGAAAGGGAACATTCCGACGTCGACATAGAAGAAGAGCGGCGGCTGTTTTTCGTGGGAATGACCCGCGCGGAAGAAGAGCTTGTACTGACTGCGGCTGAACCGCTTTCAGTCTTTTTAAGCGAACTGCCGGATACTGTTCAACGCATTACTCCGCTTCCGAAACGGGCTGATAGGGAAATACAGCAGCTGTCTTTGTTTTAGGAATCCACCTGTTCTTTCCGCGTGTACGTCTTACGGATGCCTCATCCTGATGTACTCACGGGGCGAAAGTCCCGTTACTTCCCTGAAGACTTTGCTGAAATATTTGGGATCGCCGTATCCCGTTTTTTCGCCTATTTCGCGGATTTTGCAGCCGGAGTCAAGCATCATCTTTTTTGCGACGCCGATTCGGTATTTTTTTATATACGCTGAAAAACTGATTCCGACTTCCTTTGTAAAGAGGTGGCTCAGATAATCAGGAGTAATACCCGTTTTTCCGGCAATCTGTTCAAGCGATATGTCGCTGCTGTATGAAGCCGCTATATAATTGATTATTTTCCTGACGGTTAGTGAATATTCCTGGCAGTTTTCGTTTTCACAGGCTGCATACATATCTGCGATGTTGTTCAGACAGTCGACCATGTCGTCGGCTGTACAACAGTTTTTCAGTATATCGAATACGCGGAAATCCTGAATGCGGTCGTACGCATTGACGTTCAGTTCCTGATAGCAGACGAGAATGGAGAACGCATAGCTGGTACACGTCCTGATAATCCGGGACGGCGTATACCGGCGTGTCTTAAAAAAATCGACAAACTGCCGGTTGATTTTCTTCAGCTCTCCGGCATCATTATTTTTTATCGCATACAAAGCTTCAAGGTCAAACTGACGCGGCAAAGCTGAGTTATCGGGATGCATACTTTCCACAAGTTCCGGTGAAATAACTTTTTCGTTTCCAAGCGATAATGCCCATGAACTCAATGTCTTTATCCTGTCCTTCATACCGCAGAGTTCGCTGCTGCTTTCGATTTGAATAAGCGTAACCGTGCAGTCACGGAATCCGGCTTTGAAAACAGAATATATGAAATTATAATTCAGGATTTTTTCTATTTCCGCGAACTGTTTGTCCGTCGTAATAAGCAGCGGCAGAAGCCTGTCGTCTTTCATAATGGAAATATAATAATCGGGGAAATCATAATACTGGCAGAACTGTATGACAGCTTTTGTGAGCCCCTCAATGCTGCTGTTTTTACCGTAATAGAGTGTGAGCAGGTACCTGTTTCCGGGCTGCTGCGCTGCATCAAGATTTTTGAGCGCTTCCCGGGAGAAAACTGCATCGTTTTGAAGAATACTGGAAAGAATCATGTCGCGCTTTATTGTGCTGTCCGTACTTTGCATATTTTTCAATTCGTTGAGTTTTGCAAGATTCCTGATGACGCTTTTCAGCTTTTCGTACGAAATCGGTTTGAGCAGATAATCCTGAACGCCGTATTGAATGGCCTGCTGGGCATACCGGAATTCTGCGTATCCGCTCAGAATGACAAAAGCCGGCATGCCGGATTTCATTTCCGGAGTCTGCCTCAGCTTTTCTATCATTTCGAGTCCGTTCATTTTGGGAAGTTCTATGTCGACGAACGCCAGATCCGGACGGTACTTTACGGCCATGTCGTATCCTTCCTGTCCGTTTGCCGCTTTACCGCAGACTGTGTGTTCGGGACTTGTTTTTGTTATCAAATCAGCCAGTCCTTCCCGTGCGTTGTATTCGTCTTCAACTATGAGAATTTTCATCGGACGCCTCCTTTCCGCCGGTTCCCTCTGTTTGACTCCGGCGGCAGCGTTTCAGTATTTGCGGGGGATAATGATTGACACCTTTGTCCCCTTGTTTTCTCCGCTTGAAATCGTCATGCCGGCTTTATCCCCGTAATACATTTTCAGCCGTTCATATACGTTCCTGATTCCTATTCCGCTTCCCTGATTTTCAGACAGAAGGTGATCCGCTTTTTCTTTGGGAATGCCGTTTCCGTTGTCTTCTATTATTATACGTATAAAACTGTCCTGAAAAACGGCGATACGGATAGTCAGCAGTCTTCCCGAATCGAATCCTTTAAAACCGTGGATGACCGCATTTTCTACAATCGGCTGCAGCAGCAGTTTATAAATCCTGCCGTTCAAAACTTCATCTTCAACATCAAATTCCGATTTAAAGCAGTTGTTGAATCTGACTTCGTGCAGGTACAGATATTTTTTGAGCCAGTCGACGGCTTCAAAAATGGTTACTTCTTCGTTCGGTGTCCTGATGCTGTACCGTAATATCTGGGCAAGACTGCTGATCATTTCGCTTACTTCGTAATTTTCGCGTTTTATTGCCATCCAGTTTATACAGTCGAGCGTATTATACAGAAAGTGCGGATTAATCTGCGCTACAATTGCGTTCAACTCGTCTTCCCTCCGCTTGTTTGAAATTTCGTAGATATATTCGCTCTGCTTCTTCAGGTTGCTTATAAGCGTGTTGATTCTCAGAATCATATCGTTGAATTCCCTGCTGATGAAAATCAACTCACGTTCGCCCTTGAGCTTTATATGAGCGCTGAAATCACCCTGTTTTGCCTTTTGAATTTCCTGAACAATGCCATTAACCGAGCGGGAAAATCTGTTTGAGAACAGGAAAATCAGGATGATGCAGACAGAAATTATCAGCATCGTTATTCCCATTGTAATTTTCAACAGCATAGTCGTTTCGTAAAACATGCTGTTTTTGTCTATCAGATTCAGAATGTACCAGTCTGTATTGCTTATTTCCGCAGTGTTTACGATGATGCCGTCCTGTCTGTTGAGGGGAACGGCAGAGAGAATGTTACCGATATCGTAACCGTCCGGCGTTCTGCCGAGTATGGAGCCAATGTACTTTTTGTTATGAAATGATACGATAGTTCCTTCTTTGTCTACTATAAATGAGTACTCTCTGACGTTCTGTTTTTTACCGTTTGTGATATTGCAGATATTCTGCAGCTGTTTTTCGTTGATGGTGAGCGTCAGGATTCCCAGGTCTTCGCCTGTTTTTACGTTCCACGCGCGTATACCAAGCGTATACAGATATTTTTCTTCATTATTATAATAATAGTGCCTCGTATTCAGCAGCATGACGCGCCCGCTGTCGTGGACTGCTTCATAAATCTGTTTTTTTTCCGGAGTGGTCCATGAGTCCCATACGTAGTTTTTTGCGCTTAAACTTTTTTTGTCGTAAAATACGCTGTAGAATGATTTGTTGATAAAGGTAATGTCCGCTATCTCGTCACGGATATCGGCATACGATGCAAGCAGGTCCCGCAGCTTCAGGCTGCCGGATTCTTTTTCAAAGTCGTCTCCGTTATTGACTCTTATTTCGTTCTCTACGATATCATCGTCGGTAACGGCTCTGTACAGAATTTCGCGGTAATATTCAAGATCGGATTCTATGTTGTTTTTTATATACGAAAGGTTATTGCTGGTGAGCGTGTTGATTTTCTGTTCCAGATAGTACCTGCTGAAATTGTAGAAAACTATCTGCATAATCAGGATTGGAATAACCGAAATGATAATATAAATGAATATCATTTCGGTTTTGATGCTGTAATGGTACTTTTCCCGGGAACCGGCATGTTTCATGATTCTGTTCATCGGCTTTCAGTATACCATACGTATCTGATGCCGTCAGTCGATCTTCAGAAATACGGGAATTGTATCAATCGGAGCGCTGCATTCGATTGTCTGCCCGCCGTCGTACTGAGGTTCCGTTCCCTGCATCTTCCAGCGGGTACCCGAAGGCAGATAGACAGACCGCTTCCTCATGCCGGCATACAGCACAGGTGCAGCGAGAATTGAGGGGCCGAACATATATTCGTCCGAAACAGTCCAGCAGCTGCCGTCTTCCGGAAAATCGTAAAACAGCGGACGCATGACCGGTGTTCCTTTTTCGTGTGCGGCTTTCATGCATTCCGTTATATACGGCTTCATATCTTCCCTGATGCGGATATATTTTCTGAATATATCATACGCTTCTTCACCATAACTCCAGATTTCATTCGCAGCGCCGCTCGGGCATAATCCGCCTCCTTCTGTTCCCAGCGGTGCTGTATGCGGTTCCCTGTCGCCGTGCATGCGCAGTACCGGGCAGAATGCGGCAAACTGGAACCAGCGGATTATCAGTTCCCGGAATGAGGAATCACCGGGATTTCCGCCGTGAAAACCGCCGATGTCTGTCGTCCACCAGGGAATTCCTGCCAGCCCCATATTCAAACCTGCACAGAGCTGCCGGCGGAGCACCTTAAACGACGAATAAATATCGCCGGACCAGACAAGTGCGCCGAACCGCTGGCTGCCTGCCCACGCACAGCGTACAAGATTGATGATATTCTGCTGCCCGCATGATTTCATGCCGTCGAAAAAAGTTTTTGCATACATAAACGGATATATGTTGCCTGTCCGGAGTACCGGTCCTATATGATAACGGTACAAATCATAATCATATACAGAGTATTCAGGTTCTGCTTCGTCGAGCCAGAATATGCGTATTCCTCTGTCGTAATAATTCTGTTTTACCTTTTTCCATACGAATTCTTCCGCAGCAGGATTCGTCGGATCAAAGAAAACCGTATCGCCCAGATAGTCCATCGTTGTGCGTATTCCGCGATCCGTGCGGACAAGATAGCCTTTGTCCATCATTTCTTTGTAATTTTCACTCGTTTTATCGACAGTGGGCCATACGGAAACCATCAGCTCAATGCCCATGTCTTTCAATTCTTTTATCATGCCGTCGGGATCGGGCCAGTATTTTGGATCGAATTTCCATTCGCCCTGTTTTGTCCAGTGGAAATAATCGATGACAATCACGGACAGCGGAATCTGCCGTTTTTTATATTCCCTTGCTACCGTAAGCAGTTCTTCCTGAGTCTGATAGCGCAGCTTGCACTGCCACAGCCCCATCGCATATTCCGGCATCATCGGAACCGTTCCTGTTACAGCTGCATAATCCTGTTCAATTTCAGCAGGCGTATCTCCTGCTGTTATCCAGTAATCAATCTGCGCAGATGACGATGCAGTCCATTCCGTTATATTTTTTGAAAATACGGCTTTACCTACTGCAGGATTATTCCACAGAAAGCCGTATCCGAGATTTGACATAAGGAAAGGGACACTTGCCTGCGAATTCCTCTGTGCAAGTTCGAGCGAGCAGTTTTTTAAGTTAAGAAACTCCTGCTGATACTGTCCCATGCCGTACAGTTTCTCTTCCGGTTCTGATTCAAACCTCACCGTAATCCGGAAAATGTTTCCCGCCTCAGGTTTGAACTCCCGCGCTTCCAGTTCGAGCGCGCTGCAGTCCCGGAGTACGTTCCTGCGGTTCCTGACAAATTCCTCGAGTAATACGGTTCCGGCCTGATTATAGAACGTAATTTTCCCGGCAGCCGTAACTGCCGCTGTAATTTTTCCGTTTATTATTTTTGCTGAACTTTCTTCTTCCGTGATGACAGCGGAACGTGTTTCCGGCGCGAGCAGCGCCCAGTCGTTTTCATCCATTTTATCTGTAACTGTCGACCGGATTCTCAAACCGTTCTTTCCCCACGGTTCGAGCCAGAGGGTTTCATGATTATACTCCCATACAAGCCTGTTTTTCTCAGTCCTGAAAAATGAACACATATTTCCTCCTGTAAAAATACCGCATCAGCGGTGCGCCGGACGGCGCAGATTGTAGTTTTCGCAATTCAGAAATCTCATATGATAAAAAATTACCCTTTTATGGCTCCTGTCGTAAGTCCTGAGACGATATATTTCTGCAGAAATACGAAAATCACGATGACGGGAATTGTTATGACTGTTCCGTATGCCATAATGCAGTTCCACTGGATGCCGTATTTGCCGATAAAATTGTAGATTCCTGCAGTCATTGACCGCATATTTTCCGAAGAGACAAACGTAAGCGAATACGCAAGATCACCCCACGCGAACAGAAACGAAAAGACTGCGCACATGATGATGCCCGGAGTTGAGATGGGCATCATGATTTTCAGAAACGACGTAAACGTGTTGCATCCGTCTATTTTTGCCGAGTCTTCCAGTTCTTTCGGCAGGCTCAGAAAATAGGTTCTGAGGATGAGGATGACGAACGGGATGCCGATTGTCATATCGGCCAGAATTGGCGCAAAGTACGTATCGATCAGGTTCAGTTTATTAAAAATGAGATACAGCGGAGTGAGAATGAGCGTGGCGGGAAGCATCTGCGTAACAAGAAACAGCATGATGAATATTCTGCTGCCCTTCATTCTGAACCGTGCCAGTCCGTACGCTCCCGGAATGGCCAGCACGCATGACAGCAGCATGGTGGACAATGCGATAATAATACTGTTGAAGAACGATCTGAAAATAGTTGAACCGCCGGCTACCTGACTTACATATGCATCGAACGTCCAATGTACCGGCAGCAGCGTGGGAACTTTCGCGAAAATATCCGCGTCTGTTTTGAAGGAACATGATATCATCCAGTATATGGGGAAAAGCATGATAACAGCTACAATGATACTTACGATATTGAGGGTCATCTCATTTTCTTTTTTTGATTCATTCATTCCATCACCTCGTCTTTTCCTACCATCCTTATATATATAAGGCCGACTGCAAACAGCATCAAAAACAGAATGTTTGCGACTGCCGCTCCCTTACTAAAGGAATACTGCGTAAATGAAAGCCTGTACGCATAAGTCGACATCACTTCAGTTGCATCAACAGGTCCTCCGCCGGTACTGACAAAAATAAGATCGAAAACTTTGAACGTATAAATAACTCCGAGTACGATTACCGACAGCATTGAAGCCTTCATAAGGGGAAGTGTTATTTTAAAGAAGCGGACGAACGCATTTGCTCCGTCGACTTCCGCAGCTTCGTAATAGGAAACAGGAATATTGCTTAGTCCGGTTGTGAGCAGTATCATATTAAAAGGGATCCCGATCCATACGTTAATACCGATAACGCTCGGCATGGCCATGTTAAGCGATACAAGGAAATCGAGCGGTTTTGAGATGAAATGCAGGTTCAGCAGAATCTCATTAATAATGCCGCCGCTGGAACTGAGCATGAATTTTGAAAGCAAAGCCGTCACGGTGACAGGAACCATCCAGCTGATGAGCAGAATACCGCGGATTGGTTTTGCAAGTCTGAAATTTTTATTGAATAACAGCGCAAGTGCGAATCCCAGAACAAACTGCAGTATGATGCTTCCGGCCGTAAAGACTATCGTGTTTATGATACTTGTCCTCATTGTCGATATCTTGAAAAGATCGATATAATTCTGCAGCCCGACGAATTTTTCACTGTGCTGGCCGATTGTAATTACGTCGGTATTGTTGAAACTCAGGACAAAATTATAAACAATCGGAAAGCCGACTAGCGCCAGCATAAAAATAAGCGACGGAAGAACAAAATAATATCCTTCCCGGTTCTTTTTAGTAAAATATGTTTTCACAACATGTACCGCCTTTTGGCTGCGGCGAAAGCCTTATTGCCAATCCCCGCAGTATTTTTAAATATGTTATTGTAAGGCAGCATCAATAGCTTTCTGCGCTTCGTCTGCTGCTTCTTTCGGTGATTTCTGATTAAGCATTACCTGCTGTTCTGCCGTATATAATGCTGCCGATACCTTCGGCCACTGTGCGCTCGGACCTCGAGGTGTTGCATAATCAAGGATTGTGACGAAAGGTTTTACAAGAGGATCTTCCAGCGTCTTGTCCTGAGCTGCAAGACTCTTCAGGCACGGGATGTAGCCCATATCGTCGATATAAAGCAGCGAATTGTTTACTGTAAATTTGAGGAATTCCCAGGCTTCCGCTTCATGGTGCCCTTTTATAATTCCCATATTTTCACCGCCGGTAACCGAGGCGTACTGTATATCCTTAGGAATTTCGATAACTCCGAAATTCATCTGAGGAGCATCGGTCTTAACTGTTTCAATGTTCCACGGGCCGTTGAGCATCATTGCAGCTTTGCCTGTTGCAAACTGTTTTTCCGCGTCCGCCTGAGTCCAGTTAATCGCTTCTTTGCTGATGTATCCCTTTTTTACATAATCCTGCAGCAGTGCAAACGATTTAATTCCTTCCGTACTGTTGATTTTATCGTACGTCGCGCCGGTTGAATAAAGCCACGGCATAAACTGGAAAGAACCTTCATCGTTTTTGATTGCAGAAAGTGCAAGACCATATACACCGTTTTTGCTCAGCTTTGCACACGCTGCTGTCATTTCAGCCCATGTAGCCGGTGTGTTTACAATTCCGGCCGCCTTGAACATGTCCTTGTTGTAGAAAAATCCCAGGTCGTTGCATCCGAACGGGACACCGTAGTATTTGTCTCCCGCTTTACAGGAGAGAAGGGGGCCTGCATAAAAGTCGTCAGTCTTTGAGCCGAAATCTTTATTGAAGTTGTCAGAAACATCAGCAAACAGCCCCATTGAAATGCGGGACGCATAATCGCAGCCGTCGATGAGAACGATATCAGGCAGTTTGTTTGAAATAAGGCCGATGGAAAGCTGCTTGTCCATTTCGTCGCGGGGGGTAAAGACAGCATCGATTTCGATATCGTTTTGAGACTCGTTGAACGCCGTTATCAGCGCCTTGACTCCCCTCTGTGAGTTTACCCCTTCAAAGTAATCCCACATAGTCAGCATTACCTTTGATTTTGAACTTTCCGATACACCGGTTTCCTTCTTTTTTGAAGAACAGCCTGTTGCAGCCAGCGTGAACATTGCTGCTGCCAGCAGACAGACAGTAACTTTACTGATTTTCATTTTTTCCTCCTGTTATTCATTAGTAATTTGAATTATAAGACAGGAGGGTGTAAAAACAATCGTACAAATGTGATATAAGTATAGAAAACCGATATGAATTCCGGCAGATTCTGTCCGGATACGGGTCTTATTTGATTAATTTTACAAGGCTGTACAGAAACGGCCATGCGATGTACAGCGACATACTGAGCAGAAAGACATACCCGGACATTTCCACACCGAAGGAAATCCTTTCTGCCGTTTTTCCATTGCGGCTGAGTGAGCTGAATATTTTTTCGCGTCCGCCCCATGCAAGGTACGCTGCCGCCATAACGGGAATAACCATTCCGAGAGACATGCTGAGAATGCAGAAATTACCGAATGTTTTTATTCCGAGGGAGTAGCAGAACGCCAGAATAAGAATGGCTCCCGGGCATGGATACAGCCCGGAAAAAAGGAACGGAATGATATTTTTTACGCTGTCTTTTTTGTTTTCATGGCAGGAACAATGATGATGCCCGCTTTTGAGAAATTCCATTCCTTCTTTTACTATAAAAAAAAGCGTGACTATGATTATTACCAGAAATGAATATCCTTCCGCCGCAATTGCCGTCTGATCGGCTGCCACCGCGACGGAACCTGCTATTCCGTTGACTATTTCCATAAAGAGTATCGCTGATATTCCGTGAAGGAGTGCAAGCGTTGCCGAGGTAAGGGCAGGCTCCCACCATGGCGCCCTGCGCGCAATATATAACGAAAATACGACAGTCTTGCGGTGCCCGGGGCCAAGTGCATGAAGAATACCGTACAGAAAAGCGATACACAGTACAAGGACGGCCGCACCGGGACCGGCTGTTCCATGCCGGAACCCGTACAGCAGATTCCCGAGTTTTTCCTGCAGTTTTGCCTGAATACCTGTAATATGGCGGTTCTGGGTTCCTGTCCTGACCGAAAGCAGTTCTTCCTGTGGCTTCTTACTCCTTTCTGAAATGGAAGAGGAGTCCTGCTTTTCCTGCCGATTCCGGGATGCATCCTCTCCCTGTGGAGCCAGCAGAGGATTTGCATGCAGCGGTGAAATAAAAAAAATCACAGCTGCAGCAGAAACAATAATGCGTATACTTTTTTTTACCATGTTAAATGAATCTCCATCGGATAATATGTTTGAAGCCCGGGAGCCCATTTGTAATAGATTCTTGTATCTGTTGCAGGACTGAGCGGATCATAATACACAGGATACTGCTTGTTTTCAACAATTTTGCAGGAAGGCTTTATGCTGTCCGGGCAGGCAAACGTAACACAGTTTTCAGGATATTCTACATCGCAGAAATACGTATAATCATACACCGCCAGGTATAAATCCCTTCCCGGATATTTTGAGAGGTCTATATAAAACCGGTATGTCATGATTCCGTCTTTCTGTGTTGCTTTGAATTTTGTTACAGCCGGCGGATTTGTCCTTTTTGTTCCCTGCCGCAGGAACGTATAGTAATAGTAATGTCGCAGGTTGATAAAAGCGTGGTTATATACTTCTTCGCTTTCTGCAGCACTGAATGAGCCGTCGTGGTCGGCGTCGAGCCATTTTATTATGTCTGCACTGAAGAAGCGGTCAAAATCCCACGTTAAATAGGCACCCTCAAGGTTTCCGTCATCGTTCCAGACGAATTGTACACTGTTTTTTATGAATACGTGAGGATGTGCGTGAAGAGCCGCCGGAATTCCGGTAAACAGCAGAACAGAAAACAGCAGGCTCCTGATTGTTCTGAATATATTGTTTTTTCTGGTTATTTTAAGAAAGCCGCTGTTCATAAAAATCCTCCAGGGCTGTTGTGTATAAATTTTAAGATGCGAAGCAGACATACCCTTTTTTACTATACCGTTTTTGCAATCTGTTTGCAATTTAACAAAAAAGCATACTAAGAGGTTACACATTATTTTCCGATACTGAAATTTATGTTATACTGAATCATTACAGGAGCGGTACGATGATATATCATTTTTACGGCTGGGAGACGGCCGGTAATGTAAAAGCAAAGAATCACTTGTATGAAGGAATAGAGACGCCGGTTGATCTGTATAATGCGCTGTCGGCAGTCTGGTGCGCGGACACGTGTGCACCTCGTATGAGAGGAGAGTGGACTGCCGAAAATAAGACTCTCGGCCAGTGTTCAATTACTGCATTCCTTGCGCAGGATATTTTCGGAGGGGACGTGTACGGACTTACGACGAAAACCGGCGGCATACACTGCTACAATGTTGTCGACGGATACACGTTTGATCTGACGAGCGAGCAGTTCGGGGACGAAGCGAAAGAGCTTGTATATACGGGAAATGAAAAGCAGGAGCGCGAATCTGCGAATCATTTCTATAAAGCGGAGAAACGCGCGCGGTACGAATATTTGAAACAGCACCTGAAATAAAGAGTCCAGCAATTTACTTGTCTGTGTTTTCTTTCCTGGTCTTATGATTGTTTTATTTTATATCCGGGATAATGAGGTCTTGTTTTTTCGTTTATTTACGAGTATTATTTGGATATGGCTAAAGGGAAAAAAATTATTCGGGAACAAACACGTTCTTCTCATGAAGCACGACAGGAGTTGTTTGCGGAAGCAGCAAACGGCGCTATTCTTCATGCCCGTTCTGAAGGGTTACCCTTAACCTATATTGAAGGTACTTCTATTATTCGTGAACATAACGGGAAAACAACTGTTATTGGTACAGTAAAAGGAAGAACCACTATTTTACATCGAACAATTTCCCTAAAGAAATAATGGAAACAAAACGGCTCCGTATATTTGCAGGTCCGAATGGTTCCGGTAAATCTTCTTTATATTCTTATTTAATATCACAGCATTATTTTAACAGCTATTATTATATAAATGCCGATGATATTGCAAAAGAACTTCCGACTAGAGGTTTTTCCGCAAAAAACTGGCCGCTAATTGTAACAAAGGACTCACTTATTACATACATAAAAGAATCAACTTTTTCAGAACATTTTCCGAATGCAGTATTAAACGATAATCTTGACGTAATCGACAATCGTATCCTGTGGAAAAAAGGAGATGCTTATTTAACGTATATTGCTGCATCGACTGCCGATTACCTGCGGTATTCAATGCTTGACTCTGGCTCTTCTTTTTCCTGTGAAACTGTTTTTTCTCATCCTTCAAAACTGGATTTTATTTCTCATGCAAGAACAAAAGGTTACAAGGTTTATTTATATTTTATTTCTACAGAAAGTCCTGTGATTAATATTGACCGCGTTCAAAACAGGGTAAAAGAAGGCGGTCACGATGTGCCTGAAGAAAAAATTACGGAACGGTATTGTCGGACAATGAATAATTTATTTGAAGCTCTTTTGAAAACAGACAGGGCATATCTTTTTGATAATTCGAATGCACAGATTAATAATGGATATATAAATTTTGCTGAAGTAGAAAAATCCGAAATACATACTCTTACGGATGATGTACCTGCATGGTTCAATACGTATGTCTTACAGAAGATACACTGATAAAGATAACGAACGACTTTTTACCATTGTAACAAAACTGGATTTTATGGGAACAGCAGTTGGTGTTTGTAGATGTTCAGTGGTAGTGATTTTTTAAATTGATGTGCGGGTAAAAAAAAAGTCTGCCGTACCAGCGTACAAAAGTTGCAGCCCATTTTGCCGGTGTTGACAAAATGGGCTGCTGTAAGTTCCCCCTTTTCAAGTCCAGTCGAAAATATGTGTTCTGCCTGTATACTATGAGATCCGCGGATTTCATAGTACAACTGTCACGTTACTCATCGGTTTTCTCTTTCCTGTTTTTCAGTTTTTCGTTTATTTTTTTCGCAGTCTGCAAATCAGTTATATACGAAATAAACATTACGCATGCGTATATCACGAAAATGGTGATTTCAAGTCCTATGATCATTTTGTTTTCCCCCGGATGGAACCATTCCAGGTAATAACCGCTGACCATGACAAGGATGTTCAGAAAAATAACATAGATGATGTTGCCTGCGAGCATTTTCGTTTTTGATATTTCCTTGTCCGTGAAGAAAGGTATGCGGCCAATCGTTGCCGCCAGGCTGATGAACAATACGCCCCAGATGTATGAAATACTTAAATCTACATCCGTTCCGAAAAATACTGCTATATATATCGATGAAAAAAGGAAAATTGTTGCCGCAATGCGGGCAAAAACATCATAGAAAAGTTGAATTTTTTTTATACTCATACGTATACCTCCTGTACCGTATTTTATAAACCGAGCATTTCTTTCAATGCGTTTACATACATTCTGGAAATAATTATTTTACAGCCGTTCTTGAGAGCTGCCTCAAATCTTCCTCCGAATGCAGGAGAAAGACTTTCGATTTTGTTCAGATTCAGAATCGAAGCTTTGCTTGCCCGCATGAAATCGTGCGGGGAGAGTTCCTGCTCAAGCTGATACAGTTTGTCTTTCGTTTCATAGACGGAATCTTTTGTGTACGCGAAAACACGGTCTTCAACCGATTCAAAATAAAAAATATCTTTCGGGTCTGCGAGAATAATTTTCCCGTCTTTGTAAAAAATTATTTTTTCTTTTCCCGATTTGAAGCTATTAAGCAGCCTGACTATATTTTCGTCCAGTGTGTCGCATTTGACGGTGATTTCGTCTTCTTCATCGGGCTGTTTGTCCAGAATTGTTATTTTCAAAAGAAGCTCCCTTTCTTCCTCAGTATACTATGATTGTATGCTTTAGTTCCATGTTTTTTCCGCCTCTTTTAGACTGAGCACGGCTTCCGTTTCTTTTCCGGCGGTTTTGTAACAGTCGTATGCGGACGCGTACAGGTGTGCAAGAAACAGTTTTTCCTTCTGTACAGGATGCTCCGCGTCGATTGTCTTTTTGTATATGGATGCACATCTGGTAAAATCTTCCGCACCTGTCAGTGCTTTTCCGAAAACGGTATCGGGAACAGCAGTGCAGACTGACGCTCTGTTCATGAGAACGGTATATTCCTGCGGGGTGCCTTCTGCAAGTTCCGCAGCCTTGTTAAGGTATGTAAATGCGTCGTTTACCAGCCTGACTGCCTGAACTACGGAAGATTTTCCTCCGCGGATTGCAACGCATGAACCGTAATACGCGAGCGCTTCCGCATTTTCCGGCTGCTGTTTTATAACGTCCGACAAAAGTTTCTCCGCTGCGTCTGTTTCACCGCAGTTGAACGCAAGGACTGCAAGCTGCTGTTTTTCTTCCGCAGTCTTTTGTGTGCCGCTTGTGTTTTCGTACTGTAATCTTGTTTGTTCATACTCTCTTTTGCTCTGCGCTGCCTGTGCATCCTGATCCGCGGCATACTGTTTCTTTATTTCCGTAATTACCGTGTCCTTCTTTTCTTTTCCGGCTTCCGCGTTCATGGAAACTTCTACCGGGTGAAGTACTGCTTTCGTAAGTTCGTCTTTGTTCCACGAACCAAGCTGCGCGTACTGGTTCAGACTTTTGTCCGAAGAATCATCGAGCATGTCGTATATCTTCGGGAGCAGGAGATTGTACTGCGAAGGCTGCATCGTGCCGCCTCTGCTGATATTCCGTCGCTTATCGACAGGAAGAAAGCTGCCGCGGTCCCATTTTGAAAAACCTCCGGTCAGAACGTAGTGCCAGGTCGTCTGCGCGGTATATATTTTCTGCAGCTGTGTATCCTTCAGCGGTATTCTGACGATAATCTTTTTTCCGTCTTTTGAAACGGCTGTTTCAGTCCTGCAGATTAAGTGTCTGTCCGCACCGTAGACTCTGCCTTCGTTTTCACAGAGCCACACGGCGAAGTCCCACGGATGTGTTTTCTCAAAACTGCAGTTTTCCGCACCTTCCGCAAGCGTTTCCGTGGAACCTTTCCCGTCTCCGTCGCAGTCTATATACATAATAATATTCCGCACATCGGAAGGACCGCTCCGGTATTCAAGGTCAAGCTGCCAGTAGTCGGGGTACGGCTGCCACTGTGCATTACATACCGGTTTGTGCACGGTATACCGCAGCAGATCAAGTGAACCTTCTGCAAACTGTGAGTTTGACGGATAACGGAGAATGCCGCTCCCCGTGTCGTCATGCGCGTCGTCAAAAAAATCTTCCGCTGTCTCACCTCCGGTAAACGATGGTGCAATCTTCAGGTGCAGGCTGCGCGCGAACAGTGTTGAAAGAAAACCGCTGTTGTAGAAAAAGATGGAAACGCCGAAAATACATATCAGCGAAATCAGTACCGCCCGGAAATAATACAAACCTTTAGTAAGTTTTTTCATGCTGTCTGCTCCGTACTGTTATTTTACAAAATAAGAAATAAGAATGTTCAGTGAATCAACCACAAAGCTGCCTGACATGATTACACCGAATGAAAACGCAGCGAATCTGAAAAGCTGCGCAGGATCTAGTATGAGCTGGACGGCCTTTCCGAATGCACTTTCCGCTTGAGGTCTGCCGCATGTATGTGAAAAACGGAACGAATATGAAATCGCCTTTTCGCTGCATACCTGAACACATTCGCCGCATTTAGCACAGGTAAGTTCAGGATGTCCTTTCTTTTCCTGTATGGTCTGCACGTCGATTGCGCCGAACGGGCAGACTGATACGCACTTCATGCATCCTCTGCATTTTTCGGTATCGATGCTCATCCGGAAAAGACTTACCCTGTCGGTAAGCGAGGCGAACGCTCCGAACGGACAGAGCGTACTGCATTGTGTACGTCGTTTTGTCAGAACCGGCAGAATTACTACAAGCCCAAGAAACAACCCTATAAAGAGAACTCCCGAAATCAGGCCGGGAATAGTGTCCATAGGAAAAAATTCTGTTACCAGTTTGAACGGACAGAACCATTCGCAGTACACGGTGGACATTGCACCGAGAGACGCAAGCACTATGAATGCAAGAAATCCGAACTGGAATTCGCGTATCTCTCTGTTCTTTGAAATGAGATTAAGCCGCCTCTTTTTTGCCGCATGTGAAAAACCTTCTTCCCATCCGCCGTAGAAACATATCCAGCTGCACCAGCCGCGTCCTACGGTAAATGTCATTACGAGCCATATGCAGAGCATGCTCGCGATTGAAGCGTAATGCCCGGAAATGCGTGCCGGAAAAATAATATTTTTCGTGATGATGAAAGGAAGAAGCACCTGGGGAATGGCAATGTGACAGAAGGGGAGTTCTGAGTTAACCATAGCTCCTGTTGTAATAGCCATGCTTCCCCGTTCTGCAAAGAGAGCGCTGATGAATGAAATGCAGAAAAATACGGCGAACACTGTCTGAAATACTCTGCGGTATATCACTCCGCTTCCCTTTTGTTTACTCTCTGCAAACGTCATCCGCGTAAAAAGGTATATCAGAAAAATTCCGTACAGCCACGATGCGGCTGAAAAATCTTTCATGACAATTACAAAAAAGAAAACAACTGCTGCCATGAGCAGACTTAAAACTGTTGAAACAAATACAGCCATTATACACTCCTTGGGGGAACCTCTAAAAACTGCTCGTCAGTAAAAAAACAGCGGTATGAGGCCGGTGAAAATAATAAAATATGCGCCCGTAAGCAGCTGGGCAATCCTTGCAATGCGTTTTAAAACGGTGATTCGTTTTGCAAAAAAAGGAATTCCGAGCAGCGGTAAAAAGAAGGGAAGGGTTCCTGCATAGAAGAACACCAGATAGAAGAATCCCTTAATACCGCTGCCGCCGGAAACGGAACGCACAATGGCCGTCCACAGCGGCGGGCAGAGATGCATTCCCACCGCAAGTCCCGCAACCGCTGCGGTGACCCAGTCGTTTCCGATATGCCTGAACTTCGGATATCTGCAGCCGCCGTTTTTTCCGCAGCCCCAGGGAAAGTTGACGCCGAAAGAATTGAGCAGCAGCGCCGTTCCGCATATCAGATATGCGTACGTTGAAAGCCTTCTTGCAAAACCGGGATCAAAAAAGGTATTCACTAAAAGCCCCATCGCTCCGAATACTGCACCGAGTATGAAATACATTGCAAGCCGTGCAGCAAGAAACGTTCCGGTAAGGCCTGCGTTCCGTTTGTAACCTGTTTTTTCCGTTCCGCATAAAAAGGGAAGCAGTACCGGACCGCAGTACATGGTGCAGTACGTTCCCGTAGAAAGACCTAATGCCAATGCTTCAAGAATCATTCTTCATACCTCGCTGTCATTTTTTCCGCCTCTTTCGCTGCATCGGAACCGGGTGAAAGAGCAGACGCCTGATCAAATAAATCAAGTGCAGAATCTATATCGCCTTCTTCAATTTTGTAAAGTCCTCTGTACAGATACACCAGTGCCAGAGTATCGTTATCCAGTCCTTCCTGATTTTCTTTTTTTGCAAGCCATGCAACATCATCCTTTAAAACTGCGTAGCGTTTGAAAGGAGAAGATTCGCTTACCTGTATTCCGTTTATCAGGCGCAGAATGTGAAGCCCCGGATTTGAACTGTCCCTTTTGACCGCATCATCGATATATGCGGAACCTTCGCGCAGCAGATCAAGTGCATGAACGGGATTTGTCTCCGAACAGTAATCCGCCTGCAGTGTAATTGCGCTTCCGTAATATGCGCGGGCAGTCATGTCTTTTTCTATGTACGGCTGTAATGTTTCCCGGCATTTTGCCGCATACCCGTCACTTTCTGTTTTTGCCAGATTGTGGTACCGAATCCCGTCCTGAACAGCCTGTTTCTGTGACTGAGCAAAAACAGCTGCAGAAAGCATTCCCGCTAAAATAAGGCATGCACTCTTTTTCATATATCCTCCTAAAATCCTTTTGTTGCCGCAAAATAAAATTTTCCTTCTCCGTCGTGATTTACACCGCAGCTGAACGTGAAGTACGCGAAAACGGGATTGTCGAACAGGATTCGCAGTCCTCCGCCGAACGCATCGCGTACTGTCCTGTCAATAAGCGCTGCGTCGGTAAAAACAAACGGCTGAAGCCTGACGTTGAATGCAGGCGGCAGTAAAAAATCAGCCATGTTCCATCTTGTTTCAAATGAAGCATATACATAGTTTTCCGCCGTAAGTTCATCCGCTTTATATCCCGAACGGATGATTCTGTTTTCGACTGCGGTGGTCGAAGTTGTCCCGGCACTATTTCCACTCAGATTGAAAGGAGTTGCATTATTTTCCGGCGAAAGACCGCCTGCCGTGCAGAATGCAAACGTGACGTACGGTACCGGTGTCCA
>DCFX01000054.1 GCA_002314445.1 Treponema sp. UBA1793
CGCCCGGAAGAAGTTACGGAAATGGAGCGCTCCATAAAGGCAGAGGTTATTTCATCAACTTTTGATGAGCAGGCGACCCGGCACGTGCAGGTTGCGGAAATGGTTCTTGAGAAAGCCAAACGTCTTGTAGAGCATAAACGCGACGTCGTTATATTCCTTGATTCAATTACGCGTCTTGCGCGTGCATATAACCAGACGGTGCCGACATCCGGAAAAGTTCTTTCCGGCGGTGTTGACAGCAACGCACTGCATAAACCGAAGCGCTTTTTCGGTGCAGCCCGCAATGTAGAAGAGGGCGGAAGCCTTACGATTATTTCGACGGCGCTTATCGAAACGGGCAGCCGCATGGATGAAGTTATATTCGAGGAATTCAAAGGTACCGGCAACAGCGAAATCGACCTTGACAGAAAACTTGCAGAACGCCGCCTGTTTCCGGCAATCAATATTAAAAAATCGGGAACGCGTAAGGAAGAACTGCTTCTTACAGAGAATGAACTTCAGAAGCTGTGGGTTCTCAGAAAGGCATTAAACCCGATGGAAGATGCGGATATTCTGGAACTTCTTCTTGACCGTATGCGGAAGTCAAAGACGAATGAAGGTTTTCTTGCGTCGATGAATGCAGGTGCCGCGGCTGTGTAGTAATCCTCATACCGGTACCTATTGCATAAAAGGTGCTGAGTATGTATAATTTAATAATAGTCTGTGGTTTTGTGGCTGCGCTTAGAGCGTAAACCCGTTCCGTACAGCCGGGCAAAATCTGGAATATAAGGAGTTTTCAGTATGAGAAAGGGAATCCACCCGGAATACAAAATGACGAAAGTGACATGTGTATGCGGAAACGTGTTTGAAACACGTTCAACAGTTCAGAATATTCACGTTGAAATCTGTTCTGCCTGCCATCCGTTTTATACCGGCAAGCAGAAACTCGTTGATACGGCAGGACGTATTGACCGCTTCAACAGACGTTACGGTATCAAAGCCGAGGATGAATCTGCAAAATAAGGATGCATGTCCTTTAATCGAAGAGCTGCCCGGACAGGGCGGCTTTTTTATTTTAACAATCATACGGAGAGTATCATGCTGAGTGAAAAAGCGAAAAGTCTTATAGAAAAGCTGAATATGGAATATCCTGCGGTTGCCGTGAAGATGCTGTTTGAGCGGCCTGCCGAAGTTGAGCATTATGCCGGGAAAAAACAGGCGTTCTGCCAGTACGTTCATGAGGCACAGACGAGCGGAAAAAAGTTTTATATATCAAAAGATGATGATGACTGCTACGGTAAGCTTGCAATGGGTATGATTGACAAACCGCCCGTGACGGCGTCAGGGCAGGCGGGGTACGACTTCGGCTGTTACGGAACACCGGCGGCATGCGGCCAGCTCTATCAGAAACTGCCAATACTGGAACCTCATACGGTAAACTACGTTGAATTCTGCCCTGTTCCGCTGTGCGACTTTGATCCCGAGCTGCTTGTTTTTGTTGCCGGCTTTCCTGCCTCAGACATTATCATGCGTGCAACGAGCTGGATTTCCGGCGATTTATGGGAAAGCAAATCTTCTCCCGTTCTCAGCTGTGCATGGATGTATGCATACCCGGTAATAAGCGGAAAAGTGAATCACATTACGACAGGGTTTTACCACGGGCTGAAGCGCAGGAAGACATATCCTGAAGGGCTGCGCATGATTTCCATTCCATTCCAGAAAATAGACGAATTTACTGCCGCTCTTGACAGAATGGACTGGACGCTTATAGCATTCCGCGATGATGAACAGAGCAAAGCTGCACTTGCGGAAAAGATGCAGCACTGGCAGGAGATGGCCGCAGCATGCGGTTCAACTGTTGACCTGCATGAAGAACGTCCGGAACAGGCAGGTGGCGCATCAGAATAATTCCTTCGGTTTTCCTGCTGATATTTTCCAGCAGCGGTGGATTTTCGTTCCCTTATAATCTTCGGGAATCGATTGGTCTGTCATGTCTTCAACCGAAACGGCACACCCGTCTGAAACCGTTTTTGCAAGAAGTTCTGGATTGAACGAAAGCCGGTGGCTGTTTGTTGAAAAATACAGAACTCCCTGAGGATTGAGCAGTGCAGTGCAGGCGTTGACAAGTCCGGCCCAGTCCCTGTTTATGTCGAGAAGCGTATCTGCCATTTTTGAATTACTGAACGTGGGCGGATCAAGGATGATGATGTCGTATTTCGCGCGCTCTGCTTTTTTTTGCGCAAGGAATTCCTTTACGTCCGCGCGTATGAATGAATATTTTTCTTCATCGGAAAAATTATTAAGCTGCATGTTTTCCCGCGCCCATTTCAGATATGTATTTGATAAATCAACTGAATCGATTTTTTTTGCGCGTCCTTCTGCCGCATATACGGAAAAACCTGCTGTATAGCAGTAAAGGTTGAGAACTGTTTTGCCGGAACTTGTTTCACGGACTATACTGCGGAGAATACGATGATCGAAGAAAAGTCCCGTATCCAGATAGTCGCTGAGATTTATGCGGAAAATCTGCCCCTGCTCCTGAATAATGCCGGTCAGGATGGATGCTGCAGGTTCATCATCTGTCTTTGCATACTGACTTCCGCCTTTGTCGTGCTTTCTCGTCTTGATGATGATGTGATCACGGGGAATGTGCAGGACTGCAGCCGCTGCATCGGACATCTTTGAAATCCACCTTTGTTCCTCTTCTTCCGGCTTTTCATAGGGACGTTCATACAGATAAAGTGTAAGATACTGCCGGGTACTTATTTCTGATTCGATGCTGCCGTCGTTTTCCGAAAGGCGGGCATGTTCCTGTGAGAGGAAACGGGCAGCTTCGTTTTTGTCTGCTATGGAGTCAGGAAGGAGTTCGTATAAATCCGCCGCAAGCGGAACTTCGGGAATATCGCGGTCGTACAGGCGGTAACAGGTAATACGCGAACGGCGGGCCCATTTTCGGAGCGTTTTATATTTTTTTGCAAGGCGGTTTGAGAACAATTCGGCCTGATATGAATCTTTGTTAATAGCAATCATGTTCCACATAATAATACAATACAGTCATGATGTCGAGTTTGACGGTGCCGGATACAGTATTCGGAACGCGTAAAAGACTGCAACCTGTGTACATAATAAGGAAAAAAGTATATATTTAAGTAATATGGATTTTACAGAATTTAATTTGAATGAAAACCTGCTTAAAGGCATTTCTGCCGCAGGTTATGTTACATGCACGCCCGTCCAGGAACAGGTGCTTAGAACGGCACTCGACGGCTCTGATTTGTACGTGCAGTCTCAGACAGGAACAGGGAAAACAGCAGCATATCTTGTATCAATACTTCAGGAACTTCTTTCTAAAGCCGAGGATAAAGGAAAAAAAGTACTCATATTACTGCCGACGAGGGAACTTGCTGTGCAGGTAGAGGAAGAGACAAAAAAGCTTATAAGCGAAACGGCTCTGAAAGTGTTCAGCTTTTACGGCGGTGTCGGATACGACAAGCAGATTGATGCTTTGAAGGAGGGAGTGGACGTTATTGTCGGCACCCCCGGCCGTATGATAGATCTGCAGGAAAGCCACCGTCTTGATTTGTCCGGTGTCGGTTTTCTTGTTATAGATGAAGCCGACCGCATGTTCGATATGGGATTTTATCCTGATTTGCGCACTCTTCTTAAAGTTCTTCCGAAGGCCGAAGACCGGCAGACTATGCTTTTTTCCGCAACACTGAATTCGTATGTAAAGAACCTCGCGTGGGAATATACGCGCGGTGCAAAGGAAATTACGATAGAGGCAGACAACATTACCGTGGATCAGATTGACCAGGAACTGTTCCACGTCTCAAGTAACGAAAAGATGAAACTGCTTATAGGCATAATGCAGAATGAAAAGCCTGAGAGCGTGCTTATATTCTGCAATACGAAGCGTTCCTGCGAAGTTGTTTCAAAACGCCTTACTATGAACGGCTTTAAAAGCGAATTTATCATAGGAGACCTGCCCCAGGCGAAACGGCTTCAGGTACTTAATATGTTCAAGGATGGAAAGGTTTCCGTCCTTGTTGCGACTGATGTCGCGGCCCGCGGAATCGATGTTGATTCACTTTCAATGGTTGTGAATTACGATCTTCCGAACGAAGCTGAAAATTATGTACACCGCATCGGACGTACTGCCCGTGCAGGAAAAACGGGAAAAGCTTATACGTTCTGCAGTGAGCAGGATGTGTACAACCTTCCCGCAATCGAACGGTATATAGAAATGCAGATACCGGCAAAAGTCGCTGATACATCTCAGATGGCAGAAGATAAAAGTTCCGGCGTATACATACGGACTGAAAACTGGCGTGAAGATTACGATGATGAGCACGGCGGGTCACGCCGTGTGCAGAGGGGGTCGTCTCACGATTCTTACCACGGAAAGAGCGGAAAATACAGCGGACGAAAGGAAGAAAGACGCAGTCCGGCAGACAGCAGGAAACCGAGGATCAGTTCACCGCAGAAGAAGGAACGTCCTCCTCTGCAGCAGCAGAGTACTCAGCGGAAGACATCCCATATAACAGATCAGGATGCACAGAAACTGCAGAATATGTCGTTTGATGACCGGATGAAGCTGTATAAGGAAAAGTATGCAAAGAAGGGTACCGCTCCCGCTCCAAAGAATGTGAAGAAATCCGCTCCAAAGAATAAAATTACTACTGAAAATAAAAACATCAGGACAGAGAATCCGAATATTAAGCATTATGATTCGCAGAAAAAAGGGTTGAAATCACAGAGCCTGTTAGGCAGAATAAAATCATTATTCGGTAAAAAAAATAAATAAGGAAGGGATGAGAATTGATTACTGTAAGCGATGTAAGCCTCAAATTCAGCGAAAAACCGCTTTTTAAAGATGTTAATTTAAAATTTACGCCTGGTAACTGTTACGGCATTATTGGTGCGAACGGCGCCGGAAAATCAACTTTTCTGAAAGTACTTTCCGGCGAACTGGAACACGATTCGGGAATCATATCAATAACACCCGGACAGCGCATGGCTGTTTTGAAACAGGATCACTTTGCATTCGATAAATATTCTGTAAAAGAAACTGTTATGATGGGATATCCCACGTTATATAATTGCGGAAAGGCCCGCGACGATATTTATGCAAAACCTGATTTTTCCGAAGAAGATGGTATAAAGGCATCCGAGCTTGAAGCCGAATTCGGAGAAATGGGCGGATATGAAGCGGAAAACCAGATAGAGCAGATGCTGTCGGGGCTCGGACTTGAGGAAGAATACCACAACAAATTGATGGGTGACCTCGATGAAAGTCAGAAAGTGCGTGTGCTTCTGGCTCAGGCAATTTTTGGTAATCCGGATGTGCTCTTACTCGACGAGCCGACGAACGGTCTTGATATTGAATCAATTTCCTGGCTTGAAAACTGGCTCATTGAATTTCCGAATATCGTTATAGTTGTAAGCCATGACCGTCACTTTCTCAATACAGTTTGTACATATATCTGCGATATTGATTACGGTCGGATCACCCAGTTTACGGGTAACTACGATTTCTGGTATCAGATGAGTCAGATTCTGCAGAAGCAGTCAAAAGATCAGGCAAAGCGGCGTGAAGATAAAATTGCGGACCTGAAAGAATTTATCCAGCGTTTTGCTTCAAATGCTGCGAAAAGCAGACAGGCAACAAGCCGCAAAAAAGTGCTCGATAAGCTTGAACTTGAAGAGCTTCCCATAACAAGCCGCAAGTTTCCGTATGTTCACTTCACTGAAGACCGCGGAATCGGAAATAATACGCTTGAAGTGAAAAAACTTAATTATGCACAGGACGGCATACAGCTGCTTAAAGATTTTTCCCTTATCGTAAACCGCACCGAGAAAGTGGCATTTGTAGGTATCGAACATAGTGCGATATCGGCTTTATTTGACTGCATCGCAGGTGAAATGCAGCCTGATTCAGGTGAAATATTCTGGGGACAGACAACAAGTCACACATATCTGCCGCGCGACAACAATAAATATTTCGACTGTGATTTGACCATTACTGACTGGCTCAAGCAGTATTCAAAGGAACAGGATGATGCGTATGTCCGCGGTTTTCTGGGGCGTATGCTTTTTTCCGGCGATGAATCGCTGAAACCAGTAAAAGTCTTGTCGGGCGGTGAAAAAGTCCGCTGTATGCTTTCAAAACTCATGCTGCAGAATGCGAATGTGCTTATTCTTGATGATCCGACGAATCACCTTGACCTTGAAGCGATTGAAAGCCTGAACGATGCGCTCGTCGAGTTTCCCGGGGTTGTGCTTTTTAACAGCCATGATCACGAATTTGTTTCGTCGATTGCGAACCGCATTGTTGAAATTACACCAAACGGAATTATTGACCGCATGATGGGTTTTGACGACTACATCCACGATTCTTCTATCAGCGAACTGCGCGAAAAAATGTACGAGGGAACGGGAAAGAAAATCAAGTACAGAGTGTAAGAAAAGTACAAAACTTTGTTTTCTGTTTATTGACATTGCGTTTCAATAATAATAAACTTCATACAAGTCAATGAAGACGGGTACTGCTCCTGAGGGGCGTTCCCGTCTTTTTGTTTTTAAATCGCATTTCGGAGTATTCAGCAGTGTACAGACCGACTAAATTACTGCCTTTTATGCCGATGCAGCCGGCATTGGAACAATTACCGACTTATTGCCATCGGATGATTCGAGAGACTCATCCCTTATATAGCATTGTCTCTCTTATATATGAATTCGTACCGAATGGAGAGAAATCTTTTAATATTACAGCTATTCCGGACGGTTGCCTTGATATTGTTTTTCAGTTTTATGATGACTGTGTACGGAGTTTTATTTACGGCTGTACAAGAGAACCTCTTTCAATAGACTGGAGTACCTGCAGCCGCTGTTTTGGATTCCGTCTTTATCCCGGTGCCATCGGGAATCTATTACGTTGTCCGGCAAAAAATTTAACCGCAAATTATACGCAGATAGTATGCAACATAAATTTTTATGATGAACTGTTTGAAAAGATTCCTTTTTCAAACAGTTTTGACGAAAGGGTTCTTCTTGTCCAACATTTTTTTGAAAATCTCATTGCAAAAGGGTACCACACGCCGTCTTCTGTATCTCATATGGTGAATAAGATCATCAGCTCTGGCGGAAATATAACAATTAAGGAATTATGTGAGGAAACAGGTTACTCATTAAGCCATTTTCACAATATATTCGATAAATATGTCGGTATATCTCCAAAGGAATTTGCCGAGGTTGTCCGTTTCCAGCGCTCGCTCCTGCTTTTATACGCCGGCAGCGACGTGAACCTTGCGGAAATTTCCTGTCAATGCGGATATTATGATCAGTCCAGAATGAACCGTGCTTATAAAAGTTTTGCAGGATATTCTCCGAACAAGTTCAAAAAAATAATTTCAAATCAATATAAGATAAAGGCATTTTCGCTGCTTTAGACTGCCCCCGGATTATTATATTATTTTGTACATGTTGTTTTGTATAAACCGGCACAATTCATGTCTCTGTTTATCCTATCCCGGAAATTGCAGATCGTATATTATTTTTTTATCTTCAGGAGGTACGATTTACAATGGCATTACATGATATGAAAAAAAGCAGAGAACTTTCCAAACGTTTCGACGAATTGTTTCCGGGTGGACATTCAAAATTCAGAACACCTTTTGACGTTACAAAAAACAAAGTATTTATTGATAAGGCAAAAGGTACGCGGATATGGGATGTTGACGGCAACGAATATGTACAGTTCAACGATGCGTTCGGACCGGGAATTCTCGGTCACGCGAATCCCGAATGGGCTGCGGCGCTCAGCGATGTACTCGCAAATTCGGCTGCTATTGTCGGTTCCAACTGTTTGTTCGGTGAAGACGACATTATTGCAGCGGAGAGTATTCTAAGAGATGTGCCCTGTGCAGAGTGCGTAAAGATGCAGATCACAGGATCTGAAGCAGTACAGATGGCAATCCGCATGGCCCGGGCGTATACCGGAAGGGACATTGTCGTACGATTTTCCGATCATTACCACGGATGGTTCGACAATGTGTTCGGAGGTCTTCTGTCCGACGATCCCGATTTACCTCCGTATCAGAAAGAAGGAGATAATTACAACGACGATCACTGGACCTGCGGCCGTTTTTCCGGTTGTAAAAAAGAGACGTTCATTCTTCCGTGGAATGATTTTGAAACGCTTGAGAGGACATTTGACAAATACCATGATCAGATAGCGATGATTCACTTTGAAGCAATGGTCTGCAACACTCTTGGACTTTACCCGAAGCCGGGATTCCTTGAGAAAATCCGTGAACTCTGCGACAAATACGACATCGTGATGAGTATTGATGAAGTAATCACCGGGTACCGGCTCGGACTTGGCGGTGCACAGGCATATTTCGGAGTGACGCCGGATATGGCAACGTTTGCAAAAGCAATAGGCGGAGGTATCCCTGTGTCATGTGTTGTCGGAAAAAGAAAATATTTCGATGCATTTAATAAAGGATTAAAAGGACCGGGTACATTTAACGGCTACGCATTGGGAATGAGGGCAATGGCAACGACACTGAAAATACTGGAAAGGGATAATGGTGCCTGCTATAAGAACCGGCAGAAAATTCAGGACAGAATCACGGACGGTCTTTTGTCAATTGCGGATAAATACGGTATTCCTCTTCGTATTACGGAAGCTCCCGGTGTGTTTTTTACTATTTTCGGTATGGGCGGCGGAAAGAAACCCGTTTATACGGTAAAGGAAGCTGCCGACGGCGGCTGGAATTCGAACATGTTTGTTCAGTTCCGCCTGTATATGCAGGAAGCGGGTATTATTATGCTGCCCGGCGAGCGCTGGTATATCGACATGGCCCACACACAACAGGATGCCGACTGGGTACTGAACGCAGCGGAATCAAGCATGAAAAAACTTTCTGAAGATATAGTTTCCGGTAAATTTAAAAAATAAAAGCCGAATCTGAGTAATCAACCGTCTATGAGATACTGTCTCCTGGACTGCTGATTACCGGAAGACTTATGTAAAAGGAACAAAAAATGGGTGAAAACAGATTATTGCGTACCCTTGGCATGAAAGAAGCGATTACTATCACTGTCGGTACAGTTGTGGGTGTCGGTTTGTTCACGCTCGGTGCAAACTGCGCCGGAATTATGAAATCGGGAGTAATCAGCTGTACACTGATTGCGATGTTATCCTGCATTTTTCCATCGATGATGTATGCGGAAATGGGAGCCGCGCTGCCTTATGCAGGCGGAACATACGAATATGCAAAAAGAGCTATTAACAAACCTGTCGCGAACATAGCGGCATGGCACTATATTATTGCAATTATAGCGGCATGCGCCAGTGAATCTCTCGCTTTTTCAAATTACTTCAGCTGGATTCTTACAGGAATGGGAATCAATATACATATTGATAACAGAGTTATTGCCTTTATTCTGATGGCCTTTTTCATTTTTATTAATTTCAGTGGAGTCAGAATGTCAGGAAGATGGCAGAACGGCTTTGTTGCATTCTTCTGGGGAGCATCACTGGTCTGGATGGTATACATGATCAGAAACCTTGATTTTTCGAATTTTATCCCTGCTCAAATTGCTGCCATTCCCGGTTTTAAAGATTACGTACTGGTGATCACTTATCTGTGGTGGTGTTTTGCAGGATTTGAAACAGCGGTAGGGATGGGGGGAGAAATCAAATTCCCTCAAATCAACATACCTCGGGCCCTGCTGTTGTCGCCTTTTCTTGTATTTTCTGTTTCAGCACTCTTTCAGTTCTTTCTTATAGGCATTATACCGTCGAATATGGTAAGTTCTTTGGCTGATGCTGCAGCTCCGTATGCGGAAGGTCTGCAGATGGCAGGATACATAGGTTTTCCTCTGATTCTTTTGTGTGCAGCCATTGCATTCGGAGGCGATATGTCGACTATGAATCCCGGCATCGCCGCTCCGTCGCGTTACATTTTTCAGATGGGGCAGGATCACGTGCTTCCTGCTGTCTTTGGCAGAATCCATCCCAAATTTAAAACTCCATATGTAGCAGTTATATTCGTCGGCACTGTATCATTACTTCTGATTTTGACGAATTCGATTACAATCATTGCCGAAATCAGCATGGTGTCACTTTTCTGGTGTTATATCATAGGTTTTATTTCTTTTGCATATCTCCGAAAAAAAGAACCGGATTTACCACGTCCGTATAAAATGCCGTTTCCCGTAGCAGGTGTTGCTGTCAGCATCGCCGCTTATGTACTCATGATGTGGAGTGTAGGTCTGTATCATTTCCTTTTAAGTTTTATTATTACAGCTGTCTGTATTTTATTTTATGTATTTTATTCCAGAAAACATTCCATATCTTCAAAGAGATTAATTGAAATTCGCAACGAAGAAGCGGCTGTGCTGGCTGATGATATACCGGCTCCCGGGGAAAGGGCAAAGATGGACAAAGAGTTTAAAATTTGGAAAACGGGTATTATTTGTATTTTTATTTTTACACTGTTGATATATAGTATCGCATTTATCATATGATTTTGTACAAACCGGCACAGAATTTGTTTATTTTTGTCCTATCATGGAATAATGAATTTGTATAGGTTTTTAATAGTATGAAGAATTGAATCATCTTGAAAATCTTATGTACAACTGTTAAAAAAGGAAATCATGATAAAAAGTGATTTTTGCTGTTGAGCAAAAATGAACAGATGCTGCAAATTTTTATAGGAGTAACCGACAATGAGTTTTTTATTTCAGCCTGAAGAAATCGACAAGATTGTAACTGATGAAATGGGAAAAATGAAGATACCAGGCGCAGCGGTGACAATAGTAAAAGGAGACCGGGTAGTTTATACAAAAGGTTTTGGCCGTGCGAACGAAAGAGGAGATACAGTTACCCAAAAAGCCGCTTTTTATATCGGTTCTTCCAGCAAATCTTTTACGGCAATGGCAATTATGCAGCTTTCCGAACGGGAATTACTCAATATCGACGATCCTGTAGTCAAATATCTGCCCTGGTTTACGCTTGCAGATAAAAGTGCAGCCCGCGAAATTACCATTCGCCAGCTGCTTAATCATACAAGCGGTTTTTCAACATATGAAGGAATGAAAGTATTCAACAGAGACGCCGATGAATCTCTGGAAACTATAACGCGTCATTCCAGGTATTTCAGAATAAGCAGGAAAGCCGGTACCTCGTATGAATATTCGAATTTGAATTATGTCCTGGCAGGAGAAATCATTCAGGCAGTTTCAGGGATGTCGTACGGAGAGTATATTGAAAAAAATATATTTCAACCTCTGGAAATGCATAATTCATTTGCTTCAAACGATAAAGCCCTGAGATACGGTATTGCGTCCGGATATCAACCGATTTTCGGACATGTTAAAAATACGAAATATGAATTTCATCCCGCCATTATCCCTGCAGGGTATCTGGTAACCTGTGCGGATGATATATCTCACTATCTTATTGCGAATCTCAACGGCGGACTATATAAGGGTACAAGAGTTCTTTCTGCGGAAGGAATGGATAAGCTTCATACAAAATCATCTCCGGCCAGTGACCATTACGGACTGGGCTGGTTTGATTACGGTGAATTGATACATCACGGTGGAAGCTGTGAAAATTACCATGCAACTATGATGCTTGTCCCTGCGGAAACGTGGGGAATATTCGTTCATTACAATATAAATGACAATATATCAGGAGCCTTCGTAAAAGGCAGTTTTGCCGGCGGTGAGACTGTGTCATATGACAGAATTCAGTCGCGGATTGTAAATTACCTGACACAGAAGGAAACACTTTCTCCCATTATCGCAACAGCCGGCGGATTTTATCCGAAAATGAATACCGTACTGGCCCTGCTTTTTATTCTTATTGCAGGACTTGGAACAGCTTACTGTACATCGTCCTCACTGCTTTTACCGGTTTTAATTACCTGTAATATTGTATTGCCTGCAGTACTGCTGAAGTTCATTCCGAGAGTATTTAAAGCCACGTGGAAGGCCATCTGCCGCTTTGGAGCGGGATACGGACACGCGTTTCTGGCAGTACCAATTGTGCTGTTCGTTTTCGGTATTCTGAAAATCATACTTTTTTTATAAGTTTCTCCATATATCGGAAGTCTTTACCGTCAAACGGACGGGAGAAAGAATCAGCGGATCAAGGATAAAGTGTTATCCTTTAGAGAGGGTATATCACAGGCTCAGACAGCAAGAATTATAGATTCAAACGGTGAATATCACAGATATAGAAATTGAATGTCACTGATATGTACCCCAAGTAAGCGTCAAATCTTGCACACGGAGCAGATGATACGCACCCCTAAAGGGTAACACTTTTTAAATGAAGTGAAAAAAGACGGACACGCTATATCCAGTGTCTGGGCCCCGGGCAGGAACACGTTGTTCAGACACAGGCTCCTTATAGACACACAATGATAATGGACTGCTCCCAAAAGGGAACACAATTATCAGTACCTGCCTCCGGGAAGGAACACATCAGTATGTGTCTGCACCCGGATATATATACTAG
>DCFX01000076.1 GCA_002314445.1 Treponema sp. UBA1793
TCTTAAGCAGCCTGCTGTCCTGATATACATACGATACGGTCTTCATTAAATCGTCTTTTGCCATACTGCGGACGTCGACGCCACCTATTCTGACAGCTCCCGATGATACGTCGTAAAACCGCGTTAATAGGGAAGCAAGCGTCGTCTTTCCTCCGCCCGAAGGCCCCACAAGCGCGATTGTCTTTCCCTGCGGAACGGCAAATGAAACGCTCTGTACGGCAGGAACGGTGCATCCCTCATACGTGAAGCTGACGTTGTCGAAGCTCACGCCGGATGCTGCAGGATGCATCGGAACGGCTGGCTCTGCAAGCGGTTTAAGCGCAAGAAGAGAATCGATGCGGTTCATTGCATCCTCTACTATCATCGTATTTTCACTTGAATAGAGAATTTTATTAAGCGTTACGGCGATGACCGGGGTAAAAATAACATAGAACAGGAAATTCGACAGAAACTGGGCCGATGAGGGAAAGTCCTGAACACCTTTGTTAATAATAAATGCTGCCGCAATCAGGGCTGCAAACGCACCATTAACAAAAAGCGTAAAAAAGAGCATCGGCTGCC
This sequence comes from Treponema sp. UBA1793, assembly GCA_002314445.1. Taxonomy (GTDB): domain Bacteria; phylum Spirochaetota; class Spirochaetia; order Treponematales; family Treponemataceae; genus Treponema_D. The sequence goes on from DCFX01000076.1 coordinate 562, forward strand.
GCAGTGCACAAGTATAGGCGGTCGTCCATTTTGAATAACGGCCGACAGTATCTTTCAGCCTTCCGAATGAATACGCTGTCTGGCCGAACGTCTTGACGACCGCTATGCCGCGTACATATTCAACCGCTTCGTTGTTCATTTCCGCAAGCGCGTTCTGATAGTTCGTCATACTCTCCCGCATGCGCTTTCCGATCATCGGTGCCATGCACGCAAACGAAAGCAGCACAGGGATAAGACTTGCAATGCCGAACCGCCAGTCGAATACAAAAAGCAGTACAAGAATCGCAAACGGTGTAACGGCCGCACCGGCCATGTCAGGAGTTTGATGTGCAAGAAACGTTTCCGTCGCTGCGCTTGAATCGCTAATTATTGAACGGATCCGGCCGCTGCCGAGTGCGGCGAGGCTTCCCGACGGAAGGCTTACCACGTGCCGTATCGTTTTCTGCCTGATGTTCCGCGCAATCCGGAACGCCGCGATATGCGAGCACATGAGTGCTGCAAAATAAACAATGACGAACACTCCGGACCATGCGACGGCCATCCAGCCGTTGTGAACAGATTCCGTCATGTGCGAAAAATCCGGCATAACCGACAGCGCTTCCCGTATGATTTTCCAGATATATACAAACGGCATAAGGGCACAGACCGCACTCACTGCGGAAAGCAGCATTGATGCATACGTCAGATATTTGAATCGCCCGGCATACGCGAAGAGCCGCCGGTATTCGTCCGATTTTCTGAGTTTCTTTGGTTTTTCCTTTTCCATACCAACTCCTGATTATGATGTTCCGGGAGATAAAAACTATCTCCTGTTTTTTCATAATCAGTATGCAGAAAAAAGAAAGACTTTCCGCCCCGGACAGACGGAAAATGCTCCATTTAGACAGATTACATAATTACTTCTCCGGCCTGCGATCTTTATCCTGCTTTTCGTAATGGCAGTCACAGCAGGAACCACCTTCCGCAAGCGTATGTTCACGCGTAAATACGGATCCTTCCATGCGAGCCATATCGTAATCATATGAACACATTGCCGGAATAATTTCTTCAATACCAAGCTGCTTGAACAAATAGCAGATGCCGCATGTTTCAAAATATGTCGTATAGGTATTTAATGTAATGCCCTCTTTATATCTGAACCGCCAGGTGTACGGATTAGTCCGCAGCTGGCTTTGTTTTGCCTGCCATGCAACCTTTGCCTGTGCACGAACATCATATCGGTGATTTTTCTTCAAAAACAGTCTCATAAGCGGACTTTCCGTCATTGAACGATGATAAAATGCAGTTACCTTTTCCAGACTGGGTTTTTGTTCAATCTGCAGATATACGGAAGCAAGCATTGCCGCACTCAGCAGATTTACAAGAAAACTATCGCTCCTGTCAAATTCCGGAACAGACTGCAAAATCCGCCGGTATTCTTTATATGCCTTTTTCATAATTCCAACAGGCTCTTCATCAGCAACTATAAAAAGCTGTTTTTCAAAAGACCCTGCAAAAGTTTTCCAGATTACCCGTGGTAAAAAACTGTATTTCAAAATAGTTCTCCGTTTACTGTCCGTTTTTCTTTGCGCTGATACACATCCAGTGCCTGTCTGTGTCGACCGTAGTCTTTATTCCGGAAAAACCGGCTTCATTCAAATACGAGGTAAGCTGATCCGCCGTATAAACAGTAAAACCTTGAATAATGCTTACCCAGTTCTCATCACTTTTATTCCGTCCATCCGTCTCATTACAGATAAAGAATGTACCATCTGCCTTCAATACATGATACACGCTGCGGAACGAATTGACAATATCGGGCCAGAAATAGACTGTTTCAAATGCGGTAACCAGATTGAACGTTTCATCCTCGAAGGGAATGTCCGATACACTCCCCCGTACCAGCATACACCTGCCTGCTGAGACGGCCTTTCGATTAACAAAGGCCGCCTTGTCTATGCTCACCTGAGAATAATCGACACCTGTCACCGTTCCTCCGGGACATCTTTTCAGAAGTTTTGCTATATTTGCTCCACCTCCGCAGCCTATATCGAGAACAGAATCATTATACTTGAGTGTTAAATAGGAAAATCCCCATTGTGAAAGCGGCTCATGCCCCCGGTTCATTACAGTAACCATAATTTTACCGCCTAACCCTTCCGGTTTTCTGGTATTTTGAAAAAACTTTTTCATAGTATGATTCATATATCCCCCTCCCGCTTATACAGCTTTCTGCCGGTATTCTGCAGGATTACATTCCATAATTTCCCTGAACGCAGCTGCAAATTTACTTGCATTATCGTATCCGACACTGCCGGCAATATCCATAACGGAAAGCCCTGTCGTACGCAGCAGTTTCGACGCATGCTGCATCCGGAGATCCCTGATGAAGGACGCGACAGGCATTCCGTACACTGCTTTAAAACAAAGTTTCATTGCTGTAAGCGGCATGTCGAACCGTTCTGCAAGATTTCCAACGGTAAAACGTTCGTCGAGATGATTCATAATAAATGCGCGTATCTCTCTTACTTTTTCTATGCGGTATGCCGGATAGCACTCAGGACATGAACACATTGTCAGATTTTCAGACACGCTGAGAAACAGCAGAAGTTCCAGTATTTTTATTTTCAAATAACTTGTCCGGACCGAATCATGCACGGTGTACAGTTCAGCAAAAATATGTTCGATGGAAACGTTGTTTTTAAGCAGCAGGCATTTTCCGCTGCCATAAAACGTATTGTACAGCGTAAATATATCTATGGAAAAATTCCGCAGTAATTCCACTGTTTCCTGCGTAAGGAGCTGGTAATCGATATAAACTGAAATGCCGTGATAATGAGCAGAAGGAAAGACGGAAGCCTCTTCGACGCAGTCCTTTGAAGCGCATGAAAAATCACCGCTTGTCATGTAATACAGCTTATTATTATACTCTACTTCAATGTGCCCTTCGCAACAGTGATTCAGTTCAAGGCAGTTCGAAGGATGCTGACCTGCACACGGGCAGACTGACATGTGAAAATCATTATACATAAGATGAATTCCGGGAAATACCGGATAGTCTGTCATTTCTCCTGTACCGGTAGTATTCCGTACTCGGTAAACAGTACAGTCCTCCCGCTGTTCGATTTTAGTTTCATTATTTATGAATATGCCGTGCTGTAAGTGTTCCATTCCTCCCCCTGTTTTCTCCGGTAACCAGCCTGATATCTGTCACGGTATATCCGGCACCGGCAACTGCGGCCGTAAGGATCTGTTCACCGCCCGTCTTTTTAAGCAGTACTGATGCCGTATTCTTTTTCAGATTCACTTCTGCCATGACACCGTCAAGGCTGTTCAATGCGTTCTCTACGCGCAGTGCGCAGTTTCTGCATGTCATTCCCTGAATGTCCATCTCTGCGCGGTACGCATAATGTAAACGGTTTTTATCTTTTGGTTCTATTCTGATGCTCCCGTTTCCGCCGCTGCAGCAGCTCGTTCCCGCAGCATGCCTTAAAAAATATTTTATACCGAACAGTATTCCGA
>DCFX01000042.1 GCA_002314445.1 Treponema sp. UBA1793
CCCACAAGAAAGCCGGTAGAGCCTTATTTAAAGTACAGGTCATGAATGTAGGAGCACTTAATATCATTCTGCAATAACGTGTTGAATCTTTTACTCCTGATATCAGGGATATATAATCTTGAATGGCTGGGACATCTAACTTCAATATCACAGACATTTAACTTAAATGTCTGTGATATTTGATAAAGCTGCATCTGGAAATGGCACTTTAGTGCGGATTATATTATATACAGGCAGTTTTCCTGAATGAGTAAACAAACCGAACGGCTGCTGTTTATCCGGGTACACTGCTCAATCCCTGCAGTAATAAAGAAATCGTTGTAAACTCTGTTTCTATGATATGAAATGTGCTATAATTTATATATGGCAAAAAAGAAACGATATCCTCGTAAAAAAAGTAATATTTTTACAAAGAAACAGAAAATTGTTTTATTTATTGTATTATTAATTTTTATTTTCAGTATTTTTCTTTCGGTGCTTGTAATAAAACAGAACAGAAAAATACTGGATGTGGCATACTACCGTTTACCTCAGACAGTTACTGATTCGTTGACAAAACAGATTAAAAAAAGTTATTCGGGAAAGATACGTTTCAAAGTGCTGCCTGCGGATACTGAGTTATCGCAGAATAGGGCTCTGAGGTATGATTTACTCTTTACATGGAACGGAGCACGGGCAGATCTTCTTGCGGAAAAAGCGGTCGTACTTTCTTCTTCTCTCTACACTCAAATACCGTCTTCGGAAAGGAAACTTGGTATTGTAAAAGGAAAAGAACGTATGCTTCCGCTGTTATACGATCATTATGAAGTATCTTTTTTAAAAGAAATATCAAAAAAAACAGGAACGGTTCCGGAAGACTGGAATACATTCATGCAGTATCTGCATAAAGATGCGTCAGGTAAGTATGCGATACCGTTTTTTGCGGCAGGTGCGGACAATCGGACGCTACTGGCTTTTGTCGGTGCTCTTGCAGAATCACTTACCGGTTCGGCAGGCTACGGGCATTTAACTGCACTTGTAAAAAATGTGTCTTCACTTGATACAGTAATAGATGAGCCGTTCGGAAAGTTGAGCGACGGAAAGACTTCTGCGACACTTCGTTCTGTTCTTGACTTGATTGCTTCCTGGCAGAACGCCGGTATTATGCATAAAACCTGGTTCGACGGTTCTGAAGCTGATGTTGCTTCGTTTATGAAGGATACTATTACAGCAGCGGTATTTATGCCGCTTTCGGAGCATCGGTTGCTTTCATTGTCTACATTACACCGGTTTGAAGCTTCTCATTTTCCCGTTAATGCGGCTGTAACAAATCATTCATTGATTGCACCGGCTGTAGTGCTTATTTCTTACAACACAAATCCTTTGTTTTCGGATACAATCACATCTCTTATTTCTTTGCAGACGCAGGAGACGCTTTCAACTGAAACAAAACTAGCGCCTGCTTCTTCACAGGCAGAAGCATACGACAGGCAGGCGGACGATGTCCGCTACTGGGCTGCATCATATACAGGCGGACCTGTTCCTGATTTGATGAATGCATCGTTTACATCTCTGCATCAGGCAGACATTCTTGCGGAAGAAATAAGAAAGTATCTGGAAAAATAACTACAATACCTTAAAAGGAACAACATACCATGAACGCTCTACGTCGAGGTATGTTGATTATTTATGAAAAGAATTGGATAAGCTCTGTACAAGTCTTCCGCTGTACGCGCTATATTACGGATTAAGCAGGGCGTACCTGTTATGTACGCCCTGCTGTGCTGTTTTGATTACTGTTTCTGGGCAGTTTCGATGTATCCCTGGGTGCCGTCGACTGTTGCATAACCGACAACCGGATTTACTGTTCCGTTTCCAAAACTGTAGCCGGTTGTAACATCTATGCTGTCATAGCTGCTGCCACCCTTGACTTTTGTCCGTTTTGTCCCTGAAGTTGTCTTCCACAAACCTATGTTCGTGTGATCATCCTGGACTTCCGAACTTGTCGGGACTATCGTTACTTCCCATTTTCCGGTGAATATCTCGGTTGTAGAGTCGGATCCTGTTGCGGCATAATCCATTGTTGTCTGCGGTACAAGGTATGCCATTTTTGGCTTCTCCGTCGCTCCGTTGTAGTAGCTGATGTAAGGAATTACCTTACCGCTTTCAATCTCCGTATCGATTTGAACCTGTGTTCCTACAATTCCGTACGAATCAACTGTAACGGCATTTGCAGATTCAGAATAAGATGTGTCATATTTAGACAGATATGCATACTTCAAATCCTGATCATTGGAATCCTGAGCAGCGATATGAATTCCACCGTTCGGATCAACCTTTATTGCACAGTATTTGCCGCCGTCTGTAAAGATTGTTGTTGCAGGCGACCAATAACCCGATGTTCCTGCATGTGACTGGTCTGCATCGTTGTCCGTATACGGATTCAGCTTATAGCTGTACTTCAAATCCGAACCGTCGTACCATACGGCAACAACAACATCTGTGGCTGTCGAACTGCCCGGAACTACATCAATTGCAACATATTTACCGGCAGCATTGCCTGTATCATTGGAAGTTTTTGCATCTTTTCCGGCAATCAGACTGTAGTCTTCAAACGCAGCGTCAAATGCATATTTGTTATTCACGTAATACGAACTGGAGCTATTGCGTACATCAGCCTGTGCGTGCTGGTCAAGGAACTGACCAAAATTGCAGCTAGTACTATTATTAGAAGCGCTGTTTGTTGTAGGTGTCGATGTACTGGAGCTGAGGGTTCCGTACCGGAAGCGGATCTGCTTCTGGAACTTATCATAGTATGCAAGATAGACTGACGTGCTTGCGCTTGTTCCCGTACCTGATCCATGAACCGCAGTTGTCAGGACCGGTGAGCTGAACCTGCGTGTATCCATGATGTAGTCATCAGTAAGCTGGGATCCCTGGACATACGCACCCTTCATGATGCCGATTGCTTCAAGGCGCAGTTTATGATTACCGTAATAATTGTCATTCATGTCGGTAGTACTGCATACTCCCCATCGGCTGGAAATAAAAGTCAACCGTCCTGCGAGAGTATTTGTTCCATCTGGATATGTATCAAGACCTGTCGTAATGCCGTAACTGTTGCCTTCGCTATCGTAGGTAAAGGCGACGTTGTTAAAGTCAGCGTAGTTTTTCTCCCAGTATTGATACGAATTCTGGGTGCTGTACGCCGGTGCCATACTGAAGTATTCCGCACCATTCGTAAATGCAAATCGCATAACATCATTATTGCTGGTGTCTGTATCAGCCGCAGGCACAATGCGCATAACCGGTTCGGTGAGTGTGCCGCTGTGTGAGCGTGCAGAATTTTTCACTGTCCATACATCAAGAACAACGTCATCAGTCAGATTGTTGTTGTTCTCGTTGTTCGGCTGGCGGTTGTAATAATTCGAGTAGACGCTGTAATCGCCGGTATCTGAACTTGTTGTTTCCGTATAACTTCCCTTCGCATCATTTAAGTTCTTATTGTTCAGCGAAGTTACGGTACTCACCGTAACACTTACAGTCCCTGACGTTAATGAGGATACTGCAGCCGGATATACGGTATAACCGCTGTATGAAGAAGTGTCGGCACTGCCAAGCGTTGTTGTATTTGCCGTTGAGGCCGAATCAGATACCGTCGCATTTGAAGCGAGATTGAACCCGTAAAAATATGCGCTTAAGTTTGATTTTACCGGATAGTGACCAAGTGCTGTGCGGTCATAAACTGAAGATGTAGTTTTCTTGAGAGTTGAAAGACTTGTCTTTACGCCCCTGATATACGGTACGACGTCCATCTTATACAGTGATGTATAATCTGACGTGCTTGAATCACTTGCATTTTTCGTCTGCGTTGTGTCGGGTGTATTTGCCGTTTCTCCAGTATACGAAGGATCACTGTAATACGTTGTTCCGTCTATGCTGAGATGTCCGAGCGCGGAATATGTACTGCCTGTACTGCACGACGGCTTACCTTGATTATATGCAAGAATTTGTACTTTAACATCAGTCGCTGCAACCGTGCTGATTGTAGATGTATCCCATGAGAGTGCCCAGTTTACGTCGTGTCCCGATGAACTTATCGTATCTTTTGAAATTGAAAGGGTAAAACCGTACGAACTTCCATCTACCGGTACGAGTTTTCCTGATGAGCTGTTGTATGTTGCCAGACAGTAATATTTAACCGAATTAACCGTTACCGTATCGGTTATACCTGCACTTGTACCGAATGCCGTTTCCATTCCGGGAACACTGACATACAGCTTGTTAATACGGGTATCATCATGCGCTGTTCCGCGGATGACAATCTTTCCTGATACTTTCGGGTCTGCATCGTATTCACCGGTAGTGGCAGAAGATGAATATCCGGAACTCTCTGCCCAGTCTTTTTCGAGTTCAACATGACCGTTTACCGTACTGTTTCCATAGAGACTGTTATCGCTGCTGCTGTTCCAATAGAACGGTATAATCTTTGCTTCCGGTGTTCCGACTGCCTGCACAGAAACACCCAGATACAGTGTAAGTTTTGCATACTGACGACCATCTGTTGTTGAAGCAAATGTACCGGCTCCATCTGTCGAATCCCAGAAGGTAAATACAAACGGGGTATTGTCCGTATCTCCAGCCTGTATCAAATCACCAAGCTGCAGTTTGAGCGTTTCCGATGTATCAACCGTATAGTCTGTTGATCCGTCTGTCACAAGTGCGGTTGTGCTGTTTTTGCCGCTTAATAATCCGCACGAATACTGATAATATATAGCTCCGTTACCGCCTACTATTTCAGGAATAATTTCCGAATATCCCTTTAATGTCATCAGCGGCGAAGTATTTGTTCCGAGCGTCAAATCGGTCGGCAGGGCTGTGATTTTGTATTTTGTGAGCGACTTCGCAGTCGGATCGTAAATTTTTTTGCCGCCAGTTGTTGTGCCGGTAACGGAATCGGCTGAATAATTGGCAGCTGAATAACTGCTTTCTTCTTCATCGCTGTCAATCGTTCCGTTGTTATCATAATCTGTACCAATAGTTACACCTGCTATGCGCGGTCTGTTATTGCTTACAAATGCCGGATTTGAATTGTCATAGGCATATACCGATACAGCGCTGCTGTCGGCTGCATACGCATCGACATCCGCCGTATCATAAGCTGCTGTATTCTTATATGCGCTGTAATCTGATGTATTGACATGCCCCACGACGCCTGTGCTGTAGTTTCCCGCAGCATCAAAAGCAGTATAATGGATTTCTATGGGGCCGTCGGGTATGTTTTTGGAACAGACATTTGCCTGCCATGTCCAGACAGTTCCTGTATTCGATACATATTCTATCATCCGGTCACCGTCATCATTTGTCAGGTTTGCTGATGAATAGTATCCGTCGCTTTCAAGAGACGCACTCGTTGAATATCCTTCCGACACAGTATTATCTACGACAAGAGCCAGAGCTGCATACACTGTTCCGGGGGATTTTGTCAGATTGCCGTCAAGTGTAATCGTTTCATCACTTACCGATTTTATCGTATAGATTATGCCGTTCGCTTTTAAAAGTCCGCCTGCATGAATATTATCATCGGATGCTGAAAGTGTTACGACATTTGCAGAATCTGACGACCATGTTACAGTCTTTACTTTCCAGAACAGACCGCTGTTATATATAATGCTGCTGTCATTGGTTCCGCTTATGAGATCAATTTTATTCGACGAACTGCTCTTTACAAGCATCGGATCATACGCATACGTACTTCCGTACCGGCGGACAAAATAGAATGCAAGCCGCTTGAATCCGCTCTGACTTACACCGCTTACGGATGCTTCAGTAACAGTTGAGCTCATTGTATAGAAACTGTCGGACTGGGAAATTGAAGGACTGATATCATAACTCGAGTCAGTAGAGGAAGCAAGAACCGGTGCTGTATTGTCATAATTTACCGTTGCACTGTATGCAGACGAATACTGCGTGGTTGTACCGTCTTTTGCGGTTACTGTAATTACGTGTTTGCCGACTCCCGATGAGGTATCCAGAGTATACTTAAAATAACAGGTCTTCCCGTCAGCACTTTGAACAGCTTCCCACTTGGTGCTCGAAATCGCTGTTCCTGCGCCGCTTCCCGCTTCTCCGCTGACAAGAGAATTATCCGTACTGTTATCGCTGATAATCAGATCGCTTATTCCGTTATCGTCGGTTACGCTTCCTTTTATATACCATGTTCCCCTGACATACATGCCGGAGGTACATTCCTGTTCAGCCGTTGTATCCGCATTGTATTTATACGCATTAGATACGCCTTCAGACTGTACCAGTGAAATACTTCCGAAAACCGGATTATTTTTGTCGAATTTCATCGTCCGGTCCGTAGCAAGACTCTGTGTATTTCCATCATCGTATGCATATACACGTACGGCAACAATATTCGAGGTATCGCCCGACGGATTTAATTCTCCGTTCGTATTTATCTTGAGGCTCCAGCTTGAACCGTTGAGCGTGGCAAGAATGCCGTAATCCGAAGCACTTTCTCCTGAAGCAAGAGTGCTTGTACCTGCAACCCAATACCCGGTACTTGCTGATGTTACCGTATTGGACATCTTGTAAATCTTGTAACCGGCCATAGCCAGATAATCAAGATCATCGGCAGATGGGGTAAATGTTTCGGTTGCATATGAGCTGCTGTTATAAGCGAATGTTCCGAAAGAAGTTCCGTTCGCTTCATAAGCGCTTACAGAGTGCTGTTCGGACATGATCTGTACGAATACATTCTTTACTGCACTGTTGTCGTCTGCCGATCCGTAGAGTTTGACAGTTCCGCCAAGTGCTGTACCATCAGTCTCCGGATAGTCGATATCGACAGTAGGCCGATCTCCCTGGGGATCCAGCAGAATAAGATGCGCCGTTTCTGTTTTGTTTCCATAAGAGTCAATCGATTTAATCCACACATACAGTTTTGTTATATCCGTATATGTGTTTGCGGCAATAGCCGCGGCTGTTGTTATGCCTAATGTATCAAGCCAGGTGTTAAGTGTTTCACTGTGTGTTTTAGTATCACCGGATCCTGCGTCGAAATATATATACCATGAGAGTGAGGCATCTGTAATCTGTGTGTATGCAGTAGCTGCTGATATGATTGCTGCACTTTTTTCGGTTATTGCATTTCCGCTGCTGCCTGCCGTGTCATAGGTGAATGTAGTGGATGCAGAATCAGAATCCGGCGATACTGTTCCGCTGGGGGAAACCGCATAATAGACGGTTGCAGAACCGTCTATTGAACCATATACGGTTATATTGCCGCTTGAACTTGTTGCTGAAGACGGTCCGAGAACTGTTATGGCCGGACTCGTATTATCTACTGCAATCTGCATCGTTGCTGTAGATGTAAGTTCCGCCCCGTCGGTAACGGTAATAGTTACAGTATTGCTGCCGTCTTTTACATAAGTAGAATCTACGAGAATATTGTCAATAACCCATGTTTTTCCTGACGTATCGCTTGAATCCTTTGCTCCCGTATAGACAGTCGGTGCTATTCCGAGACTTGCTGTGACAGACGCAATACCGTTGTCGTCCGTTGCCTGAAGCTGGATCCTGAATTTACTGTGTTTACCGCCGAATTTTTCATCCGAGTAATCGGAAAGCCAGTCGGAACTCCATGTACTGGTATCTGTATCATACACTTTATATTTTATGTTACTATAGACAGGCGGAGTTTTATCAACGTTCAGATGAAGAATCGTATAAGTTGTTGATGAAGTACTGCCATCGGACAATTTCGGTGACTTCATATTTGCCGATGATGAAGAAATGAAAGTTGTCTCTGCTTTATCAACGACCTGGAAGTAAATCGTTTTCTCTCCGTCATCAAGTTTCAGATTCCATGAACCATTGGATACGGGAATATCTGTCCATGTACTGCCGCCATCGGTGTTATAGGCAAGGCTTGTTATACCGTCGTCATCTGTGATAGTTCCGTATATGACGTTCGCGTTTTTAAGCCAGATCGGATTTGCCGCAGTCATTGAGGCCAGCGTGAGGTTTGTAAAGTTTATTGTGGGCCTGTCCGTATCCTGATCGACGGTATACGTAGTATAGCCTGTATAACCGGAAGAACTGCTGTATGCTGCTATACTGCCGTCATTTGCACTGCAGTTGCCGGCTTTATCATATGCTACCGGCAGTATATACACCGTTGCTTTTCCGTCTGTTCCTGCAAAAGAGGCAAAATCAAAATTGGCTATACTCCAGTTATATATTGAAGAAACTGAGACACCGTATGTTGTTGAAGCATCAGGTGAGGATGGACTTTCCTGGGTCGTTATTGTCTGATATCTGGTCCAGCCGGAAAGTGAAGCCGGTATAGAACTTCCACTATAATAATATAGCGCGATGGATGTTGGCGTATTTGCTTCCGTGACTGTTCCCGTAATCGTTTGTTTTCCGTTTAAACCGGAACTTGTTGCAAGCGGTGTGGAAATCTCAGCTTTCGGCGGTACAGTATCAATTTGCAGCGAGCAGAGTTTTGTTTTACTGCTTGCATTTCCCGCATTATCCGTTATTACCGCATATACACCGGGATTTGTGCCCAGATTTGATTCTGAGAACCAGCCGCTTCCGGAATCGGCATTGATGGATAGTGTCCATTTTGAATTATTTACGGAATAATCACCGCTCTGGACAAGTGTTATAGCCCCGTAACTTCCGGTGGAAGTGTATGAGGTCTGTTTAACATACAACCCTTTTGTTGCGGGACTGCCCGTTGTATCTCCCGATATCGTGCCGCTTGTGTCAGTATAATATGTTTTGTCTGCGGCGAATGATGTATCTGTGGTCAGTACGTACGAAGTATTCGCAACAGCAGATGAAGCATCATACAGGATGCTGTATGACGTGCTGTTTCCCACATACATGGTCGCGGCAGCTATACCGGACGCTGCATCAGCTGTAGTTCCGGTGACGGGGATATCAGATTGTCCGTTTGTAAGAATGGCATCTGTATATGCACTGTCCGCTTCAATAGAAGGCGCATCCTGATCAATGTGAATGGTATACTGGGAATCTGAAAGCGTACTGATATTGCCTGCTTTGTCCTCTGCCTGAATATACATGATATTCGTGTTAGTACTGCTGTCGGCTTCAAATCCTGCAATTGTGAATGTGTAGGGGATATATCCGCCGGTACTGCCTGTAAGCGAAATATAGTTACTGTCAGAAACTATTGACCCGGTGCCCGGAGCGGAACCGGTGGGAGTCTGGACATAATAATATACTTTATCAAGCCCTGACGTATTTTCCGTAAAGTAGCCCTTTATGCGCATGGTCGTCGTTTTATACCATGTCGAATCGGACCAGTCTTTATCGTTCACTTGGAATATATACCCTGCAGCATTATATGCAATCGGTTCCGGTGCTACGGTGTCGACCGTTGCTGAAGCTGTTGCTGAAACTGCACTCCGTCCTGCTGCGTCGGTTCCGGCAATGTTGAAAATCCAGGCACCGTCCTGTTTGTGTGTTGTACCAACAGTTACAGAGAATGTTACCGTGACCGTCGTTCCGCTCAGCGATTCGGTAATTGTTGCATACGGTGTAGTACCATCCATTAATGTGGAAGTATAGGTAGCTGTTGTACCCCCGCCGGTATATGAAACCGTTCCGAAACTTACAGAGGTACCTTTCAATGTTACCGTCGGCTTAACAAAATCTGCAAAATCGTTGGCCGCTCCCATACTCAGTGTATCAGTAATTGCAGCTGTTCCTGATAATGTCTGAGATGAACCTGTATTCTTGACATAATATACATTGCTATCCGTATTCAGTGTACCGCCAGCCAGTGTAATTGTACTGATTTCCGGTACGCTGAAGTCGAACGTCAGGCCGCTGAAACGGGTAGTACTTTCTGTTAAAGCCGTTTCATTGCCCGCCTCATCGACGGCCTTTACCGCAATAACTTCGCTGTTCCCTTCGGCAACCGGGACATTGATTGTCCAGTTGGTCTGGGCTGTAGTCTGAGACAGTCCAGATACGGAAATCCATTTACTTCCGGCATCGGCACTATCCGTACCTGTTTCCGTTACGGATGACGGATTGGATGCTGTTGTATAATACAGCGTACTTGTTCCTGTTGTCGTATCGCTCCACGTTCCGGAAAGTACATAATATGCCTGTGTATCAATCTTTTTATAGTTGCTGTTTGTTTCAAAGATTTTTTTCTTTGTGATAAGATTCGTCTCGTCACTTGCAGCATTGGTTACTGTAAGTGACGGGGCAACTGTATCGATTGTTATTGGTTTATTGATTGCCGTGTCGCTTGTCTTAACGACTGCTGCTGCATCCCGCCCTGCAGCATCCTTTCCCGTAAGACCGAATGTCCAGATGCCGTCTGCCGCTCCCGAAGGTATCGTCATCGTATACGTTACAGTGAGCTGGAGTGTCGAAGCTGCAGTACTGGTAATCGTAAGGCCGTACGTGCTGTTCGTCCATGTCGTGCTGCCGGCTGTATGAGTAAGCGTTACCGCAGTTCCGTTAAGATATGCAGCAGGGGTAACTGCCGATGCTGCCCCGATTTTGTTGGAATCGGTTACATATCCGGTTACCGTAAACGAACTGCCGTCATCCGAACTGTTGTATGTAGTCGTACCGATGGTGCCAAACGTTACCGTTGGTTTACTCAGGTCTACCGTAAGGCCTGTAAACGACGTACTGCCGCTTGCAGGTGTTGTCCAGTTTCCTGCAGCATCATCTGCTCTGAACGCTATCTGCTGATTTTCTCCTTCCGTAAGTTCCAGCGATACTGACCATGTTGTTCCCGTGCCTGTTTTACTCGTCGCTGCATCAAATACGTTCCAGGTTGCGCCGCCGTCCGTAGAATATTCTATGACTGATGTACCGGACTGCGTATCTGACCAGCTGCCGCTGTACGTGTATTTACCGGTTGACGCCGAATAATAACCGCTTGTCTCGTATATCTTTCCTGTATTCAGTTCCGTCACAATTCCGGAAGCTACAGTGAGTGTCGGTGCTGTTGTATCTATAATATAGGTGAATGTTGCCGTACTCGACTGTCCGTACAGGTCGGTAGCCGTATAGGTTATCGTTCCATCATCGGCGCTTGCTCCGAGTGTCAGCGTATCTTTTGCCGACCCGCTGATTGCACCCGATACGCCAGTCGGGTAATTGCTTCCCGTTACCGTCACGCTGCCGCTGCCGTCGCTTATGCTGAAAGTGACATCCTGCGTACTGTTCTGTTTGAAGTACTGGCCGGAGCTTGTCGTAATGGTGAACGACGGCGCACCGTTGTCCACGGCTATGGCAAACGTTTTTGTTCCGCTTGATACGGATGTTTCACCTTTAGTATCGGTTGAAACGACCTTGATCGAGTACTGCCCTTCATCTACCGGAACTTTTGCGCTGAGTGTATAGCTCGTTGAACCGGATGAGAGTGTTGACGTAAGTGTACATTCTGTCCAGCCGTTTGTCGTACCGGGGGTCTCTGCTTCATTTCCCGTGGAATACGGTTTAGACCATACGGCGACAGATGCCAGCCCGTCGTCGTCCGTTACCGTACCAAGAATCTTGTTGTTGGTCGTTGACCCGAAAATGTTTTTCAGACTGGCCTTATTGCTGCTGTAAAGTAATCCCGTTACATCCGTTGAAAGGACATTCTTTATCGTTTCCGTCGTATTGCTGAATGTTACCTGCGGCGTATCGGTACTTTCATCGACTGTATATGCACTGTTGCTTCCGCTTCCGCTGTTTTCGGCCTTGTCCACCGCAGTCACCGTTACCGTCATCGCCTTCAGGTCGGTAAGGTTTTTCGTATCTATCGTGAATGTTCCTGATGCCGATGACAGACTGGATGTCACCTTTGCAGCGGTGGTACCTGCGCTGTACACCTTGTATGATACGTTCGAACTGTTAAAGTTCGTATCGGTAACAGTATACTTTATTGTCACTATCCCGTTTACGTATGTACTGTCAACGGTCGGGCTGATGCTGGTAATAGTTACGACAGGCACCGTCGTATCTATTGTTGTCGTTACGGAAGATGAGCTTCCTGCCTGTCCTGCTTTGTCTGTCGCTGTTGCATAGAAGCTCCATGTACCGTCCGCCGTACCTGCCGGCACCGTATATGTTGCAGTCCATGTCTGTAGCGTTCCGCTTGAAGGCATTGTTGTTATACTTGTACTGATATCGGTCGTTGTGCTTCCGTTTGAAGCATACAGCTTGAACGTGCTCAGATATTTCTCCGTCACTGTCCCGCTCAGCGCTATTGAAGCCCCCGCTTTAAAATATTCGGAAGAATGGGTATCGGCTATGGTTACTACCGGAGCTGTTGCATCCGGGGTTATCATAACAGCGCTTATTGCAGTTGAAACATTCCCTGCACCGTCTATAGCGGCAAGATACACATTATACTGCTGGTCTCCCGTATAAGTACTGTCGCTCAGGTCTACCGGTATATCAAAATAAGTCGTCCCGTTCTTAACAGAAAGCGAGCTGCTTTCATTCGTCCAGTCAGAAGCTGTTCCGGTTGAGAATGTACGTGCGCCTGTATCCGTATCCGCTGCAGCCTTTATTATGCGTGCATACACAGCTGATACTCCGGTTCCCGTAGTCGTTGTGTCGTTTGTAATATATCCGGAAACTGTTTCTGTGTTTGCCTTTTTGTATACGATTGCAGTACTCTGCGCGCTGTTCCATGTGCTGTCGAGGTAAAATCCGGGGCGTACCGTATCGACCTGTACGGAAATTGTCTTTGATTCTGCAGACCATCCAGCCGAATCTTCCGCATTAAGTGTAAAAGACCATGTCCCGTCATGTTTTGCCGAGGTTCCGAGTATCTTTATGACTTTTGTAATTGAACCGGGAAGAGAGTCCGTCTCCGAAATAGTGTAATCTGTATCTTTTGTTACGCTTCCCGTACTGTTTGTTATACCGGAAATTGTAAGACTGTCTATACTTTTGTTGTCCGTTGCGGCTACCGTAAATGAAATATTGCCTGTGCTTGTAGAAGTCGTACTTATGCTGCTCGTGCCGCCGTCAATGGTAATTACCGGTGCTGTCGCATCAACGGTATAGGTAGACGGATCTGTAGACGTGTAACTGTTTCCGGCATTATCGGTTACCGTATAGGTGATTACATTTTCCACACCATCGGTAAGAATGATAGTTCCCTTGTAGATAAAGTAGTACTTGTTGATTGTATCATTTGTTGAACCGGTATATTTTGAGTAGTAATTCAGTGTGCCGGAATTGCCCGAACCGCTGTTTATGGAATATGCGACTGTTGCAATACCGCTTGCAACAGAAGATGAATAAGGCGTACCGTCTGTCGCGCATTGATCGGAAACATAGACTTCAATGGATTTTGTTGTAGTCTTTGTAAAGTTTGAAGAGGTTGCAGGCAGAAGAACTGACGGTGCCGTCGTGTCTACCATATAGTTTATTTCATAGGATGAAGTCTGACCGTATCTGTCTGCTGCAGTGTATACTATTGTATAGCTTCCATCGGTATTCGGCGGTGTTACAGTATCGGATAAAGTATAAGCGGTTGTGCTGCCGCTCTTGAGTACAGCCTGAGGGCTTCCTGTTCCGTTTCCGCTGTTCATCGAAATTGTTACAATGCCGCTGCTGTCGGTAATCGTTCCCGCAACGCTCAGCGGTTTTGATGCGGAATAATACCCGTCATTTGCAGGAGTTACGCTGCTGAACGACGGCCCGCCGTTATCTACTGCAACGGCAAAATAGTCGGTTGTATACGTTGCGTATGATGTAGCCTGTTTTGTATCAGCTACAGTAATTTTCAGGTAATACAGTCCTTCCGCAAGTTTGCTGAATGATGCGTCTGGAATAGTAAATGAAGTCGTACCTCCGACAGTTTCGTTTTTGTAAATAGTATTTGCATACTGTCCGTCGGACGCTGTGTCGTACGCAATACTGATAGAGGCGATTCCATCGTCATCGGTAACGGTTCCCAGCAGTTTGTTGTTGCTTGAGGTGCCGAATATGTTTGTTTTTGACTCGCTGCCCGTATAAGCGGCTTTTATTTTATCGGCTGAAGTAAGACTTGTATCTGCATTGCTTAATGAAATGCCGGGTTTATCAGTACTCTGGTCAATAACATAACTCGTATTGCTGTTATACAGCGTCGTCGAACCGGAAGCTTCGTTGCCTGCTTTATCTTTTACAGTTAAAACTACGTTGAACGCGCTGCCGTCTGTAAGTTGTGTTGTGTCAATTGTAATGGACGGAGAATATCCTTTATTTGTAATGTCAACATCAGTCAGCCCCGAAACAGTCGAACCGCCGACATATACGCTGTACGAGGAAGACTGAAAGTTCGTATCGGAGATGCTTGCTCCGATTGTGACGGTACCGTTTACGCATTTTTTACTGTCGGTACTTCGTGTAACTGTGGGAGATACGGATGTGATATTAACCGAAGGATCTATTGTGTCCACGTGTATCCGGCGTTCACTTGTGGTAGTATTCCCGTTTTCATCCATTACCGTCAAATCTATTGTATACAGATATGCTATGCTGCTTCCTGCTGTATATGCCGTATAACCGGATGCATCTGCTATGTTGAAAGACCACGTTTCGCTTTCCCCGTCGAACGTTCCGTCTCCCGATGCGGCGGTTCCGGAATATGTTTCTATTTCCGTTCCGCTTCCGGATGATGATTCATCTGTTACCGTTACGGTATATGCAACGCTCTTTATAGTGCTTGATTTTGAGGCCGCGCTTCCCGAGAATGAAATGGCGCTTGTATTTATAAAACCAAGATCTGCGATATTTTTTGTTACAGACACGCCGCTGCTATAACTGTCCCAGCTGACGGTCGGAGGATTGCCGGATGCGGAACCGACAAACCCATAGCAGGCGCCGTCCTGCGGAGCCATATCTGCGCCGTTTACGTCCTGTCCCGTTACGGCCAGTACAAAGTATTTTTTTGTTTCAATCGTACTGTACAGTCTGACAGGATATGAATAGGATTCCACGGATCCTGATGAATAGGCTGTATTATCGTAATATCCGCTTTCATTCTGAAGTATATGCGATATGGAAGGATTCGATTCCGCGTATGAGGCCGGATCGGTATAAATTGTTGAAAGCACTGCCGTCGTGAGCGAAGCAGCTGTATCGAACGGTCCGAACTGATAGACTATAATGGTCGACGGGTTTACATATGTTCCGTCGCGTCCTGCCGTAGCGGTAATCTGGATTTTTTGTTTTGCCGTTGCGGAATTATCTCCGATGTCGCTTGATCCGGTAAATGAATATCCGGTGACACTGTATTTGGGACTTGCATCAGGGTTCAGCGAAAAAGCCGCTTTCGTATGTTCATTATTCTGGAACAGAGCCTTTACTGCGGTCTGTGTCGCAGTATCCGCAGTGCCTGAATATGTGCCATTCAGTATTTTTTTTACGTCGCTTGCTTCAAGCCCGTCTGCATCAAGTGTGGACTTTACTGCGTCCGAAAGATAGAACACTGATGTCGCATTGCCTGTCGTTGTATCTTTATCGTCTGAAACGGATGGATCTGTGTATTCTTTTGCCGCATCGGTAAGCGTGATACTGCAGGTGTATGCACGTGTGTCGGATGAAGTGTCTCCTGCCTCGTAAATTGTACTGTAACGTGTGTTGAGTTCGGATGTTCCTCCATTGATATATTTTGCGATGTAGACAACAGTACCACCTGCCGTCTCCACATTGCTTTCCGTAAAAGGAGTTGTATCCGTTCCGCCGATTGCATTCCCGTTTTTGTCATAGACGGAAACAGCCATTGTTTTGATGGTATGATCATCTGCAATAGTGCCTGTAATTTTAAAATTAGCACCGTAAGCGGTCGGGCTGGCTGTATCCGTTGATGCCGGACTGGTAAGAATACATACCGGAGCCGAGTTGTCTATTTCAAACGCACGGGAGGCCGTGCCGGAGGAATGGCCTGAACTGTCCTTTGCGATGACGGATGCTTCATACTTACCGTCGGGGAAAAGGAATCCTGTTGCAGCAGCAGTATCCGTCCGGTTCAGACTTACTGACCATGATTTACCGCCTGATGCAGCCGCAGATTCATATGACCATACTTCCGTTTTGTCTTCTGTATTTGTTACAGTGACTGTAATGGATGACACTCCCTGGTCGTCGCTGCAGGTTCCTGCAAGCGTAAAGGTTCCCTTGATGACAGCAGAAGCCGGCGGATAGGTGATGTCTATTGTCGGGGATTCCGTATCGACTGCACTGCCAAGTCCTACCTGGCAAGATACAAGCGGCAGAAGGAATAATACTGATACAATTAATAGAATATTTTTACAATAGACACGAGTAGACATACTCAGACTCCTTTGTACGCATAATGCGCATAACTTTTTTAATTTGAAGACTTATAGTCTTTTTTTCGGCAGAAATAACTGAGTTGAACAGACTTTTCAGCATTATAGCACATGTTTATAAAAAGTCCAATTTATCTAATCTTAAATTTAAGATAAATGAAACAGCCGGAAAGGGTGCATCCTATATTTTGCATAATGGGATGCCCTTTCCCGGGTTGAGAAAACAGATTCAATTTTTTTTGAAGAGCCGTCTTATATTCTTGTTTTTTCCACTTCTTCATGCTGTTGCTGGAGAATTTTCATGACCTGGTCGACTGTCTTTTGTTTCGGATCCGGATCATCCGGCGGCAGCGTTTCAAGTATCTTGCAGCGGAAATCTTTGCATTCTATGACAGGACTTGCTGTAAGTACAAGCTTATCCTGCTCGACAAGATCCATAATCATATCATTCGGGCAGTCAGGATTGATTCTGAGGCAGTTTCCATTGACAGAAACGAGAATCATTACGTCGAACAGCCGCAGATAACTGTCTATTTCGCGCAGCCCTTTTTTTGTTTCCGGTCTTCCCGGCCTATACCGCGTGCCGCTTGGGAAAACGAGAATCATCTGGCCCCGTTTTTTACAGTCATCCATGGCATGCATGGCAGCCATATTGATTTTACGCGCTTTTTTCTCTTCTTCGGCCTTTTCTTCTTCAGTCTGCGCCGTCTCTTCCGCTTTTGAAAGGCTGCGCGTCGGATAAATGACGACACGTGTAAATCCTTCTGCAAAAGCCCGTACGAAAGGATTTTCCTCGTTAAGCTTCATTCCGGCAATGGCAACAATCCGTTTTGCAAAATCCCTCTGCCATTCTTCACTGCTGTGGTCAAGGAAATAGACGATGGCAGGAAGATCCAGATTCGTATAATGTTCCATAAGGATAAGACCGTGCCTGCCCTGTTTTGCGACGGCATCATAGAATGCCTTGAAATTTTCTATACTGTTAAGCCCTGAACCGGGCAGCAGGTTTTCAGAAAGCAGTGGATCCATGAATATGCGTGATTCAGGATTCGCTTCCTGATATATATTCTGGTCGTCTATTTTTGAGGCTGCGCGCGAAACTGATGTAAGCTGGGTAAAAAACTTTCCGTATTTCTCTTTTAATGGTATTCCCATGTATATTCTCCTGAAAAGGTGGTACTATTTTAAGTATGAAACAAGTATATGTCAACGCGTGATTTGTTTTATATGATAAATGCATTCCATCCGTTTGTGCGGCGTCCCGGGAGCAAGTTGTAATTCTGTAAGGGGATTCGCAAAATCTGACCACTGCATAAGGAAATCGGAACCGTCTGTATTCCATTTTTGCACAAGAGGAATATCGTCTTTCGTCATTTTCCGGAGGCATATCATAATCAGTCAGGACAGAAGATAATGTGTATATTCCATAAAATAATAGTATACAGCAGAAACCGGATAAGAGGAAGTGCTGCCTGTTCTTATACAGGGTATTATTTAATTCCGGGTTTCAACGTATACTGTTCTCTATGTTGATGGCTCTCCCTGATTTTTTGCTTTTTACTGTTGTCAGCGTTGTGACAGTATATCTGCCGCTGTTCTTACAGTCTGTGGGGTATACCACGACGCAGATAGGCTTTCTGCTTGCTTTTTTTAACGTTGCCGGCATCATTATCCCGTTGTTTGTTACTCCGCTTATGTCGCGTACGAAACGGCTTGGTGTCGTGCTTCTGATTATTGCTGCCGGAATGGCTGTCATTCCCGTTCCTTTGTTTCATTACCGCGGATTTGCGCTTACTGCGCTTTTTCTTGCTGTATATGCGGCGTTTTACCGTTCAGCCATTCCAGTCTGTGATTCAATGATAAATGATACTCTCGGTACGCACCGCGAAAAATACGGTTATGTGCGCGTATTCGGAAGCATCGGTTTTGTTGTAATGAGCCTCATCTTGCAGCATTTTATTGTACTTCCGGAATGTACTGTTTCGGAAATGACTGCATGGATGAGCCTTCCCGCCGTACTGTTTGCAGTTACCGTGCTTCCTTTTACCGGAGCAGCGAAAAAAACGCACAAGGCCCTATCTGAGCAGGAGGCTGAAGATACAGGTACTTTCAGGGAAACTGTTGTATCATTCGGGGCCGGTTATTATCTTGTGCTGTTCGTCATTTTCATGCAGAACATGGGTATGATTCCTGCGAATCAGTTTTTATCCCTTTACGTAAAAGATGCACTTCACAGCGACGCGTCGGGTTTTGTGTGGGCATTCAACGCGCTCTGCGAAATACCATTCATGTTTTTAAGCGGACGTTTTATCCGCAGGTACGGTGCGCTGCCGCTTCTTCTTATATGTACAGGCGCTGTTACAGTACGGATGTCGCTTTATGCATTTATTCCCAATCTTGCAGGTGTTATGCTCGGTCAGGCCATGCACAGTCTGACTTTCGGGCTTTTCTATCCGAGCTGTATCATGTACTGTGCGCAGGCTGCACACGGTCGGCGCGCGCTTGTTGTAAGCATGACTCTTTTTACCATGACCGGAAGCCTTGCAAATGTGCTTGGTTCATCGTTAGGCGGCTGGCTTATAGACTTCGCGGGGTACAAAGGGATGTTCTGCGTATTCGCACTTATGCCTGCCGCAGGGCTTATCCTGTACGGAATTATACGGCGGAAAATAAAATGAGGGCATCTCTGAAAACTGAAGATTTCAGAGGTTCCCATGATATGCTTGTAAAAACAAACTGTATGGTTTAAAGTTGGGAATAAATGAATTCAACGATTTATGAAGTTGCAAAACTTGCCGGTGTTTCTACAGCTACAGTTTCACATGTATGTAATAATACGCGCTATGTGAGTGACGATCTGCGGAAGAAAGTCGTCGACGCTATGAATGCATTGAATTATAAACCTAATACAATTGCACGCGGACTGAGGGGCGGTTCTTTAAAATCCATCGGACTTGTTGTTCCTGACTGCACGAATTCCTTTTTTGCGGAAATTGCACGGGCAACGGACCGTGTATGCTTTTCCCTCGGATACAACATCATTCTCTGCAACACAGACAATAACAGGCAGCAGCAGGCGTATTATATTGATATGCTTATCTCGAAGCGTGTTGACGGCATTATTTTTATTTCAACGGATGAAACTGATGACGACGTCCAGAAATGCAGAAATGCATCAATACCGGTTGTTATTGTTGACCGCGATGTTCATTATGACTCGGTAGATAATATCATTGTTGATAACGAACTGGGTGGATATGAAGCTGCATCTCTGCTTATTTCACTGGGATTTACGAAAATAGCCTGCATAACCGGGCCTGAACATATTTCATCAAGTACGCAGCGTGTTGCGGGCTTTGAACGTGCGCTCCGTGAACACGATATACACATACCTGCTGAATATATGTATACGGGAAATTTTCATTATACCGGCGGAAAGAATGCATTTACCTGTTTCCGTAACCTTTCAGAAGTCCCTCAGGCTGTGTTTGCCTGCAACGATATGATGGCGATCGGCTTTATTCATACTGCTTTGAGCTGTGGTGTTTCTATACCCGGAGATATTTCAATTATCGGCTTTGACAATACAGAGTTGTCAGGCGTGATGTCGCCTCTCCTGACGACTGTTGCACAACCTATAGAAGAAATTGCAGAGATTGCCGCAAAACAGCTTCTTGAAAAAATAGAATCAAATACAGCAGAAGTAAAAAGGACTGTACTCGAACCAACGCTTGTTATCCGTGAAACCTGCAGAAAAATAAAATAAAATTTGACAAATGAAAGAACGGGTGTTATTATTTTGTAGTTAATCGATTACGTAATCGATTAACTTGGAGTAATATGAAAAAAACTGGTATTTTAAACAGCGATATTTCACGCGTTTTGTCATATATGCGGCATACGGATACGCTGTGCATCGGCGACTGCGGATTACCCTGCCCTGAAGAAACGGAATTAATTGATGTGTCATTGGAGAAAGGACTTCCTTGTTTTACAAAAGTACTGCGCGTTGTCCTTGACGATATGAAAGTCGAAAAGATTGTCCTTGCAGAAGAAACAAAGGAAAAGAATCCGCGGCTGCTGAAAGAAATCCTGGATATGCTTCCTGATGTGACAGTCGTTTTTGTACCGCATGAAGAACTGAAAAAGAAGCTTACTGCATGCAAGGCTGTAATAAGAACCGGAGAAGTAACGCCGTATGCAAACATAATTCTGCAGTCAGCCTGCATTTTCTAGTCCGGAATGATAGTTAAGGAGTTTGCTGCATGAAAATTGCGATGAAAGGCATTACAAAACGATTTGGTGACGCACTTGTTCTTGATAACGCGGAATTTTTGCTTTCTTCGGGAGAAATTCACGCGCTGATGGGAGAAAATGGTGCAGGTAAATCTACAATGATGAAAATATTAACCGGTGTGTACACAAGAGATTCAGGTTCTATTCTCATCAATGGCAGCGAAGTCTGCTTTTCACAGCCAAAGGAGGCGGAAAACGCCGGTATTTGTTTTGTCTATCAGGAACTTAACAGTCTGCTTGATATGACTGTTGAAGAGAATATATTTCTCGGCCGTGAAATATACGGCAGGCTTGGGATATTAAACCGGAAAATGATGAGGCAGAAGACAAATGAAGTACTCGGATTCCTGGGTGTAAATCTGAATCCTGACACGCCGCTTCAAGAACTTTCTGTCGGACAGCGGCAGCTTGTTGAAATTGCCAAAGCCTTTCTCGGGAAAGCTGAAGTGATTATTCTTGATGAACCTACTGCTGCTTTAACGGAAAATGAAGTCGAAAAACTGTTCGACATTATCAGACTGCTGAAAGCTAAAGGCGTATCATTTATTTATATTTCCCACCGCATGGAAGAAATATTTAAAATCTGCGACCGTATTACGGTAATGCGCGACGGACGGTATATCAGCTCTCTGCCTGTAAAAGATACAACACCCGATGAACTTATAAAACTGATGACAGGCAGAGAACTTGGAAATCTCTTCAGAAAGAAGAGTGTGCCACAGGGTGACGTGCTGCTTGAAGTCTTTCAGCTTACAAAGAAAGGGATGTTTTCAGATGTATCGTTCAAAGTTCATGCAGGTGAAATACTTGGCGTCGCGGGGCTTATGGGAGCCGGACGTTCTGAAATCATGAAGACGGTTTTCGGGTCGTACCGGGCTGATTCAGGAAAAATGTTTGCAGGCGGAAAGGAAGTTCCGCTCAGAAAATATAATCCTGAAAAGGCGAGGGCGCTTGGTATTGCGTTTATTACGGAAGACAGGAAAGAAGAGGGACTGATGATAAGTTCTTCAATAACCGGCAATCTTGATCTTACGAACTTTCCGATTATTTCTGACGCACGCTTTCTTATGAACCGCAGAAAGGAAAAGAAATTAGCCTCAGATGCCATTTCTGAATTCAGAATCAGATGTACAGGCGGTGAACATATCTGCGGAAATCTGAGCGGCGGCAATCAGCAGAAAGTTGTTTTTGCAAAATGGCTGTACACAAATCCTAAAATATTAATTCTTGATGAACCGACCCGAGGTGTCGACGTCGGGGCAAAACAGGAAATTTACGGAATAATTACAAAACTTGTTCAGAATGGGACTGCTGTCATTATGGTTTCATCCGAACTTCCAGAAGTGCTTGGAATGAGCGACCGCATTCTGGTTATACACGAAGGGAAAGTTGCCGGACTCGTGGAACGCAGCAACGCTACACAGAACAATATTATGACACTCGCAACAGGGGGAAATATCAATGAGTAATGTATGGAAAATAGTAAGGCGGATGGAAAATTACGGAGCACAGATTGCACTTGTAATACTGGTTCTTCTGGTCTGTATTATCAGTCCGGAGTTCAGGACTGTTCATAATATTTTTTCACTGCTTCGCCAGTCTGCCGTAAACGGCCTGATTGCATTCGGAATGACATGTGTCATTCTCACCGGCGGTATTGATCTGTCTGTCGGTTCAACACTCTGCCTGTCCGCTTTGTTGTGCGCAGGTATGATAAAGAGCGGACTTCCTGTTCCTGCAGCAATGGGAATCGCCCTTTTAATCGGAATTATCCTGGGAATGCTTAACGGTCTTATGATAGTAAAAGGGAGACTCCAGCCGTTTATAGCGACACTTGTTTCGATGACTGCATACCGCGGAATAAGCATGATTTTCAGCAACGGCCGGCCTATTTCAAATTTGGGAAACAGCATGCTTCTTGAGCAGCTTGGCAAGGGTAGTCTGCTTGGTATCCCTATTCCTGTATGGATTCTTGCATTTTTATTTGCGGTATTTTACTTCATTCTGCATAAAACCGTACTTGGAAGGAAAATTTATGCTGTCGGAAGCAATGATAAGGCTGCATCTCTTGCCGGTATTAATACCGGTGCAATACGTTTTCTTGTTTACAGCATTTCGGGAATAACAGCCGCCCTTGCAGGTCTTATCCTTGTGTCACGCCTGAGCAGCGCACAGCCTACGATGGGTTCAGGATATGAACTTGATGCGATTGCAGCTGTTGCACTGGGCGGTACCAGCATGAGCGGCGGCCGGGGGAAAATTCTTGGAACGATTACCGGTGTCCTGATTATTGCGACACTCAGCAACAGTATGAATATACTTGGTATTTCATCCTACTATCAGCAGGTTGTAAAAGCCATAGTAATATTGCTTGCGGTTCTATCTGACCGCAAGAGATGAAAACAGGAGGAATGTATGAAGAAACTGATGGTTATTGCAGTTGCATGTACAGCATTAGTATTTGCAGGCTGCAGCAAATCAACGGGGACGAAAAAGAATTTGATCGGGTTGTCTATCTCAACGCAGAACAATCCGTTTTTTGTTACCCTTGCCGAAGGTGCGCAGAAAGAGGCTGATGCGCAGGGCTGCAGCCTTTCTATTGTGGATGCAGGTGATGATGTTGTTAAACAGACAAGCGATATCGAAGACCTCGTATCAAAAAAAATAAAGGTTCTGATTGTTAATCCTGTCGATTCATCGGCGATTGCACCGGCCGTAGCTGCCGCAAAAAAAGCGGGAATTCCGGTTATTGCAGTGGATCGTGCCGTTACTGGAGAATCAGTGACGTGCCAGATTGCATCAGATAACGTTGCAGGTGCAAAAATGGCGGGAGAATATTTATTAAGTCTGGTGGGTGAGGGCGCTGATATTGCAGAACTGCAGGGCGTCCCCGGAGCATCCGCGACAATTGACCGCGGCAAAGGATTCCATGAAGCTGTTGACGGTAAAGCAACCGTTGTTGCAAGTCTCACTGCCGATTTTAACAGGGTTGAAGGTATGTCTGTAACAGAGAATATACTGCAGGGAAACAGCGGCATAAAAGGAATTTTTGCTCATAATGATGAAATGGCTTTGGGAGCAGTTGAGGCCGCCGCTTCTGCCGGCAGAAAAATTGTTATTGTCGGATTTGATGCAACTGATGATGCCGTTACCGCTGTAAAAGACGGACGTATGGCAGCAACAGTCGCCCAGCAGCCGGCGGAGATGGGAAAAGCAGCCGTTGATACAGCGCTGAAAATCATAAAAGGTGAAACAGTGCCTGCGTCATTACCGGTTGTCGTATCGCTGATTACAAAATAATAAATTACATATAAAAGGCCGGTACAGACGTGCGTACTGCATTATGTCCCGGCCGCCTTCTATGTCTGGAGAAAAAATGAAAATACTTAATTTCGGATCACTCAATATTGATTATGTTTATTCTGTCAAACATTTTGTCCGTCCCGGAGAAACAATCGCAGCATCCGGCAGGGAGGTATTCCCCGGCGGAAAGGGATTGAATCAGTCAATCGCTCTTGTACGTGCTGTGGAAAAGAAAGACAGTATAGCCGTTTATCATGCGGGTGGAATCGGGAAAAACGAAGGAAAATTCCTGAAGCAGATTCTTACCGATGCGGGAGTACATACGGAATTTATTAACGAATATGATGAACCTTCAGGACATACCGTCATTCAGGTTGATTCTGCGGGGCAGAACTGCATTCTTCTATACGGCGGAACAAATATGCTTCAGTCCTGCGGTTTTATAGATGATGTTCTCTCTCATTTTTCGTCTGGTGATTATCTTGTTCTGCAGAATGAAATAAACAACGTGGATTATATTATTTCAAAAGCACACGAAAAAAACATGTGCATATTTTTTAATCCTTCTCCCTACGATGAGCGTATCAGGGAGCTGCCTTTACAGTATGTCGATTACTTCCTTTTAAACGAGGTGGAAGCTGCAGATATAAGCGGTGTATCCGATTTACGTGCATCAGCTCTTCTTGAAGGTCTTGCGGAAAAATTTGCTGCTGCAAAAATAGTACTGACTCTTGGTAAAAAGGGTGTTGTTTACAGTGACGGCTCAAAGGTGTATAGCCACGGCATCTACAAAGTTCCTGTAGTTGATACGACGGCTGCCGGCGATACGTTTACCGGATACTTTATAAGCTGCCTTGCCCAGAATATGCCGGTACAGGAGACGCTCCGCCTTGCATCAGTTGCATCGTCGATTGCCGTATCCCGCAAGGGCGCAGCACCGTCCATTCCCTGTTTTTCTGAGGTATCTGCGAGTACGATGGAGCTTGTACAGTAATCAGAGGACTGATTGCCGTTGCCGATATATGCGAATGCTGGTAAAATAGACGGTATGAGTAATATAAAACAAATCACATCGTATATTTCTGTCATTCATTCTGACATATGCAATCATCCTTTGTTTGAAGGATACTGGTCTATTCCTGACGGTGTCACTCTCAATTCCTATTTTGTGCGCGGCAAAAAAACTGCGCTCATAGACCTTACGGCCGACTGGGAAGAAGCTGTCTCACTTTTGAAAAAACAGCTTGCAGAAATTGAAGGCAGCGGAAAAATCGACTACCTTATTCTCAATCATCTTGAACCGGACCATACCGGTTATATGCAGCAGTTTGTTGCACAGAATCCTGATGTGGAAATCATTTCCACTACAAAGGGATGCGCGCTTGTAAAGAATTTCCTTAAAGCGACGGAATGCTGCCCGTCGCTCAAGCTGCGTGAAGTAAAAACCGGAAATACACTTGAACTGGGCGGCGTTACGCTTTCGTTCTATGAGATTCCGAATGTTCACTGGCCGGAAACAATGTGCACGTTCGACGCAGCATCAGGAACTCTTTTCAGCTGTGATGCGTTCGGCGGTTACGGCAAGACGGGAGACCGCATTTTTGACGACGAATTCACCGATAAAGAACGGGAGTTTTATGTAAGCGAAAATCTCCGTTATTATGCGACAATCGTTGCCAGCTTCAGCATGTTTGTACAAAAAGCTGTAAAAACGCTTACGGATGCAAACCTTTCTATTAAAACAGTTGCTCCGAGTCATGGTCTTATCTGGCGCGCTCACCCTGAAACCGTCATGAATAATTATGTAAAATATGCAGGATACAATACCGGCGGCAAATGTGAACACGAAATATGCATTATATGTGCATCGATGTACGGTAATACGAAAAAAGGTGCTGAAGCTGTCGCACGGGGAATCATGAAGACTGACCCGTCGATTAAAATAGATTTTCTTGTGATTCCCGAAACGGACGAATCGCACGTTATGGCTGCTGCATTCCGTTCTGCGGGTGTTGTAATAGCAGCTCCGACATACGAATACAAACTGTTCCCCGCTATGGTACAGATACTCGATTTATTCAACCGCAAGCATTATGTCGGGAAAAAGGCGCTTAGAATCGGCAGCTGGGGCTGGGTAGGCGGAGGGCGCAAGGAATATGATGCGCTTGCCGAACCGCTCAAGTGGGACCAGATTGAACAGTACGAGTGGCAGGGAACGCCGTCCAAAGCAGATATTGAGATGCTTGAAGCTCGCGGCGTCCAGCTTGCAGAGAAACTGAAAGAATAGTAATCAGTACTTTTTAAGACAGGCTGCGTTCTGTTGAATTTTGTGGCGTAACCGGGGTTTTGCATATATAATGAATTGTGATGATTGACCAGAAGATTAAAGAAATATCAATTGGTGAAATCGACAATGCGCTGCGCATCTGTATGAATGTGCTGCGTAAAAATGCGCTGCAATGGAATAATTCGTTTGAGGAACAGACTGCTGATAATGGAATATACGAGGGAAGTGATTCCATTCAGCAGTTGAGCGGATTATGGGCAGGAGAGTTATGGCTTTCATTCGGGCTTACTGCTGAAAACTGCTTCCGGGAAAGCGCGGAAAATCTCATTCCAAAATTTTCAGAATATGCATCTGTCTGTAAGGATGCGCCTTCTGTTGAAAACGCAGGTTTCCTTTTTTCTCCCTCATGCGTGCATGCATGGAAACTTGTAAAAAATGAAGAAGCCAGAAATGCGGCACTGCTTGCCGCTGATGTAGTTGCATCACGATTCCGTACCCGTGGGCAGTTTATACAGACTGCAGGAGAGGCCGGAAATCCGCATCAGTATGTCTTTACACTCGAAGGCCTTCTGAATCTTCCTCTGCTTTTTTGGGCGCGCGATGAAAGCAGTGTTCAGGAATACAGGGAAATTGCAAAAAAACATCTTCGTACAATCCTCGGAAACTGTATGTCGAGTGATGGTTCTGTTTTCGAAAAATTTTACGTTAATCCTGCCGACGGATTTCCCGTTGCCGGTTCATCTGATTCCGAATATACGGGACAGTCACTTTCCGCGTATATACAGGCGGAGGCTCTTCTCGGTACTGCGCTTTGCTACCGGTATGACAGGAAGGAAGTTTATCTTCAATATTTCCGCCGTCTCCTGTCGTTTTATAAATCCTGTCTTCCTCCTGATATGATTCCATACTGGGATTTGAACATATGTACCGGCGAAAAAGACAGCCGTGATACTGCGGCGGCTGCTATTGCAGCCTGTGCACTATTGCAGATGTCCGAGAATTACTGTGCGGATGTTTCAGATGATGAAACCCTTTCATGGAGGCGGAGTGCGAAGCGTATAGTGAAAATGCTTATCGATAGATATGCAGTATGCGATTACAGAGACAGCAACGGTCTTCTGTATTCGGGTTCCGTCCGTAATAAGAATCAGTGTACGCTGCGGGGTGATTATTTTTATCTTGAAGCGTTGTGCCGTTTAAGGAGTCCGCATTTTATTAATTGCTGGTAATAAATCATATGGGAGTAGATAACATGGCGAAGACAACAGATGTGTTGAAAGAATATCGTTACGACGGTGAGAAAAAACTTGAATTAGGCAAAGTCTGCCACGATTCCGGCGGCCGCGATAAGGAGAAGGATGAACTCCTGAAAAAGACAGACGAAAACCTGTTTGAAATAGATTCGCTTCAGGAAAAACTGTATGCAGAGTCTAAGGAATCTGTCCTTATTGTTTTGCAGGCACTCGATGCAGCCGGCAAGGACAGCACAATCAAGCATGTTATGTCGATCGTAAATCCTCAGAGCGTAGACGTGTACAGCTTTAAAACTCCCAACACGGATGAAGCCGCTCATGATTTTTTGTGGCGTTATCATAAACGGCTGCCGGAGCGGGGAAAAATGTGCATATTCAACCGTTCATATTACGAAGAAGTTCTTGTCGTAAAAGTGCACGAATTCTGGAAAAGCTATAAAATGCCTGACCGTACGATTCATAGCGGAGATTATATCAAACAGAAATACAAGGATATTGCTTCGTGGGAAAAGTACTTGTACGGCAACGGTTACCGTATCGTGAAAATATTTCTCAATTTGTCGAAAGACGAACAGAAGAAACGGTTTATCGAACGTATCGACAGACAGGAAAAGAACTGGAAGTTCAGCGCGAGCGATATAAAGGAACGCGCTTTCTGGGACAATTATCAGGAAGCATTTGAAACGGCAATCAATGAAACGTCGACAAAAGACTGTCCGTGGTACGTTGTGCCCGCCGATCAGAAATGGTATACGCGTTATATCGTGTCGGAAATTCTTGCAGAGACGCTCCGCAACATAAATCCTGTTTTCCCTGAACTTCAGCCGGAAGCAAAAGCGCAGCTTGCGGAATGTAAAAAACAGCTTGAAGCTGAATAAGCAGTAAACCGTACGGCAATATGAAAATGGGGTCGTCCCGAAAGTTTTACTTACGGGGCTGCCTGCCTGATTTGACAGATTAAGTCTTTATAGTGCAATGACTTAATCTGTCAAGCATTGCTGTTTCGTTTTTAAGAATGTCCCAAAACGCAGTTTTTTTTTATCTCCCTCTTTTTTAGAATTTATTTGACAAATCAGGATAATGGACTTAGGATAATACAGGATAAAAAAATCAACACGAGTAGATAAATCGCGTAGATTTGGAGGAATGTATATGTTTAAAAAAGCGGTCGCTGAAACTGTCGCCGTTGCTGCCGTTCTGTTGTGTGCAGGTACGGTATTTGCAAAGCCGAATACCGCTGCAGATGCGGTAAAACAGCAGATTTTTGTAGCACCCGTAGCCGGCCTTTCACCTGATTTTATGCGCGGTGCGGACGTAAGCATGCTTGGTGAAATAGAAAAAAACGGTGGAAAGTTTTATAACGCGCAGGGTAAGGAAGACGACTTGTTCAATATTCTCAGGGAAAACGGTGTTAACTGGATTCGTCTCCGCCTGTGGAATAATCCTGTCAACGAACGTGATGTATATGCAAACGGAAAAGTTCTGAGCAGAAAGGGTGAACCGTTCGGCGGCGGAAACAACGACCTTGAGCTCGATAT
The DNA here is from genome assembly GCA_002314445.1 of Treponema sp. UBA1793. GTDB lineage: Bacteria > Spirochaetota > Spirochaetia > Treponematales > Treponemataceae > Treponema_D. The sequence goes on from DCFX01000042.1 coordinate 28,988, forward strand.
AAAACTTGCGCAGCGTGCAAAAAAAGCCGGCATGAAGGTTCTTCTTGATTTCCATTACAGCGACTCATGGGCGGATCCGTCAAAACAGAAAACACCGGCAGCATGGAAGGACATGGGTGATAAGCAGCTTAATAAAGCTGTTGAAGAATTTACGGAAGACTGCATCAAAAAGATGGATAAAGCCGGCACCCGTCCAGATATGGTTCAAATAGGAAACGAGCTCAACGGAGGTATGATGTGGCCTCTCGGAAAAACCTGGAAAGGTAAAACCGATCAGAATGTCGGCGGCATGGACGGATTCATCAGGCTGCTTAAAAGTGCATCAAAAGGTGTCCGCAAGGCACAGGGCAGGGGCGAAAAGATTAAAATCGTCATTCATCTTGCGAACGGCGGAGACAACAATCTATACACACAGATGTTTGATCCGATTGTGGCGGCGCATGTTGATTTTGATGTCATAGGTTTGTCGTTCTATCCGTATTGGCACGGGCCGCTTGCTGATCTTAAAAACAACATGACGCTCTGCGGTAAAAAGTACGGTAAAGAAATGATTGTTGCGGAGACGGCGTATGCGTTTACCGAGGACGACGGCGACGGAATGGGCAATGCATTCATTGTGTACAGCGATGACGAGAACGGATACATTCCGTCTGTCCAGGGACAGGCAACTGAAGTCCGCGATATTATTGATACAGTGAGCCACGTAAATGGCGGCGTGGGCATATTTTACTGGGAACCTGACTGGATTCCCGTAAAGGGCGCCGGATGGAGGACGGGAGAGGGAAATAACTGGGAAAATCAGGCTATGTTCGATTTTACCGGACATGCACTCCCGTCTCTTGCGGTATTCAATCTGGTGTACGGCAAAGGCGCGGTAACGAACTGGGCAGGCGGCAGTGCAGGTACAGCAAAATCATTTGCTCCGTATTCGGCTGAGAAAGTAGAAGTAAAGACAATGCCCGGACAGGCTCCGAATCTTCCTGAAAAAATCAAAGTTATTTATGAAAATGATGCCGAACATCCCGGAGAAATTATCTGGGATAAACACGACTGGGCTGCAGAAAAAAAGGAAGGTATTGTAAAAATTGCAGGTACGGTAAAAGGTACTTCATTCAAGGTTAATGCAGATGTCACAATAAGTAATCAGGTAAACCTTGTGACAGACTCTTCCTGGGAAAGCGGAAAACTCGGCGACTGGGTGCTCAACGGGCCTGCGAATGCCTGCTTTGTGGAAAACAATAAATCCAACGCGCATACCGGAAAATGGTCATACAAATACTGGTTTGACAGCGGTTTTAAATCGATCCTTTCCCGCACGCTGAAAGGCATTCCGAACGGTACGTATACGTATACTCTGTGGGCTATGGGCGGCGGCGGAGAAAAATCAATAAAGATATTTGCAACTAATTTCGACGGCACAAAGAATCAGCAGACGGCAGATGTAAAAAATACCGGATGGAAAAACTGGAAACAGTATACCGTGGAAAATATTTCCGTGACAAACAACCAGGTAACGATAGGAATTTATCTTGATACGAATGCGGGAAACTGGGGAAACTTCGACGATGCAGAGCTGTATCTGGAGAAAAAATAACAGAACAGGCTGAATTTAATAAGTAGTAATCAGATATACGTCGTACAAAAAGGAGGGAATGTGAATGTGCCTCCCGGTGCAAACACGTTCTGCAGTTTATTCCAAAGTCGCAAACTGCTGCTGCCGCATTCCGCGGCGGATAAGCTCCGCCTGACTTCTTAACAGGAGGAAAAAATGAAAAAAGTAAGGGTTACTGCAATTCTTACGGCATGTGTTTTGCTTTGTGCATCAGCCTATGCACAGAAAACACCGGACGCAGACGAAAACATAACGGATACAGTACCTGCGTCTGAAGAAATTCCGCTTGATCAGGATCTTTCCGGGGCCGCAGCAGAAACGGCTTCAGGTTCCGGGAATGCATCGGGCATCAGGCAGGGAATATGGATTGAAGCAACAAGCGACAATACGTCGATTATCCGCGATATAGCAACCGGCAGAAAGAAAGGATATGAGTTAGACAGCTCTCTTTTCAAATCGTTTGCAAACTGGTGGTTCTGGGGTGATATTACTCCGTCGTTTCATCTTGATGCTGAGATAGCAGTATGGGATTTTGAGAAATACATGTACAAATCGAACAGCTATGCGGCGAATGTTCCTGATGTAACATGGGGTGACGGAATACAGAATGTGCTCGCCTCTGTATTTGCGCCTGTTGTCGGTTTTAACGACAGTACGCCCGGTACTTTTAACAAGATAGGTTTTAATATTGCAACACCGTATGTGCAGATGCGCATCGGCTACGGCGATTTGAAAAAGAACGGTATGAGTCAGTTTACGGGAATTTACAATGTTCTTGACCGCTGGCTTGATGTTGGCAACGGATATCTTGAGGTATTGAACGGAAAGGATTTCCAGCAGTTCGGAAAATTTAAGGTCAATACGCTTCTCGCGTTAAGCAGAATGCGCGGAAATTACGGTACATACGATATACTTACTACGAGTTATGACGATAAGTATACTGCCGCAGTAACATTCGGAAGCACGACAACAGCTAGTGAACTGTTCCGCTATAACGAACAGAACGACAATGCCCTGAGTGCCTATTTTTCTGCAGCTCCTGTTGATTTATTTAAAATCGAACTGCACGGATTAACATATTTTGGCACTCAGCAGAAAATGGATTTGAATGCAGGCGCGGCTGCGGCGCGGGTTACGTTCAATCTTAATAAATATACATTTAAAGCTGCGGAAAGTTTTGCAGGCGAAAACGTTCAGAGTGTGTGGGGACAGGACGGCGACGGTTCGACGAACAATACGGGAAAAATTATGACGCCTGATACTTCCACTACAATGGTGAGCCAGCAGTATGCATTCAGCAGCGCGTTTGCTATCGGACTTGATACCGATTTTATTATGCATGATGCATTCAGCAGCGACGGGAAAACGACTGATCTGTATGACGGAAAATGGATACTACGCAACGAGCCGACCGTCGATTTCAGCCTTGCATCTCTGATTGATAAGGATATTACACTTGGAGCTTACGGAGTTATAAACGTGAATCGTTCTGCAGAAACGACACATGCATGGTCAGTCGGTTTTGAAGAGGCCGGTATTGAAATTACGGCGAACGATATTGCCGGCTGGCTGAAAAAAATTACCGTTGATTATGCGCTTGACTACAGCAGCTGGGCACTTGAATCAGGAACGGGTATCAACACATATTTTCATTCGCTTATGGTTGCTGCAAAGCTTACTGACAAGTGGAGTTTAACGCTTGCAGGTCTTTACCGCGCAACAGAGACGGAAAATGACAGAGCTATTCCGTTCGGAGCCGCTGCCGGTGCTATTTATCAGACGTCACTTCCCGGAAAGCCACGGGTATGGACTCATTTTACATACGGCATGAATCCGTATGAAGATACCAACTATGAACTGTACCGTTACGATACGTACCAGAACGAAATGATTCACCGTACATATCTTGTCAACTGCTGGAATGACGGGCTGGCAGACGGAATTAATAAGAGTCATGTGAGTTTTGGTCTGATCTGGGACATAAAATAACGGATAAGCATAATGCGCATTTTTACGGTGCACTGCCGGTATGGTGTTTTTACAGGAGAAGGAAATGAAAAAAATAGTAATAATAATTTTCGGTATATTGACATGCTCTTTGTTTTTTGCGGTTAATTTTACAGGGTGTGCAGATGCGGACGGCCTGCATAATCAGGAAGCTTCAAACGTCATTTTTGCATTCAAGAATTTCACGGCAGCTGCTGACGGCAGCTATTCAATCCCCGGTAATTATAACGACTGGAATAATGCTTCGGCAATGCTCACGCTTAAAAGCGGTGAAGGGACAACGGCGGCACAGACTGTCACGAATTCGTTCGTAAAGTTTACACTTGTCCAGCCCAATTCATGGACACGGGCGTGGTATCCGACGGTGAAGGGCAATTCTATTGATGAAACATCGAATACATATGTGAATTTCTATGCGGATATAACGCTCGGTACTGATGTTACCATTACGATAGACGGAAGCACTTCTCCTGCAACGGTAACGGTAGAATAACGGAGGCATACAATGAAAGAAACAGTATTTGCAAAAGCTGCGGCGGTTGTGATTACAGCCGGTCTGCTTTTCGGAATAGTATCGTGCGAACAACTGCAAAGTACGCTCAGTTCGGAACAGGAAGAAAAAGTCGCAGAAGAAACGGGAAGTGCGTCAATTGCAGGACCGGCATGGTATTATAACGGTTCCTCTTCGACAGATATGAGCAGTGCGACGGGTGAAACGCTCTGCATCAGTTTCGGAAAGGCTGCCGTACTCAGCACCGGTGGACTTTCAGGCGGTTTTACCGTTACGTACACTGATGCAGACGGGAATGCCTCTTCAAAGGAACTGAGCCTTACAGGCGGATATTTTAACAACGACGGGACTGAATATTACTTGTATATGACTCCGGTCCTTTCGCTGATTAACGGAAGCTCTGCAAAAGACGGTACGGCAGCTGTTCTTGTTAAGGCAGGCGGCTTTGTGTGTAATGAAGGCACTCAGAAGGGGCGCAGTTTTGACACAATCAGAAAAACAATAAACATTATGCCTCTTTTCGGAACAGCTACGCTTTCAGGCGTTTCGTTCAGCACGAAGTCATCAACGAACGGCGCCTCAATAACAATTCCCGTGCTTGGTTCCGTTTCTCTTGCAGATGATGCATCGTTTGAACTTACAGCTGCATCAGGAAGTTCGCTGCCGACAGGCATCACACAGTCTGATTTTACACTTTCTGTTTCCGGCAATGGAATGTCTGTTCTTGTAACACCTTCAGTCGAATTGTACGGTCAGGAATTCAAGGCTGTCCTTACAGTAAGCGGAATTCTAGCTCCTCTTTCAGGAAAGGCATATACGCAGACAATTCCCGTCGTGTTCTCCGGTTCCATGTCTTCTTCCGATACCTTACAGCTTTCTTCTCAGAGCAGCGTGAACCGCGATATAAGTTCCGTAGCAGTAAAACAGGAAGGAACCAATCTTATTGTAAATGTTAATTTTGATTCAGTCCCATATTCCTGGGAAAATGACCGTATTGTCATCATGATAGACGATGCGAATCTTGGCAGCGGAACGACAGCATATGCTTCAAAGCAGTGGATGAACGCTGCTGCAAACATGTCTGTAAACAGCAGTGTCGATTTCTATGGTTACGATACGATGAAAAATTCCGATGCGGACGACAGCAATAATATGACGACGGAACATACATGGACTCAGGATACATCTTCATCGTACGGATGGGCATATTATGCAGACAGTACGACCCTGTCATATACCATTCCGCTTGCAAATATTACGGACGGTACAACTTCCGCTTCTGCTTCAGATACGTTCCGTGTTGCCGTATTTTTTTCTGATTACTGGAATACCGGGACGACTCACGTATATGATGCCGTTCCTGCCTCCGCTGCGACAATAACGGCTGATTCGGAAACAGACGATACGCTTTCTGTGAATTTTGATAAAGCCATTGTTTATTCAAGTGAAGCTGCTGCATATCCTGTTCCTTCCGCTCCCGTATCGTTTATCGTAAAAAGTTATACGGCAAATACAGTAACTCTTGCATGGAGTAATTCCTATTCGGCAACCGGCTATAAAATTTACCGCAGTACCGACGGAGTAACATGGGGAACCGCACTTGCTGTAGACGTAACGGCTGCAGCATATACAGACACGGCAGCTGCAGGCAGTACAACATATTATTACAAGGTTTCTGCAGTGAATGCTTCCGGTGAAGGTTCTGCAACTTCGTCCATTTCCGTTACGACGGCTGCATCTGCTTCAGCCCCGTTAATAAGTACCGCCTCTGTATCCGGCGTAAAAGTGACGCTTACCTGGAATGCTGCATCAGGAGCTGTATCATACAACGTATACCGCAGTACGGATAATTCTGTGTATACGAAAATTGCTTCTGCCGTTGCAGATACCACATATACAGACAGCGGTGATTCGAGTAAAACTTATTATTATAAAGTGGCCGGTATAAACAAATATGGTGAAGAAGGCACATTGTCTGAAGCAAAGAGTGCAGCAACGGAGGCTGTACCGGGAAAGACGACGTCGACGGTGATAATCGCACCGTCTTCTTCCGATGCAACATGGACCGCAACTGTAACCTGGACTGCGGTTGATAATGTTAATACCTATGAAGTGGGATACAAACCGGCGTCCGGTACGACATACACGACTACGACAGGAATTGCAAATTCGATTCTCACTAAAACCATCACCGGGCTGACAGCAGGAAGTGTATATGATTTTCTGGTAACAGCACATAACGATGCAGGTTCTACAAGTGCCGATGTGGTTGTGAAATCAATGTATCCGGTTATTACCCTTGACGGTGTACTCAGCAGCAGCGAATACTGGACAGATGCGGATGTGGCAGGCGAATCTTCCGATTCATGGGATTTAGGAACGTACAGCTCAGGGGCAGCTGATTATGATATTTCAAAAATATATGTTACGAATGACGCATCATATCTTTATGTTGCAGTCGTTTCCGACAATCCCTTTGCCTGCTGGTGGAAAGATAATTTTGTTATGATGTTTGACAATACGAATACGGCAGGAAATTCCGCTTCTTCCGCATCAGGCGTATATAATGCAGCAACATACCAGACATATTCCGGTATTGATTACTATATCTGCCACAAGTGGGCACAGGGAAGTTTAACCGACAATGCAGGAACGGCAAGTACCGCGTCTGATTCTGCTTCAATTTCCTGGTCAGGCTCGCTCGCTGTACTTCAATCCGTTATTGAATATAAAATTCCGCTTGCAGACATCGGGAATGCAGTCACGGGAAATGTCATACGTGTTTTTGCCGCAACTACATGCGTCTGGGATGATTCGGGTACGACCATTGTATCCGATATGATTCCTTCCGCAGCGGGGACGACGTCAACAACTACGAATGCGAATGACACGCTCAATGTCGATATGACAAAAGCCCTTTCCTGCGTCATAAAATAAAGGAGGAAGAATAATGAAACATACAGTATTTTCTGCATCGGTTGCCGCATTTGCAGTTTCCGCATTTTTAGTTATATCCTGCAGCATACCGGATTATCCTTCTTCGGCTGCCGACAGTACTATAAAATCGGCATCGTTTACATCCTATGATTCTGTTACCGTTTCTTCTGTCGATACGTCACTTGGCAGTACGTTTATTCGCGGTTTTGATGCTTCAATGCTTTCTGCTGTTGAGGACACAGGTGCATATTATTATGATGAAGACAACACGCAGAAAGATCCGCTCGCCATCCTCAAGGAACACGGTGTCAACTGGATCAGGCTCCGTATCTGGAACAATCCCGAAGCAAACACTTCTGTTCCTGCGGGAGACAACAACCTCATCCGTACCGTCGCAATCGCAAAGCGTGCAAAAAAACTCGGGCTTAACGTACTGCTTGATTTCCATTACAGCGATACATGGGCTGATCCGACTCATCAGATACTTCCTGCTTCGTGGAGTTCTATTACAACAGTATCCGGACTTGAAACGGTAGTGTATGATTATACATATGATGTGCTCGACACATTGAACAAGGCATCCGCCGTTCCCGATATGGTGCAGTTGGGGAATGAAATTGAAAGCGGACTGTTTCTGACATACGGCAGCAGTGCAACTGCAAACTCAATCAGCTGTGCCCTTACTTCTGGTTCACGGTATTCTGCCGGCGGTACGACAATTACCGTGACTGCAGATTCTACGACCCGCGCGAACTGTGCTGCTGTGCTGAACGCCGCTGCCGGTGCCGTCCGACTCGCATGCCCGTCAGCAAAAATCATGCTGCACGTTTCCCGCGGAGGAAACGAATCTGTTGTTGAAGGATTTTTCGACCGCTTTGCAGTTCATGACGGCTCTGCAGCGACAACAGCCGCTGTCGACTTTGACGTCATAGGCCTTTCATATTACCCTTATTATAGTTCTCACGGGACACTTTCTTCACTGCAGACGTCGGTAGGTGATTGTGTGTCGCGTTACGGTAAAGAGGTTGTCGTTGCAGAAACGTCATACGGCTGGACGGATAATTGGAGTGACAGTACGAATAATACCTTTGGTTCCACGCAGGAATCGCAGGCGTACGTGGAACTTACTGATACAGGCACTGATACAACATACAATTCTGATTATTTTACTATCAGCGGCACGACGATTCCTGCATCAACCCAAAATCAGACGAACGTAATCCGTGCGGTTATCCGTGCGGCTTCAGCCGCAGGAGGCACGGGGATATTCTACTGGGGTGGAGACTGGATTCCTGCAAACGGTATTGAAAACAACTGGGAAAATCAGGCATTGTTCGACTTTGACGGCAAATGCCTGCCGGGCATGAATGTATTCGAAGTAACGGGAACTGCAGACTAAATAAGCAGTATAGGGATATAAAAAAGCCTGCCCCTTGCTTTACAGCTTTATCGGGCAGGCTTTTTGTATTTTGCCGTGTTTATTAATTGCTTGTATATAATTGTTTGTACGGATTGTTGCTGTCCGGCGTTAATATTGCAAACGTAGAAGCGAGAATCGAATCCTTGTTTACGTCGCTGAAGTATTCACAGAACTTCGTGATATACGATTTTATTTCAGGAATTTCCGTTCCCTTTTTCATTGCAACGTGTATCTGCTTGGGCAGGGTGGGCGTTTTTTCCGTACGCAGATAGATGGCGCCGCCGTGCATCCCCGTTCCAACGAATGCTCCGGTAATTTCGCGAGCCATCGGGGCGCCGGCCGTAACTTCGCCGTTGATTGTAACGGGAGGTTCCAGGTCAAGAACGATTATCGTCCCGCCCGCCTGATATTCGCCAAGGAAACTTCCAGCCTTGCCGCCGATTACGACGACAGGCTGCTGCGTTTTATATGCCTTCATGTGGATGCCTGCCCTGTAGCCCGTGTTACCGCGGATGTAAATAGAACCGCCGCGCATAGCATATCCGGTTGCATCGCCTGCATTTCCATGCACAATTATTTCCCCGGTATTCATCGTATCGCCGGTCGCATCCTGAACGTTTCCTTCAACTGTAATTGTTGAGCCGTCGAGGTATGCGCCGAGCGCGTTTCCCGGTGTCCCGTCTATGTCAATCCTGCGGCCTGCAAGTCCTGCCGCAATGTAACGCTGTCCGATTGCGTGGGAAATGCGTACGTGCTTTTCACTTGATTCGCGGATCTGCTTGTTCAGCACGTCAAATTTCAATTCAGGTGTTGCATTTATCTTTAACATAATTTATACCTCCTCATCAGTTGCCGGCCAGGTAGTTCCGGTTTCAAGAAAGCGAGAATCCCGGCGAGCTCATTGCGCGAGCCGGGGCGATTCTCGCAGAGTTGCAAAAACAGTACGGAGAAGCCGTGCTGTTTTTGCAGCGACTCATTGTATTGCAAAGTTCCAGCTTGTTGCAGGTGTATCATCTTTTGCAGAAAGAATTTTATCACGCTTCTGCCTGCTGAATGCCAGCAGCTGCGGCTCATCCTTAATTGCATCGAAATCGATTGTTGAGAGCGGAATTTTTTCACGGATGATTGACGTGTAGATACCAGAACGTTTTACATCACCTATGATGATGAAACCTTTCAGCTGATCATTGTCTATCCAGAATTTCCGGTACTCCGCGGCAGACGCAGGAATATCTCCGTGTGCCTTTACTGCAGGCTTTCCCGCATCGATGCACTTGCCCGTATAACTTCCCGCGCTTACCATATGCAGCCCGAAAAATCCTGCAGAATTCATGGGAAGAGCTTTAGTATACGGTTTTGTACCGCCTGCCATATTGATTCCCGCGCTTTCCCCCTGCATGTATGCGTTCGGAAGAAGAGCAAGGATTCTGTTCATGTCTGCTGAAATGTCGTAACTGAGAACACAGTCGCCCGCCGCCCATATATCAGGAAGCGTCGTTTTGCAGTTTTCGTCAATCACAATTCCCTTTTCAACTTTTCCGCCGGCTCCTTCAATGAGCTGCGTATTCGGACGGACTCCGACTGCACAGACAAGCACATCGAATGTAAGCGTTTTTCCGTTGTTCGTAAGCGCCGTACCACCGAGCGGTGATTTTCCTGTTCCTGTCTGAGCAGGATTGCCCTTTGGAAAGTCAGGCGTAAACTGCTTGACGCTGTCTCCGAGTATGAAATGGACATTATGTACTTCCATCTGCTTCTGGATAATTGCAGAACCGTCTTCCTCAAGGTTTGTCGGAAGGCATCGCGGAGCCATTTCTACGATAGTGACGTCTGCAACGCGGTCGGCAATTCCTTCTGCGCATTTCATACCTATAAGGCCGGCACCGATAATGAGTACGTGTGATTTCTTATTAATTGCCTTCTCAAGCGCTTTTGCGCTGTCGAGTGTGAGGAACGTGAAGTATTCCGGCATTGTGTCCAGACCACCCATGGGCGGTACAAAAGGCCGGGAGCCCGTTGCGTTCAGCAGTTTTTCATAGCCGATTGTCGTTCCGTCTGCAAGTTTTACTGTTTTCTTTCCGGCGTCGATAGCGACAACTTCCGTTTCCGGTCTGAAATCGACTTTATTATTTTTGTAAAAGCTGTGATCACGGAGAAGCATGTGTTTTTCCGTCGTAAGACCTTCGAGCAGATAGGAGATGAGCGGCCGGGAGTATGCCTGATATTTTTCGGTTGACAGAACAATGATTGAACCGTCCTTGTCGAGCGTGCGGATTCCCTCGATACAGCCGATTGCCGCGCTTGAGTTTCCGATTATTATATATTTACAACTATCCATAATGACTCCTGCTCCTTATTCACCTGAATCTTCATTTTCTGCATCTTCAACAGCAGCCTGCTCTGCAGACGGAACACCGCGGTCCTCGAATACAATTGCTTTGTTCGGACATCCCTGAACACATGCAGGGGTGCCGTTTTCATTCTTCGTGCAAAGCTCACACTTTTGTATAACGTTTCCCTCTTCAGACGGCATGATGCAGCCGTACGGACACGATAAGATACACGTGTAACAGCCGACGCACTTGTCTTTATCAGAACAGATGACGCCGTCTTCCAGATGAAGTGCACCCGTAATGCACGCTTTTACACACAACGGCTCTTCGCAGTGCCTGCAGGAAACAGCAAAACTTATTGCCCTGCTGTTTTCGTCCGTACCGACTTCTACCTGTATGCGGGGATAAATTTTCTTGCCTTTGAGCGCCTTTACCATATCCTTCATTCCTGAATTGGCAAAGGCACAGTTATATTCGCAGAGATGGCACGCAAGACACCATTCTTCGTTTACATATACGCGTTTCACTTTATAACCTCCATGTACCCGGACAGGAATGTCCGGTCATTTTAGACCTGCATGCCGGACAGGAAGTCCGGCCTTAGTAGAGTTGGAATTGCAAAGCGATTCCAGCGGAGCTCCAAAAACATGAACGTTTTTGGAGCGGCCAATTCCCGGTAAGTACAAAAAAACAGAATGTTTTTTTGTACGACCAACATCAGCAGCCCCGGGAATCCCGGCGAGCTCGTTGCGCGAGCCGGGCCAATTCCCGGTAAGTACAAAAAAACAGAATGTTTTTTTGTACGACTATTCCCCAGCGTGCTTTATTCCCAGTATGGAAAGTTCACGGTCATTTAATCCCACTCCGCGAAGCATGAGGCGGTTGCCTCTCATCGCTTCAATGGAATTAATGCCCATGCCGCCCATCATTTCCTTCATTTCACGAGTCCATGCAATGACGAGATTTTCAAGACGCTGATGTCCGATTTCCGGGTTAAGCCGCTTTACAAGATCGGGCCGCTGCGTTGCAATGCCCCAGTTGCATTTGCCTGACTGGCAGGTGCGGCAGAGGTGACAGCCGAGCGCAAGAAGCGCTGCCGTTCCCAGATATACTGCATCCGCTCCAAGGCATATTGCCTTTACCATATCTGCGCTGCTTCTGATTGAACCGCCGCATACTATGGATACCTGATTGCGGATACCTTCTTCGCGCAGCCGCTGGTCAACAGCAGCAAGTGCAAGCTCAATAGGGATACCGACATTGTCGCGGATGCGGGTAGGTGCCGCGCCTGTACCGCCGCGGAAACCGTCTATTGCGATTATATCAGCTCCACTGCGCGCTACACCGGAAGCAATTGCAGCAACGTTGTGTACTGCTGCAATCTTTACAATTACCGGTTTTGTATATGCCGTCGCTTCTTTGAGTGAATAGACAAGCTGGCGGAGGTCTTCGATAGAATAGATATCGTGATGAGGGGCAGGCGAAATAGCGTCCGTTCCCTGAGGAATCATACGCGTTGCGCTGACATCGGCCGTAATCTTGGCTCCCGGAAGGTGGCCTCCGATTCCCGGCTTTGCACCCTGACCCATTTTAATTTCGATTGCGCATCCTGCTTCGAGGAATTCTTTATGAACGCCGAAGCGTCCCGAAGCAACCTGTACAATCGTGTTCGGTCCGTATTTATAGAAATCTTTGTGCAGACCGCCTTCTCCCGTGTTGTAGCATATCCCCAGATTTGTTGCGGCCCGGGCGAGCGATTCATGCGCATTGTAGCTGATTGCACCGTAACTCATCGCACTGAACATAATCGGTGTTGAAAGTTCAATATGCGGCGCCATTGTCGTATCTATTGAACCGTCAGCGTTGCGGTTTACTGTGTCAGTACGTTTCCCGAGCGATGTTTTTGTTTCCATAGGCTCGCGAAGCGGATCGATTGACGGATTTGTAACCTGCGATGCGTTGATAAGAATCTTGTCCCAGTAAACAGGCAGATCGTTCGGATTACCCATCGACGAAAGAAGTGCCGCGCTTGTGGAAGCCTGCTTGTATATTTCCGAGATTGTCTGATCCGACCAGTTTGCGTTCGGCCGGAACGTATGAGGACTTTCTACAATCTGAAGAGCATGCACAGGGCAGAGTGAAACACAGCGGTGGCAGCATACACATTTTGAATCATCCGCAACCATGATGCCTTTTTCGGCATCAAATGAATGAACCTGATTCGCGCATTGTCTTTCGCAGACCCGGCACGTAATACATTTGTCCTGATTGCGGAGTACTGTAAATTCCGGATATATGTAATCTTGTGGTAACATAATTAACTCCTGTAGTGTTACTGGTTTTGCGGAACAAAACCAGTATTACTGTACGTCTTTGTTAAGCCGCACAATAACCGGTTCTCCTCCTGCCGGTGACCAGATGCGCTCAAGATCCGGTTCAATAACGCGGATTGCGCATTCTTCGCTTGCAAAATACGTCATATCGCCTTTTTCACCGCATACCATAGAACGCAGCTTAAGCCGATCGTTAAGCGCCATAACTCCTCCGTCGAATCCGAGCAGGATTGAGAACGGGCCGGTAATCAGCAGCTCTGCGAACTGCCTGCGCAGGAATATATACTGAGCGCGTTTAGCCGGTTCCATTTTGTCGATGGAACTCCAGAAAGGAGCAGCGATAACGTGGGAGGCTTCTTCAAAGGAAAGACCCTGTTTTCGTACCAGATAGTCAATAATATAGGTAATGACTTCCGTGTCGGTGAGCAGGTTACATTTATAGCCGAACATTTCAATAAAACGGCGGTTTGCATCATATGAAGAAATTTCACCATTGTGAACGACTGTAAAGTCAAGGAATGCAAACGGATGGGCACCACCCCACCAGCCCGGTGTGTTTGTCGGATAACGACCGTGTGCAGTCCAGCTGTATCCCTCGTATTCTTCCAGCTTATAAAACCGTCCGACATCTTCAGGAAAGCCTACAGCTTTGAATACACCCATATTTTTGCCGCTTGAAAAAACATATGAACCGTCGATTTTTGTATTGATGTGATTTACACACTGGCCTGTAAATTCTTTTTCATCAAGAGCGGAAGCAGCAAGTTTTGTGGGAAGGGGAGTTACAAAATATCGCCAGATAAGCGGTTCGTCAGTAATGGAGTCAACTTTGCGTGTCGGAATTTTGGACAGATTGATAATATCGAAATGTTCTTCAAGAAATCGTTCGCAGTCATGTTTTGCATCAGTGCTGTCGTGAAAAATGTGCAGCGCATAATACTGCTTATATTCCGGGTAAATGCCATAACCTGCAAAGCCGCCGCCAAGCCCGTTTGAACGGTCATGCATAGTGGCGATAGATTTGATTATCGTTTCGCCGTTCATCGGTGTACCCGATTTGGAGAAAATACCCGAGATAGCGCATCCTGACGGAATACGTACGCGGCCCTCGCGTTTTAGCATATAGTGTAACCTCCTGAATGTCTTGTAAAAAATGGTAAAAAAAAAGACACTCTGCAAAGCCCACTACTACTTAATAGTAGATTTTGCAAAACATCTTTGTTTTCGTGGATGAATATTACATAATTATGCAAAAATATGCAATAGTATAAATAAAATTGCAGAATTTTCGTATTTATACATATGTTATGTTAAAAAATTAAGTTCGTGGTTATTTTTTTAAAGAAAAAAGGTTGTTTTTGTATAAGTTTTATTGGCGGGGGGAAACCGGTGACAGCGTTTCATGCTTATGATATGATAAACATATGACAATTATTCAGGGAATTATTCTTGGCAGTCTGCAGGGAGTTGCAGAATTTCTGCCGGTTTCTTCATCCGGGCATCTCGCTGTTGCCCAGAATCTTTTCGGGCTTGATGACCTTCCGCTGCTGTTCGACGTATTTCTGCATATTGCAACACTTGCGGCTGTCATCTTATATTTCCGTCATCAGGTATGGGAACTGCTTTGTGCATTCGGCCGCTGGATTACCCGCCGTCCTCTTTCTGCCGGAATTCACGGCACGAGCGGCCTTACGCGTACCGACGAAGCAGGACGCAGGACTGTCATCGCGATTATTTTTGCAACAATTGTAACGGGAGCCATCGGCGTTATAGTTGAAAAAAAACTGCCCGAACTGCCGATTAAAGCTGTATGCGCAGGATTCATTGTTACTGCGGTTATACTTATAGTATCTTCTCTTGTAGAAAAAAAATCTGCAAAGAGTGATGTTCCTGAGTCCCGGGGAATTTCCTGGCAACAGTCTCTCGTTATCGGTTTTGCACAGGGAGTCGGTACTCTTCCGGGAATATCGCGTTCCGGCTCTACGATTGCAGGCGGACTCTTCTGCGGTGTAAACCGGGCAGATGCCGGAGAATTTTCGTTCATCGTTTCCATTCCGGCTATTATCGGTGCATTTGTACTTGAATTGAAGGATATAGGAAATGTGTCGTCGGCAGTCGGTGCAGCTCCCGTTATTGCCGGCTGTGCAGCGGCTTTCGCCGTAGGATATGCGTCGCTTTCGTGGCTTATGCGGCTGATACGCAGGGGAAAACTTCAGTGGTTTGCATGCTACCTTATTCCGGCAGGAATCCTGGGTATGCTGTTCCTTAAATAGAAAATAAATATTTTGTAAGGGAATTGAAAATGAAATTGACAAACAGAATCATCAGGACACTGTTCATAATTGCTTTACTGGCATCTGTTTCTCCGGTGTTTTCAAAAGCAAAAAGAATGGAAGTAAAGGATGAAACGGAAGAAAGTGGTTCTACTGTAAAAGATGACTGGAAACAGTTCGGGAAAGATACTGCAGAGGCGGCTAAATCCCTCGGAAAGGCACTTGGAACTACCGGAAAAAAAATAGGTGATGAAGTAAAGAATTCTGTTTCCCAGAAATACTGCGGAACATGGGTATATAAAGGAAGAAAAGTGACCACAACCGTTGTTATCGGAGAAGGCGGTACTATGTCGGTTACGCAGAAACAGATTCTTGACGTGAAATACTGGAATGGAACTTACACAGGAACCCTTGCGCTTATTGTGTTTAACGTCCGGAAGTCAGGGGAAAAGACAGGATTTTCAAAGAAAGAAGTAGATGATAATAAGTCGTGGCGCCTTTTGTATTCAGTTGATGATGAGAAAGGAACAATGTCGCTCACCTGTTCGGCAATACCAACAGATGCTGACGGCCATAATTTTTCAAATGCAACGGTATTTGTAAAGCAGTAACGATTTTGTACGGACGGCAGTAAAATTGAAAAAAGTCTTTGCAGATGTAAAATCTCTTGAAAAAGAGGCTGAAGGGCGATACGGACTTTCTGAAGACGTCATGATTGAGAATGCCTCAATGGCCCTTGAAAAGTACGTCAGAAAGTTTGCCGCAGATGAGAAACTTTCTGCCAAAGAAACCGTCGTACTTATAGCGTGCGGCGGAGGAAATAATGGAGCAGACGGGTATGCGCTTGCCCGCCGCCTGCAATATGTTTTTATCCCCGTCGTACATGCTCTTGAGGTGCCGAAAAGCGCATCCTGTAAAAAACAGGCTGAAGCTGCGGCAAACGCCGGGGTTATTTTTGAAAAACCTGAATCACAGGAATATCTTCTTCAAAGCAACATTGTTGTAGACTGCATTTACGGAACCGGTTTTCACGGCCCACTCAGCAAAAATGCGGAAGAATACATTTCTTTTATGAATAAGCGGACTGATAAAATTGCGTGCGACATACCGAGCGGCATAGACAGGAACGGTGAAATACCTACTGTGGCAGCCGGCGGAAAAAGGCTGGCATTTGAGACTGACATTACAGTGACAATGGGTGCATATAAAACTGCGCTTTTCAGCGATGCAGCTAAGGCTCACTGCGGCAGGATTTTCTGCGGAAGTATCGGAGTGGAAGAAGACCTGCTTACTGCCGGTTATGAACCGGAACTTTTCCTGCTTGAAAAAAACGATACAGTCCTTCCTCTGAGGACTGACTGCTCAGCGCACAAAGGAACATTCGGGCACGTTTCTGTTGTGACGGGAGAAAAATCCGGCGCAGCAGTGCTTGCAGGAACAGCAGCCCTTACTTTCGGTGCAGGAATGGTTACTCTTGTTGATACGGTACAGAACCGCAGAAACACGGTACAGCTGCCGCCGGAACTTATGTATGCTGATACCTTTCCCGTAAATACGACCGCTGTTTTGTTCGGCAGCGGTTTCGGCCGTACCGTGAGGCTCAGCGAACAGTTTGAAGTTGTGTCTGCGTGGCTCGACGGCAAAAAGAATGGCGGGCTGGTACTTGATGCAGACGCATTTTATTATGCTGATATTTGTGCCTTTCTCGAAAAATCGGCAGGCAGGTGGCCTGAATCGCGCATTGTCCTCACGCCTCATCCAAAAGAATTCCAGTCGTTGCTCTCATTATGCGGTGAAAGTGTACCAGGCGTCGACGGTATCGTTGATTCCCGTCTTGAGTTCGCGGCTCTGTTTGAAAAACGTTTTCCGAATATTGTGCTTGTGCTGAAGGGGGCAAATACGATAATTGCGGCGGACGGACAGCAGTATATCAGTACGGAAGGATGTGTCTGTCTTGCAAAAGCCGGTTCAGGCGATGTGCTTGCAGGGATGATTTGTTCACTGCTTGCACAGGGATACAATGCCGGCGAGGCTGCCAGGTCCGGCGTTCTTGCGCACGGTATTGCATCACAGCAGTTCGGCAGCAGCTACGGAATGACGCCTCTTAAACTTATAGAGGCCGTATCGCGAATCTGTCAGTCCGGATCGATTTCATTATCAGACTGTTATGCGACTGCAAATTTTTAATGCAGATACTTGACGTTTTTTTTGCAGAGCGATATAACTACATCAGTAAGCATCAAAGGCGATGTGAACACCCTTTACGTGTAGTTCACATCGCTTTTTTTGTTTTAAAATTCTTTGAGAAACCGTAGGTATAAGGGGGTTGTATGCCGAACGTACCGGAATTATTCGGAAGCATGGTTTTCAATCAGAAAGTCATGCAGGAGCGTCTGCCTAAAGAAACATTCAAAGCGCTTAAAAAAACACTTGAGGACGGAACTCCACTTGAACTGGATGTTGCAAATCAAATTGCTCATGCAATGAAAGAATGGGCAATGGAAAAAGGTGCAACTCATTTTACACACTGGTTCCAGCCGCTTACCGGCATTACAGCTGAAAAGCATGACAGCTTTATTTCTCCGACAAAAGAGGGCGGAGTTATTATGGAATTCAGCGGAAAGGAACTTGTAAAAGGAGAACCTGATGCTTCGTCATTCCCTTCAGGAGGACGCCGTGCTACATTTGAAGCGCGCGGATACACTGTCTGGGATCCGACTGCATATGCCTTTGTAAAGGAACATTCACTTTGTATTCCGACTGCATTCTGTTCATATACAGGCGAAGCGCTCGATAAAAAGACACCGCTTCTCCGCTCAATGGAAGCTTTAAGCAAACAGGCTATCCGTGTCCTTCATTTGTTCGGCAATGCGGATGTGAAGCATGTTGCGACGACTGTCGGTCCTGAACAGGAATATTTCCTTGTAGACGAAAAACTTTACGATCAGCGCAAGGATTTGCGCATTACCGGACGTACACTGTTCGGTTCGAAACCGTCGAAAGGCCAGGAAATGGACGACCAGTATTTTGCTGCGCTCAAACCGCGCATCGTTGAATATATGGAAGATTTGAATAATGAACTGTGGAAGCTGGGAATTTATGCAAAGACCGAACATAATGAGGTTGCTCCTGCCCAGCACGAAATGGCACCGATTTTCACAACGACAAATCTTGCTGCTGACCAGAATCAGCTTACGATGGAGATTATGAAAAAAGTTGCCCGCAAACATGGACTTGTATGCCTTCTGCACGAGAAACCGTTTGCAGGTCTTAACGGAAGCGGCAAACACAACAACTGGTCAATGTCGACGAACACGGGCGAAAATCTTCTTGAACCGGGTGATACACCGCGCAGAAACGCTCAGTTCCTCCTGTTCCTCACCGCTGTTATAAAAGCTGTTGACGATAACCAGGATCTGCTCCGTATTTCCGTTGCAAGCGCAGGAAATGATCATCGTCTTGGTGCAAACGAAGCGCCGCCGGCTATTATTTCAATGTTCGTCGGGGAAGAACTGGGGGCTGTCCTTAAATCAATAAAAGACGGAACTCCGTACGACGACGTGACTAAACAGAAGATGAAGATCGGTGTCAATGTTCTTCCGCCGATTCCCAAGGATACGACTGATCGTAACCGTACTTCTCCGTTTGCCTTTACGGGAAATAAATTTGAATTCCGTTCTGTCGGTTCGTCGCTTTCGATTTCCGGCCCGAATACGGCTCTTAACGCGATTGTAGCCGATGTGCTCAAAGGTTTTGCCGATGAGCTTGAGGGTGTAAAGGATTTTGACAAAGCCCTGGAAGATCTTGTTAAGCGGGAAATTACCGCTCACTGGAGAATTATTTTCAACGGCAACGGTTATGATGTGAGCTGGATTCCTGAAGCTGAAAAACGAGGACTGCTTAATCTTAAGACTCTCCCCGATGCAATGGCCGAATATCTGAAACCGAAGAATGTGAAGCTTTATATTGATACCGGCATTTACACAGAAATCGAAATGAAGAGCCACTACGAAGTAAAGCTTGAAAAATATTGTCAGATTCTTAACATTGAAGTCGAGACGATGCTTGAAATGATCAACAAAGACATTCTGCCTGCTGCATTTGCATATATGAACGCAGTAAGCAAAACCGCTGTCGACGTAAAAAGTGTTGTTCCCGGCGCAAAGTGTTCTGCAGAAATAAATCTGCTCAAGAAGCTTGACGGTCTCACAGACGAGCTTGCTGTCAAAGCTGATGAGCTTGCGAAGAAACACCTTGCAGCTAAGAAAAACGCAGATAACATGGAATGTGCAGAAGCATATGCAAAGAACGTAATTCCTGCTATGGCTGAAGCACGTGCTGTTGCGGACGAAATTGAGCCGCTTCTCAGCGAGGAACATAAACCGTTCCCGTCGTATGAAGATCTTTTGTTTCGCGTCTAAAACTGCAGACTGCCGGTGAACGTTCTCAGGAGCAGGCATCAGTCTGTTCCTGATTAAAAACTATTTTTGTTATTCAGGCACAATGGCGTGCATGCATAATCGTAAAGTCGTACGATTTTGTATGCACGCCTTTTTATTTTCAAAACGGAGGATGATATGGAGAATTTCCCGAATTTGGAACTTGATACCATGTGGCTGCTGATTGGCGCGGCTCTGGTATACTTCATGCAGGCTGGTTTCGCAATGGTTGAAACCGGTATGACCCGTGCAAAGAATGCGGGCAACATTGTTATGAAGAACATGATGGATTTTGCGTGCGGTACTCCTGCTTACTGGATTATCGGCTACGGCATCATGTATGGTACATCAAATTTGTTCTTTGGCGGTGTTGATTTTTTCAGCATGAAAATTTCCTCAAACAGCATGTTTGGAAACGTACCGACATGGGCCCACATGGTGTTTAACACAATGTTCTGCGCGACGGCAGCTACGATCGTTTCCGGCGCTATGGCGGAACGTACAAAGTTCAAATCATACATTGTGTATTCGATTGTCATCAGTGCGCTTATTTACCCGATTGAAGGACACTGGATATGGGGCGGCGGCTGGCTTTCAAAGCTTACTATTCTCGGATGGACAGGATTCCGTGATTATGCCGGTTCAACGGCAGTCCATATGACAGGTGGTATTTGTGCTCTCGTCGGTGCTGCAATGCTTGGCCCGCGTATCGGAAAATATGATAAAAACGGAAAACCGCATGCCATTCTCGGACACTCAATCACTCTTGCCTGTCTGGGAACGTTCATCCTGTGGTTCGGCTGGTTCGGATTCAACCCTGCATCGAGCTATGGTTTGAGCAGTCTTGCACAGGCACTGGATGTCAGCAACATTTATATGACAACAAACCTTGCTGGTGCGTGTGCTGCGGTTACGACGATGTGCGTTACATGGGTACGCTATGGAAAACCTGATGTTTCAATGACAATGAACGGTGCACTTGCAGGCCTTGTTGCAATTACGGCAGGATGTTCCGCCGTCGATCCTTGGGCTGCTGCTATTATCGGCATTGTTTCCGGTACACTTGTTGTGTTCAGCGTTGAGTTCTTTGATAAAATTGCAAAGATTGATGACCCTGCCGGTGCTATTTCCGTACACTGTGTAAACGGTGCATGGGGAACACTTGCTGTAGGACTTTTTGCCCGCGACGGAGGTCTTTTTACGACAGGACAGTGGGGCAGTTTCCTTGTTCAGCTCGTCGGTGTTGCTTCCGTTGCTGCATTCGTAGGCGTTGCAATATGGATCGTCTTCAAGCTCGAAGACAAGACATTGGGGCTGCGTGTTTCTGCTGCTGAGGAAATCGGCGGTCTTGATCTTCCTGAACACGGACTTGCAAGCGGTTATGCAGACTTCATGCCGCAGTATACAGCTGTTGACATTCAGGAAGCGCAGAATGCCGGTATTACGATTCCTGTTGCACAGGCTGTTCCTGTAACAACCGTTACCAGCGAAAAGAGTTCAGACAGTAAAAACGCGAAGTTCTCAAAGGTTGTTATTATTACACGCCAGAACAAATTTGATCAGCTTAAAGGTGCTATGAATGCAATAGGCATTACAGGCATGACAGTTATCAATGTTATGGGATGCGGTATGCAGAAAGGTGCAAGCGAGTACTATCGTGGTTCACCAGTCGATATCAATCTGCTGCCGAAGATCAAAGTTGAGATTGTCGTAAGCAAAGTACCGGTGCGAACTGTTATAGAGGCTGCTAAGAAAGCTCTTTACACCGGCCACATCGGTGATGGAAAGATCTTCGTATACAATGTCGAAAATGTCGTAAAGGTAAGAACGGGCGAGGAAGGATATGCCGCTCTTCAGAGTGAGGACGACTAGTATGGAGTGACATCCATGTCACTCCATGCTACGGGAAAATCCCAGAGCAAAGTACTTGTGCAATGATTTTCCCGCTTTGTAAAAGGCGGCATCCTGCCGCCGGATAAGGACAACAAGTGTGAGAGTGACATCCATGTCACATATCCTTTGCAGGAGGCGCATTCCGGCGCTTTCTGTATGAAAAGAATAACCGCGCTGTAAGCGCTGTTTATGTTTTTGCCGCCCGGAGGGAACACGTAACCCCTTTCTTCCGGGCGGCTCTTTTTTTCTGCTCCGCTTCCTTGTGAATGTTCACCGCTTTTTATCACTACGCTGTATATTTTTGTTCATGCTCCTTCTTTGTGACATCCCTTCTTAAAGGGACAGTTCCTGCATTTCTCAACGTCAAAATAATACAGCAGCCTGTCATTCTTATTTCCGCCCATCTGTCGTTTTTATATGAAAGATATCCTGCCTTACACTGCATCATGTCCGCGTTTTTGTTGTACAGAAAGACTTCGCTGTCTTTTCTGTTTCTCCTCGTAATCACCGGATTGTGTTTCGATACGAGATTGAAATTTTTTCTTCCGTTTCTATCTTTTCTGTGTCAGGACAGTACTTTGCTTTCAGTTCCGCAAGTATAAAGCAGAAGTTTGTATTTTCGTTTATCCTCCGCAGCAGATTGTCCTTCGGGATAATCTAATCGTACAATTCTGCGTATGGGCTGAAATTCAATTCGTTCTGACTGCAGAGCATAAAAAACACCGACTGTTTGAATTTTACTCCATTCTGGCAGTATTTGTAAATTTTTCACTTTTTCAGTGGCTTCTGCTCGCGTCGGGGTTGGTGATTCAGGATTTCATATACACAGCCGGTTCCTGAATAAGTCATGCACAGGAGCCGGACATGACTTATTCAGACATTACGCATGTATTATGCAGGCTCTGCGTAAGTCATACTTAAAGGCTGTGTAAGCAATACTCAGGTTCCGGATAAGGCATGAACTGCTGCTGATTATGCACTATACAGGTTCTGTCCATGTACACAGGCAGTTACTGCGCAAGTAATACGCAGGACTTGCGCAAGTACATAGACAGACATTGCGCAAGTACATAGACAATCATTGTGCAAGTACATAGACAATCATTACGCAAGTACATAGACAATCATTGCACAAGTACATAGATAGACATTGCGCATGTACATAGACAATCATTGCGTAAGTACATACGCAGACATTGAACATGTACACATATAATTGTTAAAGGGCATATCAAAAAGGCAGAATATCTTTAAGCAGGGAGTGTGACGATTCCGGAAGTCAAAGCTGCCGTCTCATCCCTTTTTTCTGCTCTGTGAGAAATACATACAACGAAGAGTGCGTGAATGAAGAATGTATGAAAAACGCTCCGTTTATTTTCAGGCCGGAATAATTTTTTAATAAAATCCCAGATTTTTTCAAAAACCTCGTTATACTGTAAAATATATTAAATAATGGTGATGAGTTATTAAATGTATGAAATAATAAATTAATAAAACTCCATAATCTCCAGTTAAAAGTAAAAACTGAACAGTTGAAGCGGCATTATTTCCTTATCCATACGGCGTCATTACTCATTTTAATAAATTTTATAAAAAAGAGGCAGAGGATGATTTTCAATATGTACCTTGCAAAAGTCTCGGACAATAAAGACCCCGACAAAATGGACAGGATAAAGGTGACCAGAACGCTGGAAAAGGACGCTGTATCGGCATGGATACCATACCTGAGCATCAATGCCGGAAGCGGTACCGGATTCAGCACGCTGCCCGATGTTGACGAACAGGTTCTTGTGGCTTCCCTCGACGATGCGGAGACATCACAGGTTGCCGTGGGAACAATCTGGTCTGAAAACGCAAAACCGCCGGAATCAGGAGAGAACGGCG
>DCFX01000048.1 GCA_002314445.1 Treponema sp. UBA1793
CGACGAGCTGCCAACTGCTCTACCCCGCGTCGTAAGTGTCACTATACTATTGTTTATATATTAAAAAGTCAATAGGTGTCTACTTTTTTTTACGCTTTTTTTTCGGTTTTTGTACTTTTAGCACGATTAGTTGTCCGACGACGGCGAACCGGTACTTTTTTTTCTTCCTCCTGATTCGTATAACGTATACGGCACTCCACGGCAGCGAACAGAATTGCTACAACTGCAAACCAGTGGAAATAATCGTAAAGCGCAAAAAAATTATACAGACCGTGAAGAAGTACCGGATAGGCAATCGCCATTGCGTCAGTCTTATGATGTTTAACGGACCAGACAAATAAACCGCTTAGTCCTGCACAGAACATGTGCAGAAAGTCGGTTGTAAACATGCGGATAAAAATTTCCTTGTAAAGCAGAGACGCTCCAAGTGCATTTGCATGCTGAAGATGCTGCAAAAAATAGATTGCTGATTCAAAGCAGCCCAGACTTAAACCGCACAAAAGCGCGCATCCGAAAAATTTTCCAAGTGTATTTTTTTTTGACGGCAGCAGAAACAGTACAGCCATTTTGAGCGACTCTTCAATCAGTCCGTTGAACAGTATTGCCTTCAGCAGTTCTGACGACCATCCGCCACCTTTAAAAACAGGAATCTCTGCTATATAAAACTGCAGAAATGTAATCGGCAGTACAGCAAGCAAACCGAGAAGCGAAGCAAAAAGCCCTATTGTAATCTTTATATGGCCTATTGTCTTTATTAATAAAAAAATGACGATATACGGGACAAAGCAAAGTGCAAGGGCTGCATAGATATTCATGACTCAACAATACATCATGTTGTGGACTTTTGCAATTATTAGCAATATACTCTCTGTATGTCCAATTCAACTGCACCGGCATATATTTTATTCGGAATTAAACATTCGGGAAAAACAACACAGGGACGTCTTCTTGCAGATAAAACAGGATGCCCCTTTTTCGATACTGACGACATTATAAAACAACAGACAGGGCTTTCTGCACGCGATATATATCTTCAAAATGGTCCGGCCGGATTTATGCTTGCAGAAGAAAATGCATGCAGGCTGCTCGCTGAAAAATACTCCGGTAAAAAAATAATCATATCGACCGGCGGCGGAATATGCGATAACGCTCCGGCTCTTAATTATCTGCGCGATATGGGCACATTCGTATTTCTTGAAACACCGGAAAAAATTACGGCCGACCGCATCATACATAAAATGACGATACAGCCGGACGGGACTATCTCTGATCTTCCCGCCTATATGGCAAAAAAAAACCCGCACACCGAAGAGGATGTACGGGCGGTTTTTCATGATTTTTATACTGCCCGGGCTGCAACATATAAAATAATTGCAGACATTACGGTACAGCTTGAAGATGCGCCGAAAGACAGTAATCTTGAACGCATCATCAAAACACTGAATATCTAGTACAGGCTGTCAGCGGCATTCTCCACCGCAGCCGCCGTCCCCGCAGCTGCAGCCATCTTCTCCATCACAGTCACAATCTCCGCCGCAGTCGCCGCATTCCCCGCCGCACCCGCAGGACGGTGGATTCAATTCCTCTTCTGTTGCATCACGAACATCGACTACTTCTACATCGAACACAAGTGTTTTTCCGGCAAGCTCGTGATTACCATCAACAGTAACCGCGTCGTCCGTTACTTTTGTTACTGTAACAATCATCGGACCGCCGGCTGTATGTGCTTCAAATTTCATACCGACAGATATCGCCGCATCTGAATCAAACTGACTGCGGGGAACATCAACTATCATCTGTTCATCGTATTCACCATATGCATCTTCAGGGGCAATAGTTGCCATAAATTTATCGCCCGGATTTTTTCCCTCAAGCTCAGATTCAAGGCCGGGTATAAGATTCCCGTTACCGTGCAGATACTCAAGAGGTTCATGTCCAGCTGATGAATCAAGCTGTTTTCCTTCCGTGTCTTTAAGCGTGTAATGGATTTTTACCATTTTGTCTTTTTCAATTTTCACTTCACATTCCTTCGTCCGTGTCCTGGACAACTTCTGTAATTTCAGGGCATGCATCTTTCAGATAGCGTTCAACGCCCATCTTTAATGTCATGACCGCCATCGGGCAGCTTCCGCATGCACCAACCAGTTTAAGGTGAACCCGTTTCTGATCATCAAGCGAAATATATTCCATGTCTCCGCCGTCTGCCTGAAGCTGCGGGCGGAACATTTCAACGGCCTCTTTTATTATATCTTCAAGAGATTTTTCATTTTCTGCCATAGTCTCCTCCTGTAGTCGCTATTTTCTACCATATACAACATACACAAAAAAAAACGCTTTGGCTACCAGAACGATTTTCTTTTCTCTGAACAACTACCTGATTATCTCATCAACGACAGCATGTATTGACTTACCGTAGTACAACCAGCCGTATACCGCCGAACCGGATACAAGTTTTCTGCCGTATTCACGTGTTTCAGAATACGGAATCGTTTCAAGAAACAAGTCGTACGGCTGTGATTTTCTATTACCAAGTTCTATTGCTGAACTTTGCAGCCAGCGGCGTACCCGGGTAATTCCGGCATTATATGAAAAAAATGCCGTCAAAACGGAACCATCCAGTCGTTTTATAAGGTTCGCAAGATAATATGTACCAAACTCAATGTTCGTCGCAGGATCTTTAAGTGAATAATCGTCTTTTTTTAACCGGTGCGCTATGTCTCCTGCCGTAAATTCCATAAGCTGGGTCAAACCTACTGCTCCGGCCGAACTAACAATATCGTTGTCAAAAAAGCTTTCGCTTCTGATAAGCGCATACAGCGTTTCTTCGGAAATACTGTATTTCCGGCACATAGCAGTAACAATGTCGCTGTAATTGCAGGGATACAAAAGCCTGAGGACTTCTTTTGTAAGAGGTTTATCACTGTTTGCAGCAGTACGGGCTATTATGCGGAGGCTTTGTACGTAATAATCGTCAGTACCACCGGCTGTTTTATTAAGAAAATCGGAAAGCCTGACGGCGCAGTCAAGACTTATCGGAATGCTTTTTCCATTTCTTACCGCGCTCCATTCCGGATATATTTTTTCAGGAAGACCGAACGCCGCATAACCGGTGAGCAGTTGTTCAAAATCGGAATCCTGTTTAAAATTTTTATTAATTTCCGTACTGCACAGGGCTCTTTCTGTTGCTTCATCATCAAGTCCGAGCTGGCCGGCAGCGAGTACTTTGTAATAAGTATCGGTTCCGCTGGAAAGTGCACGCGTAAACGCTTCCTGTTCTTCTTTTTCAGGTTCCCCGGGTACTGCAAGTTTTTCCTGCACAAGCCGGCCGTAAATATACGCGAACTTCGCCGTTACCTCGTCGGATGCATGGCCGTCGACCATTTTGTATACACTCCGGAAATCGGACCAGCGTGCATCAGAAAGCATAAGCGGCATAAGCATTTCAAAAAAATCGTCAAAGTATGCCGGATCGTGCCATGTACTGCAGTATTTTTCCAATACGCGGATCGTATCATCTGTGGAAGAACGCAGACTGCAGTTAAGAAGATACCAGAGTGCGTTGTCATACTGACTATCAGTTTGAGCGGCGCTCATCGCTCTTTCCAAACGGGAAACAGTAGTCGAATAATTATTGTCTATTTTATCGTATAAGCGTCCGGCATAAAACCATGCATTATAAACTACACCCTTATCGGCGTTTTCTGTATTCTCGGCAATTTCGTTAAATATACGTGCATTCTGAAGATTGTTTTCACTGCCGTACAGGCAGGCCTTCCCCATGTCTGATACAATCTGAGCTGTAAGGGAAACAACGCCCGATGTACTGCTTGTTAATTTTTTTATTTCCGGCACTTTACCGTAAGCAGTATGATAGCTCCGTCTGTTTACATCGATTCTAAAATTAATAATTCTCTTACGGGCTGTTTTTATATCAACGGTAGTATCCTGAAGTTCATTACCGGTCTGACTGTCTTCCGTAATCGTATTGCAGTACAGTTTATACATTTCCTCTGAAAAAGCACGTGACGTATACCACAAATAGGCTGCATCTTCAAAGCGCCTGTCGTTCCGCCTGAACATAGCATCAAGCCGGATACGCACAAGTTCGTCGTCATCTGTTGTTACATCGACATCATCAGTCATCACGATGATTTTCGAATATTCTCCGTCAGATTCATACTCACGGGCAGCAATCAGCATTGCATCCCTGTCGTTATATTTTGCAAGCAGTTTACCGCAGGCGGCAATGCGATCCTGCACGTCGCCCAGTTTTGTTAATTCTTCTGCACTCCGCCGGGCAGCATAATAAGACCCTTTTTCCGCGCATTTTTTAAACAATGCAGCAGCTTCTTTTTCGTTGCCGTCCGCTATTTCGCGAAGACCGACAAAATAATTGGAATCAGCACCATAAACTTTCTGCGGGGAATCAGAGTTGCTTTGACTGCAGCCGGAGCACATCACAAATGCCGTTATCAGGCAGAAAAGTAATGCCGGCTTTGTCAGTTTTATCGTACGCACAGCCTTGTTGAACAATCCTCTCTTACTCCGCCGGCAATTTGATTGTCGTTCCGGAAATAATGTAATCAGGATCTTTTATATGATTATATTTTGCAATCTTGTGATAGCGCCACGGATTCTTGTAATATGCATCCGCAATATCCCAGAGGGTATCACCCCATTTTATTTTGTACACAATATCTGCCGTTTTTTTCGGTGGTTCTGCAGGTTTCTCCGGGACAACGGCTTCCGCCGCCGGTGCAACGACAACTTCGTCTGCTTTTGCGGCCGGAGCAGGCTCCGGTTCAGGTACAGCTTCAGGTTCTGCAGGCTGTACAGCAGGTTTCTCTACCGGCATTTCGACTGCCGGCACCTGTCCTTCATTTGTATTGTGCATCGTAATAAGATTATATTTCGACGGTATAACAAATAGAATCAATAATGTCGCAAGTACACAAATCAGTGCACAAACAATGCAGATAAGCATCGGCAGTTTTGTCTTTTTCTTGAGCTGTGTTTCATTATTGCATTTTACCGATGATTTTCCCTCTTCTGTTTCCCTGTCATATAATCCGTCAAAGTTAATACCGTTAGACGGTGTATTATCTTTTACATACTGTTTGGCGTCTACAGGCTGTTTATCTTCCTTAAAAAAATCGTCAACCGAATTGGTATTTGCTGCATCGGCTTTTGCCGTATCGAGTTCATTAAAATCGGGCAGTGAAAAATCGTCCACGGAAGATTCTTCGCCCTCCGCCGGCTCAGTGCTTTCCGTTGTACCAAAATCCGGTATGTCAAAAGTGGATTCTTCTATTGGTTCGTCAAACGGTGCTGTACCGCCTGCTGACGGCACTTCTTCCCCTGTTAATGACTGTTCCGAAACAACTGTCGCGTCCGCATCGTCTGCAACCGGTTCGTCGCCGAGTGCATCCTTTGCAAAGGAAAGTGTATCTTCATATGTATTATCAGTATTATCAACAACAGGTTCTGCAAAATCCTGTGTCTGATTTTCTGCTGCTTTTTCAGGCTCAGTAAAATTTTCCTCTTCAAAAGGCTCTTCCGCATCTTCGGCAGGAGGCTCAAGCGATTTTGTCAGATCAAGATTGTCAGGCAGATCAAGATCGCTTAAATCGTCTGATTTTTCAGCAGGCGGCGTTTCTTCCGGAACATTTTCTTCTTCCGCCATTTTTTGTGCTGCAGCAGCCAGCAGTCCGCCGGCGGCAAGTCCTGCAGCGGCCGTTCCGGCATCCGTCGAATCATCTGCGGATTCATCAGCCGTTACAGCATCATCTCCCGGAATTTCGACGGAAGGTTCTTCTCCTGTTTCCTGCTCCTGCGGAGACAGGGAATAATCGGATTGATTCATACGTTCTTCAAGTGTTCGTGATACAAGCGTAATTGTCGTATCACTGTGCTCACCCGATTCAGGATCGTTTATTCCGGCAGAAAGTTTATTGTTTTCATCGAGGGATATATTGAATGAAATATCAGGTTCTCCGTTAGGATGCGCAACAAGATTGTCAATCTGCAGAGTATCAACGTATTCTGCGTCTTCCAGTGTACCTGTCTCGGAGCGATATAAATCGACCATGACAGTCGTCTGATTGTCGTGGACCGTTGTCAAATCAAGCGTTTTTTTAACCGGTGTACCTTCCTCAAGAATTGGATAGAAAGAGCCATCCGCAAGTTTGATTCCGATAGTTTTCATATAATACCCTCAATTATTCTATATGTACCATGATAACGCGAATTGAGCGGTAAAGCAATGAGCATTTTATTTGATTTTTTGTTTTTTTCATTCTATACTTATTGTAACGATTTCAGTTTGAAACCGACGCCATTTTTTAAGGAGATATATCATGCCGGAATTAAAAGGATCAAAAACAGAAGCTAATCTCCAGACAGCATTTGCAGGAGAATCTCAGGCACGCAATAAGTACACTTTTTTTGCAAGTAAAGCCAGGAAGGACGGCTATGAACAGATTGCTGCCTTATTTGAAGAGACTGCAGAGAACGAGAAAGAGCATGCAAAACTATGGTTTAAACTGCTGCACGGCGGAATAGGTACGACAGCGGACAATCTTACCACAGGTGCTGCAGGCGAACATTACGAGTGGACTGACATGTATCCCGGTTTTGCAAAAACAGCAAAGGAAGAAGGATTTGACAAAATTGCAGCCATGTTCGAAGGTGTTGCTGCAATCGAAAAAACGCACGAAGAGCGTTACCTTAAACTTCTCAAAAACGTAAATGAAGGCCTTGTTTTCAGTAAGGACGGCGATGCAATCTGGCAGTGCCGTGTGTGCGGTCACATTACCGTAGGCAAAAAAGCTCCCGACGTATGCCCGGTCTGCGGCCATCCGCAAAGCTTTTTTCAGGTTCGTGCAGAAAATTACTAAGTAAACGGTTGTAATCTGTGTCTGCTAAATCAAAAAAGCAGAAGACGCAGCATCCCCGGAAAGTACGGCGGATGTTGAATAACCCTGTTGTAAAATCGATTATTTACGGCAGGGTCATTCTAATTTTTCTTCTGCTTGTCATTCAGTTATTCTTATTTCTTGCATTCTTCATCTGGCTTGAACCGTATACAAAATATTTTTTCGGAAGCGGTGTCATTGTAAGCCTGCTATTTTTAACTTATCTTTTCAACAGCGACGGAAAGAATGAATATAAAATGGCCTGGATGCTTCCCGTCATGGTTATTCCATTTTTCGGAATCGGCCTGTACATACTTGCGCATCTTGAGGATATGCCGAAAGAAATAAAAAAACAGCTCAAATTATGGAAACAGGAAAGAGAGTGTATCATTTCGCGTCCCGATTTTGTCAATGCACCCGTACCTGAACCGCAGATTGAAGATATCGTTTCCTATCTCAAAAATGAAGCATTCTATCCGCCGTATGCCAACACAGACATACTGTATTATCCGAATGGAGAATCCTCTTTTCCGGATATGCTGGAAAATCTGAGTCACGCAAAAAAATTCATTTTCATCGAATACTTCATTATCAATTCCGGCTTCATGTGGGACAAAATTCTCTCAATCCTGATTCAAAAAGCAGCGGAAGGTGTCGAAGTCCGCGTTATGTACGACGGATTCGGTTCTGCCGCAATTTCTCCCGTGAGCTACGAAAAATATCTAAAATCGCTGGGAATACAGGCAAAGGCATTTATTCCGCTTGTCCCCGTCATTGCGGCATATCTTAATAACCGCGACCACCGCAAAATATGCGTCGTAGACAACGAATACGCGTTCACCGGCGGAATCAACATAAGCGATGAATATATCAACAAAGCCCGCAATCAGAATTTTTACTGGAAGGATACTGTCATCCGTATTTCAGGCAGAGCGGTACGGTCATTCACCGGCATGTTTCTTGAACTCTGGGATCTGATAAATAACGTATCCGAAAACCAGGACTGGTATCTTGAACAGCCGTGTAAATCATACTCGGTTCCGGGAATCGCCATCCCGTACAGCGACAATGCCTACAACAAAAAAGATATAGCGGAAAATGTATATCTCTACGTTATTTCCCAGGCTAAAAAATACGTGCATATTACTTCGCCGTATACGGTTCTGGATAATCAGATGATGACTACGCTCATTTTTGCTGCGCACCGCGGCGTCGAGGTTTCGCTTCTTGTTCCCCGGCACATCGACCACTATATTACGTTCTGCACCGGCAGGACGTTCATAAAAACGCTTATAGATAACGGAATCCGCGTATATGAATATACGCCGGGGTTCATCCATTCAAAAATGTTTATCTCCGATGATACAACAGCCGTTGTCGGCTCAATCAATCTTGATTACCGCAGCCTGTACAATCAGTTTGAAGATGCAGTGTTCATGTACAAATGCCCCGTAATTGCCTGCATTGAAAGCGATTTTATTGAAACAAAAGCCAGATGTGCAGAGATTACTCCCGAAGTATATAAAAAAAGCCCGGCCATGAGACGAATTGTCGGCCGGGTTTTCAGACTTTGCGCGCCGCTTTTATAAGCCGCACCGTTAATCAATTTTAATATTGATATGTAAGTTCCGTCATGTCGGTAAGTTCTGTAGCAGTCGTTCCGAATTTTTTTGATACGTTGTATACAGAAATTTTTGAAATGTTTCCGGTTGTATCATATTTCAGCAGTTTCCGTTTTGTCGTCTTATTGTCGGCACCACATGTCGTAATTTCGTTAAGAATCCCGTCAGAACCGTAGCGGAAATAATCACGGCTCTTCACCGCTCCGTATCCGTCAATATATGTAATCGTATCGATTTTTCCGGCTTCCGTATACGTATAGTCGTATTCTTCATCAAGAGAACCATCTGCATAATAATGACTTTCTGTAGTAAGCTGTCCTGCGTCGTTGTATACGTATATATTTTTCCAGGCAAGAACACCGTCGCCATTGTAGTATGTTTCATCAGAAAGCTTGCCGCCGTTATACGTATAAATCGTTTTGCCTTTCAGCGTTCCGTCTTTTCCGTATTCTGAATTATCACTTTTTTTCCCGTCAGCAGCATATGTTGCTGTACTTTTCCAGATAAGCTTGTTGTCAGAATCATAACCTACCTGCGAAACAAGTTTACCGGACGCATCGTATGTGTTCTGAATTTTGTTCACAAGCACATCACGGGGTGTCATTTCCGACGATTCTGTTTCCAGTCCGGCACCATTAAGCACATGAAGTGTCTTCATTTCCGGTGTACGGAAATAATCGCCGAATTTTGTTGTAATGCTGTAGTTGATGCGTGTATAGCTTTTTACAGCTCCCTTGAGTAGAAGATAGTCTTCAACATCAAATGCAAACAGAGAAATGCTCATAAATAAAGCTAAGCAGGCTGCAAGTATTTTTTTCATATAACCTCCGAATGATTACAAATAAATAATTGTATTTTTCAATTATAACCATAACTATTCCTATTTGTCAAAATCGGCATAAATTGTATACTTTATTACATGGATTTTTACGAGCTTGAAGCATTTGTCACTCTTTCCCGCGTTCTTCATTTCGGACGTGCAGCAGCAAAAATCAATTTAAGTCCCTCAGCCCTTTCGCGCATGATTGACCGCCTCGAAACAGAAACAGGCTGCATTCTCCTGGACAGAAGCAACAGACAGGTAAACTTAACGGAAGACGGCCGGATTTTTGCCGGTTTTGCAAAAGAAATGCTCGATAAACGCAACGATCTTTCTCTGCAGCTTTCAAAGGATAAAGACAGAGTTTCCGGCACCCTGCACGTCTATGCATCGGTTACAGCCTGCTATACGGTTCTCCCGCAGTTTATCAAGCTTATTGCAAAAAAATATCCCTACATACAGCTTTCCGTTGAAACAGGTGATCCGGCGGGTGCACTTCAGGCAGTACGGGAAGGACGCGCAGCACTCGCAGTCGACGCAATTCCGGACGACGGATACACTTCAATGGAAACAATCAGCGTGTTCAAGACTCCTCTTGTGTATGCAGCCGCAGCCGACGGGCCGTATACAAAGATAAAAGGTTCTCCGCAGGATATAGTCTCATCCGTTCCGCTCGTGCTTCCCAAAGCGGGACTCGCACGCGAACGGTTCGACAAATGGACAAAGTCCCGGAACGTTCATCCCATAATCGCAGCGGAAACTGAAGGAAATGAAGCGATTCTCGCAATCGCCCAGCTTGGTTTGGGAATAGGTCTTGTTCCGCGGATAGTTCTTGAAAACGGGCCGTACAAAAGCGGATTCGTCATTCATGCCGCAGGAAACGCACTCGGCTATTACAACGTCGGCTTTATCCGCAGAACGGAAATTACGGGAACCCAGTCCGAACGCCGCATACAGGAAGCGGCAAGCGATATTCTTCACACAACACAATGGAGTACGGCAGAATGACAAAATCACAGTTCACATCGTTTGCAGCATTCCGCGACTCATTCCGCAGCAAAGTTGCAGAATGGTCTTCTTACGCCGGAAAACTGCAGCCGCTGCAGAAAGAAGCTGCCCAGAAAGACACGCCGGACTATCCGCTTGAAACAGCTGTCATATATAACCGTGCGCTCGACGACATTACACAGCAGGACGACATACGGCTTATCGTCATAGGCGACAACCCGGGTAAAGACGAACAGCTTGCGGAAAACAACCGATATCTCGTGGGCCAGAGCGGAAAAATAGCAGAAGGTTTTTTCCGCCGGAATCCGGAACTCGGTATAGAGTTCCGGAAAAACGTCATCATCCTGAACAAAACGCCGGTGCACACGGCGAAAACGAATCACCTGCGCTCACTGCAGAAAGCAGACAAAGAAATTGCGCAGCTCATACTCGACAGCCAGCTCTGGATGGCGGAGCACACGGCACTTCTGCACCAGGAGCTTGCATCGCACTGCACAAAAAAAGACGGCATCATTTCAGTACAAACGCATCTCTGGCTTGTCGGGTATGCCGAGTTGAAAGGAAAAGGCATCTTCCTGCCGTACCGGGATGCGCTCAGACAGACGTACGGCCGCAAAAAGGCATGGGACAGCGTCTTTGTATATCAGCATTTTTCAATGAACCGGTTCAGTATAGATTTACGGCAGTTCAGAGACGGACACGCAAATATGACGCTTTCAGAAGCGCTGGAACAGCTCGGGTTGATGCACCGGGACGAAATATTCGGGAAATAGCAGAAACACGTAAATTGTTATTTGCTTAATCTGTAATTCTGATCCGCAAAGCAATAACACAAATCCTGACAAAGAATTTTCAGGTTGAAGCAGGTGTTTGATTAAAGAAATATTCTTTAATTGATTCTCTGTCAGGCATTTTTCTACCCTCAATTTCATTAATAACCATTTTTGTATCCCAATTTAGTCCAATTGTTTTTATTTTATATGTATTTTTATCAATTTCTATAATATCAGCCAGTTTTCCCTTTGAATATTTGCCTTCGCAGCCTGCAGATCCTACACTTATATAGGTGCTTACTTTCTCCTCTTTAAATTCTTTATGTAAGTGTCCGAAAAAAATTAAATTATTTTTGCCCGGTTCTATTCCAAATGTATGATCAAAATCAAGCTGATTAATACCTTTCTTAAATACATCATATTCGGAAATTATTCCATTTTCTAAAAAGAAATGTTGAAAATACAAATTATACGTTCCGGTTTCCATATGATACTTGTAAGGAAGTTCTTCAATATATTTTATATTAGCATTACCTATTTGTTCTTTTGTCCATCGGTAGTGTTCAAATTCTGATTTGCCTATATTCTTTTTCAATTCTGGTCCAAGACCTATTGAACAATTGTATTCCTCGTGATTACCTTTCAAATGAATTAAATTTTCCTGTTTTATAAATTCCAGAGTTTCATTTGGCCATGGTCCTAAATCAATGGCATCTCCCATCGTTATATGCAGATCACATTTTTCATGTTTATATATTTTTGCTAACTCTTCACATGCTAATATATTTGAATGTATGTCTGAACTTATCAGTATTCTCATTTTTTTACTCTGCCGAAAGCCGAAACGTAACGAATTAAAAAAAACGCTGATTCATACTTCCTGCGGGCAGCCCGCCTGCCCGTCAGTCTGTGCATTACACCATAAGCCGGTAGATTGCTTCGACATCCTTCTGTTCAAGTGTCGTGAACCCGTGCAGTTTACCGTCGCCGCCATTGCCGAAACACGCCGTATGCGCAAGTTTTTCAATGTCGGCTTCATTTGCACCCAGTTCCGCAAAATTCTCCGGCATACCGAGTGATGTCAGGAAATTCCGCAGCACTTCAATTCCCGCTTTTGCCGTATTTTCAGGATGATAGAAATCCATGCTGCAGTTCCACACGCGTACGGCAATCTGCGCAAAGCGGTTCACGTCGTGATTCATGGTATACGTAAAGACGGCCGGCATGGCGGCGGCAAGCCCCGCACCGTGCGCACAGTCATACAAGGCAGAAAGTTCATGCTCTACGTTGTGGCTCGTCCAGTCCTGCGACCGGCCTACTCCGCACGAATTGTTGTGTGCCATCATCCCTGCCCACATGATATTAGCCCGGGCTTCATAATTATCGGGATCGGCGATGACGCGCGGACCTTCATGAATCATTGACAGGATAAGCGCTTCAATCATGCGGTCGGTCACTTCCACTTCCGTTGTGTTCGTGAGGTACCGTTCGTACAGGTGTGCGATGATATCGGTAATACCGCACGCGGTCTGATATGCCGGCAGTGTCTGAGTCAGGGCGGGATTCAGAATTGAAAATTTCGGCCGGTATGCTTCGCCGGACGCTCCGCGCTTAATCATGCCGTCTTCTTTTGTAATAACAGAATCGGGCGACCCCTCGCTTCCTGCCGCGGCAATGGTGAGTATCGTTCCGACAGGCAGCGCCTCCGTCACCTGTTTTCCTTCGTAAAAATCCCAGAAGTCGCCGTCATATACGGTACCTGCCGCGATTGCCTTGGAAGAATCAATGACACTGCCGCCGCCGACCGCCAGGATAAAATCGATATTTTCCCTGCGGCACAGTTCAATTCCCTTATACACAAGGCCGCTGCGGGGATTCGGCTTTACTCCGCCAAGTTCCTCAAACGCAATACCTTCGCTGGAAAGCGATTTTTTTACGCGGTCAAGCAGCCCTGAACGGACAACTGAACCACCGCCGTAATGAATGAGAACCTTTTTCCCGCCGAACCGTTTGACCAGCTGGCCCGCCTGAGTTTCCGTATCTTTTCCGAACGCAAAATACGTCGGTGCATAAAATGTAAAATTATCCATACCTCAATAATACGGCTGGTCGGCCAAAAAAACAAATTCTATACGTTACATTTACCGTGCCTGTTTCAGGACGACAACCTGGTACGGGTTCAAATGCTGCACGCCCTGTACGGTGCGGCTTGATTCCGCATCCTGTAATTCCTGTTTTACGGTAAAAGACTGTGCGCTTTTCGTATAGTTCAGAATGAAAAACCATCTGTATTTTTCATTTTCTCGCACAAGCAGTTCAATATCTTCCGACAGGGAAAACAAATTGTCGTACGGCTCCGCAATACCCAGTTTCTTCAGGAACACGGCTGCAGCCGGCTCCGAAAACGTACTGCCGTAATAATAACACGTCCCCTTACCGGCCTTTCTGCAGATAAGCGCGCCTTTTCCGGCATAATAATTATTCGTATACGTACCGGCAAGTTCCGCACCGCTGCCGCATGTCTGTACAATATCCGTAAAGCACAACGCATCAACGGTAGTACCATCCCACGCAACCTGTGCCTTTTCATCATCGCAGGCGGTAAGGGTAAAGTCAGTCACATCTGCTCCTGTACATTTTTGCGCAAGTCCCGGAAGATTTTCCTGCACACACCTGCCGGAAGAATCTTTTAAACCGGTACGACAGCCGAATACAAGCGTTCCTCCCTGCATGACATACTGCTCAAGCATTTCGACCGTTTCCTGAGTAAGAATTGCAGGATGCGGATAGAATATGACCTTATATTCCGACAAATCCGATACTGACAGTTTGTCCGTAACATATACGTAATCGAGCGGCGTATGCGTATGTTCAGATGCGGCAAATATTCCCTGCTGACTGCAATTGTCTATCTCATTAAGCCAGAGATCGATTTCATTGTCCCATTTGTTGTCATAATCTTTGAGAATGGCAAAAGAAGCTTTAAAACGCGAACCGGCAAGTTCCGCCAATGCGTTCATGCGCCGTTTCATATCCTGCACTTCTGCAAGCCGCCTGTTATCCCGGCCGGAATAATCAAGGATGCCATGCCAGTATATTTCCGTACTGATGGGGCTCGTTCTCCAACGAAAATACCCTATATAATCTGCACCATTGGCAATGCTCTGAAAACTCCACAACTGAATCTGTCCCGGACGGGGTTCGGGCATTTTCATTCTGGAAGTCCATCCACCGGCACCAGACTGCTGTTCCATAATACCGAACACAGGGGAGACGGAACGGACTTCTGCAAGGTTTGAAGTCCAGATACGATCGCGGAGGTTACTCTTGTCCGCAACGCCGCCGGACGTATACGCAAAATCGGGATATGAATCGTACGTAAGAAAATCAAGGCTTTCTTCAGTCATAGCATGATTATCAAGATGCCCGAAAAGACCGTTCGTCGTTATAAAATCCCTTGGCTTTATATAGCGCCGGAGAATGTTGCTCTGCATTTTTACAAAGCTGCGCGCGCTGTCAGAAATAAACCTGATAAAATCAAGCCGGCGGTGAGGATTCATCGAGTCGTTCAGTACAACCTGCGGCACAAACACTTCATTCCAGTCAGCATAGGTCTGATTCCAGAACACCGTTCCCCAGGCTTCGTTCAATGCTGCAATACTGCCGTATTTCTTTTTCAAGAAATCACGGAAAGCAACCGTATCCGAATCGGAATAGAATTCATTTTCCTCACAGTTCACTTCGTTGTCTATCTGCCATCCGGCAATACATTCATTTTTGCCGTAATGTGCACCGAGCTGTTCCACAATCCTCTGCACATACCTGTTATATACGGGCGAGTTGTACGTGTACTGCCGTCGGCCGCCGTGGCGGTATTTTACACCGTCGATACGCGTATTCAGGACTTCCGGATATTTTGTCGTGAGCCAGGCAGGAGGAGTTGCGGTCGGTGTCCCGAAAATCACCTTGATATTTGTTTTTGCAGCAAGTTCAAGAAATGTATCGAAAAAGGCAAAAGTAAATTTTCCATCCTCCGGTTCAAATTTATTCCATGCAAATTCCGCGATGCGTATCATTTCAATTCCTGTCTGTTCCATCCGGGACAAGTCGCTTTCCCAAAGCGATTCATCCCAGTGTTCCGGATAGTAATCCGTTCCCATCACAAGATGATCAAGTTTCATTATTTTTTCCGGCATACGTATTCCTCCTGTAAAAAGTCAGCAAAGCTTCACGTTGTTTTCAATACCGAGATATTCGTAATTGCAGCTCAACTGCCCGCAATCATTCATTTCTTCCGTTTCATTATTCCTTTACTGCGCCGGCAGTCAACCCCGAAAGGAAATATTTCGATGCAAATAAGAATACTATAAGCAGGGGAAGAACTGCGCACGAACTCGTAAACATGAGCGTACCGATATCCGTTCCGCGGTCGCTTACCATCGTTTTGAGCAGAAGCGGTAATGTCATTTTGTCCGGATCCCTGAGCATAAGAAGCGGCTGCATAAAATCATTCCACACATTTACGAACTGCATAATCCCAAGCGACGCATATGCGGGCTGTATAACAGGGGCAATTATCCTGAAAAATATCGTCCATTCGCTGCATCCGTCTATACGTGCCGCTTCCATAAGCGAACGGGATACATTTTTCGAGCAGTACTGCCTCATCCAGTAAATACCGAACGCATTGGCACAACCCGGAATAATTAATGATTTAAATGAATTGACCCAGCCGAATTTCGACATAAGCATGAACCATGGGATAATACCTGCAGTCCATGGTATCATCATTGTCACGAGCAGAAGCGAAAAGAGCTGTCTGCGCCCGGGAAAATCGTAGACCGCAAACGCGTATCCACCCATAGAGCAGAACAACAATACGAGAACAGTGTATGAAAGACTCACAATTGTACTGTTGAGAAATGAGAGCGGAAAATTCACCGCAGCGGTCATCTTATAAAAATTTTCAAGGGTTCTTGAACCGAACAAAAGATCAGGGGGAAAAGAATAAATTTCACTGGTAGCATGAGTAGACATTGCAAACATCATGTAAAAAGGAAAAATCATAATAACAGCAAGAATAATGAGTACTGCATACAATGCTATTTTTGTTCCCCTCTTTGGTATCCGGGAAATTAATACGATAACAGCAATGAGCAGCAAACAGAAAAAAAATATTTTCATATACAGTTTAACCTCTTAGTCTTTTTCTTTCGCAGCAGTATTTACAAAAAAAGAAATCAGAATAATCATGAGGGTAATTACATAAGCACAGGCCGATGCATATCCATATGATGTGCCGCCCTGCGGTGCTTTATTCAGAAGATACATCATCAACGTCAATCCTCCGTTATTTGCACCGCCGGTCCAGCTTGAATTAGTCAATACAAACGGTTCGGTAAATAGATTGAACATACCGATTGTCGATTGAATGACAGTAAAAATAATAATCGGTTTTAACATTGGAATTGTAATGCTGAAGAACATACGCCAATTATTTGCACCGTCGATTGTTGCTGCTTCATAAATATCGCTGCTTATCGCCTGCATTCCGGCCAGATAAATCACCATATTCCAGCCTATCCACTTCCACGCAAACATGACGATAACCGCAATTTTTATGCGCGAACCGTCGCCGCCCAGCCAGTTTATTTTTTCTATTCCAAGAAAAGATAAAAGGTAATTTAAAAATCCGTAATTATAACCGAAAAAATTTTGAAAAATAATGGTTATTGCGACAGCACTCGTAACCATCGGCATAAAATATATTGTCTTAAAAATATTTTTCCCTTTTATAAGCTTTGAATTCAGTATATACGCGAGTGCTAATCCGCCCAAAAGAATAGGAATATGTGCAATAATGCCTATAAAAAACGTATTTCCCAGAGCCTTTAAAAAAAGTTTGTCGGTGAACAAACTTATATAATTTGCAATTCCTATGAATCTCCGCCCAGTAAGGCCGTTCCACCGGAAAAAACCAAGGTAAAACCCGGCCACTATCGGGTATAACCCGAAGATTGCAAATAAAACATAAAAAGGAGCTATATAGGCATATGCAACTTTGTATTTTTTTATTGTATACAGAAAACCATGACTGTTATTATTCATAAAACCTCGAAAGTAGAAAATCCGGCAGGCAGCCCTGAAAATTCTACTTTCAGGGCCATTCCTTCTCAATAATTATTTTTTCCAGACCTCCGCATCCTCAAGTATCTGAATCTGCTGCTTTTTTATTTCCGCTGTAGCAGTTTCAATATCCGAACGAACCCTTTCGCGTATGGCCGCTGCATCAAGATTGTCGGCGAGTCCTGCATTTACCGAACTGTAAATACATCCCTCTGCGGTAGTATCCATCATGGTGGTAACTATCGGTTTTAATTCATTGGCAATCCGGACATATACTTCTCCTGTTTTTTCGCCTCCAAAATAAGGATCCCCTTTTGCATATATAGATTCATCTTCCCAGGCTGGTTTATATGCAGGGAAATAATCCACTGCATTGTACATATCGTTCTGCCCCTGTTTTGTTGCCAGCATATATTTTATAAATTTCCATGCAGCATCCTTATGCTTACTCTGTTTTGGGATAACAAGAAAGGAACCGCCCCAGTTGGAACCGGAAACGCCCGCAGGAAGTGTTGTAACAGCCCAATGGCCGGTTCCTTTCGGATCAATATCATCTTTCAGGAATCCGCCGAACCAGCACCCGGTAAATACAGATGCACAGGAACCGTCCGCATATGCAGCATATGCCTCCGAACTCCACATATCAGCATTCATATCCCATTTATTTTTTCTTACTGCTATTGCAGCATTGAGTGCTTCAATATCGCCCGGACGATTAAGCTGCAAAGTAAGGTCTTTATCATAATAATCGCGGTTAATAAAAAGCTCAAAATACAGATATGATGCATCTGGTATAAACCAGCGCCTGCCGGGGATGCTGACAGCTTTCGCAACCTTTAAAACACCATCCCATGTTTTCATAAGTTCTGCGACTTCTTCCGGATCTGTCGGCAACCCGCATTCTTTAAATACGTCTGTACGATAATAATATGCACATGGTCCTATATCCCATGGAATTGAATCTAGACTTTTTCCATCCGACGAATAGCACTGATTCCATTTAAAAGAAACAAAATCATTTTTTAATTCATCAGCATTATAAGGGGCATCCAGAAGATTCACCAGAGCTGTAGAATCTCTGTACTGTGCTATATATGCACCTTCCACCATTGCAACATCGGGAGCTCCGGAACCGGCAACCAGAGAAGTTGACAATGCCTGATGGTGCGATGTAGTAT
The DNA here is from genome assembly GCA_002314445.1 of Treponema sp. UBA1793. Classification (GTDB taxonomy): domain Bacteria; phylum Spirochaetota; class Spirochaetia; order Treponematales; family Treponemataceae; genus Treponema_D. The sequence goes on from DCFX01000048.1 coordinate 18,442, forward strand.
CCGTAAATTGAAATTTGACATCAATATCGGGGTACTGTTTGTTAAAACCTGCCATCGCAGCCTTAAACGCAGTGTCCCCCGACGGCCAGCCTCCTACCAAAATCGTTTCTTTTGCACTGCCGGAAGATGTACCTGGTTTTTCTTTTTTACATCCGGAAAAAAACAATGCACACACACACACTGCAATCACAAAGCTTTCAGACATAATTTTTTTCATATTACCTCCTATGAAAAGAAAAATTTTACAATATAAGTGAACGTACACGCAATCAGATAAAATAAAAACCAGAGCAATACCTCTGTTTAACACCCTAAAAAGGGGAATGTAATTAAACATTACACCCTCTTTTAGGTATTGTCAAGCAATAAAATCCCCTTATAGTGGTACTATTTTTTCATGTCATTCAGAGAAAGATTAAAAGACGAAATCGTATATCAGGGACTACAGTTAAAGGAAGTTGCAGCGAAAGCTGAAATAAGCAAAAGGACACTCGATACTTACGTTGACAAAAGGGAACGAATGCCTGCTGCCGACGTGGCAGTCAAACTGGCAAAAGCCTTAAATATCACGACGGAATATCTTGTAACAGGAAATGATGGAAAAAATGAAAACAACAAAGCCGTCGTTTTATATCACAAATATGAAAAAATTATTACACTGCTGGAAAAACTTGACGGCAATGATATTACCTATGTGGAAGCAATGATTGAGGGAATTGCTGATAAATCAAAAAATACTTCTCACGCCGAAAGCCATACTATCTGACAAAAATTCCGGACAGATATAAATCAGCGGCATATCCGCAGACAATCCGGCAACGGCACAGTTCCTTATCCAGACGCGATTTTACGGCAGCTGAGGTCCGGTATGCGTCACAGGATTTGCATCCATGCAAATCCTGCTTTCCGGGAATTGCCCCGGCTCGCGCAACGAGCTCGCCGGGATTCGTCGCAGGATTTACACTACGTAAATCCTGCTTACTGTTTGTGCCGCCTGCTAGAGCCGTTCCATCGGGACGCTCACCGCATTCTTTCCCATGTATGCGGCAATCACATTATCACCGCTTGTGAGCCTGTCTGCGGGGACAACGGCACTGTCGATGCGCTCTCCGTTTACCGTAATATACTCAATGCCTTTGCAGACGTGCTGCGGATTCTTCACTTCGATGCAGAGTTTTCTGCCTCTCCATATGCGCTCGACTTTGAAGCCGTCCCAGTCGTGTTTGATGCACGGGTCGATGAGCATGCCGTCGTACTGCGGCCGGATGCCGAGCACGTACTGTGTCAGACTGTAATAGGTCCATGCAACGGCTCCCGAAAGCCATGAGGTACGGCAGTTGCCCGGGCGGGGACTGAACGTCGAGTACGTTGTCTGTCCCTGTACATACGGTTCGCTCTGGCGGATTTCCGCTTTTGCATTGTATGCGGCAGGAAGGGCAGCCTTGCAGTATTCGTATGCCCTGTCGCCGTTTCCGGCAACTGCTTCCGCCATAACGCCCCATCCCTGTGTGTGGTTGAAGATGCCGCCGTTCTCTTTAATTCCCGGCAGGAATACGACTGAGCCCATAACGTCGCCAGGCGTGTGAACAAACGCCGGAGCGCAGAGCATTAATCCGTACGGTGTGGCAAGTTTTTCTTTTACCGCATCAAGGCTGGCCTGAACCTGTTCTTTCGTTGCCGCACCGCTCATGACCGCCCATACCTGGGTATTAAGATATATCTGTCCTTCTGTCATCTTCTGTGTGCCGTAGACTGTTCCGTCTTCTCCTACAGCCCAGATGAACCATTTTCCGTCCCAGCATTTCTTCTGGATTGCCTTGTCGAGTTTGTCCCGTTCGGCAAGTGCCCATTTTTCTTCCTCCGGCTTTCCCAGCCGCTTTGAAATGTCCGCAAACGTCGTCAGGCCAAGACGCAGCTGGAACGTAACCATAATGCTTTCACCGTGATAGCCCGTCTTTAGACAGTCGTTCCAGTCAGCCTGCAGGCCTGCGGGCAGTCCGTCTGCACCTTCGCGTTCAAGGTTGAACAGAAGCGCCTGCTTTAAATGCCCGTAAACGGTCGCTTCACCGTGATCGGCATAGGGAACGACTTTGTTGTAGAAATCAATATTGCCCGTTTCGGCGACGTAATCCGGTACTGCATTAAAAAACCATTCGCTGTCGTCAGAACGGAATTCTTCCGGCTTCGGGCTCTGTTCGTGTCCGGGATTATGGTCTATGCGGATAACGGGAATGGCACCACCGCATGCAACCTGCCCCGAAAGCATGCGTACCAGACGCGCCTCCGTCTCTTCCGGAATTGCCGCACAGACGCCGAGTACGTCCTGTACGCTGTCGCGGAATCCCAAGCCGTCACGTTCGCCGTTGTACACAAGGCTTGCCGCTCTTGACCAGGCAAACGTGATAAGGTTGTTGTACAATCCCCACATGTTAGCCGTATGATTCATATCTTCGTCAGGCGTTTCCGCTTTGAAGCTGTCTAGTTCCGAATGCCACTGCTTTTTAAGTTTTGCAAGTTCCTCGTCGGCGCGCGCAATTGAACCGTATCCGGCAAGCACCTTTTTCCCGACTGCATTCGCATCGCCTATGCCCACCATAACCAGGAGTTCTTTCGACTCACCCGGTTTCAGTTCCAGCTCCGTCTGAACGGAACCGCAGCTGTTGTCGCCGTATGCGTTTGAATTGGAACTCTTCCCGTTAATGACTGCCTGAGGCTCCTTGTATGAACCGTACGTGCCGATAAATGATTCGCGTGCAGTATCGTATCCCGTCATGGGTGCGCCGACGAGCGCAACCCACTCATGCATAAAACCGCTGCCCTCGGGCCACTCCGGATGCTGAATATACAGGTTGTCATGAATCGAATAACGGAGCAGATTGTCGGCGGCCTTTTCACTTTTTACGATAAAGAGCGAGTACTGCAGGTTCACCTGATCCTGGGACGTGTTCCACTGGTTCGAGAACTCGCAGTAACTGAACACGGAAAGCCTGCGGGATTTCAATCCCGTATTCGTTACCTTGAGTTTCCAGTATTCAAACAGCTGTCCGAGCGGAACAAAATACACCGCTTCCGATTTGATATCCGAATACTCAGACGTGATAGTCGTATATGCCGTACCGTGACGGCAGGTGCTCTTATACTTCGTGAGCGGTTTGCCGACAGGCTGCCAGCTTGCCGACCAGTAATCCCCCGATTCCCTGTCCCTGATGTAAAAATAACGGCCGGGCTGATCCATGGGAACGGCATTAAAGCGCAGTCGCATAAAACGTCCCTGTGCGCCTGACTTGTAGAAACCGTATCCGCCCGCATTATTCGTAATGACTGCGCCGTACTCCGTAGAGCCGAGATAGTTGCTCCATGACGTCGGCGTATCGGGCCGGGTAATCACATATTCTTTGTTTTCATCATCAAAATAACCATACTGCAAGATTTTTCCTCCACCGCATATGAATCATTCAATATTTACTACGATAATTTTTTCAATCGGAGTATCAAACATTTTTGCAAGCACGACGAATTCATCGACAGTGGGAAGCGTTTCTCCCCACTGCCACTTGTAAACGGCCTGCGGGCTTTCAAAATCGAACAGATACTGCATCTCTTTCACTGAAAGACCTGCATATTCGCGCAGCCGCTTTATGTTTGCGCCCGTTGCCTTCGTGTCTATGACAGGATATGCATATCGTTTGACCATACAAAACTCTTCCTCCTCCAGGTGACAGCACGAAAATGAATTGTCGTTTTTACTGACAGTATAACTGTATTGTCGAAATCCTATTCTGTCGCGTCAGTTTTTGACAGGAATTTGTCGAATTTTGACTTTTAGCAACAGGCAGGATAGTATGTATAAATGGATTACTTTCTTGAGCAGATTCAGACAGATTCACGTATTCCGGCAAAAATATATGTCGACATGTCAGCGGAACGGCGTCACTATCCGCTGCATTTTCATAACAATCTTGAATTTGACCTTGTGATAGAAGGTTCCATTACCGGTATCTGCAACGGCATAACAACAAAAATCTCCAGCGGAGACTTTTTCTTTGTAAATTCCGGCAATCTGCATGAAACCATGTCAGACACAGCAAACCGTGTGAGGACGGTGATTGTACTCCTGTCTTGCGATTTGCTCAAAAAGTATTGCCCGGAGATTCAGCAGTACTCGTTCTGCATACCACCCTGTTCGGAAGCAAGGAAAAAAATACAGCAGCAGCTTCTTTCAATCGGAATACTGTACCATGAGCACAAAAATTTTTACGAGCTTGAAATCACAACGGTTCTTGAATCAATATGCCTTACGCTGCTGCGCGAATGCAGGATACAGAAAACCGAAATAACGACTCCCCTGCACGATCAGAAAAGCCTGGCAAACATCAAAGCGGTACTGGCCTATATGGAAGCAAATTCTGCGGAGGAACTTTCCCTTGGAACTGTTGCATCGCAGGTGCATATGGTGCCCTCTTATTTTTCCCGGTTCTTCAAAAGAATAACAAACGAAACGTTTTACACATATCTTATGAAACTGCGGGCCTGCCACGCGTATCAAGAACTTATGAACAGCGACAAACTTATTACTGATATTGCACTTGACGCCGGCTTTCCCAATGTAAAATCGTTCATCAATTGTTTCAGTACAATTTACGGAGAAACACCGGCAAAATACCGCCGGCAGCACGAAATACAGTAAAAAATACTGATTTCTGTTTACCAAAACGGCTCATAGTTTTACACTGACCCCACTATGAACATACACATTATTGAAATGCCGCTCGATTTCGGCGCGAGCAGACATGGTTCCGATATGGGACCTTCAGCGATACGGCTTGCCGGTATACGTTCAAAACTTGAATCACTCGGACATACGCTTGTCAAATACAATTCTCCGATTCAGATAAATCCGCAGGAATCTGAGGAAGTCGGAAACCCGAAGGCAAAGTATCTTAAACCGATTGTGAATGCCTGTACGGAACTTGCAAAAGAAGTCGACACGTCTCTTTCTGAAGGCGAATTTCCGCTTATACTCGGAGGAGATCATTCCATCGCTCTGGGAACAATAGCTGGAGCTGCTTCAGCCGCACAGAAAGAGCATAAAAAACTCGGCATTCTCTATGTTGATGCCCACGGTGATTTTAACACGACTGAAACAACGCCGTCCGGAAACATCCACGGCGAGTGCCTTTCAGCCTCCTGCGGATACGGACTGCCGGAACTCACGAATCTGTACTTCGACGGGCAGAAAGTCGATCCGCACAACGTCTGCTTCGTCGGTACGAGGGACCTTGATCCGGGAGAAAAAGTGCTGATGCACGAAGCCGGTGTCACCGTATTCACCATGAGTGACATTGAACGGCAGGGGTTTCCGGCTATCATAAAACAGGTGATTCTGTTCTTCAAAACTCACGCCGACGTCATTCATGTCTCGTTCGACATGGACGTCCTTGACCCGATGTTTGCACCGGGAACGGGTATTCCGCTTCCGGCAGGTATGACGAACAGGGAAGCGCTCCTGCTCATGGAAGAAATCAGCAATACCGGTATGGTAAAATCAGCGGAAATTGTAGAAGTAAACCCGATACTCGACGTGCGGAATCAGACGGCAGTCCTTGCCGTAGAACTTGCCGCACGTCTGCTCGGTGAAAAGTTGTTTTAAATAAAGTACAGAACGGATGGATGCGGCATCAGACGCCGCATTCTTCGTGACGGGCCCGCATTGCAAGCACGCAGTTCCAGATTACGTCGCCGAGTTCGCGGCCCATCATTTTTGCGCCTTCCTCTATGACGTCCCTGTTGCATCCGGCAGCAAAGCTCTTCGTCTTAAATTTCTTGACAACCGATTTCAGTTCCATGTCCATAACGCTCTTTGAAGGGCGTGCCATAGCGCAGGCGAAAATAAGCCCTGTAAGTTCGTCGACTGTATACAGCACTTTTTCCATCTGTACTGACGGTTCCACATCGCAGCATATCTTCCAGCCGTGGCTCTGAATCGCGTGAATCATTTCGCCGGTTATAAGGCTGCCGCCCTTTCCGTCGGGATAATTCTGTTTCTCCGCCTCAAGAATATCCTTTGCTTTGACGCAGTGCTGTTCCGGATATTTTTCAAAGTCGATATCGTGCAGCATGCCCACGCATTCCCAGAATTCAGGATCCTTTTCATCAAGCAGTTCCGCCCAGTATCTCATGGCAACAGAAACTGTAACACAGTGACGTATCAACGTCTCACCTGTAACGTATTTTGCAAGAAGCTCTTTGGCCTGTTCGATTTTCATACCATAAATGTATCGAAAAAACGAAGGACGGACAATAAAGAACCGGCGCCTTTACTGTACGAATATAAAGAAAAACTTGCCTCTGCCCCCTGTTTTTTATTACATTTAGTTACAAACCATTGTAAGGTAATAAATTATCATCTTTTCAGGAGAATATAAGCAAATATGGCAACGTACCAGTTCCAGACAGAAGTTAATCAGCTTCTGAAACTCATCATCCATTCAATGTATTCAAACAAGGATATCTTCCTTCGCGAAATCGTTTCAAACGCATCGGATGCACTTGATAAACTCAAGTATCTGACAGTCTCTGACGACTCATATAAAGCAATAACGTTTACTCCGCGCATCGACATTACGTTCGACGACAAAGAAAATGTCATTACCGTGCAGGATACCGGTATCGGTATGACTGATCAGGATCTTACTGACAACCTCGGAACTATTGCCCGCTCGGGAACAAAAGCATTCATTGAAAAGCTGAGCAGCGAAGCTCAAAAAGATTCTTCGCTTATCGGTCAGTTCGGCGTAGGATTCTATTCTGCGTTCATGGCCGCAAAAAAAATCGATGTCTATTCCCGCAGGGCGGCCGATACAGCCGGAAAAATATGGCACTGGTCAAGCGACGGCACCAATTCATATGAAATTGAAGAAATCACAGCCGGCAGCGATGCTGCAAAAAAATACGGATTCGACAAGCCGGAGACGACCGGTTCCGCAATCGAAATGCACCTGAACGACGACAGCAAGGAATATGCAAGCCGCTGGAAGATTGAAGAGCTTATCAAAAAATACAGCGACCATATCGCATTCCCTATTTATCTGCACTATGTCGAAAACAAATACGACGATAAAGGAAACGTTACCGGCAGCGAGAACAAAGTTGATCAGGTAAACAGCGCAAGTGCACTCTGGAAACGTTCAAAGAGCGAACTTAAGCCGGCCGATTACAACGAATTCTACAAAACACTCAGCCACGATTCCGACGAACCGCTCATGTATATCCACACACACGCGGAAGGAACCCAGGAATATACGACTCTGTTCTACATCCCGCAGCAGGCTCCGTTCGACATGTATCAGGCTGACTACAAGAGCGGCGTAAAATTGTACGTTAAACGCGTTTTCATCACTGACGACGACCGAGAACTGCTCCCGGCATACCTGCGCTTCGTACGCGGTATCATAGACAGCGAAGACCTGCCGCTCAACGTAAGCCGCGAGATTCTGCAGCAGAACAGGATTCTTGAGACAATCAAAACGCAGTCTGTAAAGAAACTGCTGGGCGAATTCAAAAAGCTCGGTGAAGATGCAGACAAAGCGCGCAAATCGGAAAAACCGACAGACGACGAAAAGGAAACAATCGAAAAATGGAATAAGTTTGTCACACAGTTCAACCGCCCGATGATGGAAGGACTCTACGGTGACTATGCAAACCGCGAGGAAATTGCGGAAATCGTACGATTCAAGAGTACCGACAAAAACGGAACGGGAACAGACAACTGGACAAGTCTTGCCGACTATGTACAGCGCATGAAACCTGACCAGAAAGCAATTTACTATATCACCGGCAGCGACGAACAGAACCTCCGCAACAGCCCGCTGCTTGAAGCCTACACAAAGAAAGGCTTTGAAATTCTCATCGGTGCGAACGACATTGCGGACATCGTTATTCCGGGACTGGGCAAATACAAAGAATTCGAGCTTAAAGCCGTCAACCGCGCGGGAAGCGATGAAGAACTCGGCGTAAATAAGGAAGAAGCGGAAAAGAAAGAGAAGGAATTCAAACCTGTCGTTGACAAAATCAAGGAAGCGCTCGGAGACAAGGTAAAGGAAGTTAAACTGAGCAAGCGCCTTTCAGACAGCCCTTCATGCATTGTCGTCGACGAAAACGATCCGTCGTTCCAGATGGAACGCATGATGAAAGCTATGGGACAGGCCGGCATGGCGGAAGTAAAACCAATTCTGGAAGTAAACGGCGATCATCCTGTCGTTCTGAAAATTAAAGACAGTGAAGATAAAGCGTTTATTGCGGATGTGGCGACAGTACTGCTTGATCAGGCGCTGCTTGTAAGCGGAGAAGAGCTCAAGGATCCTGCTGATTTTGTACGCAGAATGAACTCCCTGTTAAGTAAATAACACTCACGCAGTTTTTTGCATAGCCCCGGCAGGGAAAGCCTCCGGGGCTTTTTTTTATCGCTTATTCGGCTATAATCCTTATCTATGAAGAAAAATTGCCGGTCTATACGGACAACCTATTATACATCATTCGCGCTCCTTATTATGCTCCCTGTAGTACTGATTTTCATCATAGCCTTTCCGCTTATCCATTTTATAATTAAACACCAGACAATCGATAATATAAAACTCATGCAGACAAATATAGCCGATACGCTGAGCAATGAAGTTGCTGAATCGTCAATGAGGCTGGCTCATCTTGTGTATGCAAACGACAATGAAATACTGAATATTGCAGCCGGCACCGGAAGTTCCGACAACCGGCAGCGGTATCTGTACGAAACGAAGCTGATGAATGCGTCACAGCTTGCACTCGAACCGGTTGCGGATATTGTTTCAATTACGTTTTATCTCAAAAACGGAACACGCACGTATTTTAAAACAGACATATTCCTGCCGCTGCAGCAGGTTGAATCACTTATTAAAGACAGCAATCCGGTACTACGGAAAAATGAAGTATTCACCGGGCTGTGCAGCACTAATGACTTTACCGTCTATTCCGGACAGCAGGCAAAAGGACTGGTGCTTATTTCGGGATTCTTTCCGGACATCCAGACAGACAGAAAAGAACAGCTGTCACTTGTAAGTATGTTTGCATTGTCCGACTGTTCCCGCATAATTTCCTACTACGACAGGAGATACTTAACCGACAGGGAACCAGTCGGGCTTACGTCGATTGTCAGGAAAACAAATAATGAAACGAGCATCATGTATGCCAATAATCAGGAGACTGAATTTCTGACAGAGGCCGCCGACGGTATACTGCCGCGTTCGTATACCTGCATTATGACACCCGTAGACAGCCTTATTCCGGGACTGTCAATCATGACGCTTATTAAAACGTCGGAGCTTGCGAAAAATTTCACGCTGATAGCGCTCGGCATTATTGCAGTCATTCTGCTCGTCTTTTTCCTGTTCATCCTTTATTCACGAATCTTCCTGCAGAATATCATCAATCCGGTTACAAACATGATGGGAGGGCTCAGGCAGATTGAGACTGGAAACAGGTCCGTTCATCTTGAGCCGCAGGGGTGTTCCGAAATACGGACAACGATTCATACGTTTAATGCTATGTCCCGGCGCATTTCCTCGCTGATTGCGGATTACGAAGCACGCGTTCAAAACGTTGAAAATGAACCGTCGTCCGTATTAAAAAACATGCTGCAAAAAAAAATCACGCCGGAGGCGGTAAAAAAATATTCGGGAGATTTCTTCCACGAACCGTATCTGCTGATGGAAATTGTCATAGAAAGCAACAATGATACAATTATTCAGAAATTCGATCATGACGCTTTCTTCGCTTCACATTGTATTACAGCACCAGCCGGTAAAGGATGCTGGATGGCCTACTGCCGTGCTGAAAGTTCCGTTTCCCGGCAGGCAGTCGACCGTACGCTCTCGGGAATTATAGATGCAGTAAAAAAAGAGCTGTCCTGCACCGTTTTCGTATATACGTCAGGAAAAGGAAACTCGGAAAAAGATTTCTATGATCTGCTTGATACGATAAACTGCATAAAAGACTACCATCTGCTCCTTGCATCAGGCTGCATAATCAGTCTTCCCGATGAAAAAATTACGGCTGTCTGTAATGGTGCGGAACAGTTCAATCAGGCGGCCCGTGCATTCTATCTTGACGATGAGCTGACAGCAGGGCAGGAACGGGAAAGACTCATACAAAAATTTCATACTGCTGAACTTGCACAGGCAAAAAAGGAGACACTGTCTTTTATACTTGCCTGTGCACACTGTTTTGAAGCAGACAATATTCCTTTTGAGGAAATAAACGGATTCCGAATCGATTACCAAGAAAAAACAACCTCACTCGATACATCGAAATCCCTTGTAATCTGGTTTTCATCGTTCTGCGCTTCTCTTACTGCATACAGTGCCCGGCGGCTGAATATTCCGGAAAAAGACATATCAACAAAAATCAAACGGTACATCAGCGGAAACTACATGCGGACAGATTTTTCTCTCGCCGATGTAGCGGCGTATGTCGACCTTAATGAAAAATACCTCTCAACAAGATTTACGAAAGAAAACAACATGACCGTTCACGACTATCTTACCGGTATACGTATGCAGAAAGCCGAAGAATTGCTTAAAACCACTACGTTCAAAATATACGAAATAGCATCCATGACCGGATATACAAGCGCCGAGCATTTCAACCGTACGTTCAAAAAGAACACGGGTATGAGCCCGGTACAATGGCGCGGACATCCGGTTTCTGACAAAAAAACAGCTGAATCTGCAGATTTTATCCTGAAAAAGTAACCAAACGTCAGAATTTCTGAAAAAATGCCGCTTGTGGATTCAAATATGTAGACCTACAGTTAAAACATCATCGATGTTCGATATGTTTCACTTTGGAGGAATACATGAAAAAGACAAGTGCCGCTGCAGCCGGATGCGCTGCGGCAATCCTGCTTCTGTCCGGTATGACGGGATGCAGTAAAAAATCCGCGACGGACAATCCCTACAAGGGATCTATCACGTTCAGTATCTGGGACAATAATCTCAACGAATTTATTGAAAAAGATAACCTCGTTGAAAAATTCCATCAGAAATACCCGGAAGCTGAGCTGGAAATTGAAAAGATGAAAGACGACAGCGAATACTGGAACAGCATGAAAATCAGGGCAAGTGCCAGACAGCTGCCGGACGTTATGTTCAACAAGCCTTTCACACTTACACGGTTCAAGGATTATCTGCTTGATATGTCGGGAACGGAAGCGGACAAGAACAACATGCTTGCCGATTCATACAAAATCGACGGTAAAGTATTTGGTATACCGCTTACAACGACGTATGAATACGTTTACTACTGGAAAGACATGTTTGCGGCTGCCGGTGTAAAAGTACCTCAGACATGGAGCGAATTCGAGGACATAACAAAAAAACTCCAGGCATTCTACGGTAAAACAAATCCTGATTTTATGGCTCTCGCATGCGGCCTGAAAGACGAATGGCCTGATTATCCGTATATGGAATTCGGTCCGGCACTTGAAGGAGGCAACGGGCACAACTGGAATACTATGGCATCCCAGGACGCGCCTTTTGCAGAAGGAACGGATATCTATAAATGCTATCACAAAATATATGAACTGTTCACATCCGGCGTGCTCGGAAAAGATCCGCTCGGACTCGGATACGATCAGGCGTCCGGCCTGTTTGCTGCAAAAAAAGCCGCAATTATGGCAACCGGAGACTGGGGTCTGCAGAGTATATCTCAGAATGCCAGCTCAATTGACCAGCTTGGTACATTTTATCTTCCGCTGCGCAATACGACTTCGGATCCTTACAACGTAATAACCCAGGGTGATTCATTCATGGGAGTTACAACGCATTCAAAACATCCGGAACTTGCAAAGGCGTTTGTCGAATGGTTCTTCTCAAGCGAAGTCTATCCTGATTTTATTGCTTACAATTCAAGTTCTTCATCAATGAAGAATTTCTCTAAAGAAAAAGATCCTGTTCTTGCTGAAGCTGATGCAAATACCCCTGATAAGGTGCTTGTCATGTATGACGGCGCAGGCGACAACTTTACAGCTATCCAGAATGAAACAGCCTTTGATTACAAAAAACTTGGTGCAGAAATGCTTACCCCCGGGTTTGACCTTGATAAAAAACTCACCGAACTCAATGAGAAATGGAAAGCAGCACGTATAAAGCTGAATATTAAATAGCAAACGGAACCGGGCTGTTCCTGCTGTTTTACGGGACAGCCCGTCTTTGTCCGGGTTTTTTACAGGAGAAAACATGATTTCATTGAAAAAACAAAAATCCTTTTTTATAGCAGCGTCGCTTTGTCTGCCGGTACTGCTGCTGCTTGCATTTGTTATGATTCCCGGACTTGATCTGTTCCGGCTGAGCGCAACAGACTGGGACGGATTAAGCAGTAAAAGCAATTTTATAGGATTTGCCAATTATGCAGCAATGTTTAAAAACGCCGACCTCTGGCAATCCTTAAAAAACAACATGGTATACTTCACTGTCCACCTTTTGATGATTCCTGTTGAACTTGCTTTCGCCGTTCTGCTCAACCAGAAATTCCGCGGGTCACATTTTTATAAAACAGTCGTTTTTATGCCGTACATCATCAACGGTGTGGCAATCAGCTATGCCTTTTCCTACTTCTTCAGCCCGATTAACGGTGCATTTGACGCCCTGCTGAAAGTCCTTGGCCTGGGAAATTTTTCGCGCCCCTGGCTCAGTGATGCTGGTATTGTAAATTATGTCCTGTCATTTGTTTCACTCTGGCGTTTCAGCGGCTATCACGTCGTTCTTTTTATGGCCGCGCTACAGTCCGTTCCGGAAGAAATATATGAAGCAGCGCTCATCGACGGTGCCAATTCGGCTCAGGTATTCCGGTATATACAGATTCCGTCCATTATGCTTATGGTTGATTTCGTTCTTTTCGACAATATCAGAGGAGCCCTGCAGGTATTCGACATTCCTTTCGTTATGACAAGCGGAGGTCCGGGGTATGCTTCTTCAACATTCACCTTATATACGATAAAAACGTCATTCACGTTCAGCAGATTCGGGCTTGCTGCCACGATGGCAGTCGCAATCATGTTTATGATAGTTCTTATCTATGTCATTCAAAATGTCATTATCCACAAACTTGTTTTACGGGAGCATAAATGATGAGTTATGATTCAATTTTTAAGAAAATTTTCCGGCAGGTTATCTGTATATGCATGGTACTTATTGTAACGGGCCCAATCCTCATTACCCTGTTTGCTTCGCTGAAAACGAAAACTGACATGGCTCAAGTCTCGCCGCTGCTGCTGCCGTCACTCGACCGCATAACGCTGGGAAACTATAAATCCGTTCTGCACAACAAAGCGATTGTCACCGGTTTTATCAATACGGGCATCATCCTTGTAATCAGCCTTATATTCAATGTCCTGCTCGGTACGATTACAGCGTTTGTCATCGAGCGCTTCCAGTTCAAATTCAAAAAAATCATAGTCGGACTGTTCTTTCTCGGCATGCTTATACCGACGTTTGTAACGGAAATCGCACGTTTCAAAATAATTACATCACTTCATTTGTATAACACGCTTGGGGCACCGATTATTATTTATATTGCCGGTGACCTCATGCAGCTGTATATCTACCGCCAGTTCATCAGCCGTATTTCTGTTTCAATAGACGAATCGGCAATCCTCGACGGCTGCTCATACTTTACGCTTTTCGGTAAAATCATCTTTCCGCTGCTTGCTCCTGCCACTGCTACGGTATGCATTATCAAATCAATCGCAATCATAAACGATATGTACATTCCGTATCTGTATATGCCGAAAAACAAACTGCGGACGATAACGACATTCCTGATGAATTATGCAAATGCGCAGCAGGGCTCATGGGAACAGCTTGCAGCAGGAATTGTACTTGTCATGATTCCTACCATAGGTTTATACATTTTTTTCCAGAAGTATATTCTGGCAGGTGTTGTTTCGGGCGCGGTAAAGGAGTAACAAATTATGTCAACGCAACCTTCACTATCATGGCTTACGGATGCTTCGGTTTTCCGGGTTAATCAGGAACCGGCACATTCGGATCACATTCATTATGCATCAATGGATGACTGTACCGCCAAAAGACAGTCGCTTTTCCAAAGCCTGAACGGAGACTGGCAGTTCCACTGGTCGCCGGATGCAGCTTCCCGGCCGGCGGATTTTTTTAAATCTCAGGACAAAACAGAAAGCTTTGATACAATTCATGTCCCCGGACATGTTGAACTGCAGGGATACGACCAGATACGCTATATAAACACAATGTATCCCTGGGAAGGCCACACGGCACTCAGGCCGCCGCAGATTGATATGGAACACACTCCCTGTCTCTCATACTGCCGGCATTTCAATCTGAATCCAGAACTCAAAGGTAAACGGGTCTTTGTCAGATTTGAAGGTGTCGAACAGGCCTTTTACCTCTACCTTAACGGTTCATTCGTGGGGTATGCGGAAGATTCCTTTACGCCGAGTGAATTCGATTTAACTCCCTATGTCAGGGAGGCAGAAAACTATCTCTGTGTTGAAGTATTCAAGTACTGCAAAGCATCGTATATCGAAGATCAGGATTTTTTCCGGTTCAGCGGCATATTCCGTCCCGTCACGCTGTTTGCAAAACCGGAAGCGCATATAGACGATATGCACGCCATGCCTGTTGTGGAAAATACACAGGGTAAATTTTCCCTTTCTCTGAAGCTCAGTTTTACGGCAGCGTTCAGCGGCTCTGTTTCGTATGAACTCAGCGGAAAAGACGGAATTCAGGTTGCAGCAGGAGAAAAACAAGTGACGGAAAGGGACACTCAGATACGTTTTGAGGAAAAAGATACCGGAACAGTGCAGCTCTGGTCAAACTACTCACCGTACCTGTATCAGCTATGTATCACCGTTACCCGTGCGAACGGGACTGTCATTGAGGTCGTTCCCTACGAAGTCGGCTTCCGTTCAATAACCATACGGGACCGGACTATTTTATTTAACGGCAGCCCGCTGCACATTCACGGAGTAAACCGCCATGAATGGAGCGCGGATAAAGGCCGTTCAATCGGTATGGAAGAAATGATTTCGGATATTGAAACATGTAAGCGGAACAACATCAATTCGGTACGGACATGCCACTACCCCGACCAGATTCCCTGGTACTATCTCTGCGATGAAAACGGAATTTACCTTATGGCGGAAACAAACATGGAAAGCCACGGTTCATGGCAGAAAATGGGTGCAGTAGAACCTTCATGGAACGTTCCGGGCAACGATCCCCTCTGGGAAAAACTCGTTGTTGACAGGGCGCGGACAAATTATGAAACATTCAAAAACCATCCGTCAATTCTGTTCTGGTCATTAGGCAACGAATCGTATTCGGGCACGTCCATAAGGGCTATGAACGACTATTATAAACAGGCAGATCCGGGACGGCTCGTACATTATGAAGGCGTTTTTCATAAACCGGAAGATAAAAAGTATATAAGCGACGTTGAATCGCAGATGTATGCGCCGCCTGAGCGTATACGTGAATACTGCACGAGCGACGGTTCAAAACCTTTCGTATTATGCGAATACATGCACTGTATGGGAAACAGTCTGGGCGGAATGAAGCAGTATGCCGACGTATTTGACGACTGCCCGCATTTTCAAGGCGGCTGGATATGGGATTTTATAGACCAGGCGCTGTTTGTTACTGACGCTGTAACAAACAGAAAAGTGCTCAGGTACGGCGGAGATTTCGGAGAGCGTCCGAGCGACTATGAATTTTCAGGAGACGGACTGCTGTTTGCGGACAGAACGGAAAAACCGTGTATGCAGGAAGTGAGGTACTATTATGCAGATCGTTTTTGATGATTGTGTGCTTGGCGTTCACGGGACAGATTTTGAATATATCTTTTCGTATTCACAGGGCGGCCCCGAATCACTGAAAATAAAAGATACCGAATGGGTATACCGCACCCCAAAACCGACATTCTGGCGGGCGACGACATGCAACGACCGCGGGAATCATTTTCCGTGGAGAAGCAGCATGTGGCTCGGCGCGGATATGTTTATCACGGTAAAAAATATAGAGCTGTATGTTGACGGAAAGCAGCTGCCTGACTTCAGGGCACCGTTCAACAACGCGCTTATCGGTACGCCGCTTGAGCACCCCAAGTCAGTGGAAATAGTGTACCAGTACGAAACAACGACAACTCCGTCGACGACGGTATCCATGCGATACCGTATTGAAGAAAGCGGAAAGATTACAGTCACCGCAGAATATACAGGCAAACCGGAGCTGCCGGAACTCCCTGCATTCGGACTGCGCTTTATCATGCCGGACGCTGCCGACGGGTATGAATATACAGGGTTAAGCGGAGAAACGTATCCCGACCGTATGGCCGGCGGCGGACACGGGACTTACCTGATACAGGGACTGCCTGTTACGCCGTATCTTGTTCCGCAGGAATGCGGTATGCACATGCAGACAGAACGGGTAACAGTACAGCACGGCGATGCCTCTTTTACAATTACGAAAAATGACGTTCCGTTCGCATTCAGCGCTCTGCCGTATACTGCAGAAGAACTGGAAAACGCGACGCATCATGACGAACTGCCGACACCGCGTAGAACGGTACTGTGTATATACGGCGCTGTACGGGGTGTCGGAGGGATAGACAGCTGGGGTGCGGATGTATGCCCGGAATATCATATAGATGCAGGCATAAACCATACTTTTACATTTGTAATAAATGCCGAATAGCACAGGATATGTAATGACAGTCTGTCTTAAAAAAAACTGACTGCCGCTATATAAAGATGCGGAACTTTCGTACTATGAAAGTTCCGCATCTTTTACTTTTTTAACAATACTACTACTTTTTTACAGTATTATTAAATCGTTATATTGAAATCGTTTTCAGTAAATCTCATTGTTACTTTAGTGTCTGACGCTGCTTATGTCAATAACAAACGTATTTTTTTCAGCTTTTCTTTTCTGTTTCCTGCGATAATTTCGATTTTTTTCCCGAAGCTACTGTCACAGAACCGACTACAGCGGCACAAACAACAGCAGCGGCAGCGGCTTCAATCAAAGCATTCGGCATAAGAAGCACCATGACTGCGGCAAATCCCCTGCCGCCCATGGCACCCATCACCTTTGCGCCGGCAAAGATATACAGAGAACCAATAACAAGGCACGTATGCACAAGAGTGCTCAGAAACGCCGTAATCACAGCAGAGAGAGTTTCGGGCATATGCGGAATTAAATTCAGCACAAACCACAAAATCCATGCAAAAACCCCCAGCAGAATACGGGGAAGGACAGAAACGCCCGGATTAACAAACAGTGGATCAAGCGCGCCTGTAGGGCTGATGGCTGCAAGAATCAGGCTGAAAATGCCGAAAACAGCACCAACCGTAACACCGGAGATAAGCGCAGATATACCAACTTTCGTGCTTTTTGTTTTGTACATGCCTGTAAGCATAACCGCAAGCAGAACCGGTATATGCATAATAGTAATAGACGCGTTAGGGCCAAGGGGAATCATACCAAGATGCATCGGCGGAAGTCCGAGCACAACGACAAGTGCACTGAATGCACCGGTAAGGGCCAGTCTCCTGTTACGTGATAACATTTTTTCCATTACTATAACTCCTTTCCTTTTCGATACAGACATTTTATAAATATCTGTCATATTCGAGTATAGCATGTTTTATATAAAACTAAAAGAGGATTTTAATCTCATCCGCAAGTTCATCACTCCGAATTAACGCTGCAGGAAAACACTTTGAGCTTTGCAACTGTTAATGAACTGCTGCATTCGCTCATCAATATATTTGTCTTTATGATATACCAGTCGGAACATACGGGTTACGCTGCTTCTGATTCCTTCCTCCTCACTTTTTAATTCACAAAACTGGCCTTCTTCAAGTTCATGCTGAATAAGTTTTCGTGAAATAACCGTAATACCCTGCACTGCTTTGACCAATTCTATAATAGTCTGCGTATTTGCAATTTCCCATACTACGGGATACAACTGCTTTTTTTCACTCAATTCAGTAATCATACCGTCGGACAATTCTCTTGTCCCTGAACCCCTCTCCCGAAGAATAAAAACAGGATTTTTACGTTCACTGTACAAAGGTGACGAAGCAAAAATGAGTTCATCCTGCAAAAGGGGTATCTGCAAAATATCCGATGACTGTATTTTACCTTCTATGACCGCAATATCAATCTTTCCCTCAATAATCATCTGCTCTATAACGCTCGTATTGAAAACGAACACTTCAGCAGCAATATCTGGATTGTTCCGGAGTAAAATCGGCAGCAATACGGTACCAGTTGTAAGAGACGCTCCAATTCTCAACGGCATACTTCCCGACACGGTACGCATCATCTCGTTCAGTTCGTCAAAACTTCCTACAAGGTGGCGCGCATAGCCTGCCAGCTTTTTTCCTTCGGGCGTCAGATATAAATGGCGGTTAAGCCTGTCGAACAGCTTTATATTGTAATACTGCTCAAGTTCTGCAATCGTCTGGCTGACCGACGGCTGTGCAACGTGAAGCACTTCGGCAGCTTTTGTAACGGAGCAGCCATTATCAATAACTGCCGTAAATACAGCAAGATGGCGCAATGTCATAGTGTTTTACCTATCAAATACATAATATAATAATATTTTACTATAACAAGGCAAAGCAGTACAGTATCACATCCAATGGAGGTTTTCTTGTATGATTATAGTCAATTTTCTGAAAAAAAATACACCCGGAATACTGCTGTGTGCCGTAATCGGGGCTGCTGCATATCTGTTCGGGACAAAATTTCCGGTTGTCGGCGGGCCGGTAACTGCAATCCTGCTGGGCATGATTATTGCTCCGTTAATTAAAAAAACAGCCGTAGTTCACGACGGTATTACATATACGTCAAAAAAAATCCTCCAGTATGCGGTAATCCTGCTTGGGTTCGGCATGAATATATCTGCTATTCTTGCTAAGGGCGCGCAGTCTCTGCCGATTATCCTTGCAACAATTACGACATCGCTTGTAACGGCTTTTGTGTTCTCAAAACTGCTTCACATTCCTTCAAAAATTTCGACGCTCATCGGTGTAGGCTCATCAATATGCGGAGGTTCTGCAATTGCCGCAACAGCACCCGTAATCGATGCTGATGACGAAGAAATTGCCCAGGCGATTTCGGTCATATTTCTATTCAACATCTGCGCGGCCATTATTTTCCCGCCCCTCGGCTCTGCGCTCGGAATGACAAACGAAGGATTCGGGCTGTTCGCAGGAACTGCAATAAACGATACATCATCCGTTACTGCAGCGGCAGCTGCCTGGGACGGGCTTCACGGCAGCAATACGCTCTCCGATGCGGCTATCGTAAAACTGACGAGGACGCTGGCGATTATCCCGATTACACTCGTACTGGCAATCATACGGATGCGGAAAGAAAAAACAGAAGAAGGTTCGGGGTTCAATTTCGTAAAAATTTTCCCGTGGTTCGTTATTTGGTTTATACTTGCATCGGTTATTACAACGGTATTCAATCTGAGTCCGTCTGTGGTTCATCCGCTTAACTGGCTGAGTAAGTTTTTCATCATCATGGCAATGACCGCAATAGGCCTGCATACTGATATTGTGAAACTTATAAAAAAAGGCGGTAAACCTATTCTCCTCGGATTCCTGTGCTGGATATGCATAATAGGTGCGAGTCTTCTGGTTCAGCACCTCATGCACATCTGGTAGCCGGCACCGAATGGAAAGCCCTCTGAACTTTCTCCGGCCTCCGGCACGGTTTCTGCAGCCGTGCCGTACATCCTTTTATACGATACTTCCGCCTCCGTCTACTATAATCAGCTGTCCCTGTACATAACTGGAGGCATCGCTTGAAAGGTACAGGATTGTACCGTTAAGTTCGCCGCGCTGTCCCGGCCTGCTGCTTGGGTTCAGGCGGTCATAAGAATCAAGAAATTCTTTCGATTTAAATAACGTCTGCGCAGTCATCTCAGATTCAAAGAGTCCCGGGCCGACGGCATTCACTGTTATCCCGTACCGGGCATATGAAGCAGCCATTCCTGTTGTAAGCCCCTTTACAGCCGCTTTTGATGCGTTATAGGAATGCCGGACGAATATATCATCTTTATCTGCAACAACCGCATTAACAGACGCAATATTGACGATCTTACCGTACTTCCGATCTTTCATTCCCGGTATGACATATTTTGCAAGCAGGAACTGGCTCCGGACGTTTGTGTTGAATACTCGATCCCAGTCTTCCAAGCTCAGTTTCTCAACGCTTCCTCCGACGGCAACACCTGCATTGTTAAGCAGTATATCTATCTTTCCGAACTGATTCAGTACTGTCTGCACTGCATTCTTTATACTATCCTCGC
Source organism: Treponema sp. UBA1793 (assembly GCA_002314445.1). Classification (GTDB taxonomy): domain Bacteria; phylum Spirochaetota; class Spirochaetia; order Treponematales; family Treponemataceae; genus Treponema_D. The sequence goes on from DCFX01000048.1 coordinate 38,833, forward strand.
TTGTAACATCGCATTCGACAGCAATAACTTTACGGCCTGTCTCTGATTGTATCCTTTGCTTTAGTTCCTCAAGTTTATTGACTCTGCGTGCAAGTACTGCCACGTCGGCACCGGCTTCTGCATATGCAAGTGCAGCATCCGCGCCAAGTCCGCTTGAAGCCCCTGAAACAAGTACGACTTTCCCGGTTAAATCAAACAATTTTTTTATATCACTCATTCGCTATCCTCCTGGATAAAAAGAGCAGCGGTAAAATTATTTTGTTTCTATAATACCGCAGTATGTCTTTCAGACTCTCTTATCCTACTAAAGTACTATCAAATATGAACAATCGTCAACCTGAAATATTTGTAGTTACAGCTAAAGTAACGATAACAGAAACAAGCCCGGATGTAGATAAGGTAATTCTAAAGGATCTTATAGAAAAGGCGGAGGACAGCACTCTTCAAAAAATATTTTCCGACTATTATGACGCCAAATATGAGAATCATGAAAGAAAACCGAAAAACAGTACCAGCAACACGCTGACTGTTTTGTAAAACTTCTATTATTTCAGCGCCGCTTCTTTCTGTTAAGTCCCGACACAATAAGCCCGCAGATGGTAAATACGGCACCAGCCGCACCCATAAGGGTAATTCTTTCACCGAGCGCAAAATAGGCGAATACTACCGTTACTACCGGAATAAGGTATATGCCGACAGTCGCGTGAACCGTACCGAGCGTCCTGCAGGCTGTATTCCATGCAGCAAAGCACAATGCGGATGCCACAACCCCAAGGAACAGCAGGTTCAGCCAGTTCACAGGTTTTGCAAAACGGGCTGCATTTACAGCTTTATCAAGTGTCACAAGAAAGCCTCTGTTCCCGGCTGGACCTGCCACAAAAGTGCCGTACAGTGTAAGCGGAATCATCCATACAAGTGCATAGAAAAAAATGCGTCTTGTTGCGGCAAGACTCCTACAGCCGAGTGCATTGATTTTCGATACAAAAAGGGAATAAAATCCCCATGAAACAGCCGCAGCCAGTGCCATTAAATCGCCTTTCGGACTAAAGTGAAAAGCTGCGGCACCGTTAAAACTTACAAGCGCGACACCTATTATGGCTATAAGGAAACCTGTTACGAAAAGCGGCGTAATATGTTTTTCATGCAGAAACACTTGTGCAGTAAGAGCCGTAAATATCGGGCAAATTGCTACAATTATGCTCACATTGGAAGCTGATGTAAACATAATTGCCGCATTCTCAAGGAACTGATAGACCGTAACACCGCACAATCCGGCCGCGCAGAAAAGGAGTTCATCCTTTCTACGTTCAAGATGAAGCATGTGCGGACAAAGAATCCATAAAGCAACATATGCAAGTACAAAACGTATAACGAGTATTTCCAGTGCTGAAAAATCGCTTAAAAGCGATTTTGTACAGACAAAAGTAATACCCCAGACAAAAATAGTAAAAGATGCAAGTATAAAACCGATAACCGTTCTCTGTGAAATTTGATTTTCTGACATGGCGCACAGTATACTGTATTCGTTTGAAACTTTCATCCGTATATTTTAGAATGATTATGAGGGTTAATATGAAAACAATGAAATCACCTAAAGAACTTTCAATGGACAAGAAAATTACTTCGTCAATTGAGGAACTGATAAAACTGACACCGGAAAAAGATCCGCTGCCGCTGAATATAGCCGAAGCTCTTATGAGCGATCCTGAACTTGAATCAATTCAGAACTACAGCAACACAGTCTCAATTATGCGCCTCGGTTTCAACGATCATGGTCCTGTCCATATGCGTACGGTCACTTACAATGCAATCATTATGATGAGCATTCTCTACAAGGCAAATGTTCCCATGAATTTACAGGCGGAAAAGGCAGGAACGTTTGCAGACAGCATGACGGCCGTTATCTTCGCATCATTCATGCACGACTTCGGAATGACAATCGGACGGCAGGATCATGAACTGTACAGCGTTTTTCTTGCCCTTCCCATAATGGATAAAATGCTCAGTAAATTTATTCCCGGCGACGCAAATCTTGACAGGCGTGTCGCAATCCGTTCTCTTGCAATGGAAGGAATTGTTGGGCATATGGGGACGCGTAAAATTCATTCGCTGGAGGCAGGACTTATTCTTATAGCCGACGGCTGCGATATGACAAAGGGACGAGCCCGTATTCCGATGGAACTCGACAATGCTCCGAAAGTCGGCGATATCCACAAATATTCTGCAAATTCCATAGAGAAAGTTGAAATAACAGCAGGTAATGATAAACCAATCCGTATTAAGATTTTTATGTCTGCGGAAGTCGGTTTCTTCCAGATAGAGGAAGTGTTACTGCAGAAAATAAACTGCAGTCCGGCGAAAAAATATATTGAACTTCTTGCCGGAATCGAAAACAGCGAAATGAAGCAGTATTTGTAAGTATGATGCAGAAAACGAACTATCAGAGACAACTTGATGTGATTCTCGATGCTGTAATAAAGCAGTACGAGCTTTCTCCCGGACGTAAGCAGACGCTTCTGCTTCACGCATGTTGTGCGCCCTGTTCCTCCTACGTCCTGGAATATCTTGCGCCGTACTTTGATATTACCGTATATTACTATAATCCTAATATTTATCCGCCGGAAGAATATTCCCGGCGTCTCAATGAACTGCAGAAATTTCTTCCCGTCTTTCCTGCTGCAATGGAAAACAACGTAAAACTCGCAACGACGTTGTATACTCCCCGTGAATACGATGACGCAGTACAAATCGACAGAAATCCGGTGCTTGCCGATGAAGAAGAACGCGGGGAGAGGTGCCGACGCTGTTACCTGTTCCGCATGAAAAAAGCATACGAATATGCTTCTTCAAATCACTTTGACTGGTTTACAACAACGCTTTCCATCAGTCCTTTCAAGGACGCGGAAAAAATAAACATGATAGGAAATGCGCTGCAGGTTCCCGGCAGTACGAAATTCCTTGCAGGCGACTTCAAGAAAAAAAGCGGCTTTCTGAGAAGTCTGCAAATTAGCAGCGAATTCGGATTATACCGCCAGCAGTACTGCGGCTGTAAATATTCATTGAAAAACACAAAGCACAACTGATATAATACCTCCCATGGAAGACATTTCCCGTAACCAGAAAGCTCAGCGCATTCGTGACGTTATCCGTTATATTCAGCGTTTTAAAAATGCAGTCGTTGTCATTTATCTCGACGATGAAATAATCGACTCGACACTTTTCTCAAGCCACATCCGCGATATCAGCCTCATTCACGAAGCCGGACTTCAGGTACTTATTGTTCCCGGAGCGCACAAACGAATCGATCAGATTCTGTCTTCTTCCGGCATTGAGTGGTCGTATAAAAACAACATCCGTATCACTAATCCCGAAGCTATGCCGTCAATAAAAATGGCTGCGTTCGACGTATCCAATACCGTCATGACGGCATTGGCAGCTGATCATCTTACCGCAGTCATAGGAAACTGGGTACGTGCGCGCGGCATAGGTGTCCTGAACGGAGAAGATTACGGAACGGCGGGTGAAATAGACAAACTGCAGACAGACGCCATACGAACGGTGCTTTCAAGCGGATTTATTCCGATTTTCCCGTGCATCGGCTGGAGCGCAGCGGGAAAGCCGTACAACATTTCATCAATAACGCTTGCGGAAGAGATTGCCGTACATCTGCAGGCCGACAAATTATTTTTTGTCATGCCCGATGCGGAAATCAGCGCTGCTCATTTTACTGTACCTGAAGAAATAGGAACGTCCGATACCGGAGAAGTTCCTGCCCTGAATCTAGACGAACTGGAAGAGTTTATTACTGCAAATTCCGGTTCGGATAACACAAAAATTCTTTCCCTGCTGCATCTTGCAAAAAATGCGTGTACATCAGGCGTTTCCCGGGTCCATATACTGAACGGTTCGCTCGACGGTGCCCTGCCCTGCGAAATTTTCTCCGACCTCGGTTCCGGCACTATGATTTATTCAAAAAATTACGGAGGCATACGTCCGGCAACAAGGGAAGATGTTCCTGCCATCCTTTCGCTCATGCGCCCGTTTGTCGAGCACGGCAATCTGCTGCCGCGAACCGACAAGCAGATTCTCGACAGCCTTGCAGATTACATTGTGTATGAACTGGACGGCGGTATCCGTGCGTGCGCCGCGCTTCATATCTATGATACACATCAGGCGGAAATTGCTGCAGTCGCCGTCGATGAATCATGTGCGAACATAGGTATTGGTCCAAAACTTATGGAATACCTGATTGACCGTGCCGTGAAAGAAAATCTTGACAGCATATTCATACTTACAACGCAGGCTTCGGACTGGTTTGAAAGCCTTGGTTTTGCTCCCGACGATATTTCCACACTGCCTGCAAAACGAAAAGAAAAGTGGACGCCTCACCGGGGTTCAAAACTGTACAGAATGAAAATTAAAAAGTGATAAAAAAACGGCAGGTGTATTACACTGCCGTTTTTTTATCTGATTTCTCAGAAATTTTTAGTTTTTCTTCAGTTCAATATCAAAAGCAATATATGCATTTTCCGGTATAACACCAGGATATCCACGTTCGCCGTAAGCTAAATCCGGCGGAATTACGATTGTGCGGCATTCACCAAGTTTCATATCCTGCGTCATCACGTCAAACCCTGGAATCATCTGTCCGGCAGCAGTAGTAAACGAAAGCGGTTCCCGGCCTTTCGATGTGTCAAAAACAGTCCCGTCTATAAGGTAACCCTTGTAATCGACGGAAACATTTTTTTCCTTTCCTGTTTTATTGCCCGTTCCCTGCTTTGTAATTTTGTAGTAAATACCGTTGCTGTCTTTTTCATAACCGGGAAAGTTCTTCTCTATTGCTTTAATCTGTGAAGCAAACTGGGCTTCCTTTGCATCCGCTGCAGCTTTTGCGGACGTCATAACAAGACTGTCAAAATCGCTCTGCGTTGCAGTAAACTTTTCAGCATCATCACCCTGCCTGACGATCGTTACTTTATTAATAACGTCATCCTGTTTCATTCCGTTTACTACATCCTGTCCTTCCACAACCTGCCCGAAAATCGTGTGTTTTCCGTTAAGCCATGTTGTGGGAACAATTGTCACAAAAAACTGGCTGCCGTTCGTATTCGGTCCTGAGTTTGCCATTGCAAGCACGCCCGGTTTATCAAAACTGTATTTGCTGACTATTTCATCAGGGAATGAATATCCCGGGCCTCCGGTTCCATTACCTTTCGGATCGCCGCCCTGAATCATAAAATCCTGTTTATCACCGTTCGCTTTGCTTATGACACGGTGAAATTTCAAACCGTCGTAAAAGTGTCTGCCTTTTGCAGCATCAAGCGTTCCCTCTGCAAGTCCGACAAAATTTGTTACAGTAAGCGGTGTATCTTTGTAATATAGTTCAAAAACAATATTACCCTTTGACGTTTCCATAACTGCAAAAACGCCTTCTTTGCCTTCAAGTGATTTCATGCTTTTGTCCATAGGACTGCATCCTCCAAAAAATGATAATACACAGCAGAATAAAACCAAAAAAATTGTTTTCTTCATATTTATTTTATCCTCTTTCTCGTTTCAGAATTGTGCTATAAACCATCCATACAAAGCATCAAGCCGCGAATTAAATGCATCATTTATCTGTCCGTCAATAATTGCAACGCGCGGACAATTTGCGTCTGTCGATATATATACAAGATACTGTTTGCCGCAGTCCATTACAATCATGTTTACTTTGAATTGCTCTGCATCTACAGCTTTAATAAATCCGAACATCATTTTCGTCATATTATTCAGAATCATATATATATCATTAACTGACTGGTAGTAATTAATTTTGTATATGCAGCCGCCGAAAGAATTATCATGCTGATACGCATAACTGACCTGTCCGTCTGCATTGCCGGTATTTTTATCGGGCACAGGCGTTCTGTCATCAGGACCTGCTATCATATATGTCTCATCGTATAAAACGGTTTCCCTTCCTAAAAAATGCGAAAAGTACTTCATGCCCTGCATTTTTGAAATGGAACGAAGAATACGGGCTGCAGCTGTCATAGACGTATCTACAGTTTTTTCACCTCGTGTACTGTTTTTTCCAAGTGTATCCTTATCAACAAGAAACAGGCTTTCCGTTATATACCCACCGTTTGATTTATCTGATCTGTTTGCCAACGCCCGTTCTGCATATATAGTTTTCGGCAGTAATTTTAAATTGTATTCTCCCGCTTCATGAACGTATCGTATTGATTTTTGTTCTTTCAGCTGTGCCAACAGAGGCTTCCCAAGCAGCTGCTCAGGAGAATACGGTTTGGCTGCGCTGTTTTCCGTAAAACACGGAACAGCAGCTGCCATTAGTAATACTATTAATAAATAATTTTTTTTTCCCATTACAGATATCAGCACACACCTTTGTAACTTACGCGGACCTGTTTATACAGGCCGTCACCTTCTGATTTTGTGTCGATATCAGGAATATCATTGAGTGTCGTATGAATCAGGCGTCTCTCAAACGGATTCATCGGTTCAAGCAGAATTGAATTGTGGGTCTGATGAACTTTATCCGCTGTCGTATATGCAAGGCGGACAAGCGATTCTTCCCGGCGGATGCGGTAGTTTTCAGTGTCAAGAATAATGCGGACATCTTCATGACCAAGGCGTCCTGCATAAATATTTGCAAGGAGCTGCAGGGCATCAAGATTCTTGCCCTTGCGTCCGATAAGGATCGATGAATACTGAGAATCCATCTTTACCCCGATTTTCTGCGGCTCGCGGAATACAATTTCGGTTCTTACCTCGTATCCCATTTTCTCGACCATTGTCTTTATAAAACCAAGGAGCTTTGTTTCAAATTCATCCTGGGGGAGAGGATCCGCAACTATTTTATCACCTCTTCCGGGCATAAAATTGTCATTACTTTCCTCTGCCGTATCCAATGCATCAACAGGATTAACACGGATCTTTACATATCCTTTTTTGAATAAAGAATTTTTCTGTGTCTCAAGAATTTCAACATCAAACTGATCACGATCAAGTCCAAGTTCTCTTGCGGCCTTTTCTATAGCTTCCTTTTCGGTTTTTCCATCATATTCATATGTCATAATCTAATACCTCTCGCTGGTAATTATCTCTTTTTGCTATTCTTAGAGACAGTAAAAGCTTTTTCGTTTTTCCGGACAGCCATTTCCTTTTTCTTCTGTTCCATAATCTTATTAATTACAAGCTGCTGACCCATCTGAATTAAATTGCTCACAGTCCAGTAAAGCAAAAGTCCTGACGGAGCATTGTAAAAAATGAAGAAGAAAACAATGGGCATACCGTACATCATAAATTTCATCTGCGTAGCACTCGTTCCGGCTCCTGCTGCCGTCCCGCCGTTTTGTGTAATTTTTCCGTACAGCAACTGAGAAATAAGATAAATAACCGGAAGAATACGGATTGCGTTCCCGAAGAACGGGATACTCTTACTGAATGTATGGACACTGTCCCCTGCAGAGAGATCCGGAATCCAGCCGGGAATAAAAGAAGCCCCGCGGAATTCAAAATAATTGTTGAACAGATTATACATTGCAAAAATAATAAGGAACTGAATCACCATAGGGAAGCAGCCGCTTGCAGGATTGTAATTATTCTCTTTATACAACTTGCCCATTTCTTCCTGCATTTTCTGCGGATTATCCTTATACTTTGTCTGAATTGCAGTCATCTGAGGCTGAAGATCCTGCATTTTGAGCGTACTTATCGACTGCTTTTTCGTAAGAGGGAACATAGCAATCTTAAATAAAACAGTCATCAGGATAATTGAAACGCCCCAGTTCGGAATAAGCTTATAGAACATCTGCATTACCCATTTGAGTATGTTCTCAAGCCAGGAAAGCCAGCCGCTTGACTGAAGAGATTCAGGAAGTTTTAAACTGCTGAGCTGCCATCCATTATTTTCAGCAACATTGTAGCGCTTTAAATCCTTCTCATTGCGCGGCCCAAAATACAAATAATAGGTATCCAGCAGGTCAGATCCGGAAAACTGTTTACGCGTCAGATATAACTGGGCATTGGCATAATCATTTATTTCTGCTTTTGAAGAATAATAAGCCTCTCCCATAATTCCCGTATCAGCAGGAACTACAAGTTCCTCAAAATATTTTCCGGCAATACCGCTCCACGTATATGTTTTGTCGTATGATTTAAACTGCTTCGATCCTACATTTATTGTCTTTTTCTTTTCGCCATTAAATGAAAGGAACTGTCGGACTTCGTATCTGTTCGCTTTTGAATCGAAATGAGGCCCAATCTGAGGTGATGTCCTAAGGGTATATGCAATACCATTATTATTCAAAACGGCATTCCCCTCATCGCTGTGCACAAGAATCTCAAGCTTGAAAATATACTCGTCCGGCATAAACGTATACCTTTTGCCGAACGTATATCCTTTGTAATGTTTTGTAAAAAGAACCGTATTTGCATCCGGACGTTCAACATTAAAGTTATCATTTATAAGCATATTATCCGGACCGCCAAAGGATACAGCACATGCCCGGTTGAAATCGGAAATATTATCCGCCATCTGGACACCTTTTTTAGTATCAGTGTCGATATGATTCAGCAGTTCGTAATCAATAATATCGCCGCCCTTATTCGTAAGGACAGCCTTTACGTCGTTGGTGGTGATTACAACTGTCTGCTCAGGAACAAACTCGCCGGAATCTGCCGCCTGCGCAAGAACATCATTTTTCTGCACAGATGCTGCTGTCGATTCCGTCCCTGCAGTATCTGCGGACCGTTCAGTACTTTGAACTTCTGTTTTTCGGGATACTACGTTTTTAGGAAACAATATCGGCTGTAACAGCATAAACGCACCGATAACGACCGTTGAAAGTACTATTGCCCAAATGGTATTTTTATCCATCCGTTTGAATCTCCATTAGTTATGGAACA
>DCFX01000037.1 GCA_002314445.1 Treponema sp. UBA1793
TGGTGGACACGATACAGGATGTGGTGAGCATCCCGGAAGAGAAGCTGTCGAAGATCCCGTACATCAACGCGCGTATAAAGAGCGAATACATCAGGGGCATAGCGGACACGCCGGAAGGGATGAAGATAGTGCTTGACGTGCTGAAAGTGCTGAGCGGGGAAGAACTGGAAGAGGTGAAGCATACGGCGGAGGGCCGGGCAGCAGCGGAAAAGAAATAACCGGAACCGTGAATGCCGGAAGGAAAAGACGGACGGGATATATCATGGGGAACCAAGGGAGAAACAGAGCTATGAAGAAAGGGATAGGATTCAAGATCATAACAATGGCAGTCGTCATTTCGGCTGTAGCCGCCCTTATAGGCGGCATCGGGCTGTATACTACAAACAGAGTCAGTAAGCTGGCTGTCGACATGTATCAGAAGAGTGTTCTCAGAATCCAGTATGCGAATACTATTTATGAGGATATTCTGATGGCACGCTCCATACTGCTTGAGGCGAATACGCCGGGAAGGACGGAGGAACAGGCAAAAGCTTCTGAAAAACAGTTTCAGGAAGGTTTTAAATCTTTCTCCGATGCGATAGCAAAATATGAATCGACAAATATAACAGCTGCCGATAAAAAAGAACTTATTCAAACTGTTAAGGATGCCGGCAACGAATATGTCGATAAAGGCAGTCAGATGTTCACGTATATTCTGAAAAATGATTTCACCGGTGCAGATAAATATATGGGATCGGTAATTGCGCCCATCCGTACAGGAAAACTGGAGCCAGCTGTTGATAAGCTCGTAAAAATGCAAATTACGGATGCGGAAACATCATATACGCAGAGCATGCAGATAACGAAACTGTCAATAACAATCATTGTGCTTGCAATCCTGATAGGGCTTGCAGTTTCGCTGACGCTCGGGTTTACAATCACGCGGAGCATCACGAAGCCGGTGACCAGGGTGGTGAACAGCCTTTCCGACAGCTCGTCGCAGATAAGCATTTCAAGCACGCAGCTGTCCTCTGCATCGCAGGAGATAGCAAACGGTGCACAGGAACAGGCGTCGAGCATAGAGGAGACGACGTCGTCGATGGAGGAACTGTCGTCGATGGTGAGGCAGAACCTTGGGAACACGAGGCAGGCAAGCCTGCTTTCGGAGAAGGCGACAGAGGCAAGCCAGAACGGCGCAGACAAAATGGCAGACATGCTGACGGCAATGAACAACATCTCCAAATCGACTGAAGACATCAGGAACGTGATAGACGTGATAGACGACATAGCATTCCAGACGAACATGCTGGCACTGAACGCAGCGGTGGAGGCTGCCCGTGCAGGAGAAGCGGGGATGGGATTTGCGGTAGTTGCAGACGAAGTGAAGAACCTTGCAAACCGCTCGTCTGAATCAGCAAAGGAAACGGCGTCAATGATAAAGGAGACGCTGAAGAACGTGGAAGACGGTATGACAATCTCAAAGAACCTGTCGGAAATCTTCAAGGACATACTGTCGAACTCGAAGAAAGTAATGGACATGAATAAGGAAGTGGAGACAGCCTCAGGGCAGCAGGACGAGGGGATCAGCCAGGTGAACAAGGCGATGATACAGTTCGACACGGTGGTGCAGACGAATGCTTCGAGTGCGGAGGAGACGGCAGGTGCAGCCGAGGAGCTGCAGGGGCAGGTGACCAGCCTGAACGAGATAGTGGATACGCTGTACGAAATCGTCAGCGGCAGGGAGTATACGGAAGGCAGCACCGGACAGGAGGGCCGGCCCGTACACGGTGCGGCACCTGCAAAGGCACACCGGCAGGAAGCATCCCTGAAGGATGATTCTGCTGGCCGCCATGCACCGGCAGCGACCCGCAGGCAGCCGGGAGATGAAAGCGGCAGCCGTGAGAAAGCGGCAGGCAGCCGTGAAAAAGCGGCAGCGGGCGGCCAGACGGCTGCAAAGAAAGAGACGCCGGAAGCCGGCGGTGCAGCGGGAAAGGCGGAAGAGGGGGGCGTGCATAAAGGTGCGGGCCATGCAATCTCTTTTGAAGATGACGAAGACTTCAAGCCCGCGCAGTAACAGGTATGACAGAAAGCAGTGAGAAACAGCTTGAAATGATATCCTCCCTCATCTACCGGAAGTTCGGCATATATATACGGCGTGATAAATACGAGCGGCTTGCGCTGAAACTGGGAAGCCTGACATCCGGCGGGTACTGTACGGGTACGGAGGAACTGTGCGCACGGCTTTCATCGGGGGATACGGAAAGCCTTGAACAGCTTGCCTGCTGCGTGACCACATGTCATACGTTTTTCTTCCGTGAGCCTGACCATTTCCGGCTGCTTGAGGCAGACATCAGGAGGAAAGGGCAGGGGGAAAGCCTCATCTGGTGTGCAGCATGTTCGACAGGGGAGGAACCGTATTCGATAGCGGTGACGCTGCTTGAGGCAGGCATCACGGACTTCCATATAGTTGCCACCGACGTGAACAGGGAGGTGCTGCAGGAGTTCAACCGCGGCAGGTATCATGAAAGCAGGCTTTCCCAGACCCCTGAGGCGGTACGGAAACGGTACTTTACGCCGGACGGGGACGGTTATTACCGGATAGACGGGAGGCTGAGGAAGTATATATCGATAAAGGAAGTGAACCTTATGGATGAGATGCAGTTCGTGCGCCCCTTCGATTATGTGTTCTGCAGGAACGTGTTCATTTACTTTAATGAAGAATCGAGGGCAGAGGCAGTGCGCACTATAACCGCGAACCTGAAGCCGGGAGGGCTGTTGTTCATCGGGCATGCGGAAGTGCTGCTTGCCCAGCCGGACAACCTGAGGAAGGCGGGGAACTCGGTCTTCAGCCGGATATACTGAAAGTGGAGTCTGGAAAATGAATGATATCAGGGTACTGGTAGTAGACGATTCAGCAGCAGTGCGGGCCATGCTGCTGCGGGAACTGTCGGCATGTGAAGGAATAACGGCGTGTTCAGCGGGGAATGTGCATGAAGCGGAAGCAGTCCTTGAGGAAGGGTGCATCGATGTAGTGACGCTCGACATGGGGATGCCGTATATGGACAGTCTTTCGTTCCTTGCAGGTCTCATGGAAAAAGAACCCGTGCCCGTGATTGCAATGAGTTCGCTTGCGGCGCAGGACCGGGAGTCCGCGGTAGAGGCGCTTGAGCTTGGTGCGGCGGGCGTCGTGCACAAGCCGGGCGGCCCGTTTTCCGTTGAGGATGTCATCGGGGAGCTTGAAGGGATGATACGGTCGGCTGCCGTACTGCCTGCAGGGAGTGTGACTGCGGTCTCCCGGAGGCTTAAGGCGCGGGCAGAAACGGCTGTATGGAAAGGCCGCCTGCCCCCTGTACATTGGACTGACGGCATAATAGCAGCAGGAGCAGGGGAAGGAGGTGTGCCGGCGTTTGAAGCGCTGTTCATGCACCTGCCTCCTGACTTCCCGCCGGTGCTTGCAGTCATCCATATGCCGGAGGACTTTACCGGCTCATTTGCAGGGCGGCTCGACAGGCTGTGTGCCGTTCACGTAAAGCTGGCGTCAGACGGGGAGGATGTCCTGCCGGGGACTGTGTACCTTGCCCCGGGAGGACATGTCATGCAGGTGGGGAAGCAGGGCACACGCCGTGTCCTCAGGATCCGCTCAATGCATGATCAGGGCGGCCTGTCCTCAGCAGCCGACGTGCTGTTCATATCCGCTGCCGCAGCTGCGGGGAGCAGGTGCACGGCCGTGCTTCTCACGGGTGCGGGGGCGGACGGTGCACGGGGAATGAAGGCAGTCAGGGATGCAGGCGGCTTTACAATAGCACAGGATGAGGCCACCTCCCTCTTTTTTGACATGCCGAGGCACGCACTCTCACTCGGTGCCGTCTGTCAGTCTGCTCCGCTCAGCTCCATTCCCTTGCTCATTGCACAGAAAAATACCGGGGTCTGAATAAATGATATATGCTTTTCTGGTTACGTTTCTCGTTTTATTTACGGTTTTCAACTATGTCTGTTTCTTCAAAGACAGACATGCCGGAGAAATAGCCGGAAAAATTTTTCTTGGATTTTTTCTTTCACCTGCCGGTTATTATGTATTTTCACGGCTGCTGAATAAACTTGTATGCAGACTGATTTCCCTTGCGGGAAATATCCATTCAGGATTGGAAGCCGATGTTGTCAGGACTATCTGCATTTTCTGCATATGCCTGCTGCCGCTGCCGCTTTTTAATCTGCTGTACAGCAGGCTTATAGGACAGCAGCGCGGGCTGAGTCTCTTTATTTATGTGTCTTTTATGATGATTGAGTTCATCAGTTTAATGATATCGCCTGTTGTTTTGATTCGGTTCGGCAGCGAAATCATGCTTTTTTTACTGTGGTTTCTCCTGTTCAGAAAGGACATTATATTTCTGGCCGGACATGCGTGGAAAATCAACTATCATTTTTTCTGCTCCGCAGGACTTATTCTCCTTGCCGTAACAATCGGCATGGAAATTGTATCTCCCTATATCATGAAGGCTGTCGACAGGAAATTCGAGACTGTCTTTTCCGTCTGGCTGAGCAGCACCGGTATACTGATTTTTCTCCTCTTTCTCCTGCTTACCAAAAGCAATTTCGTCAATATCCATCAGGCTGTAACTATACAGACTAATGCGCTCAAAGAAGCTGAAATATCACGGGATATGCTTTCCGCCCAGGAAAGTGTCATAGTCTCATTTGTGGAAATACTCGAATCAAAGTCAGGCGAAACCGGAAATCATGTAAAGCGCGTTTCTGAATACAGCCGTATTCTTGCAGCAGACCTTGGGTTTGCTGAACATGAAGTCGAGAATATACGCGTTGCTTCAATGATGCATGATATAGGCAAACTTATGATTTCAAACGAAATACTGGAAAAGAAGGGAAAGCTTACGCCGGAAGAGCAGGGTATAATGAGACAGCATGTTTTATACGGCGAAATGATGCTGAAAAATGCATCCGGCGAAATCATGCGGTACGCGCGGCTTATTGCCTCCCAGCATCATGAATACTGGAACGGCAGCGGATATCCGAGGCGTCTTTCAGGCGGACAGATAAATCTTGTGAGCCGTATTGTAGCCATTGCAGACGTCTTTGACGCTCTTGTGAGCAGACGCAGTTATAAAGATTCCTGGAATCCGGAGGATGCAAAATCTGAAATAATACGCCGACGCGGAATACAGTTTGCACCCGAATGTGTCGATTCATTTGTCCGCTCATATGGCAGAATTCTTACTGTTATGAATGAATATCCTGATATATCATGAAAGCTGCACAAACATTTTATTTCACCTTGGATGAAGTTCATTTACAAATTTCCAGTAGTATGGTATGTTTTTACTATGATAAACGAAGAAGATAGTATCGGTCGTATTCTGTATGAAGACGCTGATCATAAATTTATATGGCTGGGGACCGACAGCAAAAACAGAAAAAGCGAAATACAGACAATGCAGTACCTCATTATAGACCACAACAGGGGAACGCTCCTTGATCCGGGCGGAGTCCATATCTTTTCCCGGGTTGTTGCATCGGTAAGCAGGTATATTTCAATAGATAATATTGATACAATTTTCTATTCCCATCAGGATCCGGATGTTTCCTCCGGTATTGCGTTGTGGCTCGGTGTTACCAATGCGAAAGTGTATATTTCCGGTTTGTGGCTCCGCTTTCTGCCTCATTTCGGTATTGTCGATACTTCGCGTGTCACACCGGTCGAAGACAGAGGTATGAAACTGACGCTCGGTTCCGGCGCGGTACTTGATTTTATTCCCGCTCATTTCATGCATTCACCGGGACAGTTCAATTTGTATGATACCCGTTCCCGCATTCTTTTTTCCGGCGATATCGGAGCAGCAGTTTTCAACACCGGCGACGACATTCTGTTCGTTGAAAATTTTGCGAAGCACATTCCGCTGATTGAAGCTTTTCATAAACGGTATATGGCATCGAATATAATTGTGAAGAAATGGTGCGATCGTGTACGGGCGCTGAATCCGGATATGATAGCCCCCCAGCACGGTGCAATTTACAAAGGTGAGACGGTTCATGCGTTTCTTGACTGGCTTTCACAGCTGAAATGCGGAATAGATTTGATGAATTAATAAGGACATATTATGGCTGCAGATGAACAGATAAAAAATTATGAAGATGCAATCGGGGAACTTGCAGTCGGCTATAATAAGAGTGTTACGCTTACATCGGTAACGATGAGTTCCCTCAGAATACTTGATGAAGCGATGGAGCAGGTACAGAACGGGCTTACTACAATTGTCAGCGCCTTTGAGGAAATGCAGGCTGGTAGTGCCAGTACGTCGGCAAATACGAACAGAATTGACTCCATGATGGATACAATCCTGTCGGAAAACGACCGCATGCGGCAGGAGATTTCCAGCCGTGTGTCCGAAATAAAGTCCACTTCCCAGAATGCAAGTACCCTTTCTGAAATGTTCAAAGAACTTGAGGAACAGACAAAAAAAGTCACAAGCATAACCGGTGCAATCCAGGATGTAGCCGACAAAACGAATGTGCTTGCCATCAATGCATCAATAGAAGCAGCCCATGCCGGCAGTTTTGGTGCCGGATTCAGAATTATTGCTGACGAAGTGCGGAAACTGGCGACCCAGACCGGAACTTTTGCCCGACAGATAACAGACAGTATTGATAATTTTAAGGCTACGGTAGATAAAATCAATACGGAGATGAACGGATTTACGGTGTTGTTGTCCCGTTTCAATACTTCTTTCGGTGCTATTCTTTCCAATTTTAACGACAATGCAACAGTAATAGACCAGTCTGGAAAGTCTCTTTCGGAAATAACAGTTTCCATACGCGAAGAGGCTCAGGCATTGAGCGAAGGTCTTGTATCCCTGGAGCGCGTTAATAGTTCCATGAAAGACACGCATACTATTCTGGGTGTTATAGAATCAAGCCATGAATTCCTTAACGACCTGCTGACGAAGTCTGACCGTTAAAATAAAAATGGTGCCGCCCCTCTGTGATAAATGCAGGGCGGCACCGTTCGTTTTCAAAAATGTCCGAAAACTTTGTTCTGGACATTTCTGACCGTTATATAAGGTACTGTTATCCGATAGTAAAGGTCTTTATCCCTCTCCAGACTGCAGACTGTCCTAGTTCGTGCTCAATAGCGAGCAGCCTGTTGTATTTTGCAACCCTCTCACTGCGCGAAGGCGCACCTGTCTTTATCTGCCCTGCATTCAGCGCGACCGCAAGGTCTGCAATCGTCGTATCTTCCGTTTCGCCGGAGCGGTGCGAGATGACAGCCGTATAACCTGCGCGCTGGGCAGTCTGGACTGCTTCAATCGTTTCCGTCAGGGATCCGATCTGGTTCAATTTGATGAGAATCGAATTTCCTGCACCGATATCTATACCCTTTGAAAGGCGTTCTGTATTCGTTACGAATAAATCGTCGCCCACGAGCTGAATTTTCTTCCCGAGTTTTCCGGTTAGTTTTTTCCATCCTTCCCAGTCTTCCTCTGCAAGCCCGTCCTCAATTGATACGATGGGATACCTGGAGGCGATTTTTTCCCAGTAGTCGATGAGCTCATCGGTCGTCATCCGTTTCTGCTTTTTCGGCAGGAGATACGAACCGTCCTTTTCGTACCATTCGCTTGAAGCCGGATCCATTGCAATTCTGAACTGATCTCCTGCGTGGTATCCCGCTTTCTCAATCGCTTCGAGGATTGCTGCAATTGCGTCTTCATCGTCTTTCAGATTAGGCGCGAAACCGCCTTCATCCCCGACCGCTGTGGAAAGGCCACGTCCGTCAAGGACTTTTTTCAAGCTGTGGAATACTTCCGCACTCCAGCGCAGGCCTTCGGCAAACGACGGGGCACCAACCGGCATGACCATAAATTCCTGAATATCAACATTGTTTGAAGCATGCGCGCCGCCGTTGAGAATGTTCATCATCGGTACAGGCAGCGTCCGTGCAGCCGCTCCGCCGATATACCGGTACAGCGGCATGCCCGCAAAAGATGCAGCAGCTTTTGCCGCGGCGAGCGATACTGACAGAATTGCGTTAGCCCCCAGCTTTGCCTTGTTCGAAGTTCCGTCAAGTTCTATCATTGCCCTGTCAAGACCTGTCTGATCCCGTACGTCCATGCCTTTCAGCCTTCCGGCTATAGCAGTATTTACGTTTTCAACAGCTTTTCTTACACCCTTTCCCTGATAACGTGATGTATCTCCGTCCCGCAGTTCTACAGCTTCAAATGTTCCGGTCGATGCGCCGGAAGGGACTGCCGCAGTTCCGGTAGAACCGTCTGCGAGTGTTACTTGTGCCTGTACTGTCGGATTCCCGCGCGAATCGAGAATCTCCATTGCCGCAACATTTTCAATTTCATATTCTTTCTGCATTGAGAAAACCTCCTATAAAAATCAGGCGGAGTCTGTACGCCGCAATGGCGTAAAGCGGAGTTCCGGGTAAACATCACTGTATGTGTGTTACGCAGACTCCGGATGACAGCTGCTCACGAAAGTGCAGGTATCATTTCTCCTCCTTATAATATACTGCTTAATGGAAGGAATTTCATAAAGAAATGAGCCGCTTTCAAATGTAGCAGGCTTTTGAAAGCGGCTCAAATTATAAAGAGTTATGAGGAAGCGGATGTCATGCCCTTCCGGTATCCGGTAAGGATTCCATTTTTCTGACTGTATCGTACAGATACTGATTTACGGGAACGGGAAGATTGAATCGTGCGGCCCTGCTGATGACGGTACCGGCAAATAATTCCACTTCTGTCTTTCTTCCCGCAAGTCCGTCCTGCCGCATGGACGGCATTCCGGCAGGATTGAGCGTGTCGATAAGTGCAACATATTCGTCAAGATCGTGTTCCGTCAGGCCTGCGTGTTCTTTTTGGGAAAGTGCAATAACTTCCCTCATCGCGTCCTTCATCATTTCACGTTCACGGCCCTCTTTCTGGACTGTTGCAAACGTACCGCGGTTTACCATAACGATTTGATTTACTCCGACGTTGAGCATCCATTTGCTCCACATGCGGTGCATGATATCCTTTTCGATCCTGTACGGAAGTTCTGTACGTTTGAACAATTCTGCAACGGCTTCCAGTCCGGGAGTATTTTCACTGAGATTTTCCGGCAGTCCGATGCAAAGCTCGCCTTTATGTGCATATTCAAGTCTGTTGCCTTCCCTGAGCGCATCCATCCCCTGCGCAACGCAGTAGACGAGATGCTCTTTTCCGAACGCAGCAGCAATAATTTCCTCGCTCGATATGCCGTTCAGCAGTGAAATGATGATAGTACGTTCCCCGACATGCTGCCGCGCCGTTTCAATTGCGCTGTCGAGGGCAGTTCCTTTTACTGCGAATATAAGGAGATCCGGCGGTTCCGAAGACTGTGCATAGTCTTTTATGGTAAAACTGCATTTTTTTCCGTTGCAGTACACTCCCGACTCACGGTATTTTTCGATCCTCTTTCCGTCAGCAAGAAATGATACGTTTTGTCCGCCAAGTGCTTCTGTCAGTATATCTCCGTAGAGAATGCCGAGTGCACCCATACCGATCAGTGAAACAGTCTTAATCATGATTTGCTCCTCATGCTGCTGTACAAACAGTATGTTTCTTTGTCCTGGCTGCTGCCGCATGAACAGCAGAAAGCAGCAGGTATGCGCTTACAGAAACGACTATAATTGCCGCCCCTGAAGGAATGTTCCAGCGGTATGAAAGGTACAGGCCGGAAAAACAGGCGAAAATGCCGAAGATTGATGCAAACACCATTCTTGTTTCGAGTTTGCTCGTAAATAATGCAGCTGTTGCCGCCGGAACGCTGAGCAGCGCAATAACAAGCATAATGCCTGCAACCCGGAGCAGCACCACGACAGAAAGTGCGATGAGGATGAACAGCGTATATTCAAGGAGGGTTGTTTTCATTCCTGAAATGGAAGCGAATTCGCTGTCGAACAGCCATGCTTTCCAGTCGTTAAAAAAAAAGAATATGATGATTACCGAAATAAAAGTCAGTATTGCCATAATGTACAAATTAATGGATGTGACTGTTAAAATATTGCCGAAAAGATATGAATTAAGATCGGGGGGATACCGTTTCATACAGGCGATGAACAAAACGCCGAGCGCCATACCAAGCGACCAGAACATTGCAATCGTAATATCGGTATTTTTCCCGCCCTTTTTGCTGACAAATCCCGTACCTATTGCCGCTGCTGTAGAGAAAACCGCCGCACCGAGTATCGGTTCAAATCCGAGCAGATAGCCCAGTCCGACGCCGCCGAGTGCTGTATGTGCAATTCCTCCCGTCATCATGAGCAGTTTCTTTTCAACGACAATAACGCCGATTATACCGCAGACAATGCTTGCAAGAAGACATGCCAGTACGGCATGCTGCAGGAATTGATACGTAAGAAGGGCCTGAATCATTTATCTGTCTCCTTCATGCTGTTCAAGCACCCTGTGAGGAACGCCGTGGGCTACAAGGTCTATGGGGCAGTTGTACAGTTTATTTATGATATGCTCCGTCAGATGCGGCTCTCCGTGGTACACAAGTGTTCTGTTAAGACAGGCGATTGTCTTTACCTCACGGGCGATAGCGTTCATATCATGTGTTATCAGCAGTATGGTGACCGTTTCATTCAACTTTCCGAGAAGCGCGTATATTTCCTGCCTGAATGCGGGATCAACACTGGCCGTCGGCTCGTCAAGAATGAGAATTTCAGGATGTACTGCCAGTGCTCGTGCAATTAACAGACGCTGGAATTCTCCACCTGAAAGTCCCGGCAGGTTTCTGCCTGCAAGGTGGGCAATACCAACCCGTTCCATGCAGTTCAGTGCTTCCTCTTTCTGCTGTTTTGTATATCTGAAAAAAGGATGCAGGCCACCCTTGAGCAGCCCGGTCAGGACTACTTCCAGCGCAGTGACGGGAAAAGTTCTGTCGACAAAAGAAAACTGCGGAACATATCCGGCAAGCCCCCTGCTTTTCAGATGGTCTTTGCCGCATATGGTTATGCTGCCGCCGGAAAGGGGGACAAGGCCAAGCACTGCTTTTACGAGCGTCGTTTTACCGCCGCCGTTCGGCCCCATAATTCCGAGGAAGTCGCCTCTTTCAACAGTGAGATTCACCTGTTCAATTGCAGGTGTGTTTTTGTAACAGACTGAGACATTTTCAAGGTGAATCACTGTATCCATAGTATGTTATTCCGCCGCAGAGGCTATTGTATCCGCCATTCGTTCAAGATTTTCAATATAGCCGGCGGAAAGCGGTTCAAGCTGAATCGTCTTTCCCCCGATTTCTTCGGCAAGCGCTTTTGCCTGAGAACTGTC
The DNA here is from genome assembly GCA_002314445.1 of Treponema sp. UBA1793. Lineage (GTDB taxonomy): Bacteria > Spirochaetota > Spirochaetia > Treponematales > Treponemataceae > Treponema_D. Next base: position 11,289 of record DCFX01000037.1, read on the forward strand.
TATTTCCGCCTGATAGAATACTGCTTTTATATGTTCTTTCTTTGCCATATCGGTCAATTCCATCATTCGTCCCGCAGTTGCTTCCTTGCCTTCTTCTTCAAGTGCATACATAGTAAATCCGAAGTCGTCCGCGAAATATCCGAAGGCCGGATGAAAAACAATAAAACTTCTGTTTTTTACACCGGCGAGCCTTGTTTTTATCCGTCTTTCTGCTGCGTTTATTTTTGCCGTATATGCTTCGGCATTCTTTTTAAATATACTGCTATGGGCAGGATCAAGTACAGAAAATTCGCGTTCCATTATCTGTACCATTACTGCGGCGCGTTTCGGCGACAGCCATATATGAGGATCCCGTCCGTCGCCCATTTTTCTGTCAGGGTATACTTTTGCGACTTCATCAGGCAGATATACTATTTTTGTTGTTTTTGAAACGGAAGGAATAATGTGAGATTCTTCTGTCGGCACGCCGATGGAAAAATAAAGAGAGGCTTTGCTGAATTTTGCCAGCTCCTGGGGAGTGGGTTCATAATTTTCGGGGTCGTATCCCGGCGGAATCATCGTAATGACATCAAACAAATCACCGCAGACTGCTTCTGCGAACGTTTTTTCCGGCACAATTGCAACTGCTACAACTGTGCGCGCTTGTCCGGCATCCTTTACCTGCGCTTTTACACCTTTCGCTGCGGCTGGAGATGCAGCCAGCATTATCGAGCAGGCGGCTGCAAGCATAACCTGCTTTTTTTTCATATTCATATATAATACTCCTATAACTAATTTGCAATTGTTTTGCAAATTAGTTATAGCTTCTTTCCTTTTTCTTTGTCAATCGTTTTCCTGTTTTTCTGAAGGCACTCGCTGCATATTCCGTAGAGCAGGGAGGCTGAACATGTTATTTCTATACCGTGTTCATGTGAAATATGCTGTATAACGTTTTCCATTGTATCGCAGTCAAGGTGAATGATTTTTCCGCATTGGGTGCATTGTACGTGCAGATGGTGCATGCAGCCTGCCTGCGGCTCTACGTACTGAAACAGCGCTTTTTTTCCATCTTCGGCACCGTGCCTGATTACCACATGGTCTTCTTCAAATCTGTCAAGGATGCGGTAGACCGTCGTAATATTTACAGTACTTCCCCGTTCTTTTAGGTATGCCATAATATCCTGTACCGATACTGTTTTTCCCTGATTCTGTTTAAGGCATTCGACTACAAGGTCTTTTGATTCTGTATGATATTCGCTGCTTCTCATGCATCCAGTATACACTTTCCCGCAGGTTAATAACAGGGTTGTTAAAAAATGTACCGGCGGATAATTCCGCCGGTACGTCCATTTGTCAGATAAATACCATATCAGATAAACAACGACATATCGGATACTTCGGCATTTGCGAGCATTGTCGCCGCACCGACCATTTTAACACCGTCGATAAGCTCTTCCTTTTTTATGCCCATGACATCCATACTCATGGAACATGCGTCGAGCTCAACGCCGTTTTTCTGTGCAAGGGCAATCATCTGCTCAAGGCTGTCGATATTTTTGTTTTTCATGACGCTGCGTATCATCTTTGGTCCCATCCCGAACATATTCATCCTGGAGAGGCCGAGTTTTTCAGAACCTCGCGGCATCATTTTGCCGAACATCTTTGAGATAAAATCCTTTGCTACATGGACTTTATTCGGTTTCCGAAGAACGTTCAGGCCCCAGAACGTGAAGAACATCGTGACTTTGCGCCCCATAGCCGCCGCCGCGTTCGCGATAATAAACGAAGCGATTGCTTTGTCCAGATCGCCTGAAAACACAATGATATTCTTATTTGTTCCGCCGGACGTTCCGGCTCCGTTCTGCTGAACCGGAACCGCACAGTTTCCCTTTTTGATTTTCAGCGTGCATATACCGGCTTTCTCGTCACAGGAAATAAGCTGATTGCCTGTCTGCCGGCAGAAGCTTCCCGCATCTTCGGGAAAGGCCGGATCGCTTGCAGTTATCTGGATGACACTGCCGGACACTGCGGTTTTAAGCGCATCGGAAAGCTTGACAATCGGACCGGGACACTGGAGGCCGCATGCATCGACAATAACCGTGTCGGCCTGTACGGCACCGGAAACGGCAGTTTCAGCCTGCGTTTTTACTCCGGTACCGTCAGATTCAAAAGGGCCGGTCTGTTTCCCGTACATTGCATGGTACAGTCTGTAACCTCCGGAGATTACGTATGCATCGAATCCGTTCTGGACGAAAATGCGCGAAGCCGTATATGCGGTAAGTCCGATTCTGCAGCTGACATAGACCTTTTTCGTTTTGTCCATTGAAGCAATTCTGCTGCGTACTTCTTTTAGAGGTACGTTTTCAAATCCTTCCATGTGTCCGCTGCCGAAAGCGACCGGGTCACGTACGTCTATAAGATGCACACTGCCGTCGCGGGGAAGGGCATCGACTTCTTCGATGCGGAGCTGCTTCATTTTTCCGGTGAGGATGTTTTCTATAACGAAACCGGCCATATTTACCGGGTCCTTTGCTGAACCGAACGGCGGCGCATAGCAGAGGTCGAGTTCAGCGATTTCACTTGCCGTCATTTTTGCACGGATTGCCGTTGCGAAAACGTCACACCGTTTGTCCACACCGTGGAAGCCGGTAAGCTGCGCTCCGAGAATCCTGCCGGTTTTCTTTTCAAAGACCGTTTTTATGGCCATATAGGTAGCACCCGGATAGTATGACGCATGTTCCGCAGACCACGTAATCGCAATATCGTAATCGATGCCGAGTTTTTTAGCAGTCTTTTCATTCATTCCGGTCGATGCGACTGTCATGTCGAATATCTTGATGATGGACGAGCCCTGCGAACCGGGATATGAACTTTGAATACCGCAGATGGCGTCTGCCGCCACACGGCCTTCTCTGTTTGCCGGGCCTGCAAGCGCGATGTACGTTCTGCCGCCCGTGACGCTGTCGGCAACTTCCGCATCATCTCCGACTGCATACACGTCGGGAACAGACGTCATCATGTGGCTGTCCGTTATGATAGTGCCCTTTGCATTTACTTTTATGCCCGCATCCTGCGCAATTTTTGTGTCAGGGCGTACACCGATTGCCATAATAAGCATATCGGTTTCCATCTGGCTGCCGTCAGAAAGGGTAAGCGTCAGTTTAGAGCCGTTGTCTGCAATTTTGCTGACACCCTTTCCAAGTTCAAGTCTGATTCCCATCTTCCGTACGTACGTATGCACATCAGCCATCATATCTGGATCAAGCGGTGCGACAAGCTGCGGAAGCATTTCGGCAATTGTTACTTTCAGGCCTGCGTGGTGGAGATTTTCCGCCATCTCCACACCGATAAAGCCACCGCCCATGACGACTGCACTTTCCGGTTTCTTTTCTGCAATAAAATTTTTGATTGCATCGGTGTCGGGAATGGTGCGCAGGGTAAAGACTTTAGGTGAATCTGCTCCTTCGATGGGAGGTTTTACCGGAGCCGCTCCCGTCGCAAGGACCAGCTGTGTATATGTCTCAGTGTATGTCCTGTCTTCTTCGGAATTATGTATAGTTACTGTTTTGTGCTCTGTATCGACAGCTGTCACTTCATTGTTCAGCCTTACATCAATATTGAAAGAATTTCTGAAATCTTCCGGTTTTTGTACAGTCAGCAGCGAGCGGTCTGTGATGACTCCGCCGATGTAATAGGGGAGTCCACAGTTCGCAAACGATACGTATCCTCCGCGTTCCAACATTATGATTTCGGCATGTTCATCCAGTCTTCGCAGCCTTGTTGCCGTGGAAGCACCGCCTGCAACACCACCGACTATAATAACTTTTCTTTTTTCTGCCATGAATACCTCCAGTCCCGTACGGGATTATTTAAAGTATAAGGGTAAATTTCGCAAAAAACCAGTAGTCTCTGATAAAAAAAGAGTCCTGCGGATATTGGAGTGATTCTGTTTTTCTCCGGCGTAAAAACAGTCCCGGAACGTATTGCTGAAGCATCGGAAGCTGCATTCTGAATCGATGCATTAAAGCATACTCCCGTTTTGCATATACGCCGCACTTAAAAAGAGACATGCCGGGAAATATATTTTCAGACTCCATCCGGCACCGTATAGTGTCTGCTGACTGTTGAATTCGCATAAATTTGTACTAATTTCTTCAAATATATTGACTTTTATGCGGCTACGCAGTTAAATCAGGTTTATGTCTGGTAGTTATTATATGTTGCGGATGCAGAGTATCAATCAATCTTAATCAAAATTCTTTCATAGAAAATAAATTTGCCGTATCGCATATATCGATATCCTGTTCGTGAAAAGACGGTGTATCATGCAGTGTGTGTATTTATATGCGTCAGCAGGGAACAGATATAAGGAGTTTTTATGTTCATTGAAAACCTCGAGGAAAAGAATATCATTCTGGTTAATGCTGTTGATAAAGATACAGTTTTAAAAAAGTTGTGCAGGGTGATTTTTGAAACGGGTAAAGTATCTTCAGAAGAAATTCTGGAAGAAAGAGTTCTTCACCGCGAAAAACTGATGAGTACAGGAATCGGCCTGGGTGTCGGTGTCCCGCATGTCCGTTGTGAAGGCGTAAAGAATGTCGTCCTTGCCATGGCCGTTTCGGATTCACCGATTGCCGGCTACGATTCCATAGATGGAACACCGGTAAGAATCGTCGTCATGATAGTTGTACCTGAACATAATCACCGGCAGCATATACTGATACTGAGCGATATAGTCCAGCTGCTCAAAGACAGTGCTAAGAGGACTGCAATCCTGTCGGCTCATTCATCAGAAGAGATATACAAATCCTTACGGTAAGGAGAGGACAGGAAAATGGCTTTTCTACATAATATTATTTTTTCAAATGTAAACATACTTCTTCTGATTGGCCTTGCTATTTTTGGCGGAACATTCGGCGGCCGGCTTTTTCAGAAACTCAGGATTCCGCAGGTTGTCGGTTATATCGTCATCGGCATCATACTTGGAGAATCTTTCCTTAACATCATAAATGCAAAAATGCTTGCAGAACTTGACCCCATCAATTCCTTCGCACTTGGTCTGATTGGTTTTACGATGGGTAATGAACTGCGTCTGAATGTATTTAAAAAGTACGGGAAGCAGTTCATGAGCATCCTGTTTTATGAAGCAATGGGAGCATTTGTCTGTGTTTTCGTCCTGATTTTTATCGGCGCTTCCTTTATGTTTTCGCTTAAAATGGCGTTCGTTTTTGCGCTTCTGTTCGGACCGATTTCGTCGGCAACTGCAGCTGCGGGTACAACAGACGTGTTGAACGAATACAAGACAAAGGGAATACTTACAACGACGCTGCTTGGAATTGTCGCTCTTGATGATGTGTTTGCACTTTTTCTTTATGCGATTACTTCAAGCATTGCTGGCAATTTTTTGGGGCACGGGGATGTGAGCCTTGCCGAAAACATTCTTGAGCCGCTGTATGAAATAGGCGGTTCCGTTGTTGTCGGCGTTATAAGCGGCCTGCTGCTCAGCAGACTTTTGAACCGGTATACGGATAAAGACAGAATCCTTGATTTTACACTTGGCGCGGTGCTCTTTATTCTGGGACTTGCGGCAGTCCTCAAGATTGACATGATTATGACTTCCATGATAATGGGAACAATCTTTGCAAACAAAGTGCCGAAAAAGAGTTCACAGGTATTCGGTGCCGTAGAATCGTTTGCCCCTCCTATTTATATATTGTTCTTTGTCTTTGTAGGTGCGAAATTCAATATTTCGCAGATGTCCATACCTATTGCGGTATTTATCGTAATATTTCTTATCGCCCGTACAGCCGGAAAAATGCTTGGAGCGAATCTTGGCGCAAGGCTTTCAAAGGCTCCTCTAAAAGTTCAGAAATATCTGCCGATGTGTCTGTTCAGCCAGTCGGGAGTGGCAATCGCCCTTTCCATTATTTCCAGTCAGCGCTTTCCCGGTGTAATCGGCAATACAATTCTGATTGTCGTAACGACGACGACATTTGTCGTACAGCTTATAGGACCGCCTTTTATACGCTATGCGGTAAAGAAAGCCGACGAAGTGAATAAGGACATTACGGAAAGCGATGTTATCAAGAGTATGAGGGCGAAAGATGTCATGAAGTCGCTTCCTGCAATCAGGGAAGATCAGACGGTGCAGAACATAGTCCATACGTTTTCTGAAAACGACAGTTTTGATTATGCCGTTGTTGATTCCGATAATAAACCGATCGGCTGTATTACAGTCGCTTCAATAAAGGATGCACTTTCAACAGAGAATCTGCTCTCCCTGCTTGTTGCCGCCGATATTATGGAGCCTGTCGGATACAGCGTAACACCTGATACGTCGGTTGAAGTTATTCAGCATGAGATGTCTATTCACGCAATAGATTATGCGCTTGTTGTTGATGCGCAGCAGAACTACATTGGCTTTATCGAAAACAGGTTTATCGATCAGTTTATTTCGAAGAAGATGCTTGAAGTAAGCGTCACTGTCTGACATATGCCTGATGATGACGTGCACAGTACTTGTTGAAAATTCAACAGTAAATTCCAGTCTTACTCCACAGCACGGCCTTTCCCTTTTTCTTGAAACGGGAAAGGAATCGCTGCTGCTTGATTTCGGGCAGGACGACACGTTTGCAAAAAACGCGGCTGTGCTCGGGAAGGATATATCAGCAGCAGCTGCTGCCGTCTGCTCTCATGCACATTATGATCATGCAGGCGGTTTCAATACTTTTTGCGCATTAAATCGAATGTCGCCTGTATATACATACTGGCGGCCGGAAATGCAGTGTTACAGCACTGCACATTCGGCTCCCGGAGAAGACCCCTGGTTCATCGGCTGGAGTTGCGCCGGTAAATACGAAGGCAGAATCCGTTTTGCAGACAGAAGCGCCCCTCTGAAGATCGGAGAAAAAAGCTGGCTTGTACCTGTTTCTGTTCATACTTTTACCCAGCCATATAAAAATAAGACACTGTATATTACCAGTCACGGCAACCTGCATCATGATGATTTTGCTCACGAATGTATCCTTGTAATTGAGACAAAGCGTGAAAACCGGAAAGGTTTTGCTTTGTTTAATTCCTGCTCCCATAGCGGAGTCATTAACTCCATAGAAAGCGTCCGCAATTTCTTTCCCGATACGGCTATACTCTCATATACCGGCGGTTTTCATTTTCCGTGGAATAAGGGCGAGAAAATTGCTGCAGAAGACATTGCAGGAATGCAGGAACTTGCACAATATGCCTCAGACTTGGACATCCAGTTGTTTACCGGACACTGTACAGGGGAGGCGGCTCTTGACTATCTGCATACCCTCTGCGGAGAACGGCTGCACCGCCTGCATACCGGTCTTGTGTATTCTTTTGGAGATGATTGAATCTTTTACGGGGTATTTTGTTTTATGTTTCGCTGTCATCTCCGGTAGAGAAAGAAACATCGTTTCCTTTTGTTATTGACATATGCCATAAACACTGATAGTGTATACCTACTGAATGTATGTTCAGTACAAGCACGGAATATGATTTTCCCGTTCCGTGCACACTTTACCAAAGAGGATATGCATATGGAAAAAATTTCTGCCTCTCTGCGTTCCTGCCTGCAGCCGTCTCCGAAAGTTCTTGTGTCGTGCTGTGGAAACGACGGTGAATGGGATGCGCTGGCAGTTGCATACTGCTGTAACTGCAGTTATGACCCGCCTATGGTCATGGTCGGCATTGTGCCGTCCCGCTATTCGTATCATCTCATCAAGGAGTCCGGCTGTTTTACCGTCAATCTTGTCGGAAAAGAATATCAGGAAAAATTTGAGTATCTCGGCAGTCACAGCAAACGCGACGGTGATAAGATTGCAGCATGCGGGGCACATCTTGAACCGGGAAAAAAAGTCCGGTCGCCGTATCTGGATGGATGTCCAGTTCATATAGAATGTACTGTTACTGATTCAGTTGTTACAGGTTCCCACGAAATGTTTATCGGAAAGGTGGAAGCGGTTTTTGCAGATAAGGAGTTTGTCGGAGAAGACGGAAAAATTGATTTTTCCGCAATCGATTTTTTATAAGCATGACACAGCCCGGACAGGCTGTCGGATTTTTTCCAGGGGAATAGGAATAATATGAAAATTGTAGTACCTGCAGATGAAAAACAGCCTGAAATGCCGGTTTCGGTTTCGTTTGGGCGTGCACCGTATTTTATCATATATGATACGGATTCTGCACTGTATACAGCAGCCGTCAATCCCGGGGCGGACGCCTCCGGTGGAGCGGGTGTAAAGGCTGCCCAGGCAGCTGCAGACGCAGGGGCGGAGGCCGTCATTACATTCCGCTGCGGCGAAAATGCGGTTGAATTGTTTAACACAGCAGGAATTACGCTGTACACTGCAGTTTCCGGAAGCGTCGCCGATAATATCGGGTTGTGCACCGGCGGTAAACTTGCTGTTCTGCACGATATACATCCGGGACTTCATCATGCCGGAGACAGGCCGGAATGAGAATTGCCGTTTTAAGCGGGAAAGGCGGAACGGGCAAAACGCTCGTCTCTGTCAATCTTGCCTGTGCTGCAGAACGTGCGGTGTATGCCGACTGTGACGTCGAAGAACCTGACGGGCATTTGTTTTTTAAACCTGAGAGCGTACGGCATGCTCCTGTAACTGTCCTCGTTCCCGAAATTAAGGCGGGAATGTGTACCGGCTGCAGAAAATGCACAGAAGTGTGTGCGTGGCATGCACTTGCCTGCGTGAAGAACAACATACTCGTTTTTGAAGAAATGTGCCATTCATGCGGAGGCTGTGTACTGTTCTGCCCTGAAAAAGCTTTGACGGAACGGAAAAAAGAAATCGGAACAATCAGTGAAGGATTATCCGGTTCCGTCAGTTTTCTTTCCGGTACTCTTAATGCCGGAGAATCTTCAGGCGTACCCGTGATTAAAGCGCTTGCGGAAAAGCTGCCTGAAGAGGGAACTGTCGTCATAGACTGTCCGCCGGGAAGCGCATGTACCGTTATGGAAAGCATCCGTACAGCAGATTTCTGTCTGCTTGTTGCAGAACCGACGTTATTCGGAATGCATAATCTTGAAACAGTCTATGAGCTTGTTATCCGGTTCAAAAAGAAATGCGGAGTAGTTATCAATAAGGATATACATGGCCGGAACCCTGTACGTACGTTCTGCAGAAAGCACCGTATTCCGCTTCTTGCAAGTATTCCTTTTGACTCAGCTCTGGGCAATCTGAATGCAGAGGGCAGAATTGCAGTCCGTGAAAACGAACAGTATCGTGTACTCTTCCGCCATCTGCTTGCAGCAATAGAATCGGAGGCGGAAAAATGAAACACCTTCTTGTATTGAGCGGAAAGGGCGGAACGGGGAAAACGACTGTTGCTTCTGCATTTATCAGTTTGAGCAGGTGCCGTGCATTCGCGGATTGCGATGTAGATGCGCCTAATCTGCATCTTGTCGTACAAGGTATGAAGAAAATGCAGACGACAGATTACAGTGCGCTCGGCAAGGCTGTCATTGATTCTTCAAAATGCACCGGCTGCGGATTATGCGGAGCGCACTGCCGTTTCGGCGCAATTACAAATGGTATGGTAGATCCATACGAATGCGAGGGATGTGCAGTCTGCGAAAGGCTTTGTCCGGAACAGGCCATACGTATGGCCGTCAGCCCTGCAGGACGGTTGCTGCTGTACCGGAACCGTACCTCAGTTTTTTCGACGGCGCAGTTGAATCCGGGAAGCGGTACTACAGGAAAACTCGTGGCAGCGGTAAAGACACAGCTTTCCGAACATGCTCCGGAAGCCGGATTTACCATAACCGACGGTTCTCCCGGGACGGGATGCCCTGTGATGGCGTCTCTTTCAGGAGCTGATATTGTTTTAATTGTGACGGAGCCGACTGTTTCAGGACTCCACGATATGAAAAGGCTTGTAGAACTTATATCCTTCCTGAAAATTCCGTGTGTTGTCTGCATAAATAAATTCGACGTTAATCAGAAAAATACGGAAGCCGTGGAATCATACTGCAGGGCGGAATCTCTTGCAGTAATCGGGAAGATTCCTTTTGATAAAACAGTACCATATGCGGTGAACAGAGGAAAATCTATTGACATGTATCCCCATAGTCCGGCAGGCATGGCTGTAACTGATATGTGGCAGTCGTTTTACAAAACGTATATACAGGGATAAGTATAGTAGGGGGTACCTCAAAAGACTTCAGGTTTTTGGGATGCCCTTAATAAAGGTTATATTTTTGGAGGTTATAGAATGAAAATTATTGCAGTTGCTAGTGAAGGTGCGGATGTTTCGGAACATTTCGGACATTGCGGAAGTTTTACTTTGTTTCAGACAGAGGATAACCAGATAAAAGGAAAGGAAGTTGTTCCCAATCCCGGCCACAAGCCAGGCTTTTTACCGGTATTTCTTGCAGAGAAGGGAGCTTCCGTAATTATTTCCGGCGGTATGGGCGCAGGTGCCATAGATTTGTTCAACGAAAAAAACATTGCAGTCATTACCGGTGCCACAGGGAATGCGGAAAGTGCTGTCAAGGCATATCTGGAAGGAAAACTCGTGTCAAGCGGCTCTGTATGCCACAATCACGTACACGAAAAGGAATGCGGAGACAGCCACAAGTGCTGATTATGGAAGAAATTCCTGTTTTCTGAAAAGTCTGCGTAAGCACATGTTTTATAAAAAAGATACTGCACGGAAATAAGTAATGCTGTGCAGTATCTTTTTTATAAAAAGGGTTGTTTGAATTGTAATGAGAAAAGAATGAAAAAGGTACTACTCTTACTTACAGCCGCATACATACTGATTTTTTCCGCTGCGCCAGCTGTCTGCGGAGGTTTAAATAATACCGGATGGACGGTATGTGTTTCGCTTGTAGCACAGAAAACGTATATTTATAAAAAAGATGAGCTTGAACGCATTCTCCCGTGTTCCACCGGTGTCCCCGGAACAGCTGATGCGACGCCGGAAGGAGCATATATCCTTAATGAAACAGGAAAGAATCGGGGCAGACAGTTTTATTCTCCCCGTTATGGCGATACTGCCGTTTTCTGGGTCGGGTTTATAGGAGGAACATACGTATTCCGTTCTGTCGCTCTGGGAGCTGACGGGAAAGCGTTGAACTCCGCCCTGTCAAAACTGGGGCAGCCAGTCACTCACGGAAGCGTCTGTTTTTCCGAAGATGATGCACACTGGTTTTACCGGAACGTTCCTGACAGGTCAAGAGTGCAAATATGCAGGGAGTGGGATGCAGGCAGTACGGGAGTGACGGGCAGCATACGGACGAAAGATGATGTATCCGCATTTCTGGCATCTGACATGGACGGATACCGCCAGAAGCATTTATTAAGCTGTGAGATTGCACTCACACGGTTGTCCCTTGCGATTATTGGCATACGCAACCTGAGTGAGGATGCAATTCTGGACATCATTCCGAAAGGTACTGATCCTGAACACTTTTTTGTATGTGATGACATTGACGCCGGCCGCAGGAATCGGGACGGGTCTATTCACTGGAATAATTACGGAACGCACCCTCCAGTGGTTGTGAATACAATCAATTCTTTTATGAGGCTGTATCATGTCGATTCTGCATGGTCAGTGCAGGAGATGCATGCGGACGATGTACGGCTGCGTGAGATGATACGGAATGATCCGTCATTCCGCGGCGCCATTCTCTGGCTTGTCGGTCACCCCGAACGGTGGGGAACTAATCCTCCCGTAAATGAGCGGGGAATGGTACTCGGCGAACATGTGCGTTTTCTCGAACCGGTACTTGGTTCCGGGGGATGTTTCAGAATACGTGATCCGGAGACTGGCAGGCTGATTGAATCAGAAAGTACAGGAGCAGGGCGGAACCTCTTTTCATACCGGATTGCAGCATTATTTCAGTCATAATCCTGTTGACAAATTCTTTTTTCCTGTATATACCAGTCTTCTTGAGTAATATGCAAGTTACTTGCAAATAGTCGGGAGGCCCGGAATTTTACACGCATGTACGCTCTTTACCGGGACGTGGCTGGAAGCCGTTCCATTTCTTTTACTTGGTATTCTCTTCTCGTCAATCGTACAGGTTTTTGTTCCTGACGGTTTCCTTCAGAAAGTCTTTCCCCGCAATCCCGTTCTGGGAATCGGGTTCGGTATTCTGGGGGGCTTTTTTATGCCTGTCTGCGATTGCGCATCTGTTCCTGTATTTCGCTCTCTCACTAAAAAGGGAATACCGCTGCCTGCCGCAGTTGCTTTTTTAACGGCGGCTCCGATTATCAATCCTGTCGTCATGCTGTCTACCTGGTATGCATACGGCGGAAATATCCGCATTGTTTTTGCACGCACTTTTTTGGGAATGATTTGTTCGGTTCTTACTGCTGCAACTTTTACAGGCAGAAAGGCTGCAGATTTTATAACTGCAGCAGATTCTGCGGAATCCTGCGGGGAGTGCGGGTACTGCAGCGGAACATCATTTTCCGGAAAATGTGCGGCTGTCCTTTCCTACAGCAGGGAGGAATTTATAGAAGCAGGCAGCTGGCAGACAATCGGTATAGCAATTGCAACGCTGTTTCAGGTTCTGAGCGGCAGCATAAGCAGTTCTTTCCACAGAGTATCATTTTTCTCAGGAAACTGCGGCGTGATTTTTTCCGTACTGGTGATGATGATACTGGCATACTGCCTTTCACTTTGTTCTACCTCGGATGCAGTCATTTGTTCTGTTATTGGTAAAAGTTTTGCTCCTTCCGCCCAGCTTGCCTTTCTCGTTTTCGGCCCCATGATGGATATTAAAAATACCATTCTGCTGGGAGGAATGTGCTCCCCGAAAATGGCAGGCCGTATGGCAGGTACGACATTTTGTGTCTGCCTGCTCGTTATGGCTGCATTTGCGTTATTCTGCACGGGAGTTAAAATCTTATGAAAACAAAAAAAGTACGGTTTACGGCGGATTTTATAGAAGCCGGCCTTTTTCTCTGGATTGGCATACTCCTTGTAGGTATTGTGGCGCAGAATATCACCAGATTTTTCGTTGTTCACCGGCTGAAACCGTTTATTGCAGGCACGGGTATTATATGTATCTGCTGGGGAATGCAGAAAGTATCTGCTTTTTTTTCCAGTGCAGAGAATCAGCAGCATCAGGAACAGGAGGCTTCTGAAACGGTATATCATTTCAGACTGCTGATTTTTTACTGTCTTGCGCTGTGTGTCAGCCTTGCTGTTTTTCAGTACAGAGGGGCAGGTGCTCAGAGGAATACACATACTCCTGCAGCGAAAAACGGGACTATAACAGAGAACGAACTGAATTCGCAGATACAGCGATATCCCGGAGGCACGTCACCGTCAGGCAGTGAGGCGCAGGATGAGGCTCCTCTCCAGGATGGTGCCGGAATGGAAACGTCGGTGAATAAGATACAGACGCTGCCTCATACCTTAACAACTGCATCGGGACAGACTCTCGGCGGATATTATCCCGATGAAAAGCGCATATGCATAAGCGATACTGAAGGTGCCGGCTGGATACAGGAGATAGAGGAGCATACATCGTTGTATACCGGTTGGACTATTACAATGAAGGGCTGCGTCGTGACCGATCCTGCCGTGTTCGGTCCAGGTATGTTTTGCCCTTCCCGGGAACTTATGACATGCTGCGTTGCCGATCTTTCTCTTATAGGCTTTACCTGCAGCTATGACACGAACGGCCCTTTCGCGGCCCTCATACACGACGGTTCCTGGGTAACCGTTACAGGAATACTGAAGCAGGGTGATTTTCAGGGTCAGCCTGAACCGCAGATTGTCTGTACACATATTGAAAAAGCTGATCCTCCGGCAGATGTATATCTCTATCCCTGAATGTATATGACATAATAACAGATATTGTCATATTGACATTATTTTTTTAATTCTGTTATAGTGTGCCTGTATATTTTTTACAGGAGGCGTATATGGCTGTCGAAATAACCGCAACAGGGAGCTATGTGCCGGAAAAGACACTGACCAATGATGACCTTTCCAGAATAGTTGATACATCTGATGAATGGATTCTCTCCCACACCGGCATAGAATCGCGTCATATTGCCCGCGCTGATGAAGCGGCAAGTGATCTTGCCTGTCAGGCTGCGATGAATGCACTGAAAGCAGTCAATCCTGAGCATCCCGATTATGCGGCCGAAAGTATAGAGCTTATTGTGGTTGCAACCGCTTCACCTGATTATGTCGGCTTCCCTTCCGTCGCCTGTATAGTACAGGATCGGATTGGTGCGCAGAATGCTGCCGCATTCGATATCACTGCCGGCTGCTCAGGTTTTGTATATGCACTCGATACTGCTGTCTGCATGATGGCTGCCGGCGGAAGAAAAAGGGCACTCGTTATCGGGACAGAAGTACTGTCCCGCCTCACAGACTGGACCGACCGCAATACCTGCATTTTGTTCGGTGACGGTGCAGGCGCAGTTGTCCTTGAATTGACGCAGGGGGAGGCACAGGGAGTGCAGTGCAGTGGTGTTATCCGTTCCATCCTCGGAGCTGATGGAACAGGCGCAGATAAACTGATTGTCCGCAGGGGCGGCACTCGCGCACCATTTATTTCCGGTGAAACAGTCGGGAAACCGCCTTATATCGAAATGGACGGGCATGCGGTGTATCTTTTTGCCGTAAATGCCGTTACCCGGACTATACAGCGCCTGCTTGAACGGGACGGCATTTCGATAGAAAATGTTAAAAGGATTATACCTCACCAGGCAAATAAGCGGATTATAGAAGCAGCAGCAAAACGGCTGGGAATCAGTACTGATATCTTCTTTCTCAATATGGAAAAATATGCGAATACGTCTGCAGCATCAGTTCCGATTGCCCTTGATGAACTTGCCCGGTCAGGAGGACTGGAAAAAGGTGACATCATTATAACCTTGGGTTTCGGAGCCGGCTTGACATACGGAGGGAACCTCATTGTCTGGTAATTGTATATTTCAGGAAAATGTTTAAAAACTCCAAAAATAAGCAGAAAAATATTGTCTTCGTTTTTTTTTTACGTTATACTGACGCCGCGTTATGGAATGCTGATTATCCATTGCAGCTTGTATGGTTTTCATAAAAGGATGATATATGCAGAAAAAAAATCAGACTGAAGAATTAAATTCCGTTTTTAATAAACTGATGGGCGATTACAAAACACTCCGGCATTCACTTGACGATATATACAATCAGTCCCAGAATATCCGGGTTTTATCATTCAATTCTGCAATAGAAGCCGCAAGGGCAGGGCAGGCCGGCAGCGGATTTAAAGTAATATCAGAAGAAATACGGAATATTTCGGAAAAAAATGATGCCGGCAGTAAAACGTGCAATGTTGTCGTGGATCACATTGAGAAGAAAATGTACGATCTCATCGGGATTCGTACTGCTGATGTTGCATTCGACATCATCGACAAAATAGACAGAAACCTGTTTGAACGGTACTGCGATGTCCAGGCATGGGCATCATTCAGCAGGATAATAGAAGCATGCACCAATCCGTCCGAAGGAACGTACAAAAGTGCGGAAAATGTTCTTGAGCGCATGGTAAAAATTTATGAAGTATATCATGATGCCATTCTCACCGATATAAACGGCAATGTTATCTGCGCCGGAATCCGTAAAGAACTGCGGGGTGCGAATTTTTCAAATAAAGAATGGTTCAAATCTGTTTGTGCGGAAAGAAAGACAGTATATTCAGACATGTATTATTCGGCGTCAAGAAAAACGTGGGCAGTTGCGTATACATGTCCTGTTATTGCTCCTGACGGCAGCGTGGCTGGCGTTCTGTCAACAAGGTTCAACTGGCAGTATATTCTGAATATCGTGGATATGTCAAAAATTTCCGCACATGGGGAAATCTGCGTTGTAAATAGCGAAGGTGCAGTTATAGCATCCCGCAACAAAGCTGATATTCTAAAAAGAAATCTTTCGTCGACAGAAGCATTCCAGCAGATTTTATCAGGTACCCCTTACGGATACTGTTACATAAAAAATGCCGGTACAGCGTTTACTGTATACGGCTATGCCCATACAAACGGATACAATTCATATCCCGGGAAAAACTGGTCAGTCATAATCAGGGAAGAGTATTGATTATGGCAGCCTTTCCCGGATAAATTTTTCTGCCGGCAGCAGCTGGATTTATACTTTGAATTGATCGATCTGATTACCGATCCTCACAATCGTATCGTTTACATTTTTTGATATACCGTGAAGCGCCGTTCCTGTTTCGTTTATCTTGTGTGCTCCGGTTTCCATCTCCGCTACTTTTTCTTTCATTGACGACGTTGCATCCTGAAGACGCTTCACCTCATCAAGTATAGCCTTCTGTCCGGCACTCATTTCCGACGAAGCTGTACGTACTTCCGCAGTACTGTCGTTCATCATGTGGAGCGCATCGCCGATCTGCTTTGAACCGGACAGCTGTTCTTCCATCGCGTTTTTAATCTGCATGACAAGTGTATCAGTTTCTTTTATGTTTTCGGAAACGGACCCGAATGCATTTGTAGTTTCCGCAGATGCTGACACGACAGTTCCGATCGAACTCTGTATTTTTTTCAGTTCATCTCCGATCGTTTTCGATTGTGCGGTAGACGTTTCCGAAAGTTTTCTGATTTCGTCGGCGACAACGCTGAATCCTTTTCCAGCTTCACCTGCGTGGGCAGCTTCGATTGCAGCATTCATTGCGAGCAGGTTTGTCTGGCTTGCAATACTTGCAATTGCGGCATTTGCGTCTTCCAGCATTTCCGACTGGCTTGAAATAAGTTCTATCTGTTCGCTTACCCGTTCCTGTTTCGTCATGCCGTCCCTGGAACGCTCTTCGAGCGACGTGAAAGACTGTGCCATCTGCTCAACGGATTTATTAACGCTGCCGATATTTCCGATCATCTGTTCTACCGCAGCAGATGCCTGGGAAATTCCGCTTGCCTGATTTTCAATCATTTTTTCAAGGGAGACGATATTCTGTGAAATTTCGGTTACCGCACCGGCAGTTTCTTCAACGCTTGCCGACTGGCTCGTTATTTCTTTTTTGACACTGTCGATATCGGATAATATCTGCATTATAGCGCTTGACGTTCCCTCTATACTCGTCTGAAGTATACCTCCGCTTGATGAAAGATCATCTTTCGATTTTTTGAGGTCGGTCATAATATTCTGAAGTTTTTCGATAAACTGGTTAAACCCGTTTACAATCGAGCCGATTTCATTGTTAACTGTCCTGTCAAGACGCCGGGTCAGATCCGCATTTCCCGTTGCTATACCCTGTATTGATTTTTCGACACCTTTGAGCGGTTTTATCATATTCAGGACGGTTAATGCTGTTATCAGAATAAGTATGGTGACAAAAACGACGCAGAGAATGGCAAGTGTCTTTCCCAGTTCGGTTGCAGTTGCATTTACTTCTTTTTCAGGAACAACCGCGACAATAGACCATGAGGTATTCTTTATAGGGCCGAAGAATCCATAAGACCTTTCTCCGGTAGAATTTACAATAAATTCTGTTCCTGATTCCCTGGTCTTTATTCTTGCCAACACCCTGAGTATCCCAGGATCCGGACTTTTGTTCAGATTTTTCATGATAAGTTCTTTGTCAGGATCCGCAAGGCAGGTGCCATCACCTCCGATTATGGAAAGATAGCCGTTTGTTCCGACTTTGACTGTTTCCACAATTTCCTGCAGATGTTCAAGTGTTACAACTCCTCCAAAAAAACCAAGCTTTTTATGATTTGAGTCATAGGCCGCGGAACATACAATATAAATAAGTGAATTGTCAAGCCTTGATTTGACTGGATCGCTGACGCATAAATCAGTTCCTTCTTTCTGCATTTCTTTTACGTAGGCGCGGTCTGCCAAATCTACATACTGTCCTGAATCACTCATCGACATTCCGGCCATATTGCAGAAAAAAATGCTGCTGAAATCGGCAGATCGCCTGTCCTGATTTTTCCGTATCCATGCAACGATTCCATCTATATCACCTTCTTTTACGAAATCCGATTCTGTATACAAATGCATTTCACGAATAAACTGCTGGTTCCATGAATTGATTGTGTCTGCATATACAGGAACCATCCCTTTTATATTATTGGAAAGACTTTTTTCAGACCCTTTTGCAACAGAAAGATATGACAATACTCCCAATGTAACAAGCAGCACCGTGATTATAGTTCCCAGCCGTACAGAGAATTGTACAATTATACTTTTTCTCTTTTTTTCCGCAGTTTTCTTTTCGGAAGAGAAATTCTTCATAAGGTAATATCTCCTTAATAGTTCAAAATTAATAATACCAAGAGTCTCTCCTGATATTATTATAGAACTTTTCGATATAGTAGTATAACCCGTAAAGGTTAGTAAAACAAGACGCACTGTCAGCATAAAAATAAGCATACGATGCCCGAGACTTTTTGTGCCGGAAAAAAGTTCAGCGGAATATTGACATCCTGCAGAAAAACAGGTACCGTCTTTTCAAAGCTGAGACGGAGACAAGTAGGTTCCCCTCTGCGGTACAGAGAAAATTTCCGGAAGCATTTATGCTCAGGCTGAGAGAAATTTACCGCATGGAAACGGCACTCTGCCGGCGGCATCTGCCGTCCGAAAACCACTCCCGAGCCGCACACCGAAATGTACCAGGAATCATGATTCTATCCGCAGATACAAAGTAGACTGTGC
>DCFX01000041.1 GCA_002314445.1 Treponema sp. UBA1793
AAAAGCGAGGCGTTCCGCCGCATACAGGCAATTGTAGGATTATGTAAAATGTCCAAAGAAATAAAAATTGAAAGCGAATCTCTCGATTCTAATCCGTACCTTTTCAACGCGGTGAACTGTACGGTAGATTTGAAACGCATCGGCACGAGGAAAATCAACAGGCTCGATATGTCGACAAAGAGCAGCAGGTTCGTATACGACAAGGACGTTGGATGCCCGACTTGGGACAGGTTCCTTCTGCAGATTATGAATCAGGATACGGAGCTCATTCACTTTATCCAGAAAGTCATGGGGTACTCGCTTACTGGCGACGTGTCGGAGCAGTGCCTGTTCCTTCTGTGGGGGACGGGTGCGAACGGAAAGAGTACGTTCCTGAACACGATACAGAACCTGATGGGCGACTACGCGTGTTCAACGGGAACAGATACATTTATGATGAAGAAAAACAACAACATGAGCAACGACATCGCGCGGCTGCGCGGCATGCGGCTTGTGACAACTTCGGAAATTGAACAGGGAAAGGCGCTGAGCGAGACGCTCGTGAAGCAGATTACGGGAGAGGACAAGCTTACGGCTCGCTTTCTGTACGGGGAATACTTCTCGTTCTACCCGACGTTCAAGATTTTCATGGCAACAAACCACAAGCCGCGGATAAAGGGCGCGGACTACGGTATCTGGCGGCGCATAAAGCTCATTCCATTCACGGTGACGATTCCGCCGGAACAGCGGGACAGGCACCTGGCTGACAAGCTCGCGAAGGAAAACAGCGGGATCTTCAACTGGATGCTTGACGGGTACCTGTACTGGCAAAAAGAAGGATTACAAGACCCGGAATGCGTACGCACAGCGACGGAGGAATACCGGGAGGATATGGACACGACGGGCGCATTCCTGCGAGACTGCTGCACGATTGACGCTACGGGGTACCTGCGTGTATCGAGCAGGGAACTGTACGCGGCGTATGAGCACTGGTGCGCGGAGAACAACGAACGGCAGGGGTCGATGAAGTACCTGTCGGCGCGGCTGCAGGAGAAAGGGTTCAAGCATATTAACTCCGGGGGATGGCGCGGATGGACGGGATTGCGGGTAAAGGAATAAAGAAATGCATGAGCCCCTGTTCTATTTCATCCTTTCACATTCAGGATGGTCTTTCTGCCAGTCGTTGTAAATCGCCTTCAGATTTTTTACCAGCCATGCAAGGCTTTCAGGCATTACTTTTGCTGATACAGGTGCCCGCGGAATTTTTATTATGTTCCACTCAAGTTCCATTCGTACTATTTTATCACCGTCCGGCCAGTCCTGGCATAATTCTATTTTGCTGATAGCATCTGCCCGCTCATCGTAAAAGGAGCTAAAGGAATATTCACAGTCTCTATACTCTATTTCCTGGGATGATGATCTTTCCGGGTCATAGAATCCTTTCAGTATCATCGCCTGATACTCAGGTACAAGCGTCATCGGCATTGTTATTTTGTCCATTTCTTCATAAGGACATACCTGCTCTTTAGACTCGCCCTGCAACCGAAATTCCAATTCGTCTTTTTTCTCTTCCAAAATTATATGGTGAAAAAACTTAACACCATCATCATATTTATGAGATACAATTAATTTCTCTTTTTTCAACATCTCTTACTCCTATTCTTCCGGTAAAAAAGTACTTAACGGTACTGTCCCGATCAACGTATATCCATTCTGTTTTAATGCTGCTTTCATTTCATCATACACTGTTACAAGATGATATTCTCCATATCCATGATTTCCCAATACAGTCTTTGTAAACCCGTTATTTGTAAACTGCCCGTATGCAGAAAGATAATCATTGCACTCCATAAAAATTGTAATGTGGCGGATAAGTTTTGAGAAAGCTATATTCACAACAGGAAAAATAATAAAATATCCGGTGAACAGGAACCCGGTCTATTTCATCTTTTCACATTCAGGATGGTCTTTCTGCCAGTCGTTGTAAATTGCCTTCAGCTTCTTTATCAGCCATGCAAGACTTTCAGGCATTACTCTTGCAGATACTGGGGCCCGCGGAATTTTTATTACGTTCCACTCAAGATCAATAAGTGTCAAGCTATCACCGGACGGACGACAGTCCTGACATAATTCTATTTTACTTATAGCATCTGCCCGCTCATCATAAAATGCACTGTACGTATATAAGCAATTTCTATTTTCAATTCTTCCATGAGGAGCCCGTTCAGGATCGTAAAATTCTTTCAGTATCATCGCCTGATATTCCGGTACAAGCGTCATCGGCATTGTTATTTTGTCCATCTCTTCATAGGAATAATTAAATTTTGTTTTATATTCTTCTACTCCGAATCTCAGTTCAAGCATATCGTCTTTTTCTTCCAGTATGAAATGATGATATTTTGTCCTGTATTTTCCTTCATTAAACTTTTTCGCAAGTATCAGTTTTTCTTTTTTCAACATACCTTACTCCTATTCTTCCGGTAAAAAAGTACTTAACAATACCGTTCCAATTTCCGTATATCCATTCTGTTTTAATGCTGCTTTCTTTTCATCATACACTGTTACAAGATGATATTCTCCATACCCACGGTTTCCCAATACTGTCAGTGTATAGCCGTTGTTCCAGAACTGCCCGTATGTAGAAAGATAATCATTGCACATCTTAAGCACCTGATATTCTTCATTATATGCAAGTTCTTTATCCGTATATTTATCTTCCATTACTCGTATTCTATCCGGTTTTTCAGGATCAGACAAACTGTCTACACAGTAGCTGCCGGGACTCCACGTATCGGTAAACGGTGGCGTATTCACTTTGTCTATCAGCGCTTCTATTTTGATGCGTACCCCATCTTCTGTTAAACTGCCGTACCTTTTTCTAAGCAGGGTAGACATCTTTTCAAGCCAACGACCAAAATCGTCAATCTGATCATAAGAATACATGTCTGCACATTTAAAGCCAGGATCGTGCGGCCCGCCTTTTTTGATGTATTTTGCACGCCGAACCATATCACGAAATTCCAGTTTCAGGGAATCGGTATTCGAAGGCAGCAGGCAGGCTGCATCTTTGTCCAGTTTGAATATACGCAGGTATTTTACAGGCTGTGGAGTCCTATCCATTTCAAGGATTTCTTTCAGCCCGTATCCGATCTTTATAATTCCGTTCTTTCTGCTCCATTGGTTCATGAATTCTATTATATCAAAAACATATATGACCGACGGCTGGGAAAACGGCCAGTTGCCTCCGTCTATCCGTACTACCAATGTCGGCTGTATATGATAGTTTCTCAACAGTTCCCTGAGGTGTATCCTCTCGTCTTCCGACATATTCGCAAGGGCTGTATTCGTATCATGAGCCTTTACCGCCGCTATAATCTCTTCTGCACTTTTTGCATTGAGCGTCTGGTATTCTCTGAATCCGGATACTACGTGCAGCATGGATGGCGGTATGGTGCTTTCCGATGTCCTGATCTGGCGGGGCATCTGCAGGGCGTGTTCCGCCATTCCCTTTCCTGCAATGTCGAGCACCGTCACGCTGTCTACCAGCTCTCCGCTTTCTTTGTCTGCTATCGTCATCAGCAGGGTGCCTTTGCATCTTTCCGCCTGCCCCTCGTACAGTTTGTAACCGATTTCCACGCTGTAGTTCTTGAGCAGCCCTTCAATATCCTGCTGTCTGGCCAGCAGCGCCTCATTATTGGCGAGGTACAGCCCTTTTGACGCGTCGAGCTGAAGGAGACCTTTCCCGCTCCCCATCATCTTATCTATTTCCACTGCAAGTCCGTACCGGGGCGGTTCACGGAATACGGCTTTCTCCAGAATCTTCTGTATGCCGTCAAGCAGATCGTCGATAACCTGCAGTCCTGCATATTTCTCCGCAAAAATCCGGAACGATGCAAAAGAATGACGGACCTGTTCTTCT
Organism: Treponema sp. UBA1793; assembly: GCA_002314445.1. Lineage (GTDB taxonomy): Bacteria > Spirochaetota > Spirochaetia > Treponematales > Treponemataceae > Treponema_D. The sequence goes on from DCFX01000041.1 coordinate 3,899, forward strand.
ATCAGCAGACGCCTCAGCGCTTTCAGACTTTTGTTTATCTGCTGTAAATTTTCAACTACCGTCTTATTGCGGTTTACCAGCTCGTCATATGTATTCTTGTCGAATTTTACCGTCGTTCCGTATTTTTCATTTACATCCCTGTACAGCTTCTGCGTCTTTGTCATAGTGGCATGGATGCTGTTAAGTTCCTTCGTCATCCGGGCTTTTACCGTAAGTTTTTTCACCTGACCTATAATCTGCGGTGCATTTTCAATGAGTACAGACAACGATGAAAAACAACAGCTTGTGATTGCATCAACTATAAGAAAATTTCCCCACGTCTGCATATCGGGAAGCCGCTGGTACGTCATGCCGATTCTGAATATAAAACCGGGCACAGAGCCGACAAACGATCCTGCCGCAAGCACTGCTGCCTTTTTAAACGAATACAAAACGGCTTCTGACGCGCCGACAGTTTCCCCCGCTGCCGCCGCAGGCATGGTAAAGCGGACGTTAATATACCGGAATATGCCTTCAAACATGAGATTCGTTATAAAGCCTGACATTACATTTATAAACGAAATATTCCTGTCTTCCGTTAAAGCTCCAAGTGCTTCGCCTGCTGATGCCCATGCGTACGATTCCGTTACCATGACAATAACAGCCTGGCTTGTCGTCAGGCCGGTCATGATGCCTCCGCTGCCTCCGGCAAGGAGTGCGGCAGAAGGGGCTGCAGCTGCACCGGCTGTAGCGACCGTTACTGCTGCAATGGCAGCAACTGCAAGAACAAGAAGGACTGCTTTTTCGGCCGTCTCCACCTGTTTTTTCCGTTTCTGTAATTTATCCGTATCGGTACAAAATCCGGGAAAAAGCCGGTACACATGCTGTAAACAGTTCTGTATGGTATCAGTATCCTTCGCCCTGTCTGCACGGTTTAACTCATCAAAAAATGTCTGTGCCTGTTTATACAGAACTTCATCTTCTGATACAAGCTTTGTGACGGGATCAAGTTTGTATATGGCTGATGCACGGTAATATACGGCTGCGGCCGTATTGTAAACTGCAAGCCGTTCATCAAGAAGTGAAAGGCTTTCATGCAGACCGCTGCTTCCTGCAGCAGCCCTGCCTTTTTCCTCTGCCTGCCGGACGGCCTGTTCAAGTGAACTTCCCATTTTTTCCAGACAGCCGGGATTGAACGCCCCGGCGAATTTGGGACTCTGCTTTTTTATTGCTGTAATGCTTTGTTCAAGCGAGCTGATATATGTTTTTATTTCTTTTATATGGAAAACAGACCATAACTGTACGGCTTCACTGCTTCGTGTCTCCGACTGTTCGTGAATCTGCTTCAGCGCTGTCTGATACCCTTTTTTAAGATTGTCACGTAAATCCGTCAGTTTATCAGTCATCCCGCTGTAGTCTTTTCCATAATCGAAAATCATATCGTCGGATACGGCTTTACTGAAAAGGAACAGCACCCCGGGCTGGAAATCTTCAAAGAAATTACGGTACAGTTTTTTAACTGTCATTACCCCTGCTATGTCACTTCCATCCCGGAATGCGGTACTCATGTACGGCAGTTCTTCCTTCAGGAAATCTGTTATATTCTGGTAGAGGACAAAATCGCCGCAGGCTCCTGTAAGGGACTGGTAATTGAGCGAGACAAAACTGACGGTATCGTTCAGCCTGGTAAGCAGCCTCTGCAGATAACCTGCTGTATATTTTACAGCAGGAAGAATCTTTTCCGTATCGGTAATCTTACAGTAACGGGTGTTGCACACAAGGTGATAGAGATATACCATCCGTGTGTGAAAAACACCGAATTTGCACAGCGTATCATAGTACTCATCCAGTATTTTCTTTCTGTATTTTGTCCATCCGCAGGAAGTATCAAGACCGAACGGTTTTTCAAATTCATCCCGGCTTTTTTCATAGGCATCCACATGGGTCACAATTATTTTCTTCTCTGCAGATGCCCCTGCCTGCCGTGCCGCTATATCGAGGTTTCTCAGCATATCTATAGCTTCACATATACAGGGGCGGTTCTTCGCAAGTTCCGGTTCAAAAATATCATAATTGACTTTCTCTCCGACGCTTTCAAAAAAACGCGGCATCTGTATCGTACGGAATGAAATTACATCCTGTTTTTTTATTCCCGGATTGCATGTCAGCAGCTGCTCTGCAGGAATCCCCCGCTGACCGGCAAGATCTTCCAGTGTTACATCAGGCTTTGTTATATAACAGTCAGCTGTTAAATACGGAACGGTCTGGGCATCGCTCATCTTTCGTCTCCGTTATAAAATTCGTCTGATGACGGTTCTGATTTTTTTTCTTCCTCCTGGCTCGGAACGATACTGATGTCTCCGGGAATCAGATCTTTTTCTTCAACGTTTCCACTGTCATCCGACGTCCCTTCTGTTTTCCTGTCCGTGCCGGCCGTCATGATGGTGTATTTTGTATTCTTCAAGATTCCAAGGGACGGATCCTGCAGTACAGTCTTTACCGTCTGGCTTATCTCCACGTCGCTGCTTTTCTTCTGCTTCGTCCGCGGTGCGTCTGCCGTAAAGTAAAACTTCGGCTTCTCTTTCAGCGTGACAGACGGATCGTAATGGTATGTCCATTCCGCATCCGCCTTGCTCCCGTCCACCTTCGCTGCCGGTTCTGCAACTTTTTCTCCTGTCTTGCTGTTGTATACGCAGAACCTGACTCCCGCTCCGTCTGCCATGTCCTTCGTTTCTGCATGCAGTTTGAGTACATCCCCTACAAGCCCTTTACTTGCAGAATTACCGTCAGAGTCCTGCCATTCCGCTTTCGTTATCTCAGGGCGCATCAACTGCACCGTCAGGCTGCCGCTGCTCTTCTTATAATTACACGCCGCAGACTTTCCCTGCGGTAAAGTCTGCTTCCCGTGTTTCCTGCCCGTTCCGGTCAGGAAACGCGCCTCGCTGGTGTATGATTTGAACTTACACTTTACTTTGCACCGTACCGTTTCAGAAGTGCTGCAAGCTCCGTATTTTCATGCTCTCTCGCATACGAAAGCGGCGTATATGTATCTCCGTCTATTTCCGTCGTAACATTCGGGTCCGCTCCTGCCTGCAGAAGAATTGCTACGGTATGGACTGTTCCCTTGTCCAACATAGCGCTCCAAAGAGCCGTATCCCCTATTTTTGTTTTACTGTCTATTTTACTGCCGTGTTTTATCAGGTATGCGACAATATCGTCATGCCCCTGCGAGCTTGCAAATATAAGTGCAGTTTCTCCTCTCTTGTTTGCTTCATTAACATCAGCACCCAACCCCATCAGTGTCACAACGGCCTCATACTTACCATATTGCGCCGCTAACAGCAGTGAAAAAAAACCGTAGTCAGTCTGCTTCTTTATGTCCGCTCCGTGCTTAACCAGAAGCTTTATCATATCAGAATTGCCTAAGGCAGCTGCCTGCGTCACAAGTGTTAATGCCTGTTTTTGGTCGGTTATTACTTCCGTGTTGGTATCAGCTCCCGCCGCTATCAATATCCTGGCAAGATCAAGTGCATTGTTCTGGACGGCAAAAGTCAGCGCGGTTTCCCCGTTATTCCCTGCAACTTTTACATCAGCACCTGCTGCAATCAATGCTTTGACCGTTTCAGTTTTCCCTTCGTCTACCGCCCCCATGAGTGGAGTACCACCACCCCTCTGAGGGGCATCCACATCCGCTCCTTTTTGCAGCAGCAGCTTCACTGTTTCCGTGTATCCTTTTTCTGCCGCATCTCCTAACGCCTGCGTCCCCACTTCGTCCCTTGCAGCAGTATCCGCCCCGTGGTCTAGCAGCAGCTTCGTCATACGCACGTTCCCCGTTCCCGCTGCCATCATTAATGGCGTTATGCCTCCCGTACCCGCACGGTTACAGTCTGCTCCTGCCTGTATCAGGTCTTCCGCTATTTCATAATAATCACGCCTCACCGCAACTATCAGTGGCGTATAACCGGTATACGTTTCATCGTACCATTCCAGCTCACTTGTATATGCAGGGTCGTCATCCACTGCAACCTTCTCCTGTATGAGCTTGTCCACTGTGGCATGGTCATTGTCATACACGGCCTGATACAGTTTCGTAACTTTCTCCGGGGCATGCCCCGTGCACGACAGGAACAGTATCATAACGCCTGCCATTGCTGCTGTATATGCGTATTGTCTTTTTCTCATGTCTGTATGCTCCTGTAAAAATCCGGTAAGAGATGCGTCCTTTCCGCACCCTATACCCTTCGTATATTTAAAACGTTGAAATTTATTTCTTTTTCTTTTCTTATTTCCATCAGGCCTGACGATTCCTGCTGCTGCTCCGTCACACGCACTCTGAGAGCCGGACGTCTGTCAAACAGCAGGGAATCGTTGATATTATACTTTTCCGGCTTTGGATATGATGCCATTTCTGGCGTATATGGATACGCTTTTCCTGCCTGACCACCCCTGTTTTCCGCCAGATACTCATTAAGGGCTGTATGGTCATAATACAGGTATGTAAAGATTTCACAGCCGTCAGATACTTTCCGGACATAACTGTTGGTGCTTGTAAGCTGTACACTGCTTAGAATCCGTTCTTTTTTATTTTCCACACTGACGACTTCAACCTTCAGTATGGTATCAGATGCCAGCAGTTTCAATTTCAAATGCAGTTCCACAAACCGGTAATTTGTAAAAACTTTGTTATCGTTAAAATACCAGATTTTTGCATCGCTGATGTCATAATCGAACATAATCCGGTAAAACGTCCGTATCTGTATGTCTGCATTTTCCCACCGGTCTTTCGTCTCCAGATATTTCCCGCTGAACACATTCCATTCGGCCCCTTTCCTAGCAATAAAATTCTTTCCGTATGTCCCGTATTTCAGCCACCTTGAAAAATCATCATCTGTGAAATATTCTGCAAGCATGTCTATCCCTATTCCGGCAAGCGCAAGAATAAGAATGGCCTCAGGGCTCACCGCAAAATAAAAAGTCAGTGCTGCAATGACCACTTTGCCGCTTCCCTTTATGAGTGCCGCATCAATATCACCGTTTTTAATCAGTTCTGCGCAGTCAATGGCCGTTATTGCAAAATCAAGGATCATGGCATATTCCTGACGGGAGAAAATTTCACCTGCAGCAAGTCCTAACCTACCATTTCCATTTTTCAGCAAATCCCATGTTTCGGTAAAATCTAGAACGCTTTTTATTAAGGACAGGGTATTGGACGGTGAAAGGCCTTCTTTCAATACTGTATACACGGCAATCTGCACGTCAAGTGCTGCCATTACCCTGCCGAGGCCGTTCATCATTTTGCTGTTGAGTATCTTCGATGCGGTGCTTTCGTTCTCTTCCACCGTTCCTTTTATCGTCACGACGGATATTTTGTCTGCCTTCTCTCCCGGAAACTTCCACTGTATGCGGAGATCCGTATATTCCGTGACTATTATCCTCTTTTCCTTCGTTATCTTTTTCAGCACTTTTGCCATATAATGCGGCACATGCGTATTGAAACGTTTTCCTCCTGCCCACACAAGGGGTTTTGCAAAGCACTCGAGAATTTTCAGAGAGATTTCCTTTATATTTTTTGCCTGCGGGTATATTGTTTCCACAAGGAAACACGGTGTTTCATTCATCAGCTTGTACAGTTCCAGCAGTTTGAAATTATCGTTTATAAACCGGCTTGTATTTCCCTCTATATCCCAGTATCCCGAAACGTCTTTTCCTCCGTTTTTCAACGAGAGCGCGCTTTCATAATTGTTAAGAGCCTTTTCGCTGTATTCGCTCAGTATTTTTAATGTTGACGGATATTCCGCTGCATATTTAATAATAGTATAATACGTGTCATATAATCCTTCATAACTTTTCTCATACATTCCCGCGCTGCAGCCGTACAGTCCGTCGTACATTACTTCCGAAAACTGCGGTTTTGTTATCCAGTATGCAAAACACTCCGCGACACACGATAACACTGCCTGTTTTTTTAAGAAATCAGTATAATTTTTTTCAAGATCTTTACCGCTTCCATCCGTTTTCAGGCAGTTCCATTTGTCACGTGCATCGGCCGTTGAGCAGACAAGATATTTCAGCCTGTCTCTGCTGCTGTCAGTCGTCCTTCCAAGAAAATTATTTATGCCCAGACGGAAATCTTCACATTTCGTCTGCAGTTCTTTCCCCTGCTCCATGTAATCGGTAAGGACAACGGTTATCATGGAATCCTTTACAATGAGGTTTTCATACTCACGGCTTTCCGCATATTTTTCTGGCGGTATGTCTTTTCCCGCCTTTATTATATCCTGAATTTCCAGCAACTTATGGCAAAGCGGTGTGACACGGCTGCAGGTACCTTTTTCTTCAAGCTGGTCTATAATATTCTGGAGCCGTTTTGAAGACAGCTTTATATCAGAAAGCATGATCCAGCACGTCTCATCCGCCGGTATGGCAAAGTATTCTTTACCCGCTCCTTCCGGCTGTCTGCTGTCCGACAGGTTACGGACGGGAACATTTTTCCATAATCCGCTGCCGTCCGCAAATAATTCACAGCGCAGGAATATTTTTTGCGATTCAGGATCTTTTCTGAACACATCAACATACCGGTTCCGTACTGTTTTTACAGCCTTTTCGTCTATTACTACCGGAGGATTGTCCTTATACGAATCGGAATCGGTCAGATGTGCCGTTATTTCGTTTTTATTCTTTTCATACGTGTGAAATATACTCCATATAACCGCTTTTTCTTCATCGGTAACGGAAGAATCCAATTCATAATAACTGTCCACAAGGGCAGGTGTATCATGCAGCGTATATAAGGCTTTTAAAAAACTGATTTTATCTTTACCGAATCGTTTTTCAGATTCTTCCAGATTCCTGAAAACTAAAAAAGGAATTTTCTTATACGCACCGGTACTGCGTAATCCTATAAAACGGTTTTCATCCTGAATATAACTGTGGGCGGTGTACGCACTTATTTTTATAAACGTTTCTATTATTTTTCTCATTTCAAGGCCCTTTTTATTCAGATGGTTACAATTTCACTGAAATCCGCCGATTCAAAGATATACTGTCCGTTACCTTCCCCCGACCTTACGTATTTCAGTGTGTATCTTTTTCCGGGCACAATTTTTTCAAACCGCAGCAGGTGTCTGGTATCTTTTTCTACTGCATCATTTTTAACGGTCAGTGTTTTTGAATATGCCCCGTCCGTTGAGGTAAGGGTATAGCTGCTCTCTGAACCTACCTGGTCAACGGCAGCTGAAAATTCAATTTCATAACCGAACACCACCTGCGCTGCAGGACTGTCTCCGCTGCGTACCCAGCCGTCCGTCGTTTCCACCGCAAATACGTATTTTAATTCATCACCCTCTCCGAGGGATGCAAGCCTTTCACTGCTTACAAACATCGTATATGAAGCTGTGGCCGTACCGCCCGAAACCTGCCCGGCAATCTTTTTTATATACCGCCGCTTGTTGTCGTACCCTTCTTCATACACAAGAAAATTTACATATGCTCCGTCTTCAAGGTTCGTCACACCTGTACTCATGACTGCTTCCGCACGGCAGTCGAATTCCGATGCCGTTTTCCCGTCTTTTTCCCATTTCAGTCCGCTGAACGACGGTTTCTTATACGTTATTTCCAGTGTGCCGCTTTTTTTCATCTGGCACCATGCACTGTGTGCAGAAAAAAAGAATTTCAGGGATTCCCCTGCAGGCGGTGTTCCGGATGGCCTGCTGTAACTCCATTTCCCTGTCACCGACCCGCCTTTTACAGTCAGGGGCAGCTTGGCAAAGGGAACGTCTGCCGCAGGATCTTTCCCTTCAGGGAATACCTGTAACGTTACCATGTTCCCGTCGTCTATGTCTTTTACATTTGCAGAAAGCTCTACTTCCTCACCTTCCTTCGCGCTTGTCTTTCCCCACTTCACTGTCGTGAACTGCGGCTTTTTATTATTTTCCTTAGCCTTGTCTTCCTTCCACTTTTCTGTATTCTTCGGATTAATAATCACAGGCATCGGCATTGAAGCTCCAACTGCTATAACGGTACTGTTGTTCTGTGCACCCACATCATTGCACGTCGTCACCTGGCTCCCTATGACGCATGCTTCCTTGCCGTCTATTTTGAGCTTGTCGGCTGTTCCGCCGGTCACTTCTCCTTCGTTCTTCGGGTTCTTCTGAAATTTGATTGTGCCGGGAAGCTGGTTATGGGTCGGGCTGTCGTTTTTCGCTTTGCTCCCTTTTACCGCTGCCTTGTGACTTCCGATACTTACGTCTTTTGCCAGCTTGTCGTTCAGTTTTCCGATGAACGGATGCGGCAGAGGGACGTTCTCGGTGTGGTTTCCGGCAGGGACTACCATGGTGTGCACGTCGAACCCCATTACCTTGTCACCTTCCACGGCAAGCTGCTTGCCTCCCGTCGTTACTCCCTTGCTTCCCTGCATCTTTATGTTCTTGCCCTTTACTTCTACTTTCTTGTCACACTCGATTTTGACGGTTTTATTTGCCTTACAGTTTATTTCCCCGTCGCTTTCTATGCTCATTTTCTTCGCTTTGAAACTGATGTTGTCTTCTCCGCTGATTTCAAGTTCCTTGCATTTTACGTGAATGTCACCGAGTTCATTCACAAGAGAGATGCCGTCTTTCTTCGACAGCACAAACCGCATCTTTCCTTCTGCCATGGACAGCTGCATTGCCTCCTTCCCGTCTTCATCTATGATTTCTATGCGGGTATCCTTCGTCTGGTAGAGGATGCTCTTTGACGGGTTGTCCGTGCTGTGTGCAGGCGGCATGTGCTTTTCATCGTAGACGCAGCCTGCCACAACTCCGTGATCATAGTCTCCTTCGGGGAAAAAGACCAAAACCTGTGTCCCTATGTCCGGCAGTATCCACATGCCGCTGTTTTTCCCAGCCCACTGTTTCATCATCGGGTACCACGAGCCGACGCACCCGGGGGAGAGCATGTCCATCGCTATGCGCAGCCTTCCAAGGCAGTCGGGGTCTTTATTGTCCGCTACGATGCCCATTACGGGCGGACATGAGGCATTGTACATCCGCTGGGCAAATTCAAGTATTCCGTCACTTTTCCGACGCGGGTCGGGATATTTTTTAAGCAGTTCTTCTATTTCTTCTCTAAGGTTCATAC
>DCFX01000006.1 GCA_002314445.1 Treponema sp. UBA1793
TCGCATGTGCCGTCGTTCGTATTAACAAAGCTGAGCACCGCATTGCGCGGCAGACTTTCGTTTTCTACTGCATATCCGTGGTTCTGGCTTGATATGTATACCCGCCCGGTGGAAAGCTGCTTCACCGGCTGATTGGCACCGCGGTGGCCGTATTTCAGCTTCATTGTCGTTGCACCACGTGCAAGAGCAAGAATCTGATGGCCCAGACAAATGCCGAAGATTGCCTTACCTGATTTGCACAATACCTTCAGATTTTTTATGATATCCGTGTTTTCTGCAGGATCGCCAGGCCCGTTCGTGAGCATGATACCGTCGGGATTATACGCAAGGATTTCTTCAGCAGTCGCCGTACAGGGAACGGTCACGACCTCAACCCCCCTTTTGAGCAGTTCACGCCTGATGTTTGCCTTTGCACCGAAATCCCACAGAACGACTTTCTTTCCTTTCCCGTTTTTCATCGCTTCGTCGGGATTATTAAGCTTGGTACCGTCTTTTAGGATGGGAACTGCACGGTATTTTTCCGCTTCCGCGAACACAACGTCAGCAGGCTCCTGAATTTTATCAGCATTGCACGTGACGGCCTTAACGGCATCGACGATTTTGAAAGCCTTTATTTCGCGCAGCAATTTCGCTTTTGCTTTGGGATCCGAGAGAGCGGCAAACTCTTTCTTTGCTTCGTCGGAATCACCTGCGATGAGGCGGGCATTCATAACGCCCGTTTCGCGTAAAACTTTCGTAAGCTGCCGGGTATCAATATCGTAAAGGCCTATAATGTTGTTTGATTTCAGAAAAGAATCTATAGTGTCCCGGCATCGGAAATTTGAAGGAACATCGCACCAGGAACGGACAATATAACCGCGGACATGACTTTGAGCACTCTCAAAATCGTGGGGTATTACGCCATAATTTCCATTCAAAGGAAATGTCTGGGTAACTATCTGCCCGTAATAACTGGGATCGGTCAGGGTCTCAAGATACCCCGTCATGCCAGTCGTAAATACAGCTTCACCGGTTATACAACCGGGAGCTCCAAAACTTTTTCCTTCAAAGACCAGTCCGTTTGCCAGGACAAGGCACGCTTTAGTACTCATACTAAAGCATTATTATACATATTTAAGGGGGTAGTGAACACCCCTTTTTACAATTTTTGCATAAATATAAATACAAATGCATAGATATGCAATTTAACAGATAAACTGATATCCTGCTTGCAAAAAACGGAAACACCATGTATGCTGTTTCCGTTCCAGGAGAAATACTGATGATTCCAGTTTCATTATATGACGCCGCTTTCGCTTATAAAAAAGCTCAGCTGTGGAAACAGCTGTACGACAGTGAACTTTTCGCCGTCAGGTTTACCGACGGAACGACCGGTTACTGCTGTGTTCTGGGAAATCTTGGTGAAGACTTTTCACTCTGCGTGTATGTGGGTGCCGGAGGATTGAATTCCTTCTACACCATGCTTGCCATGGATCCTGATTCCGCAGCGGCAAGTGATGATATATTTCTTTCACAGAACTGTTTAAAATGTTCTTTCGTGCCTGAAAACGAACTGCTTGAAAAAGAATACGGATGGCTGCAGTCGTATGCAAAAAAAAGGAAAATCATTCTGCGCGGACGAAATGCATATGTAAGTTTTACACGTTTTTCCTCCGGACAGTTTCCCTGGTATATAACAGACAAACAGGAGCAGCAGTATATGGAGCAGGCGATCCTTGCAGCCTGTGAAGTATCCCGGAAGCTTGCCGCAGCTTCAAAAAAAGAACTGGGCATTACCGAAGTTGACGAACATGATGCCGTACCGCTGCTTATCTGCAACGGAACGGGCTTTGAATGGGGAAAGACGACTCTTCCGGCGCCTCAGCCCATAAAATACCCGCAGCCGGAACTGACCGAACCCTCCGTAATAACAAAGCTTACATCGTTTCCCAAAAAAGGGACCTGCGAATGTGCGCTGAAAATACTGCCGGTTCATATCCCTTCCGAAAAAAAAGGCGACGATACCCCGCGGATGATCGCGATACTGATTGCAGCAGACAGCGAAACCGGCTGTATTATATCCGGTACACCGGTACCCTATGATGAGGACAGATACGACGAATATATTCAGCAGCTGGCCGGAGTGTTTGAAAAGCAGGGGAGCCTGCCACAGACAATAAAAGTGCTCGATGACCGTACCACCGCACTGCTGCGGAATTTCTGCAAACAGCTCAACATACAGATGTCCGTCGATTCAATTCCCGCTGTCGAGGAAGCGATGGACGGTCTGACGGAATATTTACAAAACACCCTTTGATTCGAAACCACTGAAGCAAAAAAGCCATCAGACAAGTACAAGTAACAGAGTCATAAAAGAAGTTCATTTCCTTTGTGACAAAGTTGGGCATAATTTTAAACCTATACTTGAATTTTATACCTAAATCAATAACCCCGCCGCAAAAATCATCGATTGCTTTTATCCTGGTTTTTAGTTCCATATTTGCCTCAGTTTTTTGAATATAAAACACGTAGTTTCAAGGAACGGGACTGATAAAACTTTTTGTTCAGTCCCGCTGTATGTGACTGAACTATGATATAATTTAATAAGTCTACAGGAGGAATAAAAAGATGAATCAGGAAGAAAATGATACAAAAGAGGCAAAGGATGTTATCCGTAAGTTTATTAAGGAATATTTCACTAGTGATTTGACAGAAGAAGCTGTTGACAAATTAAGAAATTTTGATTTTTTTGATCTTTGGAGGAAAAAAGATACCAATTTTGGTTATCCCGGCATTCAATATCAACCTCTTTGTAAATTCGACGGAGACCGGACAAAACTTGCAAACGCCATTTATTATCTGGTTTTGACCGAATTGCCGGGTAAATCAAAAAATGAAAAACTTAAATTTGACGAAATAGTATGCGGACAAGGAAAAGGTGATACTGACAGCTGTCTGTACAGCGGTGATACGCTCAATACATTTGCAACACTTTTTGGCTACCGTTCGCTGACGGAGGATATTTTTAACGATAGTAAATTATATGCAGAAATAAAACAATTTAGCGAAAAATATTTAACAATAGGGAATTTTATGCCCTTACCGAAAAAGACCATTAACAGGAAGAGTATTAATTCATATCGGGGAAATAATAGGTGGCGGGATTATTATGATGTTTTCCTTTTTGAGTTTGATAAGTGTCTGCGAAAGGAAAATGGATATGATAAAACATTGGATAGTCTTATACAAGAAAATTCTTTTTATTTTACGGATAAAATGACTATTCAAGAATTTATACGAAAAAACTTTCTGGAACCATATTTTAATTTTGATAAAAATGAAATAATGCCTCTTTTTACGGAGGATTTTACCAAGCGATTGAATTACAGTAGTTCAGAACGAGATCCTTCGTCATATAAAAAATTTGCACACAAGTATATCAAAAAGTCAATTGCGATAATTGAGTACCGTACATGGAGAATGACGAATATTTTAAAATTTAAATTAGGTTTAGCGCCATGTATTTCTGATGATGAGGTAAATCTGTATCTTCAAGATTTACAAAAAAAACTGAATAAGGACTAGCCTATGCCCGCCGCCACCGACAAGAACAATCTGATAATCTACCGCCGCATTTTGCGTTTGGACGAGCTTCTTTCTCCCGGTCGCTATCCTTCACTGCAGGAATTGATTGCCGACGAAGAACTTACCGCCTCACGCACTACGATTTTCCGTACGATTGATTTTATGCGCAACCAGCTGCATGCACCAGTTGTATTTGACAAAAAACATGGCGGTTACGGCTATTCGGAAAAGACGTTCAGACTGCCGGCTTTCTTTTCGAGCGAGCAGGAACTTTTTGCGGCGGAACTGATGCAGAATATGGCCGCAAAATTAAAGGGCACTCCGCTTTACGAGAACGCTCTTTCGATTTTGGATTATATTCAGAACAACACAGTGCGCAATCCAAATGAACGAGAATTCTCGAACGACAAAAACGGAAAGGAAAACACGAATCTTGAATGGGCGCGCGACCGCTACATCTTTTTAAGTTCGGAAAATTCTTCCGTGGAAAAAGAAACTTGGTCTACGCTTGAACGCACGATGAAATCCTGCCGTCAAATTGAATTCGACTATCATTGGAAAAAAGAAAATCAGCTTATCAAAATAAAATTCAATCCGTATCAAGTTGCGAACTCATCAGGCCGCTGGTACTTGTGGGGATATGACTGCGCAATAAAAGACAACCGCCTTTTTTTGCTGGACTTAATCAGCGGCGTAAAAATTATTCCCAAAGAATTCAAACTGCCTAAAGATTTACAGTGGTTTTAGCTGGATGTGCTACAACTTCAGAAGTTGCAGTAAATCCGGCCGAACTTACTTATAAGGAGATCTCTGCTTCAGACCTTATGGGCAGTGATCAAATTTACCAAAAATATTTTTCGGAGAAAGATGCTGCCTATAAAGTTTTAAACGTCTGTATAAAAAATGCAGAAACAGAAAGTTCGGACAGCACGAAGGAAATACTTCTTGTAATTACCGACAGGCCAAACGATTTTTCTTATGAACACAAAGTCTATGCAACAAATTTTGCAAAAGAAATGAACACTAAAGACCCTGGCTGGAAGGAACGGATTGAAGCTGTTTCTGACAACAAAAAATACAACGGCAACTACGCAGTTTATTTATATGGCAAAAAAACAGGCAACTGGATTGACGGTTACACAACTAGAGTTATCCTGTTCAATATTGAAGGCATTCCGACCACGGAGCAAATAGAAGCTGACAAAGCCGCGGAGAAAAAAGCAAAAGCCGAAATAAAGACCGCTGCCGCAAAGAAGGAAGCGGAAGAAAATGTCCGTCTTGACGCGAAAGGCAAAGCTGTTGCAAAAGGCTACACGTATCACGGGATTGATGAAGCAGCACAAAACGCAAAACTTTTCAATAATAAGGCATTAAAAGAAGGTCACGCATATTACATTTCAGCCTTGCTTTTTAATGTGTATTTGGGCGGAGATTATGCTCAGGTTGTAGTTTCGCTGTTTGGCAGCGCAATTGACCAAAAGGTAGATTACATAAACAAGGATGTAAGGGGTGAAGTGTTGGAAAATGCCAAATTCTTCGGAAACTATCTTCCTGTTACGGTTGTTGTCGCCGGCGGAGAAGGTTATTCAAAAACGCCCGTAATTTTAGGCCTTGTGAAAGATGATGAAGAAAAATCTGAAAATTCCAACAGCGATGAAGATGCCGATTTAAAAATAATGCAGGAATTATTCGGAATGTAAACAGAGGAAAACAAGGAGGCAAACTGCTATGACATTATAAGAGACTGTATAGTAATCTACCAGACTCCCGACGGACAGACAAAGATAGACATCAGATTTCAAGACGTAATAGTCTGTCTTGCACAATGTAAGAGGCAAAAGTTTTTATATTCTGGAGCATAAAGCCGGGCTTGTCGTTAAAACCGGCTTACCGGAAGGAATTGTTTACGACGGCATTCACAGTGTAAAACTCCTTTTACGGAGATAAGTGATGAAATATATCCCCTTTTCAAAAAATATGATATTTCAAACCCTTCTGTCCAGATCAGGGCTATGAAATCACGATGGGGAACGTATGCCGTTAATAAAGGTATCATCACATTAAACAAACAGCTCATAGAAGCACCGCGCTGCTGTATTGAATAGTCATACTGCATGAGTACAGCCATTTCCTTCAGCCTGATCATTTAAGCAGATTTTATACGCTCGGCACATTTTTTATGCCTGACTGGAAAGAGCGGAAAAAACTGCTGGAAAAACAGCATATATAAGTTGCATTTTTTCTACACACGAGTGCACCACAGTACATTTCTCCGGGAGTACAACATAATCCTGCTGTAAACTATATTGACTTAGTATTAAGCACTGGCTAAGATATTCTTAATTATACTATATATAAAGAGGGTTGAGTATGAAAAAACTTATGTGTTTACTGCTTGTTGTTACACTTGGACTTTCTTCAATGCTTTGTGCTGAAGAAACTGAGGGAAAAGCCAATAAAGAATCAGAAAGAAAAGTACAAAAACTTATCGACGACGGTCTTGCCGATAATCAGGCAGAGATTACTGCTGCTGCTGCACTGCTTTCCGCCGCGCAGAAAGACGCGCTGATCAAAGAAAATTCGAAAGGAACATGGCCTGTTGTCCTGAATATTTTTGTCGGATACGGCGTCGGTTCGTGGGTAGAAGGTGATAAAGTCGGAGGACTTGTTGGAAGCATAGGCGACGGAGTTACCGAACTGGGAGCAATCATATCCTATTCAGCCGGTTACATTGCGTCATTTCAGGTCGCCAGCAGGGCTGCATCGACTTCCGATTCCTCCGTCACTTATGAAGATATAATAAGACCTGGTTTGATCGGCTATGCAATCGGAACGGCATTCGCTGTATTAAACGTTGGTGTATATATTTTCCAGATTGTCCGCGGCGCGACCTATCCGGGCAACTATAACAAGCTCCTTGAAACAACCGTACGTGGCGACGGCAATAAAGAAATCAGTTTTGACTTTACCCCGTCAATCCAGTTTGATAAAGACAACAACGCGCAGCTTGCGCTTGCCTGCCAGATGAAATTCTAATCTGTATAAAATAAAAAGCAGGAAAGGGGCGTCCCGAAAGTTTCATGTACGGGATGCCCTGCCGGGTTTTAAAGCAACACCTGCCTTTCTTATTCTCCCTATAATAATTTGATGCTGGATGGTGTAATGTGGCGTTCGTTCTTGTAAAAAGTCGAAAATGCGGAAATTGAACTGAATCCTATCGCATCGGCAATTTCTTTCATGCCGGCACCCCTGCTTATCATCGACGTTGCAATATCGACTTTATACAGCGAGATATACCGGTGCGGTGTAAAGCCGGTATCCTGCCGGAAGCAGCGGATAAGATGATCTTCGTTCACATTGATATTGCGGGCTATCCCCTTAACTGAGAGTTCGCTTACGGGGCCTGCATGGATACAGCGGATTGCCGCCTGTGTAACGGGGCTGTGGTACTGATGAAATGGCATATAATCGTGAAGCAGGGAAACAAGAAGTTCAAAATACATAGGCCCCAGATGAAACCGCTCCTCACGGTCGGTAAGCGTTATCCCTGCAGAATCAAGCAGCGGTTTTATACCGGGAACGGACGATGCATCAATCTCAACAAAATCCTTAATAAAAAGTTTTTCGTATGACAAAAAATCAAAATAAATATGATCGACCGGGTCTGACGGATCCTGAGTTACGTTAAAACCGGGATCTGCCGGAAATATATACAAATAACCGGGATTAAGTCTCCTCTTTTTCTGATAATAGACGGTCCCGCTTATAATATAATGGATTCTGTTCGTAAGATAAAACTGATAGCGCGCCCATACTTCCGGATTATAAATGCGGCCGCACATCTGCATCGTAAACGGATTTTCCATAAAGATACAATAATTAAAAAGTCGATTTTTGTAAACATCATGCATAATTTAAGGATTTACAATTTCAGCTATTGGCAGCATTCTCTTAGCTGTATTTTGAATCCGGGGGTTTCAACATGACGCCGTTTAAGTTCGGAATGAAGTATTATAAACGCAATATTCCGGCTGCAGTCTTTTCTCAGTTCATCAGTTTTACTGCGACTATTGCAGACCTGCTGCTTCCGCTGCTGCTCGAAATGTTCATTGATTATGTCATCTGCGAAAACACGGCAGACGGAACAAGCCTTTTTTCGTTCATTCTCTTAAATACAGGATATCAGGTTCACTCAGTTGTACTGTTCCGGCATCTTGCCTTTTTTTATGCAGGCCTTCTCCTTATCCGCATCGTACTTGTCTATGCAAAAAACGTTCTCAATCAGAACCTCGGACTTAATCTGGAAACAGATCTCCGCTATGCCACATACAAAAAACTCATGCAGCTTGATTCCCAGACGATAAGCGAATTCAACACGGGTGAACTGCTTCAGACTATCAATTCAGACACAATCATGTATAAGGAACTGTTCTCCCATATGATTCCTGGAATTATTGACGGCATATTCGCCATGTGTATAAGCGTCATTGTTCTTGCCAGAATAAGTGTCTGGCTGCTCATTCTTCCCGTACTGCTCAGCCCGGTATTCGTCTATGAACTCAAAAAATTCAAAAAGACGGCCAGGGAAAATTATCTGAACATACGCGCCAACGACAGCAGGATGAACCTTACCGTACAGGAAAATATCGAAGCTGTCCGTCTCGTGCGCGCGTTTACGAACGAAAGCCTTGAAAAGGAAAAATTCGACAAGGCAAATGAAAGTTTAAAAAACGCACATCTTGCGCAGATAGGGCTCTCGGCAAAATTTGAAGCAGTATTCAGCACGATCAAGCAGACTGCATATATCGGAACTATTGCCGTAAGCACGCTGCTCGTGTTTAAAGGTTTTCTCAAAGTCGGTTATCTTGTCGCATGTGCAAGTTATGTAATGAAAATTATGAATTATGTAACGCAGATAAACAGCCTTTTCTTCATGATGCAGCAGCAGATGGTTGCAGGCGTTAAAATGATGAACTTCATGAACTGCGAACCGAAAGTCCCCGATACAGGCCGGAGTGACATAGAAGAAGCAGACAGCCGCAGGCCGCACATAAAATTTGACAGCGCGTCGCTTGTACTCGGCGGAAAACAGGTTCTTAACAATATTACTATCGACATTCCGTACGGGAAAAAACTTGGAATTACGGGTAGTACGGGAAGCGGAAAGAGCATGCTGCTTGAATCGCTTGTCCGGAATTATGAACTTACATCCGGCCGGATTTTTCTCGGAGGTATGGACATCCGTTCGTATCCGCTCCGGGAGCTGCGCGAAAAGTTCGCATACGTTTTCCAGGAATCGTTTCTCTTTTCAAACACCATTACGTCGAACATACGCTATGCAGAAGAAAGACCGGACACTGCTGCCGACGATGCGGAAATGAAAAAAGCGGAGCAGGAACTGATTATTAATGCTGCAAAGCATGCGCAGGCGCATAACTTCATTTCAAACCTGCCTGAAGGTTACAACACGATCGTTGGAGAACGAGGCATCGGTCTCTCAGGCGGACAAAAACAGCGGCTTTCCATTGCACGCGCACTCATGAAGAATTCGCCGGTACTCATATTCGACGATTCGACAAGCGCGCTCGATGTAGAGACAGAGAGAAAGCTGCTTGCCGACATAAAACAGTATTATCCCGAAAAAACAATACTTATTTCCGCTCACCGTATGTCGTCCGTAAAGGACTGCGACGAAATCATCTATATGGAAAACGGAACTATTGCGGAACACGGATCGTTCAAAGAGCTTATGAAGCTCAATGGGCATTTTGCGACAGTCTATAACATACAGGAAGCGCAGCAGCAGTCTATAGTCGATTACGATGCGTTTGCCGTAAAAACAGCGGGAGCATGATATGGCACAACGAAACACCTATTATCAGGATGAAAACATTTCTACAAAAATAGATTTCAAGCAGTTCGGACGTACGCTGCGGTACATTCTCCCGTTCAAAAAGATATTCAATATCGTATGTATTCTCATGTTCGTATCTGCGGTTGCTTCAATGATACCGCCGCTCCTTCTGCGCCGTATTATTAATAAAACAGTATACGATAAAAATATGCAGGAATTTCTGTTCATCATAGCGGGAATGGCTGTCCTCACCGGTATTCAGATTGCGATTACGTATTTCCAGCAGACGCTGATGGGTAAACTCGGTCATAACGTCATTGCGGACATCAGACAGGATATTTTCTACAGACTGCAGCAGCTCCCCTTTGATTACTTCGATTCGCGGCCGGACGGAAAAATCGTCGTGCGGGTTACGGAATATGTCAACGAACTCGCAAATTTTTTCTCAAACTATGTGCTTCAGTTCCTTGTCTATATTGTTATGATTGTCGTCTCAACCGTCTTCATGCTTTCAATCAGCCCTAGACTGACGCTTGTGGTATTCTGTTCCGTCGTTCCCATGATGATATGCGTCCTTCTTCTGCGCTCCCGGCTTAAACCGATGTTTTCGCGCCTGCGCGCAAAAAATTCAAACCGCAGTGCATATATCGTAGAATCACTAATGGGCGAAAAAATTATTAAAAACTGCAACCGCGCGGATACAAATCTTCATACGTATGCGGAAATTCACGGAAAGTGTCTCCGCCAGTGGCAGACGATTTTCGCTTTAAACGAAGTAAATACGCCAATCGTCGAAATATTCTGGAATGCGGGTACAATCGCCATGTTCGGCGTCGCACTTGCATCGATTCTTGCAGGTAAAGGAAACATAATCGACGCAGGAACTGTCGTAGCTTTCACCAGCTATATGGGGCTTTTCTCCGGACCGCTCACCCAGATTGCCGTCCTCATACAGCAGCTTTCGCAGGTTACGAGTGATCTGGAACAGGTATTCGACACGATCGACTATCCTGTAACTATTGCGGACAGCCCGGATGCCGTTACCCTGAAGGATGTAAAGGGACAAGTCGATTTTAACGACGTGACATTTTCGTATGAACCCGGTATCAATATTCTTGAACATTTCGATCTGCATGTCCGGCCAGGAGAAACGATCGCCCTGGTGGGCCCGACGGGAGCGGGAAAAACAACAGTCATCAATATGCTCACGCGCTTTTACGACGTGCAGAAGGGAACTGTCTGCATAGACGGTATAGATGTGCGGAACACGGCACTCAGTTCGCTCAGGCGCGAAGTGGGCGTCCTCATGCAGGATCCCTTCATATTCAAAGGCTCAATAATGGAGAACATCCGCTACGGCCGCCCCGGCGCAACGGATGAAGAATGCATTGCTGCTGCAAAAAAAATCCGTGCAGACGTATGCATTACAAAATTCACTGACGGATACAATCATATGCTCGACGAACGGGGAGCGGGACTTTCAGCAGGAGAAAAACAGCTGCTGAGTTTTACGCGCATCATTCTGAAAAATCCGTCAGTCATCATTCTTGACGAAGCGACAAGTTCTATCGACACTGAAACGGAAATGCTTATTCAGAAGGCGCTCGACATACTTATTAAAGATAAAACGGCGTTCGTCGTCGCACACCGGCTTTCCACCATACGCAACGCAGACCGTATCCTCTACATTGCAAACAAAACGATTGCCGAACAGGGAACGCATGAAGAGCTTATGGCCAAACACGGGCTGTATTACGAGCTTAACGTATAAAACACGGTAAAGGCCGGAACAGGAAGCGACATTTTTTTGCTGTGCAGTATTTACCGTTTCTTATATGCATACGCTGCAGCTACCGGAGTCAATACAGCAGTAAGTATAATCAGCCCCGCACATACGAACAGTGCGGGACTGGTACTGCGCATCCAGGCAGGAAGCGCATATACGGATACCAGTTTCCGGTTCAGTGATATAGGAAGAGTCACAAGCAGTGAAAAATAACCGGCAAG
This sequence comes from Treponema sp. UBA1793, assembly GCA_002314445.1. Classification (GTDB taxonomy): domain Bacteria; phylum Spirochaetota; class Spirochaetia; order Treponematales; family Treponemataceae; genus Treponema_D. Next base: position 11,426 of record DCFX01000006.1, read on the forward strand.
CAGAACTGCATGATGTAAAGAAATTGAAAAAACAGAAATAATCACATTACTTATACATAACGACAGAAGTTCCGGCCAGAACCAGTCTACCGAACGGTATAAAACTCTGCACAATATGCAGGAGAGTATCGAAATCAGCATATACAGCCAGCACGGCAGCTGTGCAAAAAAAGGAAGATAAACAGTATACTGCGTACGAGACCTTGCCGTTGAAGAAAGAAACTTTGATTTACGCATATTTGCATACATATATACCGTGATATAAGACAGACAAACGGCACCAAAATTAGTATAAACAATTGACCCAAGTCTGTTATTGCCTTGAATAAAGATGCATACCGCATATCCGATAAATAAAAATCCAAAGCACAGATATAGTATAGTAAACAAATCTTTCAGTACGAAGCACTCTTTCTGTAATTTTCCCGATTGCAGATTATGCATAGTCATTTTCAGCTCCTGTTTGTCAGCATATTCCGTCTCTGCCGGAGACAAGTTCTCGTGAAAGTTTGCGCATCAATATGGTATCGGACACAACCGCAAGGACTGCCGCAGCAGTGAACAGCACCGGTATACGGGCATACGACAATCTTACTGACATCACCAACGACATCGTTAATAAAGCGAACATACTTATATATAGTATAATCTCTGCATATAAAGGCTTTGCAATAAGGCTGAACGGTATACACGCAGTTATAACTGTCATCTGTGCTACAGTAAAAATTATACTGTTTAACGTCATGGTGTTTTCTGTATGGAACAAATATTTTAATGCAAAATAATACAAAACGATATACCACACAACACATATCCAGCCAAGCAACCACTCAAAATGGAACACACGCGCAAACTGTTTCCGGACAAGCACCATAGAGCGGAAGTATTTTCCTCCGGCCATAACTTCATCAGAGATGCATTGTCGTACATTAACCAGCATCAAAAACGTAGTAATCTCCGACGCTGACATGGCTGTATAAAATAATGAACCGGGATCATGCAGAAATAAATTTACAATCAGAAGCAGTGCAATAACAAGTACGGGCACAAGGAAGAACACACGCGCTGAGAATTTCACTAGTGAGATACCGTTGAATGCATAAAATGCACGGATGGTTTTATTCATGCAGCACTTCCTGCAGCACGTTGTTCAGCACCACGGAGCAGCAGCACACTCAACTGCCGGAGCGTCGGCTGCTCTACGGCTATGTCAGCAAACTCAGCAGCAGTAAAAACGTCTGACTTATCTGTCGTACACAGTCCCTCAAACATGCAGCCTGAAACATACGCCGTTTCAAGTTTCGCACGCACTTTTTCCGCAAGTGATGCATCGCCGTGAACATACCGGTACCGGGCACGAAGATCTTCGGTAAACCCTTCCTTAATAATTTTCCCGTCTGCCATGAATACCGCATAATCGACGGCACTCTCCATGTCTGCAATGTCGTGCGTGGAAAAAAGGATTGATGTCCTTCCGCCGCCATCTGCAAGGTAACTGCGGAATTTGCAGCAGAGATCGTCACGCATAACCGGATCAAGTGAAGAACCGGGCTCGTCAAGAACTAACATTTTCGTAGAACGGGCCATCGTTGCGGCCAGCGCAAGCCGCATTTTATTACCGTCAGAATATTTCTGTATTCTGCGCGGATGAAGGGAAGCAGAATCGTCTTCCAGACGGAATTCTCTGCACAGTGAAAGAAATGTATCACTGCTGAAGTTGTCGAACGCAGCAGGCATTGCCCGCTTTACGTTTCTGATTGTCCATGATTCAGGAAAAAAATTGTTCGACGAACAGTAACCTATGCCGTTACGGACAAAGGGAGTGTCTACATCGGTATAAGAACCGAACCACGTAACATCTCCCGACGTAAAACTGTGTATGCCGGCAATGGAATCAAGCAGCGTCGTCTTTCCGGAACCGTTTTCGCCGATAAGTGCAGTCGCAAATCCCTCCGGTATTTCCAAATCGACAGGGCCAAGTGTAAAGCGTACATATTTTTTTACAAGATTTTTAATACTGATACAGACAGGCAGCTCAATTCCGCTTCTTTCCATAATTTATTTTTCCTCCCTCGGTACACTGATAAGCGTACGCAGCATATCAATCAATTCACCACTTGAAATACCGGCTATATCTGCAGCTGCAATGGCGTTCTGAAGACTTTCTTCAACAACCCGCAGATGCTGTTCCTTTACAAGTTCACGATTCTGTGCGTTTACGAGAAAGCCCTTTCCCTGCACAGCCGTCACCAGTCCTTCTTCTGCAAGCGTTTCATATGCTTTCATCGTCGTAATGACGCTTATCTTAAGTTCCTGTGCAAGCCCCCGTATGGAGGGAAGATAACAGCCTTCCGTAATCCGTCCGGAAAGAATCTGCCCGCGGAACTGCGCTGCTATCTGCTGATAGATCGGTGTTTCTGAATTCTGGAGTATCTTCATCAATCCTCACTGTTTATATATTGTATATACAGTATTAACACCAACCCGGTATTCTGTCAAGAAAAAAGTGAACGAAGAAATATATTTTGATTTATTTTTGAGGCAAAGAGAACAGGTACGGAATTCAAACACCGCAGGCTGCTTCAGAAAAAGCAGCCTGCATTCCGTCATTCAGGCAGATTTCCGCCGGTCACCGTTATACGCCCGTCAGTAACAGGTGTATATGGTCCTTTAAATGATTTTACATAACCCACAAAAACGGAACTGAGCAGCATGGACGAATCGAATGTATCGATTGCCTTTTTGAATGCAGTATATCCGTCTCCGCCGCCTGCCATATAATCGTTCGTTGCAATTTTATATGTTCTGGTAGGATCGACTGGTGCACCGTTGATTGTTAAGCCGCTCAGGGTTCCGTTACCCTGGGCATCATATGCAATTGTATACTTTACTTCTTTGGAAACCTGTGCCCATGCACCTGCCCCCTGCTTTATGGAACCGATGAAATTAAAGAGTTCCAATACATCGCTGCCTTTCAAAGTCTGGATGTAAAGAACGTTGTCAAACGGAAGCATTGTAAGAACGTCTCCGCGCGTCACATCCCCGGCAGGAAGTTCAGCGCGTATTCCGCCTCCGTTCGTTACTGCGCAGTCTATACTGATCCCCTGGTCTCTGCAGTATGCAACCATACCGTCGCAGAGAACGTCTCCGCTCGCCATTTCCTGATAGCGGGTCAGTTTCTGTCCGAACGGGAAAGGTGCTGTAGTAGTAAGGATGACGTCTTTGAGAGACTCATCGGCTTTTTTGACATACGGTTCGAGCAATGCCGTAATTTCAGGATCAAGTACGAAATCTTTTGTTGTAATTTCGACGGGCTTCCATGTGAAATCCGCTTTTTTACCGTCTTTGATTGTCATAACACCGTCACCGACGTATTTTCCGTATACATTCGCCGTGACGATGGGCACACCGTTGACTATTTTAGGTTCGGCAAAATATGAATGCGAATGACCGTCGACGATAAGATCGATTCCCTGTACGTTCTCTGCCAGCTTTATAGAAGTTTCCTGCTCGTCAGTCTCCGCAACATCACCGAGATGACCGCAGACAATGACGATATCAGCGTGTTCTTTGCTGCGTACAAGTTTTACCATCTGCTTTGCAGTTTCAATTTCGTCTGCGAATGTAAGACTTTTATCGGGACTCGCAACAGTCAACGTGCGTCTTGTCGTAAGGCCGATGACGGCTACGCGGAATCCGTCGTAATCCTTAATAATGTACGGCTTTACCAGGTATGTCTTTCCCTGCATGATATTTGCGGAAATCCACTGGAATTTTGAAATTGAAATCTGTTTTTCAAGTTTATCGAGCGGGCCGTCAAACTCGTGATTGCCGAGTGCAACGGCATCATATCCGATTGCGTTCAGGCATTTGATGTCGGGTTCCGCATCGAACATATTGGAAAGCGCCGAACCGGTATTCACGTCGCCTGCATGAAGCACGAGCACGTTTTTATTCTCGGCGCGGACCTGTTTCACAAACGTGGCCTGCGACGCAAAACCTCCGATACCGTCTTTTGTTGCAAGATCTGCACCATGTGTGTCGTTCGTATTGAGGACGACAAGTTCATACGTTTTTCCATTGTCGTTTGCCGTACTGGCACAGCCGGAAAAAATCAGGCCGGCAATGAGCGCGGTAAATACAAGAACTAATCCGAATCTTCTTTTCATGTACATCTCCTTTTATAAAAGTACAAACCGATGCTTAGAGTATAGTGCATCACGGCCGGCTGTTGAATCAACTGATATATAGAAAGTTACCCAAAACATCACCTTGTAACATTATGAAGCCATTTTCCTGATTTTACACGCAGTATGCCGGCAGTTGTTTTCAACAGCTGTTCAACCTGGAGACATATATAAATTTTATACGGCTCCCAGTGCCAGATAAAGGCTGCGGCACAGCCAAGCGGAATTGCAACCACCCACATCCAGAAAATGTCGTTAAATGCAGCGTACACCGTATCCCCTCCCGCCCTGCAGATGCCGACTATAAAACACATGTTAAACGCATTTACAGGGTACAGGCACATAAGTATGCGGAGCATATACTGCGCCTGACGGATTATTTCAGGTTCAACATTGAACATATGAGGAAGAAGGAGCGACAGCGGATACAGCAGTGCACCAAGGCCTACGGCCATAAGCGGCATAAACCATGCAAAACGGGCGGCATACTTGTGCGCAAGATCTTCGCTTCCTTCGCCGATTCTCTTACCGATAATAATTCCTGCGCTGTTACCGACACCTATGAAGAATACCCACGTCAGCTGCGATATGGTGCCTGTTATGTTGAAAGCCGCAATGGCATCTGTGCCGGCATGCGCATATATTGAATTCTGCGCCGTAATGCCGAATCCCCACAGCGTTTCGTTGATAATAACGGGCAGCGCGATACGGATAAAACGCGCAAGAAATCCGCGGTCAAATGAAAGAAATTCCGCAATTGAACCGCAGGCCTCGAATTTTTTATGATACGACCAGCCTACAGTTATTACCAGTTCAATGATACGGGAAATTACTGTCGCAACGGCAGCTCCTTTTACACCGTATGCAGGAATAACAAGATGCAGTCCGAATACATCAGCGTGCATGCCGAAAATCAGCAGCCAGTTGCCGAGCGCATTCACGCCGAACGACACAGCCGTACTCACCATCGGAAGTTTTACATGCTCGGTAGCTCGAAAAGCAAGCTGAAACGCAAAGCTAACGGCCATCAGCGGATAACTGATTCCTACCAGCCGCAGATACTCTGCGCCAAGTTCAATTACACGCGGATCCTGCGAATACAGACCGATAAGCTCGCGGGGAAAGAATAAGGCGCCGACGGCAAATACAACAGAAACGGCCAGAGACAGCGACAGAGTAATACCAAGCGTACGCCGTATGCCTGAGATATCTTTTTTACCCCAGAACTGCGCGACAAAAATGGAGCCACCGCTCGAAATGCCGAACAGAATCATGTTAAGCATGAAAAAGACCTGGTTTCCCAGGCCGACTGCTGCAATTTGTGCCGAACCAAGCTGTCCGACCATGATCGTGTCGAGCATGTTGACAAACGTCTGAAGAAGGTTCTGCAATATTATCGGGACAGCTATAGTAAAAAGCGTACCGTAAAATCCCGGAAGTGCATTCATAATATATTCCTCGAAGACGGGAGTATATCATAAAAACAAAAACATAACACTCGTATCATTTATTCGAGGACAAAGCGTACCCGTTCATGAAAGCCCTGTACAGCAAAGCAAATACAATAAGCGGCGGTATCATTGCCAAGAGAGAACCGGCCATCACCTGATTCCACATGATGGAATCGCCGGCACTCGTAAGCGCATTCAGTCCTACCTGTACAACCTGATATTCATTGTGCCGTATGATGACGCGCGGCCAGATATACTGATCCCACACATAGACAAACTGGATCACCGTGAGTGCACCGATTGTGTTGCCGCTCATCGGAATGAGTACATGCGTAAGAAACTGAAACGAATTGGTACCGTCGATACGCGCGGAATCCGCAATTGATGACGGAATAGACTTAAAATGCTGAAAAAAGAGAAAGACGCCTGTCGCGGACGCAAGAAAAGGCAGAATGATTCCTGCAAACGAGTCCCCAATTCCAAGTCCGTATTTAACCGGGCCAAGAAAAAAATCGGCAGGATTACACACCCACTGCAGGAATTCCTTTATGCCGGGAGCAGGCTGCAGGCTGACTACATCGAACAACCCGAGAATAAGTATTTCCGTGGGCATCATGAGGGTAAGTATGATAAAGCCGAAGACGATTTTTTTTCCGGGAAATTCGTAAAATACAAGCGCAGTTGCAGCAAGAAGTGAAAAAACGATTTTACCTGCAGTAACGGAGGCTGCAATGATGAGCGAATTCCGCATGTACCTGCCCAGACCATATTCAAGCCATACGACTTTTATATTATCCCACAGTTCTTTTCCCGGGATAAGGGAAGGTGTTATGACATCGGCCACATTCTGCGACGACTTTATCAGCGCAAAAATAACCGGGAAGCACACAAAAAAGCAGGCCGTTATGAGTATAATATGAACGGGAATATTCCGGTATTTTTTATCAATCGTCATAGTTAACCTTCTTTCCGAACAATCCGAACTGGAATGCGGCGACGACCGCAACAATAGACATAAGAATTGCACTCTGCGCTCCGGCAAGTCCCATATTGCTGCTTCCTCCGAACCCTTCCAGATAGACATTGTACATAAGCGTAGTAGTTACGCCGGCATTATTGAAGGGAGCTGCCCCGACGGGAGCGCCTCTCGTAAGCACGTCGATAATGCCGAACGAATCAAAAAAACTGTATGTAATGTTCGTAAGAACAAGGAAGAATGTAGTCGGACTCAGAAGGGGGAGCATTACGTATCTGAATTTCATAAAGCCGGTAGCTCCGTCGAGTTCCGCAGCTTCAAGTGGTTCGGGAGCAATGTTCTGTAAAGCGGCCAGATAAAATACGATATTATATCCCGTATTTTTCCATACGGCAGCCGCGATGCAGACTATAAATGCGGGAAGAGGAGCAGAAAGCCACTGCGGCTTTATATTGAACAAACTGCCGAGCACTTCATTGACTATTCCGACTTCGGGATTGAAGATGAACGTGTATATCGTTCCCGCAACGGCGGGCGAAAGTGCGAACGGCCAGATGAGCAGTATACGGTATATTTTTGCTCCCCTGATTTTTTTATTCGACAGGACCGCAAGACACAACGAAAAGCCGATGCCGATGCACACGACGCAGCAGGTAAAGGCTGCAGTCTGTACGATTATCTGGATGAACGCGGGAGCATACGGCCCCGTAAACAATTCCTTAAAATTGCCGGTACCTATAAAGGCTTGTGTTCCCAGAAAAAAATTACTCCGGTAAAAGGCAATCGTAAGCGATTTTATTGCAGGATAATATAAAAAAATCAGCAGAATTACAATGGTCGGCAGCAGATAGAGCCAGGGGACAAATCGCGAAGTAAATACAAACGGTTTTTTATTAATCATATTTATATTCTCTTATTCTACCGGAGCAGTACGTTTTCGTCCGGCGGCGGAACACCGCCGGATATATGAATGTCTTACTTATTTTATATTTTTGTTATATTCGGCAAGTTTTACGTCTGCAAGTTTCTTTGCTTCTTTCATAGCGTCTTCCGGCTGTGCGCCGGCAAGAATTTTCTGTATGGCCTGTTCTATGATAGTCCTGTTGTCATATACGGTTCCGGCAAGTCCGCCCGCACTTGCGTCGTCAACTTTCGTCTGAAGCAGCTGATTAAAGGCAACAAGCTGTTTTGCATTTGTATCGAACCAGCCTTCTTTTTTTAATAATTCGATGGACGAATTGCGTACGGGATAATATCCGGTAAGTTCGTGCCACGACGCCATATTTTCCGTATTCGTCAGATATAAGGCGAAATCACGTGCACCTTCAAGAACGGCTTTATTCTTATTTTTCGTAACCCACAGGGAACCGCCGCCGATAACCGTACCATTGCGGACGCTTCCGTCAGGAATCGGAATCATGCCGACGTTCAGTTTGAATTTAGTACCGACCGCATTCGTAATATTAACGATATCCGCCGTAGAAGTTATATGAAACATCGCTTTACCGCCGGTAAAAACAGCATCGCTTCCGTCCCAGTCCTCGAACTTTCCGGTATACGTGTAAAGACTGTTGTCCCGCATCTGCGCATAAAATGACGCAATCTTCATAGAAGCATCACTGTCAAGCAGCGATTCCGTCGCACGTCCTTTGCGTCCGTTGCTGTTGTTGAACATACACGCGTTCTGCTCGGAAAGCCACTGCTCGAAAAACCATCCGTTAAGACTTACGGAAATATTCGCGTCCTTTACACCTGCTTTCCGCGCATCCAGAGCGCATTTTATTACCTGTGAGAACGTTTCGGGAACATAGTCAGCCGGATATCCTGCAGCGGTAAGCATATCGGCATTTATATACAAAACAGGCGAAGAGCTGTTGAACGGGATGGAATTCACCTTGCCGTTAATCGTATAATAATTTACCACAGGCTTAATATAGTCGCTTGTGTCGAACGTTCCGATGTCGCCGACGGGGGTAAATATACCCGTGTCGTACGCAAGCTGAGAGCCGGCTTCCGCAATGTGAACGAGAGACGGCGCCGTTCCCTGACGCGCGGCGAGAATGGCCGCCTGAATGCAGTCACGATACGATCCTTTATTTTCTTCCGTAACTATGTATTTATTCTGGCTTGCGTTGAATTTCTTAACAACATCCTGTATCCAGCCCTGGCGTTTCGCATCGCCGAACGTATGCCAGAATGTAATCTGTACCGGTTCATTTTTCGCATCAGGAACAGCTTTCTGCTTAGCCGGCAGAACGGAAAGCATAAGGGCCAGTACTGATACTGCAGCCATCATTTTTTTCATAAGACCTCCCGTCAATACGGAATTGACAAGAAGCAGTGTATGCACTTTGTGTAAAAAAAACGCAAAAATACTATCAGAATTGTGTTAAATGGCAAAACTTCACAATTCAGGATAATTCGTAAATATACCGTCGACACCCCACGAGACAAGTGTATTTTTGTCTTCCACGGTGTTTACAGTCCAGACGTGCACTTTCCGTCCGCCTGCATGGCATTCTTCCACAGCAGCTTTTGTCAGCCCGTCAATGCCTGGATGGTAATATTCAAACCCGAACTGTCTGCACATTGTACCTGCATGAACGACAGGCCGTTCAACAAGAAGTCCGCATGGTATTTCAGGAGCAATTTTTTTCAAAAGTATGAGCGACAGCGGATTAAACGAGGAAAAGAACATGCGCTCCTCAAGGCCGTATTTTTTGATAACGGCAAGCGTTTTTTCTTCAAGTCCGCTGTAATACACGCTGCCCGTTTTCAATTCTACATTCGTCACAAGATCAGTCTGCTTAACCCATGCACAGTATTCGTCGAACGACGGAATCGCTTCGCGGCCGGAAGTTTCCGGATGCGTTTTGTTTGCGTTGAATTTTCTCAGCTCATCGAATGCAAACTCTTCAACCCAGCCGCTTCCGTCTGTCGTTCTGTCGATACGCTCATCGTGTATGACTACAACAGTTCCGTCTTTTGTAAGCTGCACATCAAGTTCTATACCGTAACAATGTGTTTCCACGGCTTTTTTAAAAGCCGTCATTGTATTTTCTGGATATTTTCCGCTGTATCCGCGGTGTGCAAATATATTCATACCCGTACTCTATCCCAAAGAGCTGCTGTTTTGCAATCAGGATTTAATACCTTTCATACGTCCCAAGGGACGGGATATGACACCCTCAGCACGAATGAATACACCTGCATAAAAAAATGTCCGCAGCGGCACAGGCTGCGGACACCGGATACTAAATTTTATTTATTATCCAGAATTCTACATACAACTCTTTTTTCGTCCCGCAGATCGGACATTTTTCCGGCGGAGTATTCAGCACGGTGTGGCCGCAGACCGGGCAGATATATATGTGCTCCAGTTCAATATCGTGTCCTGCTTTTACCGCATCCGGAGCCTGCTGAAAGAGCTTTGCATGTATTTTTTCAACTTCCAGAGCCGCATGGGCTGTACGCCGAATGAAGAAAACTGTTTGTCATTGCATTTTTAACAGCCTTTATAAAACCTCCAAATAATAAAATTCAAAAGATGCTTTATAAAAAATGCCGGAAAACAAAATGTCCAGGCACCCGCATCCCTGTTTTACTCAAAGACGATGACGGCCTCTTTCTGCTTTATCCGGAGCAGAACCGTTTCCAGAACGCGGAAATTATGATTCAGATTTTCCTGCTCAAGATATGCCGTTATCATATCCTGTCCGATAACAAGATCCATACTTGCAGAATTCGGGCAGACGAGCACCGCTTTTTTCTTTCCCAATACAGGAGCCATATATAAATGTCCGTCAAGGAGTTTTGCTATCCGGTCTGATTCCAGCAGTCCGGTCGACGGCTGAAGGCGCTGCAAATCAACATAAAGATCGGGACTGACAGCCAGCGCGTACGGTCCGTACAAATTCTTTTCAGCAAGCAGGCCGATTCCCGCAGCAATGTCGGAAAACGCATTTTCCCCTGTTTTCCAGTCTTTCAATTCCATTTTCCGCGTACCCGAAGCGGAAAGCAATCCTTCGTATCCGAATGATTTATTTCCGAAATAAATCATCCGGTCTTCATTTACTGCACAGGTTTCAGCAGCCGAAATCACCGGAGCCATAGACAATGGAATTCCGTTTTTAGTTGAACTTTCCATATCACGGGCGAGTAGTGTAAAATCTGCGGTAACGAGAGGAATCTCTACATACGTTCTGCCTTTCGTTACGGTAAGCCCGTCCTTTGAAACCTCTTCAACGTTTTTTACATCCTCGACGGAAACCGATTCTGTTCCCATACCGAGCGGACCAAAAACAGGAAGAAAACGTCTGCCTGTCAATATCCGGCGAGCCGTTTCGACAACGGTACTGTCTATCTGTTTCCATACTCCGTCAGGGAGCGATACATTTTCTCGCGATAAATAACTCATATTCTCACCTCTTTTACAGTATATTACCCGCGCAGACTACCGACAGTGGTTTCTGCAGCCGATTCCGGCTTTTTTTCCGCCGGAAGTTTTTCAAGCAGTTCTTTGACTTCAGTTTCACCGGAAAGGAAAAATTCTGCTTCTTTCGGATCCAGAGTTTTGAGCAGTGTCATAAGTTCTCCGACGTGAATCTTTTCTTCATCGCGGATATCGGAAATAACAGCTTTTGCTTTTTCGTTATCGGCAGCCTGGACGTGCGCATCATACAGATAGATAGCTTCCAGTTCCCCCGCAATATCAAGCCTGACAGCCTGGATAAGTTCCTCTGCAGTCATTTTTCTGTTCACATTTCCCTCAAAGGGATTCGCAAAAGACGGCATAAATACCTCCTTCGAAATTTGTCTTAGTTTTACTATACAACCGTTAAGTTCAAAAAGCAAGGATGGAAACTTCTTTATTTTATCCTCACCAACTGATATACTGCCACTGCACCATGATGCAACATTTTTTTTTACGCCGATGTATTCTGAGCGCCACATTTTTAATCTATCCGGGTATGTCGTTTTTATCTGCAGTGACTCTTCCTTTTTTGGAGCCACAGGAACTCCGGACTCTGCGCGGTTCATACCCGGACATCGTATTCGATACGTCATACGATTTTGAAACTGATGACTGGAAAATTGAAATCAACGGAACAACACTCTACTGGGCCGGAGGGAAAATTCTTCCGGCCGATAAGCTTGATAACGCCGAACTGTACTGGCCCGTTATGTATAAATACAACAAAGATATTCCTGATCCGGCGGATTTTACGGAATCAGCTGTAAACGACATCAGAAATTTCACTTCAGCAGAAAAACGCAGTAAACAGGCCGGAACTTCGCTTGATTTTTTCGACGCAATATACGACAGTAAAACAAGGCAGTCTGTCGAGCAGCATATAACCCGGATACAATTTCTGGGAAAGTATACAAATGTTCATGAACGGATTACCGGTCCCCTCCAACGTGTGGAGAACAGAATCCGAACCCTTGCACAATCAGACAAAGAGGTTCAGGATTTCATCAATAATCTCGCCAGAATTGACAGTTACAACTGGAGGGAGATTGGAGACCGTTCCTCGCGTTCTTTTCACAGCCTTGGTATTGCGGTAGACATTCTTCCGAAAGACTGGGGACAAAAAAACATTTACTGGGCGTGGCGGCGCGATATCGATTCTGAAAACTGGATGCTTCTGCCCCTTGAACGCAGATGGATACCGCCAGAATCCGTTATAAAGGCGTTCGAAGCTGAAGGTTTTATATGGGGCGGCAAATGGATTGTATGGGACAACATGCACTTTGAATATCATCCGGAATTGATCGATTACAATCATCTCCGCTGACAGCAGAATTGCACTATACTGAACTTATATGACAGCAGAAATTGAACAGGATTTAAACTCCCGCATCCGTACGCTTATATCACTCTGGCGCACGACAAAAAGCACAGACACTCTTTCCGCTAAGGAAGTAAAAACAGTCGGAAACGCACTGCTTTCACTCCAGAGAGGGCTTACCGGGGACAGACTGCTTGCCGGAACAGGATACATGGACGACGATGCCTTTCTCGGTGCATATCTCCTTTACTACTGGCCCGTTTCATACATGCAGACCACGCTTGCCGCATCATGTAATCCCCGTGCATTCCATGCTTCCGGACAAGGAACTATCCGGATACTTGATATCGGTTCCGGCCCGGGTCCCGCATCTGCCGCGCTTGCGGATTATCTGCCCAGAATTCTCCCTGATATGCACGGAGCGGAATTTACGCTCGTCGATTCAAGCCGCAGCGCCCTTGAACTGGCGGCAAAGATTCTTAAAAGCTGTACTGTCTGTGGTAAAACTCCTCAGGTGAATACGCACAACGCCAATCTCGAACGTCCGGAGGGGATAGAATTCTGTTCCGGTATGTACGATATCATACTTATGAGCCACGCTCTCAACGAATTGTGGAAAAACGATAAGAACAAACTCGTAAAACGCCATGCATTTCTTGAAAATGCTGCAGAACATCTTTCGCCGTCGGGAATTTTGTTTGTCGTAGAACCGGCACTGCTTGAAACAAGCCGCAGTCTGCTTGCAGTCCGGGACATGCTCTGTTCTCAGGGCTTCTCGATTTCCGCTCCATGTACCGGCTGCGCTCCGTGCTCGCACGCCTGCCCTGCACTCGCTGCCGGTCCCAGTCATACCTGCCACGCAGAAATTCCCTGGCACCCGGTCGAACCTGTTGCGTCACTTGCAAAAACAGCAGGGCTGGACAGAGACTCAGTAAAAATGAGTTTCTTTATTGCACAGAAAAATCATGCAGAAATGGCAGAGCCGCAGAATACCGATTCGCTCAATATACAAAAAGATGTCATAACCGCGCGGGTTGTATCAGAAGGAATGCTGAACAAATCGGGACGAATCCGCTTTCTGCTCTGTAACGGGCAATCTCGCTTTGCGTTTTCAGCAAAGAACGGTGATGCCGGAGCAAAATCGGCAGGATTCTTCAACCTGCGGCGTTACGATCTTGTAGAAGTGTCGATGCCCGAACTGCGTGGAACAAAAGAAAGCCCCGCATACGGATTCACCGCAGAAACAAAACTGCGCATCGTTTCAAGAATCAGTTAAAATGTACGTTTATTTGGAGAGAGAGAACCCCTCTACTTTCAAAGCGGGGTTTCTCTCTCTCCAAACCTCTTACTTTTCCCAGCATGACCAGGGGACACCCCTGGACCCCGTCTTTCCGTTCTTACAAACGTCGTTTATTATTTCATACTTGGAAGGTTGTACAGAATGGTATTGATTGGCAGTAACGTATACAGAAAAACAGGGAGCGGAACCTGAAATAATTCCGCGTGCGACTCTCGCCTATTCTGGCGAGCCGGAGCATAGCGTAATTATTTCAGGTGGGAGCGGACTGTTTTTCTGTAAAAAGGCAGTTTACTCAGTTTTTTTTTCAAGTCTGCAAGACATGTATAATAAACGTACGTTTATTACTGCATACGCCTGTGAAGTTCGTACAGCAAAACGCCGGCGGCTACGGATACGTTCAGACTGTCGATTCTGCCGCAGGTTGGAATCGAAACAACTGCATCGCACTGTTCGGAAAGCAGCCGGGATATCCCCGTACCTTCGCTTCCCATCACGATAACAGATTTTGAAGCAAAATCAATTTCATCCGCATGGGTACCGCCTGCATCCGCACCGTACACCCAGAATCCTGCATCTTTCAGCTGCTGCACGGCACGCACAAGATTCGGCACGACGGCGACTGGAACCCACGCACTCGCGCCTGCGCTCGAACGGGCGATTACTTCGTCACCTGCAACATCATTGGCGCCGCGGCTTTCAGGAAGCACGACAAGCGCCGCCCCGAACTGATCGCAGCTGCGGATTATTGCCCCCACATTGTGCGGGTCGGTGACAGAGTCAAGCACAAGTACCGTAAGGCGTGAAACCTCAGACCGGGCTCCATCAGTATCAGATGAAACAGCTGAACACGCGGCTATCCATTGATCAAAATCAACGATATTTTTTGCAGTTCCTTTTTCGTTTTCCACACACAGCACAATGCCGCGGTGGTCACGTGCAGTCACCGGAAGAGGCACAACCAGAGTATCAAGTGTCCGGCTGTCAGTTTCCGAGCACGGGATACCCGCTTCTTCAGCGAGCAAGAGGATTTTCTTTACACGAGGGCCTGGTTTACAATACCTGATATGCATGCCGGCGGCAGAGTTTTCCTCTTTTGCCCGCAGCACACGTTCTTCCACAGCATGAAAACCAGTTATAATTTTTTCCATAAATTTAAAACAAAAAAAGCAATTCTATATACCTTTACCACAACAGTACTTATATTTTTTGCCGCTGCCGCAGGGGCAGGG
>DCFX01000073.1 GCA_002314445.1 Treponema sp. UBA1793
TGTATCTGTTGCAGGCAATAGGAATATTATGCACCCTGCACTGGCGCAGCAGCATCTGTATGTCAGCTTCGTGCGGCTGCGGATTCAGATCGTCGATGAGAAAAACCGCAAGGTCTATCTGCTTCTGGACTACCAGAGCGGCAATTTCCGCATCTCCTCCAAGCGGCCCTGAGTGCATACAGGTAATATCGGCATGCACTCCCTTTTCTTCGAATGCCTTTCTGATAAGTCCGCCAGTTGTACCGGTACAGATCAGTTTGTGCTTTGCAAGCATTGTCGCGTTATACACTGCCCATTCAACAATTTCCATCTTGCGGTTGTCGTGGGCGACAAGTGCGATTTTCAATATTCTCTGCATATACTTCGTTTCTCCCGTATATTGATATACAATGCATTAAGTCAGTAACAGCGGCACTTTGTCAAGAACCTGAGCAGTACCCCGATGCGGTGAAGGAGCAAATCTGTACCGGCTGCAATTTGTGTGTTTCCGCATGTCCTGTCCATGCGCTTGATGCGGATGAAATAAAACAGGATATGTGCTGGAACTATGCATTTGGAGACGATCCGGAAAAAAAGAACTGGCGGATTTCATGTCACCGGTGCTGGGACAGCTGCCCGTACAATCTTGGTACTGAAAACAGTATATTCAAACGGGAAACATAAGAACGGCAGGCCGCAGTTTTGTTTCTGAAACGGGACGTTACAAAACTTCTGTAAATCCTGCACGTTAATAAGTCTTTTCCGCAATGAACGTTCCTGACTTTTTTGAAATATGTATTCGTCCTTTTTTATTAATAATTTCCTGTATGTATTCCCGGAAGTCATGCACTTTGTTTTCTTCCAGAACGGTTATACCGGGATACATACTATTGCACGAAACGACGTAATTTACGAAGTCGTCTGGATCCGTAACTTCAAGGGCGTCTTCGTATTCACGTATCTGAACCTTTTTGAAATATTTTTTCAACTGCTCCAGTCCATTGTCCAGCGAAAAACGGGCGATAACGTTGTTGTTTATTTTATTAAAATTGTCGTTTCCGGTGAAGGTGCCGACAATTTCCCTCAGCTCGTGCATATTTGTCTCACTTACCGTTGAGGCATAGAAACATCCGTTCTGCTGCAGGAGATTGCATACCGTTTCCAGCGCGCGGGAAACGTCAGGCACATGATACAGAACATGATTCGCTATGCAGGCAGAGTACAACGCTCCGCCTGTTTCGAAGGTGTCTAAATCTGCTGTTTCAAATTTTATGGAACAGGAGACAGTTTTCAGCCTTTCTTTTGCAGATAGAACCATCCCTTCTGAACGGTCAGTAAGAAGAATTTTCCAGTTCTTCTTTATTTTTTCTTTGTTATGAAACCAGAGTTCTCCCGTTCCGCAGCCGAATTCTATAATGTCCGCTGCTTCGGGAAATGTATACTGGTCAAACAGCCATTTATGCCACGGATACGTATTCGTTCCGTATTTTGCGTGTAGTAATGATCTTGCGTTAAGATTTTGAGGCGTCTTATATTGTACGTTTTCCATATTTCCCTCGTGAAACTTGATTAGTATGCATCGAAAATCAGTCAGCTTTTGATTTTACGAAAGAACCGTCTTCGAGTTCCCGGAATGCCGTCTCCAGTTCTTCATCCGTGTTCATGACAATCGGCCCGTACCATGCAATGCGCTCTTTTATGGGCATGCCTGACATCATAAGGAACCGTACAGGATGTTCTTTTGTCCGTATTTTTATATCATCTCCGTCTTCAAACAGGATAAGATTTCTGTTCTGAACTTTTTCTTCCCTGGCGTTCCCGTTTTCCGCTGAGCCTGTTTCAATGTATGCTTCGCCGTCAAACACATAAAAGATGACAGTCGTACCTTTTTTTGTTTTCTGTATAACGTCTTTTTCAGGAGGAATACTGATGTCATAGTATTCGGGAGAGGTAACGACGTCTGTCACCGGTCCGGTAATCCCTTCGTATGTCCCTGCTATTACTTTTACGACAGTCCCGTCATCCTTTGTTACCCCGGGAATGTCTGCAGCCGTAAAACCCCGGTACCGGGGAGGCATCATTTTGTCTTTTGCCGGCAGGTTCGCCCATAACTGGAAACCGTACATTGCACCGTCAGAACTGCCTTCGGGCATTTCCTGATGATAGATGCCGCTCCCGGCAGTCATCCACTGAATGTCGCCGGCTCCGATAGTTCCCTTGTTTCTCAGGCTGTCTTCATGAGTCACGTTTCCCTTGAGCACGTATGTAATCGTCTCGATTCCACGGTGCGGATGCCAGGGAAAGCCCTTTATATAATCAGACGGAGTATCAGATCTGAAATCGTCGAGCAGAAGGAACGGATCGTACTGGTACGGATCGTCGAATCCTATAGCCCTCTGAAGATGAACTCCGGCACCCTCGATAACCGGATGAGCCTTTATGATTTTCCGAATGTTTCTGTATGACGGCATCTGTATTGCCTCCTTATTTCTGACTGTTTATTATAACACGTATCTTCTTGCAGACCATTGTTTTTGCAGGATTAAATTTTTGTACTTTATCCGTATTTTTGTTATTATTGTAGTAATCAGATGAAGAAAAACGAATATTTGAAACCGGTTATAGAAATAATCGTATTTTTTGCCATAACGGCGATTGTCACTGTTGCCGCATATCCGTATATAAAACGGCTGGCGGATCCCGCAGAACGGGAAAAATTTGCAGCATGGATATCTTCAAGCGGGGCAGGCGGCTGGTTTGTTATTTTCGGCCTGGAGATACTTCAGATTATTGCAGCTTTTATTCCCGGAGGACCTGTTGAAATTCTGTCAGGTGTGCTTTACGGCGGTTTTGGAGGACTCTTTACCTGTCTGGCCGGTTGTATAACCGCATCTTTTATCGTTTTTACTCTGTCAAAAAAAGCCGGCGCTCCCATTGTGGAAAAACTTTTTAACAGGAAAGAAAGGGAGAAATTTGCTTTTTTGAGTGATTCCCGTAAGCTTGAAACTGTCGTATTCATTCTTTTTCTCATCCCGGGCATGCCGAAAGATATGCTCACGTACATTGCAGGAACAACCCCCATAAAAGTATCGCACTTTATGCTTATTTCAACGGTTGCCCGTATTCCGGCTCTTGCGCTGTCGACTTTTGTCGGCTCGACAGTCAGGCAGGGGGAATGGAAAACAGCTGCGGTCATTTTTGCCGTAACCGCAGTTACCGGCATACTCGGTATTCTGTACAGGGACAAGCTGATAAATTTCAGCAGAACAATCGGAAAGAAAATAAAACATCAGGATTCATGATTTGTACCTGCCGGAAAAGAATGTGTTATATAAGCATCTGATTTAGATCAGAATGGTAGCCTTTCGAATTGCTGTGATTAAAACTCTAATTTCTCTTCTGATACTGTTATTTAAAAATGTATAAACAGTGCCGCCCGAAAATGTTGTACCATATACATGATTATTTTGTAAAAAAGAATTATGTATTGCAATAAATGTCTTTTCTGCTGTTTTATGTGTTATATTATCAGCAGGGATTATTTTCGAATTAATAATGTGCATGCTGTCTATGAAATGACAAATTAATAAAAATTAATCTGCTGATGCAGCTTTGCGTTAAATTGCCGGAAAAACAAAGCGTTTGCTTTGTTTTTCTCTCATTTCTCCTGTATCTCTCATTTCTCTGATTTCTCCTTTTTTCGTTTCTTGACAGAAAAACATTTAGGTGTAATTATTTTAGATAACTCAGACACGGGGATGTCTGCAAAGATATCCTTGGAATTATCGGACAATCTGCCTGTCAGAGGACAGCAGTGCGGCGCAGGAGCCTGAGCTGAGTATCATTACGGTACTGAAGGCGTATGAGATGCTTGAAGGAGAGGAGGAGTTGAACTGTACAGGAAAGAACCTTCAGATAAATTATTATTCACTGCGGAGGCATCCGCGGATTCTGAATATAAATAACAATAATAAACAGGTGCATGTAAGTTAGGTGTATTAGCTTTTTCAGGAGATGTATGTATGAGTAAATCAATGAGGCGGAATCGTTTTGCGATTCTCTTGGTTTCTGTTTGTTTTGCTCTGGTGGGCGGAATTGCTTTCGCTAAAACCAGTCCGGAGCTGGTCAAGCAGGAAGATGGTTTTTATTATGGTTTCGGTAAGGGTGCAACAGCTGAGGAAGCCTCGCTCGATGCGAAACGAGACCTTGTGTCGAGCGCTTTGACTGCAACCTTGAGAGCCGTTGATGCGAAAGCTTCCCGTGTCACTGCAAGCGATGAATCTGTAAAGGCCCGGCTGGGAGATATTAAACCTTATGCAGAGGCAAAAAAAGGGTCTTCTCCGGCGGTTACCTACCGGATTAAGATTACAGACTGGGACAAAAAAGAGAAAGTTTATGCCGACACGCTGCGTGCCGGCCTGGCTGCCCGCGTTGACGCTCTTCCGGGCAAACTCAATTTCTCCGACAAAATGACGGAGGCACTTGCTGTTCTCGCTGCGCTTGACGATGCCGGCGAAACAGAGCTTCTGACGGCACAACCCGCCGGTACTGAACTCCTTTCCCGCAAAGTTGAGGCGATATGTGCAGATGCTTCAAAAGCGCTTGTTCTTACCCTTTCGGTCAAAGATGGTTTTATCAGCCCGGCTTCAAAGTTTTCGGTCAAGGCTGCTGATCCTTCCGGCAATCCGGTTTCCGGCTTTACTCTGGCTGTTACATGGGAAACTCCGTCGCTCCCGACCGACGCCGCTGTGACGGATCCGACGCCGGTACTCGCGACAGTCAGGACTGATTCTCTGGGCAGCGCTGATATCGATTATCCTGTCTCTGACGATTACCGCAACAGACCGGTAACGCTTACCGTTACGACGGCTTTCTCATCGTCGGTTCCATCGTCGGCTGCACTCAAAAGACTGGACGCTGCAGATGCTGTTGATGCCTGTTATGTTCATTTTGACGATGTTAATAATGCATTTCCCTCTGTCAGTGTACCTGCCGGTGAATTCAACGCGGGTGCTGTAGCGCAGGATACCCGTGCCGGACGGAAAGAAGCAGCACGGGTTGTTACCACTGGTTCCTACGCAATCGACGTAGGTCCGGTCACGAATGCCCGTTACGCGGCCTTCCTTCATGCTACCCGCGCTGAATCCGTTCCCGAGTATTTCGATAATTCTGATTATAATCAGGGCAACCAGCCTGTCGTCGGTATAAGTGTGAAAGACGCCGAGGCTTATGCGGACTGGCTTTCTGCCCAGACCGGCAGCAAGTACCGCCTTCCGACCGAAGAAGAATGGGAAAAGGCCGCCCGCGCCGGAAAGGAAACGATTTACCCCTGGGGTGACGACAGCCCGGCCGATTCAAAAAATGCGAATTATAAGGGCAACGGCAGCTTTGACACTCCTTCGCCCGCGGGAGCCTTTGAAAGCGGTAAAAATGACTGGGGTCTTGTAGATATGGCTGGCAATGTGTGGGAGTGGACATCATCCACTCATAGTGAGGATACCGCATCGACTCTTCGCGTCGTCAAAGGCGGATCCTGGATGGACGGTCCGACGGAACTGCGTATTTCGAATTTCCGCGACATTGACGGTGAGATGGGATATCCCGACGTCGGTTTCCGTCTTGTAAAGGAGGAATGATAAAAAGTATATGCAGTCGTCCGTCTGTTTTCTGATAAGAAATTATTGGAAACGCCGCTTGTGAGGCTGGCGGATCAGTGTACTTTTTATCACAGGCAGTTTCCGTATAGCGGAAACTGCGATCTGCGCCGTCCCGGCGCACCGCTAACGCGGAGTTTTTTAGGAGGTTTCTGGATGAAAAAATGTGGAATTATAATTCTGGCTGTATTGGCCGTTTTACTCGCGTCCTGCGCCACTACAGGCGGCGGTTCAGCCGATGACAATGCAATTGCCCGCGGTGTGAAAGCCTGGAACGAGAGGGAACCCGCTGCAGCAGCTGCGTATTGGAACGACATTGAAAATAAGGATGTAAATAAGAAATATCAGAATTACATCACCTTGTATGACGCCGGAGTGGCAGCTCTCTCGGGCACCGACACAATCAAATCTTCCAACGAGTCCAAACTGCTTGCTGCCTGTAATACTGCGCTCGACAAATTTCTTGCACTTGATCCGGCTCTCAAACTTCCGCCGGACATCTGTCAGAAAGGAGCTGTCCTTTCTGCCGGACGCATCAGTGCACTGCTCGCAGCGGAAAAGTTGCCGGCTGCAAAAAAATTGTATACCTCTGCATTGAAAGTGTACGGTGACAGCGATGAACTTGCTTTTGCCGGTAAGGAAATTGATATGGTCAGTTCCATTATCACGAAGAAATCTGCGCTCAGCAGCCAGGCGGACAAGGCTCGTGCCGTTGATGCATTCGACGACAAAATAGCAGCCTTTGACGCAGCTCTTTCCTCTTATACTGCTGCCGAAAACGAGATTGTTTCCGCTGTGAACAAGTCCGATGTTGCGAAAAGTGCCGGCGTTGCCGCCAATATCCGCAGCTTCAAAAAAGCTCATCAGGACCTTGCAATTGAGCGGGAGTCTGCTATCCGCGAGCGCGCCTATGACTATAAGGACCGCATCGGCGAAGAATTTGCCCGTACTCCGGAGCAGGGAAAGGACGGTAAAATGTCGCTTGAAGAAATTCTCGCACACTATCAGTCCGTAAAGACAAACATTGATAAAATCTATCAGGAACTTCTCGATTTCGCCGCGCGTTATCCCAACGACATTGGTAAGGATGTTCTGGACGATATCGGCAGTCAGAAACAGGATCTTGAAAACAAGATTGCCCAGGTGAACGCGGAAATCCGCACAGCAAAGGAAATTGCAAGCCGCGGCAAGGTTGTTATGCCGCTTATGATCGGACTCTTTAATGCAGCTCCCGGATCGACTGCCGAAAGCAAGAAGAGCCGTCCTGCGAAATTCAGCGCAACTGATGCTAAGAAAGATGAATACTGGTGGGGCATGGTTTCCATTCCCAAGAACCAGATGAACGACCTTGTAATTACGTTAAAGGACAACCGCACTGTCCGCGTGTTCTCGGAAAATACAAAGAGCGGAAAACTGATTAAGAAAAATGATATGAAAGACCTTGTCAACCGCGGTTATAAGGTCGGTAATTCATGGCCTGTTCTGAATGCAGGCAGCCAGCTGACCAGTGACAAATATTTCTTTGAAGTTCAAAAAGGTAAGACTGAGGATTACGCAGGCGAAGTTGTCGTCTACAGTTCATTTATTGTGAGGATGCGTTAATGAAAATGAGTAAAAAAGGCATTGCCGCCATTGTTGTTGTGGCAGTTCTCGTACTGGCAGCAGTCGGTGCGTTTTTTGTGTGGAAAGCCCAGCCGAAGGGTATCGTTGTCGCTGTGTCGACGCTTCCCGATTCGCTGAATCCTGTTCTGGATCAGAATACTTCCGGCCTTAATGCCGATGAACTTGTGTTCGACGGGCTCACTAATTTCGAAGTTGATGAAACAAGCGGCAGGCTCTATACTGAACTCGCCCTCGCGGAGAGCATCGATCAGGATCCTGTAAACAAAAAGACCTATACGGCTTTACTGCGCGACGTGAACTGGCACGACGGTACTCCCGTCACCTCTGCAGACGTTGTATATTCCTTTGCAGCTTACACGGACAAGGAGAATGACTCACCAAAGCGCGATTACCTTATGTCTTTTATCACGAGCGTTACCGCCGTTGATGAGAAGACTGTCCGTATCGAATTCGTAAAACCGCTGCCTGAGTTCCGCGCCTATCCGGTGCTTACCTTCAAGATTATTCCCTCTAAATATAACGGACAGGAAATGCAGGTGAACATGCGCGCAGGAGAAAACGAACGTAAATTCGCCACCGCCCCTGTCGGCACCGGCCCGTTTAAGCTTTCCGGCTGGGAAATCGGCAAGTGGGTAACTTTCGATGCAAACGGCAGCTATTTCAAGAGCAGGCCTCAGGCTGATACGCTTGTAATCAAAAAAATGATAGATCCTATTATCCGGATGAACGAACTGCGCAAGGGCCGCGTCAATCTGATCCTTGAGACAAATCCGATGGATCGCGCTGCTGTCGCAAAGATACCAAACGTCGATATCAACTCGTATATGCCCTATGCCTTCTATGAAGTGGCGATCAACACAAAACTTTTCCCGAACGCAGAAGGCCGTCAGGCAATGGCTATGGCTCTTAATAAGCCTGCTCTTATTCCGTCTATTACCGATCAGAATACGGGAGTCATTCTGAACAACGGTCCGTTCCCGTCCAATCTTTTCTCGGCGAATATTCCCGAGTATGTGAAAGAGCCGATGCCGAACCTTTTGCCGTATAACCTTGAAAAGGCCAAGAGTCTTGCCTCTTCAGGCGGCGTCTCCGGACAGAACGCCATTCTCCTCTATCCCGATTCCATGGGAGAGTTCGGCACGAAGAT
Organism: Treponema sp. UBA1793; assembly: GCA_002314445.1. Taxonomy (GTDB): domain Bacteria; phylum Spirochaetota; class Spirochaetia; order Treponematales; family Treponemataceae; genus Treponema_D. Next base: position 8,404 of record DCFX01000073.1, read on the forward strand.
GGCCGACGGTATCGTGAAGCAGCTTGCGGCAATCGGTTTGACCGTTGAAGCGAAACGTACCGGCGATCAGGTTTTCAAGCGTATGGTCTATACTGAAAAATCGTATGAGCTGGCGCTTATGTACTGCGACGGCTTCGATAACCTTTACTCGAGCATCGGTGACTTGTACCGCTCCAACGGCAGTCAGAATGTCACCGGTCTGGCCGACAGTAAATTGAACGCACTGTTCGACTCATGGGAAAAGGAAGTCGTCACCGCCAAATGGGTCGACCTCACGCTCCAGCTTAACCGGATGATATGCGACCTCTCACCTGCATTGTACCTTTGTTCCCTTGAAAAGGACGTGTATTCCCGTGGTCTTGAGAACGTTGCAATTGCTACCGACAACCCCTTCCTTTCAGTTGAAAACTGGAAATTTAAGGAGTAGCCCGTATGCGTTTCTTGCGCTTTTTAGTTCGGGAATTTCTCATTCACGGCATTGTGTTCGCCGTGGCGGGAACTGTAATACTCTCCGGATTTTACCTGCTTTCTATCGGCGCGCCGATAGAAAGCTATGGAGAGACTGTACGGTCTTTCTTTCTTCTGGTCTCCGGTTCTGAAGATTTTTCTACTGCCCATCCGGGGTTCAGCTCCGGACGGATTATTGCCTCGGGTGCGGCAGTTACGCTGCCGCTTGCCCTGATGGCGCTCATTATCCTCACCCTTATCGCCCTCGCGGGATCGGCTTATGCCGTAACCGGCCGGTATCTGGCGAGGCATCACGGACACACCGGACAGGAGCGTCTCGACGGAGTCTTAAGTCTGTTTACCTCCATCCTCGCTGCTGTGCCGTTGTTCGTGGGATTCTGGGTTCTTGCAAATGCTTTTGGCAGCGATGCCCCGTTTCCGATTATCGCCTTCATCACCGTTGTGCTGGGCGGTCTTTCCTGGGATGCTACGAACTTTCTCAAAACCGACATGCTCAGCCAGGTGGAGACGACGCACGCGATTGTGTTCTCGACACTGGGACACGGTCTTGGTCGTTTTTTCCCGAGGCCGGGAACCTATTCAGGATATCTTTTTTCCTCGAGTCTGCCGCGGTTTATTCCGTATCTCGCGGGCAAGGTGCCGGCCATCATTGGCTCTGTAACCATCGCGGAGATTGTATTCTCTTTCCCCGGCCTGGGCAGTACACTGCTCGACGCATTACTTGCAACGAACACCGATCTGCTTGTAGCTTCCGTTTTTATTCTTTTGTGCGTAAACGCAGTCGTGGCTTTCCTTGTAAAAACCATTCTGTTCCTGATTTATCCGAGGTGGTATGAAAAAGCTATATAATATTCTCAGAATTGTCTGCCTCATAGTTTTGGCATTACCCCTTGCGCTTGCCTGGGTGCCATCCGAGGTTTTTGAAGGTCTTGTGCCCGTCAGTCTTGTCGAGTCAGGCTATCTTCATTCTCTTTTCCTGTCGTTCCGCGAACTCTCTATCACCCTTGTGGCGACCATGCTGTTTGCGATGCTGCTCAGTGTCTCACTCGGCTACATCAGCGTCCTGTCGATACGGGTAGGGCGGGGGTTTTCGAACGTCCTCAACGCTGTCGAATCAATTCCTTCTATCCTTGTGGCACTGTTCTGCTACGCCCCGGTGTCCGGCTATCTGGCCCGCCATTCCAGCGCAGCTTCGACGACGATGTCCCTTATCGTATTCGTGCTTGCGGCGACAGTGACGACACTGCCCGAGGCTGTCCGGAGTATAGACATTCCGCTGTCCGACCTCTATAACCGGAAATACAGCCTGTCTTTCCGTTCTTACGGTTTTACAAAGCAGCGTATTCTTGCCGTGCTGATGAACACCGCCCTGATGCGCAACACACTCAAACGCGTGGCAGCCGGCATCCTGCTTAAAACGCTCGTACTTGACTGCTCGTTCGGTTTTATTATTCAGCTCGGTTTCGGCAGTTACGGCACGCCGGCTCATCTGAGTCCCGGCGCTCTGATTGCTGCGCACCGCGACGCTTTGTTCGAGGGCGGCGAACCAATTCTTTTCTGGCTGCCGTCTATCATGCTTATAACCATCAGTGTCGCTTTTCTGCTTATGTTGAACGACAGCAAGGAGGAAACGGAATGACGCCTATATCGCTTCATAAATTCTCGATACATCTCGGCAGGCGCCTGCTTCTCAGGGACTGCAACTTCTCTATAGAGTCGGGAGCGTCGGCCGTCATCATGGGGCCAACAGGCACCGGTAAATCGGTGTTTCTGAAGTCCATCGCCGGTATCCTGTCCACTCAGATTTTTACTTTCGGCGGCGGGATGAAAGTAAACGGCTTTGACGCTTACTCGGACGGGCGTAAGCTTGACTTCGATTCGTGGTCGCAGATTGCGCAGTCCGGTCTCGTCTTCGTACCTGCCGAAACCGCACAGGTCATGAATCCCGCGCTTACGCTCGACCAGAATCTCGCCCTGCTTGCGCCCGGCTGCAAGTCTATCATCGAACAGCGGCTCAATGATTATTTTGCTCTTGATTTCGATGCTTTTGCCCGGCTTTACCCGGATGAAGTTTCCGGCGGCGAGATGCAGCGTATTACTTTGATGATACTCCTGTCGCGCAGCGGCAACCTCATTCTTCTGGATGAACCGACGGTCAATCTCGACCGCAACCTCCGCAGGCACTTTGTGGAATTCCTCAATAAGGAAATCCTCTCTGCAGAAGATAAGACATTCCTTATGGTGAGCCACGACCTCGACTTTATCAAGAAACTTACCCTCGACCAGGCCTTTATACTTAAAGACGGCAACATCCAGCGTCTGGACAGCCTTCCCGAAATGGAAAGCTACGAAAAGCCGGAAGCAAAGAAGGGCGCGTCGGGGACTGCGATTGAACTGCAGAACGTGTCGCAGACCTATTTCAAACGCGGTATTTTCGGAGAACGTACTTTTACCGCCTTCAAAGGGCTTAACCTTGTCTTCGAGCGGTCGACGATTTACGGCATTACCGGCCCGTCCGGCTGCGGAAAGTCAAGCATGATTAAGGCAATCCTCCGCCTGATGGACGGTACTAAAGGCCGCATAATCATGGAGGGTTCTGATCTTGTCGCGCTCAAACCCGGCGAATCGGGCAGGGATCCTGCGGCATTCAAGCCGTTCCGCCGCCGCATGACTGTCGTACAGCAGGATTCGCGCTTTTCCTTCTTCCCCGATCTCAGCATCAGGGACTCGTTCCGGCAGATTGCCGCAGCAGGTTCCGGCGGAACGGTTGAGGAACTGGCCGCCAACCTTGAGAAAGTCGGGCTTACAAGCGCACATCTGGATGCATATCCGCAGTCGCTGTCGTCCGGCGAAATGAAGCGCATGGACATTGCCCGTGCGCTTACGGCAAAACCCGACATCCTGCTCCTTGACGAACCGTTTGCACACATCGATTTTGAAACCCGCCTGCATGTTATGAAGGCGATTTCTGAGTACCTTGCCGTGCACGCCACGATTCTCATAGTCGTTACGCACGAAGATTTTGATCTCCGTTACTTTGTAGAAAAAAGTTACGATTTTCCGGAACTGGTCGGTCAGTTTGCGGAAGAATAAAAAAAATGCATGCAGAAGGGGCTTTAAACTTCTGCAGAATTAAAAAAAGAAACGAAAAAGGCTGCCCTGCGGATAATTCCGGGAGCAGCCTTTTTCGTTTCTTTTTTAATCCTTTTCTTACTGCACCTGCTCCCGTAGTGACGAGATGACTCCCATGACATTTTTTCCTGCCGCACAGTAATACGTGCACGTACCGCACTGCATACATAATCCCGGATTATATGCTGCAATGTCTGCTGTGTCTTTCTGTTCCGCTTTCTGAACCATTTTCGATACGTTCAGCTTCATCGGGCAGTTATGCGAACACTTTCCGCATTTTCTGCATGCCTGTTCTTCGGTATAGGAAATTTCAGGTCCGCAGGCAATCAGATTTGTTTTGCATGTTATCCTGTCTGCTGTTTCAGTCTTTTCTGCCGACATGACACCGCTGCCGTGATATACCGTCATTCCGGCGCAGTCGGGAAATACATTCAGTGCTGTACCGATGATTGAAGCACCGGTTTCTGCGTGGACAACAACAGCTTCTCCTTTCATAAGATTCAGTACGGTAAGGAATCGTGTCTGTACGGATTTTTTTTCAGCCGTACTTTTGGAAATTGCGTAAACTGTCTGCATGTTCAGCACAAGAATTCCCTTCTCTGCGGGAATATCGTCCGGGGAAAGCCGTGTCCCCAAGATTTCTCTGATGAGCAGCCTTTCAGCACCCGCAGGGTATCGGTCCGGAACTATGTGAATCTCATATCTGCTGTCCATACAAGCCGGTTTTGATTTTACGGCAATACTGATTTTCCGGAATCCGATGAGTTTATCGAGAAGTGCGATTCCTTTTTCCAGTTCACCTGATTTATGACTGAAAAGCCACCCATCATGGAGCAGCCCCGGATCGCATTCAACGCCGTTAATAATCAGAAATTTGTTTTCTGCGTTTGAGGCGATTACTGCCCCCAGTTTTTTATACACAGGGAAGCCGCTGCCGCTTAATCCGCAGAGCCCTGTTTTTTCAATATCCTGTACAGATAATTCTTCTGCCGTCTGTACAGGTTTTTCTGCTTTTTCGCAACCTTCAGTAAAATCAAGAAAACTGTCGTGGTCCCGCAATTTCGCAATTTTTCCTATTCTTGCCCTTGGAAACATTCCCCAGCCGTTTTTATGGCCTTTTAGCGATTGTTTTTGTAAATTTTTCAGTACTTTGTTTTCCTGTACAGCCTTTCTGGTAATCAGCGGATATCCGTTCATTGTAAGTCCCCCATATATGTCTTAATAAAATTTTCAACGTGCGCACGCAATACCGGTTCCTGTTTCTGCATGTCATCAGGAACCAGATGATATAAAAAGAACGGCGAATACAGTTCGAGCGCCATTACCTCCGGGTCTGCACCTGCAATTTTTCCCTGTGTGATAAGCGACTCAAATATATTTTTCTGGTAGGTAAGCGGCATATCTACGAATATCTGCCTGTAAACAGCTGCCGCTTCATCGTTGCAGAACATCTCAATTATCAGCATCCGCCGGAACATCGTAACCCATGAATCCTGTGTCTGATATAAGAACATTCTGATGCACATATCCTTGATATCTTCTGCGGTTTTCAGTTCAGGTATTTTCATTTCTTCGTATTTCTTCAGAAAGCGGGTTTTAGACTCCTGCACAATGGCATCGAAAATCGCCTGTTTGCTTGTAAAATGTTTGTACAGAGCGCTGCTTTCGACTCCGACTTCTTTTGCAATCGTGCGGATTGATACTGCATGAAAGCCGTACGTCGAAAAAAGTTTCATTGATTCCTGCAGTATTTTTTCTTTTGTTGTCATCATAAGTATCTCCTTATGGTAATGTTATCACTTGATACCTAATTGTAGTTATCAAGTGATAACCTGTCAAGCAGGTAAATGATTTATTTTTGAACAGGAGACTGCTGTGTTTTTCTTTTATCCGATTGTAGTACGGTTGCGGCCCAAATTCTTTGATTTATACAACGCCTTGTCCGCACGGGAAGCAAGGGTTGTTATCAGCTGTTCATCTTCTGCGGCAGCGGCAGACGCAATACCGAAACTTGCTGTTATGTATGGTTTCTGTTCTTTTTTTGTCTGTAAACCGGACTCGGGAACTGCTGCATTCTGATTTCCGCCGGAAGGGAAGGGGATTTGTGCTATTCCGCAGCGGACTTTTTCAGCAATATCGAACGCCTCAGCCGCATCTGCTCCGGGGAGCAGGCATATAAATTCTTCGCCGCCGAACCGTGCTGCAATATTTGGAGGGCGTACGGTAGCTGTAAATACGGCTGCTGCCGCCTGTATTGCTTTATCTCCTGCAAGGTGTCCGCGGGTATCGTTTATCTGTTTGAACAGATCAAGATCTGCAATAATAAACGACAGAACACCGTTTGTCTGTTTCAGTGCCGCTATTGCTTGTTCTGCCTGAGCTATAAAATAACGCCGGTTGTAAAGTCCGGTAAGCGGATCTATTGCGGCTAATTCTTCCATCTGCCTGAGAAGAAGGACTGAATCCGTAATATCTTTAAAAAGAAGTATATTTCCCTGTGTTTCGTGCTGCCCCTGTACGGCAGGCATATGTGTTACTTTGCAGCTGTACCGGCGTTTTTCTCCGGCATAGAGAATATCTGTCTCAAAGTCAGTTTCTCCGGAAGTCCCCGTCACTTTAAACAGATCAGGAACAGGAAGTATGCCTTCTGTAATGCAGGGAAAGAGTTTTACAGCTGCATTGTTGTAATCTGTTATGTTATTCCGGTGGTCAACTACAATAACTGCATCCGCCATTATTGAAAAAACAAGAGAGCGTGCGACTGGTGCGGCATCAAGAAGCTTTTCTGAAAAAATTGCAAATCCGGAACAAAGTACCGAAAAGAACATACAAAACGGTATTGTGTCTATGCCGGGAATTTTTATGCCTGCGAGATACAGCATATAGTCGATAAACGGCAGGCTTGAACCGGCTGTTATGAGAAGCAGCGTTGTCCTGAAAGTTCTGCCAGTCGACAACAGCGAATACACAAGGAGAATGATCCCGACTATGAATGAAAACAGCATATATATATTCAGAAAATAATACAGCGGCCCGGGGGTAAATGCCAGGACAGGAAATCCCGGTTCTGTTTCGATTGCTACGGAAGCATATTTCAGGTGAAGCCACGGATCTGTAAGAGCACCGAAAAGTATGACGCAGGAAAAAAACACAAGTATGCTTCGTACAGTTTTGTTTCTGATAAACGGTGCGTCTATATACTTCGTGGTCAGTGTAATCCATAAAAAAGGAATAAACGATATTCCGAGATACTGCACAGTGCTCCAGAACACCATATGAGTAAGCGTCGTGGAAAGTAGTTCACACGCATAGCCTGCAGCATATACTGCAAGCGCACTCATCAACCGGGAAAACGAAACTGCTATCTGCGGCAGTGTACGGTTTTTTAATGCATAGACGGAATAACCTGTAAGGGATGCTGCTATGGCAAAAAGCAAAATTGACAAAATAATCTGCATCTTTTTAATTATACAAAAGCTCCGGCATTTTGTCTGCCGGGGCTTTGTTTTTAAATCTGACAGATTCAGTCGAGTTCAAATGCGCCTGTATACAGCTGGTAGTATTTTCCCTTCTGGGCAATCAGTTCGTCATGACTGCCCCTTTCAATAATACGTCCATGGTCAAGCACCATGATGATGTCAGAATTGCGGACTGTTGAAAGCCGGTGCGCTATAACGAATACCGTCCTCCCGTTCATAAGCGCGTCCATACCCTTCTGGACAATGGCTTCGGTCCGTGTATCAATAGAGGAGGTTGCTTCGTCGAGAACCATAACAGGCGGATCCGCGACCGCAGCCCGTGCAATGGAAACAAGCTGCCGCTGCCCCTGCGAAAGTCCGCTGCCGTCTCCTTCAAGAACGGTATTGTATCCTTCAGGAAGCATACGGATGAAATTGTCCGCGTTCGCAAGTTTTGCTGCTGCAATACATTCCTCATCCGTCGCGTCGAGCTTTCCGTATCTGATATTATCCATAACTGTTCCGGTAAACAGATTTACATCCTGAAGGACGACGCCGAGAGATCTGCGCAGATCAGACTTTTTGATTTTGTTGATATTGATGTCATCATACCTGATCTTTCCGTCTGCAATGTCGTAGAACCTGTTGATAAGATTTGTGATTGTCGTTTTGCCGGCTCCAGTCGCACCGACAAGTGCAACTTTCTGCCCAGGTTCAGCCTCCAGCGTTATGTTATGCAGGACTAGTTCATCGTCTTCGTAGCCGAAGTCAACATCGTCGAAAACAATTTTACCAGTCATTTTAGTGTAGGTAATGGAACCGTCCTGATGAGGGTGTTTCCACGCCCACATTTCAGTCCGCTCACTGCATTCTGCAAGTTTTCCATCTTCCAGCTTTGCGTTAACGAGCGATACATATCCATCGTCTTTTTCTACATTTTCGTCAAGAAAATCAAAAATGCGCGATGCACCTGCAAGGGCCATAACGACCATGTTGAACTGCATGGAAACCTGCCCGATGGGCATGATGAAACTCCTTGAAAGTGTAAGGAAAGAAACGATAGTTCCAAGGGAGATAACGCTTACTCCCGTCAGGCTCAGGTTCTGTACGCCTGCTATCCCGGCTGCACCGCCCAGTATGGCAAGCAGAACATACAGAAGATAGCCCATGTTGTTTACGACAGGCATGGTAACATTGCCGTAGATGTTTGCCTTTGTAGAGCTGTAGCACAATTTTTCATTCTTTACATCAAAATTTTCTTTTGCCTTTTCCTCGTGACAGAAAACTTTCACGACTTTCTGCCCGTTAATCATTTCTTCAATATAGCCGTCTACTTCGGCAATAGCTTTCTGCTGTTCCATGAAATGGCTGCCGCTTTTTCCGACAAGAAATTTAATAACTTTGAGAAGAATGAACGTAAAGACTACGACAAATGCAGTCAGAACGAGGCTCAGATACATCATTGAAAGAAATACCGTTACAATCGTGATGACTGACGAAAACATCTGCGGCAGGCTCTGCGACAGCATCTGCCTGAGCGTGTCAGTATCGTTCGTATAATAACTCATGACATCGCCGTGGCTGTGTGTGTCAAAAAATTTTACAGGAAGAGCCTGCATGTGCTCAAACATTTTATCGCGTATCTTTTTCTGTGTACCTTCCGCTATGACGACCATAATCCTGTTATAAAGCAGCGTCGTAAGTACACCGCCGAGGTATACACTGCCCATCAGCGTAAGAACTTTGAGTAGGCTTGAAAAATCAGGATTAACCTTTCCCAAAAGCGGTAATATGTATTTGTCAATCAGTACCTGAAGAAAGAGTGATGCCGATACGTTCGCAGCTGCACTTAAAATAATAAAAATGACAACAAGAACAATATACAACCGGTATTCAGCCATGTATGAAAGAAGCCTTTTTATGGTTCCCGGTTTAAATCGCTGTGCAGGCCGTCTGCCTGATGATGGAACTTTCCCGTCAGCATGCATATCCATTGTTTTCGTATTATTCATGAATAGCCTTCCCTTTATTCTGAGATTCATAAACTTCCTGGTAAATGCTGCTTGTTTTGAGCAGCTCTTCATGTGTTCCTTCTGCGCTTATTTTTCCATCATCCATAATGATGATTTTGTCGGCGTCCTCCACTGATGTTACCCGCTGGGCAATGATAATCTTTGTCGTTTCCGGCAGCCTTTCCCTGAATGCCTTTCTGATCAGAGAATCAGTTTTTGTATCCACTGCGCTTGTTGAATCGTCAAGTATGAGGATTTTCGGCTTTTTTAAAAGAGCACGTGCAATGCAGAGACGCTGCTTCTGTCCGCCGGACACGTTCGTTCCGCCCTGTTCGATGTATGTATCATATTTTTCAGGAAATTCCTGTATAAAACTGTCAGCCTGAGCTGCTTTACAGGCTTCAATCATCTCTTCATCGGTCGCGTTTTCATTTCCCCAGCGGAGATTATCCCTGATAGTACCTGAGAACAGAACGTTTTTCTGCAATACCATAGCAACCTGATTACGGAGAGATTCTATATCGTAATCCCTGACGTCTGTACCGCCTACTATAACTTTACCGCTTACGGCATCATACAGGCGGGGAATAAGCTGCACAAAACTTGATTTTGAAGATCCTGTGCCGCCGAGAATGCCGACTGTCTGACCTGCTTCAATTGAAACTGATATATTCTGAAGGACAGGTTTACCGGCTTTCTTCGCGTATGCGAACGTAACATTTTCGAATACAACCGAGCCGTCTTTTACGGTGTGGACAGGGGACGCTCCGTTTTCAAGATCGCTTTTTTCGTTCAGAACTTCAACAATGCGCTCCATCGATGCACGGGAAACTATAATCATAACGAACACCATGGAAAGCATCATAAGGCTCATAAGAATCTGCATGGTATATGTTATAAGACCCATTAGATCACCGGTAGAAAGACCTGCCGCCGGATTATTATTGGAAGCAACAATCGCTTTTGCACTGAGCCATGAAATAAGCAGCATAGCTGCATATACACAGAACTGCATAAGAGGGGCATTGAATGCAAGTATTTTTTCCGCTTTTGAAAAATCCTTATAAATCCAGTCGGATATAGCACCGAATTTTTTTTCTTCAAAGCCTTCTCTCGTGAACGATTTTACAACGCGCATGCCCCTCAGGTTTTCCTGAACAACATTGTTTAACTTATCATACGTTTTGAATACTCTTTTGAAGGTTGGATGCACGTATGAAGCAATAAAAACGAGTCCGAATCCGAGAACAGGAATGATAACAAGAAAAATAACCGCTATTCCCGGATCAATTCTGAATGCCATAATCAGTGCAAAAAGCATAATAAACGGACTGCGGAAGGCCGCCCGTAGTATCATCATATATGCGTTCTGTACATTCGTTACATCAGTCGTGAGCCTTGTAACAATACTTGCGGTAGAAAATTTATCGATATTGGAAAACGAAAAATTCTGGACGGAATAATACATATCGTGGCGCAGGTTCTTCGCAAACCCAGCCGCCGCGATTGATGCGCTCCGACCGGCGAGAAAACCGCTCAGCAGGGATATGCCGGCACATGCAATCAGTATAATACCGAACTTATATACGACATTCATGTCTTTTTTGTAAATTCCGTAATCGATAAGATATGCCATTAGTGTTGGAATCAGGACTTCCATAATTGATTCGAAGACTACGTATACAGGGGCAAGAACAGAGTCTTTTTTATACTCCCTGATACTCTCCATAAGTTTTTTTATCATATATACTCCTAAAACTTCACGTCAACGGTGCGCCACAGATGGCGCATATACCAGTTTTTTGCTTTACAAAACTGTGCATGTGGAAAGTTTAGTAAGGAACTTTCCACGTTATTCCAAAAAACTCTCGTCAGCGGCGGGGGGATTCCAAGACATTTCAATTGTCCTGCAGATTTTCCTTTATCCGCAGAAAGAACCCATATAATGTTTCCAGCTCATCATCGGTAAAGCCTTTCCTGAGCGTTGCTTCAAATGAATCGAAATCTTCTTTTATAAGTCTTTCCAGCTGTAGAGCCTTCTCCGTGAGAACAATTTTTTTCCGTCTTCCGTCTTGTTTATCCGGTAGTCTCGTTATCAAACCCTTCTGTTCCATGAGACTAAGTGCATTCGAAGCTGCTGCACGGGTTATGTTGAAATGTTCCTCAATTGTTTTCTGATAGACATTCCTCCCTGCCGTTGAATTTTCCGCAAGGAAGCCGATGATCCACCCGTTGTTTCCCGTTATAGTTTCGATTTCTTTTTTGTGGGAAGAAAAATCACAGCGGCGGCGGATAAGGTTATTAAGCGTTCTCAGTTCCAATCCAAATCGAATATTTTCCATTAAAACTCTTCCAAGGACACTCTGAAATATAAAATTCAGAGTGTCCCTGCTGTACTATTTATAAATTGTTCTATACAGAACTATTTTTTTGTTATAGTACTTATAAATGCATAAATTGTAAAGTATTATAACAAAAAATTTTTACATAAAATTGCAAAAAAAACTGTTTTTTCCAGATTTTGTGTTATAATACACTTAATACATGATTCTCTCTGGAGCCATTCTTATAGAATGCTTCTATAGAACCAGAAGTTCTGCAGCATGTTGCGACTGCGCGGTTCTTCCCTATTTTTTTATTAATTACACTCTTCTGCGGGGCGTAGTCTCAGAGAAAGTGTGTCCCTGCGGTAAAAACCACCAAATATTTAATTTTGACTGACATTACTTTATAAAACAGGAGGAATGATGGACGTCAGAATCGATCCTTACGGCAGAAGCTGTATCAAGATTACATTCGATTATAATGATTTACTGGTAAAAGCTGTAAAAAATGTAGCCGGCAGCTGGTGGATAAACGAACGTAAATTCTGGATAATTCCTGATAAACAGGATTCCGTTAATCAGTTTCTTACCAATCTTTATGATACACATATGTTTGATTTTTCACTGCCGTTACCTCCGGCAGCCGGTAAAATCGAATCTCAGCAAATAAATAGTGAAAAATATGCAGCTCTGCTCGAGACAAAACATTACAGTAAGCGGACAATAGAAGCCTATTCAAAATGGCTGGCCCAGTTCAGAAAACGATTTTCAACAATGCCGGCCGATTCACTTTCACAGAAGGAAATAAATATCTTTCTATCTGAACTGGCAGTAAAGAGAGATGTAAGCGCGTCAACACAAAATCAGGCTCTGGCGGCCCTGCTGTTTTATTTCAGATATGTTAAGGGGGATAATCCGCAGCAGCTTGATTCTGTAATTCGTGCCAAAAAACCGGTACGCCTTCCTGTTGTGTTCAGTCGCGATGAAGTTCAAAAGGTTCTGAACAATCTTGAAGGTGATAAAAAGCTCATAGCAAGACTGTTGTACGGAACAGGGATGAGACTCAATGAATGCTTGAATCTCAGAATACAGGATATTGATTTTGACAGGAACGAAATTACGATACGAAATGGAAAAGGTGCAAAGGACCGCCGCACCATGCTGCCGAATTTACTTGCAGCACCGCTCCACGAACATATTGCAAAAGTGAAATTGATTCACGATGCAGATATTGCAGATGGCTGGGGAAAAGTACCGTTGCCAAACGGGCTGGATAAAAAATATCCGGCAGCATCTTTGGATTTCAGCTGGCAGTGGGTCTTTCCCCAGAAAAACCGCTGGAAAAATTTAAAAACAGGTATAGAAGGTCGTTTTCATATGGATGCTTCAATTATGGAACGAGCCGTGCAGACTGCAGTCAGGACGGCAGGAATCTATAAACACGCCTGCTGCCATACGTTCCGTCATTCATTTGCCACGCATCTGATAGAAAACGGCTATGATATCCGTACCGTCCAGGAGCTGCTGGGGCATGCTGATGTAAAAACAACAATGATTTATACCCACGTCCTGAACAAAGGGCCTTCAGGGGTTCGCAGCCCTCTCGACCAGCTTTAAGAGTAAAAATATTACATGGAACAATATAAATGTCTGGAATAATGTGTAATTTTTTATATTGCTGGCAAATACAAGTTGTCATAAGTATCTTATACGGACAGAATTTGCAAGGGAATGTATTATATGGAACAGGACAATTAATGTTAGCAAGACGGCTGCCGCCGCCTGAAGAAAGAAAAAGAATTCGCCTTTACGGCGAAGAAATAAAGATTAGGGCAAAACAGAGCAGCGATTATTATTTCGCCATTCGGCGAAGATGAAAGATTCAGGCAAAGACAATGAAGCGGTTATTATTTCGC
>DCFX01000097.1:0-104984 GCA_002314445.1 Treponema sp. UBA1793
GAATACCTGTCTAAAATAGCTCTGTCCGATTCATGTAATCCGGAAATTTTTTCTTTTAAATCGATTCCGTTGTATGTTTTTTCCGGAATTTCTTCCATCTTTATTTGTTCAAGTATACGTTCCTGTCTTCCCATTATAGTCTCCTGCCGGTTTACTGCCGGACTTTTATAATTACGAAAAATGAATCCGATTTCCGTGTTCCTATGTAAACAACTGAGCTTTTTTGCGCAGAACCATAAGCCGCTTTCTTATACCGGATACCGACATATTCATTTCCGCTGCAGTTTCTTCAAGTGTATATCCATCTATGTAGTGCATGACCGCAATCTTTTGGGTATTCTTACGGGTATCCCGGAAAATTGCCTCGAGCAGAAGTGTGGTATCTGTTATATCTTCATGAAAGGCTGTCGTATTATCAGCAATTTCATTAAGGAGGGTATCATGCCCTGAACAACTGCTGTTTGCCCGGCTTCTCAATTTATTCAGGCATACCGTTGTTGCCACTGTATAAAAAAAGCTCGAACAGACAGAATTCAACAATGAATGTCGTTCTATAACGCGGACAAAGACATCCTGCATTGCATCAAGAGCTGCATCTTCGTTTTTCAGAATGTAGCGGCATCTGCGTAAAACCATAGGACCGTACTTTTTATAAAGTTCCGAAAAATCATCTATGGTTATTCTGGTTCTATTATTTTCCATGTTCTCTGATTACAACACTTCAGCTGTGAAGAAGTGTTACTTTATAATTGAAATAATTTTAGTATACTTAAACTTTTTGCAAAGTGAAAGAGAGGTCTTTGTGCGTCTTATTGCATTTAAAGGAAAAGTAAAGACAGAAGGAAAACAAAATAAAACTCCTGCAGAATCCGTTTTTATAGTATATACTGAATGCCAAAGATGTATTCACATCTATAACAAGGAGCAAAAGATGACATTGGGTGCAACATTGTATGTTAAAAACAGCGTAGAGGCTGCTGCATGTTACTGTGACGCGTTTGGAATGCAAATCGGCTATAATGCAAAAAATGACGACGGTTCTTACATGCATGCGGAACTGGAAAAAGACGGGCAGAGCATATTTGCTGTAAGCGAATATGATGAAAAGAACATTACGCAGGCTATGCTGCTGTCTGATAAACCGACGATGAGCCTGGGTGTGAATTTGAATAGTAACGAAGAATTGAATCATGCTTACGGGATATTAACAAACGGCGGACATATTTTACGGGCAATTGGAGAACTTCCATGGTCTCCTCTCTCTGCTGATTTGGTAGATAAGTATGGTGTATGCTGGTATATATTTGTTTCACAGCACAAACCGGACTGATGGCAAACCAAGGGGTTAGAGTATGGGATTTCTTTCTACAATTATTGTCGTTGATGATGTTTTGAAGTCAAGGACTTTATATGAGGGTATTCTTGGGTGTAAGGTTACCGATGACTTTGGAATTTATAATGTGGGATTTGAAGGCGGTCTTGCATTGTATAAGAAAACACTTTTCCGGGAACTTGCCGGTGATATTGAAATCAAGCCTGCTGCTAACGATTTTGTTTTATATTTTGAAGTTGCTGCGATAACTGTATTGGAGAAAGAAATTGAAGATGCAGGGTTTGCATTTATTCATAAAGTCCGTGAACAGCCGTGGGGCCAGAATGTATTCCGTTTTTATGATTATGATAATCACATAATCGAAATAGCCGAAGCCATGCCGGGAGTCATAAAGCGTATGTATGATAAGGGTATGACTGTCACGGATATTGCAAAAAAAACGGGATACACAGAAGATAAAGTTATGCAGAGGCTTACTGAAGCTGCACGCTCTGTATCCTGACGTGCGTACGTGCGGGATTGAAAAATGGAACAGGAAAAAAGGAGGATTGAAATGGCGTTTCAGATGACAAAACCGGCCGGACATAGTACAACGATTACTATGATACTGATATGTGTATTTCTTATGTGCATGTTTCTGTTTCTTTTCCTTATGTTTACCACTTCAGGGAAATATACATTAACAGTTACAAAAGATACACTTACCATACAATCGCTTTTTTATAACACCCGCATTCATCTTAGTGATGTGAATGTTGATTCTTTGCGGATGGTTGATTTTGACGGCCTGCAGATAAACAGACGCACGAACGGGATGGGAATGCCGGGATTATCAGTAGGCTGGTTTGCCGGTAATGGAAAAAAATATAAATTGTATGTTACAGACAGGAAGAACGTATTATGCATTCCCACGACAAAGGGGTATGATGTATTATTCAGCACAACACAGGGAGATATAATAATGCAGGAAATAAAAAAATATCTGGCTGTAAGCAGCGGTCAGTATTAACAACCTTTTCCGGAAGGAGAATAAATTGCACATAAAGCATATTGCGATTTGGACACGTGATATTGAAAAAGAGAAGCTGTTTTATGAAAAATATTTCAATGCTGTTTCAAACAGCAGGTATGTGAACGATAAAAAGGGATTTTCGTCATATTTTCTGAATTTTGATGACGGCTGCGGGTTGGAGTTGATGCATAATGATTCTATCCCTGAAAATAATAATGACGCGGACGAACAGTATATAGGAATAATCCACTTTGCCCTTTCAGTCGGAAGTAAAGAGAACGTCGATGAAAAAACAAAAGAACTGGCAGCCGCCGGATATAAGACGGTTTCAGAGCCGCGGTGGACGGGAGACGGATATTACGAAAGCTGCGTCTATGATCCTGAGAACAACAGAATAGAGATAACTATTTAACGCATATACGCGTAAAATAATAATCAGCTTACTTAATAAATCAGGTAAAAACTATATGAAGAATGGAAAACATAATTTGCCCGAAAAACCTGTCTTGTATATTTTTTCAGGCTTGCCGGGTGTCGGAAAGTCGACACTGGCGAAAGAACTTTCAAAAAAGGCAGAAGCGGTATATCTGCGGATTGATACAATAGAGCAGGGACTGCGTGATATTTGCGGTATAAAAGTAGAAGGAGAAGGATACCGTCTTGCATACAGAATAGCGGAAGACAATATAAAAACGGGTCAGAGTGTGGTTGCGGATTGTGTGAATCCCTGGAAATTAACACGGGAAGAATGGAAGGAAACGGCGGTTAGTCATAATGCCGCATATATAAATATAGAAATTGTGTGTATGGAAAAGGAAGAACATAAAAGACGGGCAGAAAACAGGGTACCGGAAGTTAAAAATCTGCAGCTGCCTTCATGGGATAAGATACAGCATTTGAAATACGAGCAGTGGGAAGACAGTGTTATTACTGTTGATACGGGCGGAAAAACAATTAAAGAATCTCTGGATGAATTAATTTTAAAAATTAATAAATTGACGGGAGAAACAAAGTGAACGAACGGATGCTTGATAAAAATCATCGGCCGTCAGAGGATGAAATAGAGCGTTTTGTTGGAGCTGGTTCATGGAACAATATCGGGTTGATAAAAGAAAGGCTGAGTGAGTCATTCGATTTGCATGTCGAATTGAAATTTCCATTCGGAAATAACTATGGCTGGGGATACAAATTCAGCCATAAGGCAAAGCATCTTTTCTATATTTTTTTTGAGAATAAAAGTTTAACGCTTTTTACGCAGATTAATGAACCTGAATCGGACAGAGGCAGGGAATTATTAAATTCGCTGTCGGATGAGGGCAGGAAATGCTGGGAAACAAAATATCCCTGCAGTAACGGCGGCTGGGTTCGTTACCGTTTTTTCGATAATACAGGTCTGCATGACGCGGGAATCTTTATCAGCCTGCGTACAAAAAAGGATATTGCTTTTTAGTCGTGAAAAGCAACTTTGTTAAAACAGCATCGCTTCAGAAAGCTCTACAAGGGCAGGCAGAATGTACTGTGAAATAAATATTTTAGGGGAACACAATATGGCAGACGAGAATAGTGATTTTTTGAAACTTGCAGCAGAACGTTATTCTGTGCGTCGTTTTATTGACAAAGATATTGATCAGAATACAATAGATAAAATTCTGAAAGCCGGTTATCTTGCGCCTACGGCCTGTAACCGTCAGCCGCAGAGAATTATTGTTATTAATGGAAGTGAGGGCAGGGAAAGGCTTAGGAAATGTACGGAATGCCATTTTAATGCGCCGGCGGCAATGCTGGTCTGTTACAGCAGAGAAGAATCCTGGAAAAGATGTTATGACGGAAAAACCAGCGGAGAAATTGATGCAAGTATTGTTGCAACGCATATGATGCTTGAAGCAGCCTCACTTGGTGTAGGAACGACATGGATTATGCATTTTATTCCGGAAGCTGTGAGATGCGAATTTTCAATACCTGATGATATAGAACCTGTTGCATTACTGATTATGGGATATCCTGCCCTTGATGCAAAGCCGTCGCCTCTGCACTCGGAGTTCAGGCAATTGGATGAGCTGGTGGTGTATAACAAATTTCAGGATAAATAGACCACAAAAACGATTTGGATTGGCATAATATATACTATTGTAAAACAGGAGAATGACTATGACACAGGAATTACTTGAAAGACTGGATTTTGTGAAAAAAACGCTTCGGGATGTTGAATCCTACGAACATGCGTGCAGAGTGCTGAATTTTGATCAGGAGACAATCTGTCCCCCGGAAGGCATGGAGGAACAGGGCGAGGTGAGGGCCTTTTTGTCGACAAAAGCTTTTGAGCTGATAAAGCAGCCGTCGTTTACGGAGGCTGCGGAATATCTGTATCAGCACAAAGATGAAATCGACAATGGTCCGGACAGAATACTTGCAGATGATTTACACCGTGAATACTTAAAGATTAAAAATATAACGCCTGCGATGGATCATGAATTTTCCCTTATTTATAATAAATCTTTCGTAGACTGGCTTAACGCAAAACAGAAATCAGATTTTTCGATTTTTGCTCCGTCGCTTAAAAAAGTGCGCGATGTGGAGGTCAAAAAAGTAACGCTCCGTGAAGATAAACTTCCGGATACGTACGACAATCTACTTGACGATTACGAGCGGGGAATGACGACGCATGATCTTGATGTGATTTTTAACAGGTGCAGGGAACGGCTTGTTCCGCTTCTGAAAAAAATACAGGCGGCTGAGAAAAATATCAGAAAGGACTTCCTGACCCGTACGGTAACCGATGAGCAGCAGCAGCGGATGTCCCGGTATCTTCTGGAGACGATGGGATTTGACTTTAACCGCGGAGCATTTACTACAACGGAACATCCTTTTACGGACGGACTGGGACGCAACGACGTTCGTGTAACGACGCATTATTATCCGCAGATGTTTTGTTCAAGCATGTTTTCGATTATTCATGAAGGAGGGCATGCTCTGTTTGAAATGTATCAGCCCGGCGAAGACTGGGAACATTACATTAATAATGATAAAACGATGGGCATGCATGAATCAGTTTCACGTTTTTATGAAAACAGAATCGGGCGTTCAAAGGGTTTTATTCATCTGATTTATGATGAGACAAGAAAGATTTTTCCCGACGTGATGCATGACGTAAGCGAACGGGAATTGTATGAAGCGGTGAATGTCGTATCGCCGTCGCTTGTGAGGACGGAAGCGGATGAATTTACGTATACGTTTCACATCATGATACGGTATGAACTTGAAAAAATGATTGTCAACGGAAATGCTAAGATAGAGGATCTGCCTGAACTTTGGAACGATAAATATGAGGAATATCTTGGAGTCCGGCCTCAGAACGACAAAGAGGGCATTCTGCAGGATGTACACTGGGCTTCCGGTTTCGGCTATTTTACTACATACGCGCTGGGCAACATGTACAACGCGATGTATTACAACAGGATGTGCCGGGACTTTGATGTTGAGCAGGCTGTCTCTGCAGGGGATTTTGCAAAAATAAACGGATGGATGAAAGAGCATGTCTGGAAAAATGCGGACAGGCAGCCGCCGAAAGAGTGGATACGTGAAATTACCGGCGAAGATTTTAGTGTTGAGCCGTTTCTTGGCTATCTGGAAAAGAAATATACAACTTTATACGAAATATAAGATTTCAACAGGACGATTTTATGCGGGATGTTTTTTTGTATTCCGCTGTATTGTCTCTTTCACTTCCTGCCGGTATACTTGCATATAGTAGAAGAGAGTTGTGCACAATACTAAGGAAACATATATGCAGCATATCAGTATATTTCGTGGAAATTTTATCTGTACGCCGGAATCAGGCCGCCTCAAAATAGATGAAGATACATTTTGCATTGTTGAGAACGGAAGCGTACGTGAACTGACAAAAACGCTCCCGGATTCATTGTCGTCTCTGCCCGTCACGGATCTCCGTCCGTATATTGTAATTCCTGCATTCAGCGATATTCACGTTCATGCGCCGCACCTTCCGAATGCAGGAATCGGCTTTGATGAAGAGCTCCTTCCCTGGCTGAATCATTATACCTTTCCGCTTGAAACAAAATTTGCGGATACGGCTTTTGCGGAACGCGTTTACAAGAAATTTATCAGGGAACTCTGGAAATGCGGGACACTGCACGCCAGTGTCTTTGCGACGCTGCATAAAAAACCTACAGAGCTTCTGTTTTCCCTGTTCCGGGAGTCTGGACTGGGTGCCTTTATCGGTAAAGTAAATATGGACAGGAACAGCATTCCGGGATTGACGGAAACGACTGAAGAATCTGTCATTGCTACCGAAGAATTGATTGCAGAATTCGGTTCGGCGCAATCTGACCGTATTAACTATATTATGACGCCCCGGTTTGTTCCGTCGACGACAGAAAAACTGATGCGTAAACTGGGCGATCTTGTGGAAAAATATAATCTCCCTGTGCAGTCGCATCTTGATGAGAACAGAAACGAAGTGGCATGGGTAAAGGAACTGCACCCGCAGTTTGAAAATTATGCGGATGTATATGAAGCGTTCGGCCTTATGCCGGAGGGCAGGACTATTATGGCGCACTGTATATATCTGTCCGACCATGAAGTAAAACTGCTGTGCGATAAAAAAGTGTATGCCGCACATTGTGCAATGTCAAACGCCGATCTTTCAAGCGGGATAATGCCGGTCAGGACGTACAGTCAGGCAGGACTCCGCATAGGACTTGCTTCCGATGTCGGCGGCGCCGAGGTCTATTCCATGATGCGGCATATTACTGAAACGATACGGGTGTCAAAACTGTACTGGGTGCAGCATCCGGAATCGTCTCCAGTCACCGTCCCTGAAGCTTTCTACATGGCTACAAAAGTTTCCGGTTCGTTCTTCGGAAAAACAGGCAGCTTTGAACCGGGATATGGATTTGATGCGCTCGTTATAGACGATTCAAGCCTTGACACCGGTTGTACGTTCTCCATGAAAGAACGCCTTGAGCGGTTTTTGTATACTGGAGACGACCGCCAGATAAAGACCCGGTACTTCGGTGGAAAAGAGATTCCCGAACCTTTCCGCGGATAACCGTTATACTTTCCCTGGAAGAACTCGTTTCCTTCAGGGAAATTTTCTGTGAAGGAAATACTTTTCCGTCTTTCTCCCCGCAGGGGAGCCCCTCCGGGGTGTGTTGAGTAAGCCGGTTCGGGCGTATCAGCGTGTCTCGCGGAACCAGGAATTTCCAAGAGACGCAGGCTCGGCTGATTTTGAGCGGCGGAAGCTTCCGATGTACAGAACGACTATCGTCATGAGATACGGCAGCATGTCGAAGAAATACTGAGATACCGGCAGGTTGTATTTTTGCAGCCGTATTCCCAGTATGCTTAGTAGTCCGAACAGCAGTGTTCCCGGCAGTGCGAGCGCGGGATTCCAGCCTGAGAAAATAACAAGTGCAACGGCAATCCAGCCTTTTCCTGCAACAATATTGTTCTGCCATGTCGGAATTGAAGCGAAACAAATGTACGCACCTCCGATGCCGCTTAACAGTCCTGACAACAGGACGTGTGCATATTTTATGGCTGAAACCTGAATTCCGAGCGCGTCTGCAGCTTCGGGGTTTTCTCCTACAAGTCTGAGTCTGAGTCCTCCGCGTGTATAATACAGATAGACAGCTGCCGCTGCCGCAAGCAGATACGCAATGTAGACAAGTATGTTCTGGTTGAACAGGATGGGTCCTGCAAACGGAATGCGGGAGAGAAGCGGGATTGGAATTGCATGAAATACGCCGGTAACGGATGCCGGCAGGCGTTCTCCGATATACGGGCCTCCCAGAAAGTTTGCAAATCCGGTGCCGAAAATGGTAAGCGTCAGTCCGGTAATAATCTGGTTGCACCGGAGCGATATGGTAAAAAATCCGTACAGAAATGCTGCTGCTGCTCCTGCCGCGCCTGCTCCCGCTGCTGCAAGGAAAGGATTTCCTGTTGCGTATCCGATTTTGAAACCAATGACGGCGCCCACAAGCATCATTCCCTCGACACCAAGATTCAGGTTGCCGCTTTTTTCTGAAAGGATTTCTCCGATGGTTGCGTATAGAATCGGAACGCCGACGACGACTGCCGAAGATAAAAAAAGTATCAGTTCATCCATGGATTTGCTCCCTGCTGCAATTGCTGCGTTCTCTCCGGACAAGACGGACGCTGTATTTATTGTAAAAATCAACTGCTATGACGCAGAAAAGAATTATACCTTCCATTAAAGTGGCAACAGTTTCGGGTATTCTGAAGGCTGTTTGAATAGACGATGCACCTTCCGTAAGTCCTGCAAAGACGAACGATACGGCAAGTGAAGCATACGGGTTAAGTCCGCTGAGCCATGCGACTATGATTGCCGTAAATCCGACTCCGTCCGTAATACCGATGTTGAGCGTGTTGTTTACAGCCGATGCCTGAATCATGCCGGTAATGCCGCACAGTCCTCCGCTGACGAATATCATTATAAGCATCATACGCCGGCTGTTTATGCGCAGATAGCGTGCAGTTTCAAGACTTTCGCCGATAATCTGCATTTTGAACCCCTCTTTCGTGTATCTGAAGAACAATGCCGTTCCAATAACGATAAGCAGCATAATCCAGAATCCGAGATGTATTCCCAGAAAATCCGGCAGAATGGCGTTATCGGAAAACAGCGGTATTTTCGGAAAATTCAGTCCCGACTTGTCACGCCAGAGGTTGTACTGGAGAAAGGTCACCCACTGGAGCGCGATATAATTGAGCATGAGCGTGACGATTGTCTCGTTCATGCCGCGACGGACTTTGAGTACCGATGCGACGGTCGCCCATAATCCTCCGCCTGCGAAACCTGCGGTGAACATGAGCAGCAGCAGAACGGGGCGCGGCAAGGACGGACAGAACAATGCAAAACCTGTCGCGGCGAATGCACCCATGAGAATCTGGCCTTCGCCACCGATATTCCAGAATTTCATTTTAAAAGCGAACAGAATGCCGATTGACGCAATGGCAAGGGGAACGGTCCGGATGAACGTCGAGTGAAGCGCGTACAGTGAACCAAATCCGCCCTGAATCAGTTTAAGCCACACCGCACCGACGGGATACCCTTCTATTTGCAGCATGCATGAGATTATGAAAACAGCTGCCGCCAGCGCCCCGGCGGTGCCTGCAATCCGTGAGCGGGTTGTTGTACCTATTTTTTCACTTATAACGAAGCGCATAGTTTACTTATCCTTTCCGGATTTTTATTGCCGGACATTAAGTCACCGATTTCTTCACGTGTTACTCCGTGCGCCGGCACAATGCCCATAACTTCGCCGCCGCACATCACCATAATCCTGTCGCACTGCGTCATAAGCTGGTCAAGGTCTTCGCCGACGAGCAGTACGGGTACGCCCTTTGTACAAAGTTCGTGCATCATTGTGTATACTGCATCCGTACTTGCCGTATCGAGTCCGCGCACCGGATATGCCGCTATGAAAAACTGCGGCTTTCCGCGGACTTCCCGGGCCAGCATGACTTTCTGAATGTTGCCGCCTGACATCATTTTGACGGGATATTCTATACCCTGCGTTTTAATGTCGAACACGCGGATTGCCTCCCTGCATTCTGCACGGATTTTTGCACGGTTTAAAAAATGACTGTTGTCGTCGTACTGGGCGCGGAGCAGGATGTTGTCAACCATATCCATGCTGCCTATAAGTCCTGTCCCAAGCCTGTTTTCCGGTACGAAGCCGACGGAAACCTGTTTAGTGTCGACCCTTGAATCGCGCGGTGATACGACGGACATGCCTTTATACCTGATGGTACCTTTCGTAACAGGTGTCATTCCGGAAAGGACTTCGCATAATGTTTTCTGTCCGCTGCCTGCAACACCTGCAACGCCGAGCAGTTCACCTTCGTGTATCGTAAAGCTCACGTTGCGGAGCTGGTACACGCCGTCGCAGTTGACGGAGCAGACGTCTTTGACTTCAACTGCCGGTTTATCCGTTCCGGAAGCGGAAAGGGGATGAACGATGTTCCGCCCTTTTCCGACCATCATGCGCACGAGTTCGTCCGGAGTTGTTTCCGCCGTGACTGCCGTTCCCGCATTCTTTCCATCCCGGAGGACTGCAATCCTGTCGCTCACGGCCATTACTTCGTTCAGTTTATGTGTAATGATGATTATCGAATGGCCTGATTTTTTCATTGCCTCGAGCACGGTAAACAGTTTTTCCGTTTCCTGCGGCGTCAGTACCGCGGTCGGTTCGTCGAGGATAAGCACGCGCGCATCGCAGTACAATACTTTGAGTATTTCGAGCGTCTGCTTTTCGCTGATGCTCATATTGCAGACGGGAATATCAAGTTTGAGGGGAAGGCCGGTACGTCTGCACAGTTCCTCTATTTTTTTTCTGCCCTTTTTCCTGTTCAGAAAAAAACCGCTGTTGTTTCCTTCTATTATATTTTCAAGTCCCGTCATATGTTCGGCAAGTTTGAAATGCTGGTATATCATACCTATGCCGTGCTGCAGTGCGTCCCGCGGAGAGTCGAATTCGACTTCCGTACCGTCAAGCAGGATTCTTCCTCCTGTCGGTTTGTACATGCCGGATAGAATATTCATGAGCGTACTTTTTCCGGCGCCGTTTTCTCCGAGCAGCGCAAGGACTTCTCCCGGCTGAACCGTAAGCGAAACGCAGTCGTTTGCAGTCAGCCTGCCGAACTGCTTTGTAATATGTTCCATGTGCACCGTGGGAGTGTAAGTTATCCCGTTCATGACACTTTTACCTTCTTTAATTTACACAGTGTATCGTTATACAAGCTGCTCAGATCCGGATTTCCCCGGAACTGTCCGTTATCATAAACAATCCGGCCGTTTACGATGGTTGTCCTGATATTTGCTATGCAGGAAGAATATGCAATCGTTGCAAGCGGATCGTGCATCGGGAACGACGTCAGCTGTGCCGGATCAAAAATGACGATGTCGGCCTTTTTACCCGTTTCAAGCGAACCGGTGATGCTGTCCAGTTTTACTGCACGCGCTGCTTCTATAGTCGCCATTCGGAGGATATCGCGTGCCGAGAGTATTGCCGCATCGCGGTAGATTGCCTTCTGAATGAGGGCTGCCATCTTGAATGTTTCAAGAAAATTGGTCGTATTGTTGCTTGCCGCGCCGTCAGTACCAAGTGCCACCCTGATGCCTCTTTTGAGCATTTCCGGTATACGTGCAAAACCGGAGCCCAGATACATGTTAGCCATAGGATTATGTGATACGTTTACATGTCGTTTTGCGAATACCGCAAGTTCTTCGTCTGTCAGATTTACGCAGTGAACTGCAAGAAAATCATCGGTCAGGAACCCGACGGAGTCGAGCAGCTGTACCGCATCCATGTTGTAGTATTTCCTGCACATCTGGTTGTCGACTTCAGTTTCATCCAGATGCATGGAATACGGCATACCTGTTGATTTTACGTATTCCATCATCCCTTCGTATCCTTCTTTTGTCGTTGCCCAGGTAACGCAGGGGCCGGTCCAGATGTGGAGCATGTCCGATCTGCCTTCATATCTGCAGCGGAGGTCTTCCGTTTTTTTCATCGCCTGGCCGACTGTCTCCATAAAACACTGCGGCATGCCGTATTCCGTTCCGGTATCGCAGAACGTTCTGATAAAAATGCTGCGTATGCCCGTTTCCTGCATTCCCCTGATGACTGCGTGTGAAAGTTCATCGTCCTGTGTCGTATAGAATGATTCACAGAGTGTCGTGCAGCCGCTCTGCAGTGCTTCATATGAGGCAAGAAGTGCGGCTGCATGCTGTAAATCCGGCCCCATTTTTTCGCCGTACGGAAGTGCAGACAGATTCAGCCATTCAATAAGCCTGTGGTCCGCCCCCAATCCTTTAAGAAGCGACTGGAAAATGTGAATATGCGTATTGATAAAACCCGGAATGACGGCGCATCCTTCCGCGTTTATGACGGTGCCTTTATCGGTTAAACCGGGAATTTCTTCCGTACATATTTTGTATATCTTATTGCCGCGGACAACGATTGTGGCGCGCGGGTATACCGTATCCTGTTCGTCGACCGTATAGACATATGCATTTTTTATGACAAGTTGTTCATCTTCGTTCATTTTTTCCTCTACGTTAAAGTCAGTCAAAAGCTGCAGAATCATGTTTCCTGCGCCGTGCAGAAAGCGCAGGAGGAGGGAGAGCGGAAAGCTATTCGACTTTTCCGACAACTCCCCGGACAAAGTAATTCATAGAAAGCAGATCGCCGTCGCCTGCCGCGGTACCTTCAGGAATGCGGATTTTTCCTTCCTGATCGTATACCGGTCCCTGAAAGACTTTGTAACTTCCGCCGGTGATTTTTCCCGTATATTCGCTAACAAGCTGTTTTCCTGCATCCGTAACCCGGTCAGAATATGACGGCAGGACGGGAACGCCCGTTTCGAGCCCTCCCCAGAAATTGGCTTTTTCCCAGGTACCTGCTTTCATTGCTTTAAAAGCCGGCACAAAAAACGATGCCCAGTTGTAGCCGGATGACGTCAGATAAGATTTGGGAAGCGTTTTTGACATATCCGTTGTGTATCCGATTGTCATAAGACCATTCTCTTCTGCAGGTTCGAGCGACGCGGCAGTCGATTCATGTTCTGTAAGAATATCGCATCCTTCGTCAAGCAGAGACTTTCCCGCTTCTTTTTCAATCGACGGATCGTACCATGTATGTGTCCACCGGACGATGACCTGTACGTCCGGGTTTGCAATCTGTGCGCCCAGTGTGTACGCGTTTATTCCCCTGACTACTTCAGGGATGCTGAATGCTGCAATGTAACCCAGTTTTCCCGTTTTTGTTTCGGAACCGGCAATCAGTCCGCACAGGAAACGCGACTGATACTGTCTGCCAAGGTATGTGTACAGGTTTGCGCTGTTCTTGTATCCGCCGCAGTGAAGGAATATCACATCAGGATGCGCTGCCGCCGCCTTGAGCATGTAATCCATAAATCCGAATGTCGTTCCGACAATCACTTTTGCCCCTTGATTAATGAGGTCGTCGATTACCTTTACGCATTCCTGTGTTGCCGGAACGTTTTCTTTGTAGATGGTTTTTATGCCGGCAGCTTCAGCAGCAACGCGTCCTCTGTTCTGCTCATAGCACCATCCGCCGTCGTTGATATACCCGTCGAATACAAAACCGACAATGAACGAATCAGAAGAATTTTGTTCTGCAGATACCTGAGCTGTTTCTGTCTTTCCCCTGCAGCCGGAAAAACCTGCGGTTACGGCTGCGATACATACGGCACATCCCGCAAGGCGGGCAATAAATCTTTTCATCGTATTACTCCTGTAAAAAAATCGAGTGCAGCAATTCTGTATACAGACAAAACTGCATGCTGTGTTTTGGGGGCGCAGCACTTTCCAACAGGCAAAAATGAAAATTCCCGCGCCGGATAAAATTTTCACGCCTACCGACAAATCAGTGGAATAAAACGGTTTCTTCCACACCATATAAAAAAAGGGGTCACCTGTCCCGTTTTATGACAGATGGCCCCTTTGCCAATAAAAAAAAAGCTCCTGTTTTTTCTGTTTTGGTTCTAAGGAAAACAGGAAAAACTGGAGCTTTTTTGTTAGTTCGTAATTTATGCAGGAATATAGCATCTCTGTTAAAAAGATGCAAGCGTTGTACGATAAAAAATGAATAAAAATGCAGATTTTTACAACTTTTGTGTATCCTTATACTCCTGGGCACGTACGACAACAGGCTCATTAAACGGTGTTTAAGTAAAAATGGGTTGTGTTTTTTTTATGTTTATTACTGTAATTATTTGATTGTTTTCGGGGTAATTTTGCGGGATAATAAAATCAATTCGACTAGTCCGGCCGGAGGTATACCCGATGCAGAAGAAAATTGATTTAAGCGGTGTCTGGAATTTTATGCTTGATCCGGATAAAAACGGATGTGTTTTACCTTACAGAGACACGATGTCGCTGCCAGGTACAACTGCCTGTTTCAAAAAGGGTATTGAAAATGATTCAGCAGAGACAGGGCATCTTACCGAATTGTATCCCTTTAACGGGTATGCATGGTTTTCCTGTACACTTACCATAACCGAAGACCTTTCCGGTAAAAATTGTTTCCTGTTTCTTGAACGTACCCGTGTTACGACAGTATATCTTGATGATAAAAAAATCGGCATGCAGAACAGCCTTTGTACTCCTCATGTGTATGATGTTACGGGGCTTCTTTCATCAGGCACGCACACTATTACAATATGTGTGGACAATTCGACCTATCCGACCGGCGGTGGCCACATGACGTCCCCTGACACGCAGACAAACTGGAACGGAATTACAGGGCGTATTGAACTTCAGATTTTTCCGCGTGTTTTTATCGATAAAATCAGACTCATTCCTGATGCTGCGGAGCATTCCGTGACGGTATATGCGGAACTTCACGGAGCGGAAGAAGGAATGCTTACCCTCTCTGCAGAAAGTTTTAACAGCAGGCTTCGTTCTCAGCATGTTCCGTCCGCCTCATTTCCAGTCCGTGCCGGAGAGAACGTGCTGAAGTATAATCTTGGAAGCAGTGCATATGTATGGAGCGAATATGAACCAGCTCTCTACCGGCTCCATCTTGCTTTAGACGTTGACGGACTGAGCGATACGGAAGATGCTGTCTTCGGGCTCCGGGATTTTAAGACGCACGGCGGTAAGTTTACTATTAACGGCAGGACAACGTTTTTGCGGGGGAAGCACGAAGCGCTTCTTTTTCCGCTTACCGGGTATGCACCAACAGACGTTGATGCGTGGCTTAAAAAATTCAGAATATCGCAGGAGTACGGGATTAATCAGTACCGTTTTCATACATGCTGCCCTCCCGAAGCGGCGTTTACTGCGGCAGACATGCTCGGTATATACCTTGAGCCGGAACTCCCGTTCTGGGGTACTGTTCCCGAAAAAAACGATCCTCATGCCAATCCGGAGGAGTGGAACTATCTTACCGAAGAGGGCTTCCTGATGCTGCGTTCGTTCGGGAACCATCCGTCATTCGTCATGCTTTCTCTTGGTAATGAACTCTGGGGCAGTAAAACGCATCTTGACGAAATTCTTGCAGCATATAAGTCATTTGACGGCAGCCGACTGTATACACAGGGCTCGAACAATTTTCAGTTTTGTCCCGAAATTCTTGCACATGAGGATTTCTTCTGCGGTGTGCGTTTTTCGCATGACCGCCTTATCCGCGGATCGTATGCCATGTGCGACGCTCCTCTCGGTCACGTTCAGACGGGAGTGCACGGTACGCTCACTGATTACGATGAGCATATCCGGCCTTCCGGTGGTACGACGGAAAAGGCCGGACAATCCGGAGGAAAAATTACTATTCAGTTTGGTACCGGCGTAAAAACAGTTGATGCAGATACTGCAGGGGAAGGACCTGTTCCGTCCGTTCCCGTCGTTTCACATGAAATAGGACAGTACGCCGTGTACCCGGATTATCGTGAGATGGAAAAATATACCGGTCCGCTCAAAGCACGTAACTTAGAGGTCTTCCGCAGGCGGCTCGAAGACAAGGGGTTGGGTTCTCTTGCGGACTCATATTTCTGGTGTTCGGGAAAACTTGCCGCGGGCTGTTACCGTGAAGAACTTGAAGCCGCATTCCGTTCAAAAAATCTTGCAGGGTTTCAACTGCTCGACCTTCAGGATTACAGCGGTCAGGGAACGGCGCTTGTCGGTATACTCAACGCCTTTATGGAATCGAAGGGGCTTATTTCCGCGGAAGAGTGGCGGACGTTCTGCTCCGATGCGGTGCTTCTTGCCCGGTTCGATCGTTTTGTCTATGTGCCGGGTGATCCGTTTTATGCCCGGATTCAGCTGCGGTACGACCGTGCAGAAAAACTTCCCGGGCAGACAGACATCGGGTGGGAGCTGAAAGACGGAGAATCCGTTATTTTCTCAGGTTCTGTCCGTATACAAAACCGTGAGGATGATTTTTTTGAAGCGGATGCAGTCCGCTGTACCATGCCGGAAACGAACGTCATGAAGAAACTTGTCCTTTCGCTTGTGCTGCCCTCTGAAAGGCTTAAAAAGGATTACGATATCTGGCTCTGTCCTGCGGATGTACCTGTCAGCACGGACGGACTGCATATATTCAGTGCCCCCACGGAAGAAATGGACGCACTGCTGCGCGCAGGGCAGAATGCTGTGCTGTTCCTGTCCCCCGAATCAATGAAGCAGTCGCTTGAAGGAACATACTGCACCGATTTCTGGTGTTATCCGATGTTCAGGGCAATTTCGGAACATATGGGGAAACCGGAACCGGTCGGCACGATGGGGCTGCTTATAAGGAACAGTCATCCTGCGCTGCAGGCTTTCCCCTCAGAAGAATATGCGGAGGAACACTGGAGAAACATCGTATCCGTATCGCGTGCGCTCATCCTGGACGATGCACCGCAGGAACTGCTTCCCATCGTTCAGGTTATTGACAATTTTGAGCGCAATCACAAACTCGGCATACTGTTTGAATGCAAGGTGTACACCGGCAGCCTGCTTGTCTGCACGTGCTCTTTCCCCGCGCTTCTGAACCTGCCGGAGGGAAAGGTATTCCTTTCCAGCATTCTCGGATATGTGCGGAGCGGTGATTTTCATCCTGAGATACAGTACCGTTTAGCAGATAAAGCGATTGAATAAGCTGTCTGGAAAATAGCCATATAAAATGATTTACGGACGTGGATTTACCGGCAGCTTCTGACTCCGCCTGATGCAGTTATTGAAAATCTCAAGAGTAGTATAAGCGCAATCCGCATTGTATGCGTACACGGGTGAAAAATTCAGTCAATTTGATTCAGTCTCTTTTTGTAGAATTGTAGTAAATGGGTAAATATGACACAATTAAGTGTGTATAATTTACCCACTATGTTCATTTTACACACCATCCTGAACGGAATATAAGAGAAAGCGGTTTTTTACCGCGTCCATCCTGCACTTTCCGCCTGTTTTTTGTTATTTTATGCGGGTTTTTATTTTTTTTAGAAACTTGGCACAATTATTGCTACAGTTAAGATGTAAGCCAAAAGGTTCAGACAGAATCTGAGGCAGGGGAAAGAACAGAAATGCAATTTCCCGGTAAATCAATAAATAAGATCTTTGGAGGTTTTTTATGAACGAGTTATCACTTTTCAACAATTTCTTCGACAATGCACTGAGCGACGTAATGCCGGAGTTTCATTTTGACCGCTCCTTCAATGTACCGAAGGTCGACGTGAAAGAAGAGAAAGGTGCGTATTCTATGCAGATGGATTTGCCCGGACTGACCGAGAAGGATGTGAACGTTGAACTCGATCACAATGTGCTCACGGTTTCTTCACGCCATGAAGAGACGAAAGAAGAAAAGTCCGATAAAGATACCAGGAAGGATGATGAAAAGTGGCTTATCCGCGAGCGTCGTGTCAGCGAATTCTGCCGCCGGTTCACACTCCCTGATGATGTAAACGGTGAAGACATCGCTGCATCATTTAAGAACGGTGTGCTTACGGTAACAATCCCGCGCAAGGCACTTGCTGCTCCTAAAAGGATCGCAATTGCAGCCGCGTGATGAACAGGTTCCGGACAGAAAACCGATACCGGTTGTCGTTGACTGCCGGCCGGTTTCAATGCGAATGGTGCTTATCAACCGCAAAGATGAATAAGCAGTAACTTTTGTGCAGCCGGTGTATGGCTATGGTACACCGGCTGATTTATTTATTGTTGCTTCCCGCTGATTGTTATGCCCGCACTGGTACCTTTTGTCTTTATGTAATCGTTTACAACGGCAAGGGCGTCGTCATAATCATTTGTAAGAATCTGCAGTTTGATGCTTAATCCTGAAGATGTTGCTTCCGTAAGAGGTCCGTAAAATTTATTAATATGCGTAAAGTCCGTGTACGATGGAATTCCTGCCGACTGGAGCATACCCTGGATCAGCGCACAGTCACCCTGTCCTGCGAGCTGCAGAAAGGGCTGAGCGCTTTCTCCTGTCTGTACGCGTTCAAAGAAAGCTTTGCTGAATTCGTCAACGTCCTTTGCATCGTCAGCAGCAGCTGCTTCTGTAGACGAAATACGTTTTTTTTCATTTTTCCGCGAAACATATACCGTTACACAAATCAGGATGACTCCGCAGGTAATAATAACAGGCCACATAAGCCCCTCCTTGTTTATCGGGCATAATATAACTTTGCAAGCGCATATACAAGCGCAGAGTTCCAATAGATTGCTACTTCATTCGTACTGAAGGATTGATAATTGTCGACATAGCAGAGCAGCGGAGGTTTTCCGGCAAGAAGGTTTTGCGCGAATGCATCTTCAAGTTTCTCGTCGGGGCCGCCGACAAGCATACCTTTCATCGGGGTGTTCATTGCTATTGACGGGCGGTGATGCGGATGCTGAGGGCTGTGCGTACCGTAACCGGTAACGTAACATTCCGTCATGGGATTGCAGCCGAGCACGTAATTCACCTGCGCATATGCTGCCCCGATATACTTTTTTTTGCCTGTGATGTCGTACGCAAATGCAAGCAGATGTGCATCATTGAGCACTTCCATATTGCTTCCCCAGACAGTCTCTTTTATTGCAAGACCGAAACCCGAGTTTGCAGCTTGTGCAATCAATGCGTCAGCACGTTTCAGCACCGCATTTTTTGCTTCTTTTACGAGCCAGGGGCTGAATAAATCAGGATTGTTAATTATTATTTCATCACCATATCCTTCCATCTGCGCCCAGCCGTATTCTTCTTTCCATGATTCAGCATACGGACTTTTTCTCAGTTTTTCGGCGGCGCCGGCATATTTTGCATTGCCTGTTGCTTTGCAGAGCGCTGCGGCTGCGAAATACCGTTCGTCTGTATCGCTGGTGTCCGCATATGCACCTGTTTCGACCGTGGAAGGATTTGAGAATGCCTGAAATGAGTTCAGCTCAAGATAGTTCCATGCCCGTTCAGCTGCAGCAAGTGCCGTATTTGCAAACTGGGGATTACTGCTGCGGTAATATACCGCGGCAAGTGCCGTTGAGGCTGCAAAATCTGCGGTAGCGGCGGTGGAAACGGGAGAAACAATCAGCTGTTCTGTTTCCAGCTGCGGCATTACAAACGGCGGAAATTTTTTACAGGTGATTTTGTGGTATACGCCGCCGTCTGCACGCTGCATTTTAAACATCCAGTCCAGCTCCCATTGTGTTTCGCCAAGAATACTGAAGTTCCTGTATGTTTCGGAGGCAGCCTGATGTGCAAACAGAAGATCAGCAACGGTTTTTGCAGCCGGCACAACATAGCGGCCGTAATCGCCGGCATCGTGCCACCCGCCGTCTGCTTCTATATAGTCGTTTGTTCCGAAAATGCGTGCCTCTCCGAGATGACAGGCAGGGTGCCCGAATAGTGAACCGGTGACTTCCGTACCACAGCGTGAAAGCGTAAAATATGAAAGTGCATCGGTGAGAAGCGGGGTGTAGACAGAATCGCTGATGACGAACGGGAAGCTTTCATCGCTGCCGACTTTCACCGTGTACGTCCCCGGTTCCGTAATGCTCGAAAAATCAGCAGGCGCCGTATATTCAAATGCCATTTCGTCGCGTACCGGCTTTCCGAGCTTTCCCGAAAGGACTTCCGTCCCGTTTTTATCAAGTACGCTGAACAGCTGTCCGTCTTTTTGTACTTTAACGAATGCGGTTTTTCTGTCATTTGTCCGGTACCCTGTCTGATTTATCCGTACGATGTCAGCACCGCCGTTGCTTTCTTCTTTTGCAGAAATGGCATTGTTGAGCACGAGAGAGACATCCTGTATTGTTATTTCAACAGGCATTTTTATTTTGTCCCGGTCGGGAAAGGCGCCCATGTTGAAGGCAAGCCGCGGAGCAGGATCTGAAGCTTCCTTCATTTCAAAATCGAGAGAATATGTCCGGGCTTCCGGTGTAAATGTGTATGTGTCGATAGCATATGCATGATAATCTCCACCGTTGTATTGAATACGTACTTCGCAGCCTTTAGGAGATGAAGCGTTTGCCGTAAATTTGAATGTGTATCTTCCGCCCTGATACAACCGGAAACCGTCATAATAGAACTGGACACCGTAGTTGACATTACCTGTGGAAGAAAGCGTGATTGCAGCCTTTTTTGATCCGTACTGCACTGAGGCGTTTCCTCCTGCAAGATAAAAATTCCAGTTTGTCCCCCGTCGGCTGAAATCGCCGTTTTCAAGCTGATTCACACCTGTTTTCATCCAGATTTTCTGACCCGTATCAGTCTGCGGAAACGATTTGAAACTGGTTCCGCATGATATAAACGGAGTCATAATCAATAGAAAAAAAGGTAAAATAAAGGTGAGATATTTTTTCATACTATGTCCTTATAAGATAATTATAACATAGTTTACAGGTAAAACTGTACATAATGGAAAGAAAAAGCTAGAATAGCCTGATGGATAAAGAAACTGAAAAACATATAATTGAAATCGAAAAAAAACTTGCATATCTTGAGGATTTTGTTAATCAGCTTCAGGACGTTTGTGTCGGACAGGCAAAGCAGATAGATGTTCTTAAACAGGAAAATAAACTGATTTCGGGAAAACTGCAGGACTTGTCGGACAGCCTTGAAGAAATTCCTGACAGAAAACCTCCCCATTATTAATATTTCAGCAGGGATACTATGGAAAAAGCAAGTACACTTTATAAACGTGAACACAAAGCGGATTTCGGCCGCGAAAAAATTGATATTCTTTATGAAGATGAATTCATAATTGTCGTCAATAAACCTTCAGGAATGCTTTCTGTGCCGTATCCGGGCAGCCGCGCGCGGACAGCAGTCGGTGTTCTTGAGCAGCTTATGCGAAAGAACGGCACATATGCTGCACATCACAGACCTTTTGTGGTGCACCGGCTTGACCGCGATACATCTGGCGTTATGATGTTTGCGCTGTCTGAACACATGCAGCAGAAAATAATGGGAACCTGGCAGACAATGGTAACGGAACGACTGTACCGTGCAGTGGCAGAGAATACCTGCGAGACGGAGCTGCCGGATTACGGCATTATTGATGCACCTCTTGCGTATAATGCATATAACGTAGGTTTTGTTCCGAAGACAGGAGACAAGCCGGCGGGGAAGGCGCATTCAGGGAAAAAATCGGGCAGTGAAAAATCAATTTACGAACGGCATCTTGATTTTGCAGGCGGACAAGCAAAGTTTAAAACCATAGCAGCCCGGACCCATTTCAGGGTAATTGAACGGGGTGCAACGCATACGATGTTTGAATTAAGCCTTGATACCGGCAAAAAAAATCAGATTCGCGCGCATCTTGCATCAAAAGGGTATACGCTGGCTGGTGATGAAAATTACCATGCGAAGACGGATCCGTTCGGACGCCTTGCGCTTCATGCCCGTACACTTAAGTTTACTCATCCTGCGACAGGCAGTCATATGAAGTTTGAAGTTCCTGAGCCGGCGGAATGGCTTGCATATGTACACCGCGGAGATCCGCATCCTGTCCTTCCTGTATGGCAGAAAGAATATGCGGCAGGGCAATACACGGAAATGAAAACGCATAATGACAAGCAGAAAGATATATATAAAAAGACAAAGACATATGTGAGCGGAAAAAAACTTGCACATATGAATTTTATGGAGCGGGGAAAAACCCTGCGGGGGAAATAATAATAATAATCACTGGTATGGAGAAAGTTTTATGAAAAAGCGATTGCTTGCTGCAATGGTTTATGGTTTCTTTGCAGCCGTGTCCATTTTTGCAGCCGACGGTGTAATGTCCGGAGAGAAGGATATTAAAGTCGTACAGACAAAGTGGTTCGATATCATCTATCCGAAGGATTCGGAAGAAAGTGCTGCGCTGCTTGCGGATAATGCTGATACAATTTACGGAGAAGTTTGTTCATCTCTCGGTACTGAACAGTGGGCAAGATTTCCTGTCGTCATTTCTCCATCCCGGGACGAATATAATGCGTTTTTTACGGCAGCGTATTACAACCATATTGTATTATACGATACATTGGAATCGGAAAGTCTGGCTGTTTCTTCCGATTCGCTGCTGTCGACATTCCGGCATGAGCTGACTCATGCGGTTACATATAATATGAAGAATAAATTCTGGAGGACTGTCGATGCAATTTTCGGCGACGCAGTAAATCCCGGATGGTTGTTCTTGACGAGTTCACATGCAGAGGGTGCAGCTGTTTCTTCCGAAAGTATGAGCGGTGAGGGACGGCTGAATGATTCTTACAGCGCGCAGATGGTACGGCAGGCAAAACTCGAGGGAATGTTTCCGGGATATGCCGACATATATGGTGCGCACGACAGATATCCAGGTAATCAGAATTATTATTTTGGAGGCGCATTTGATTCGTGGCTTCAGAAGACGTACGGCATGGAAAAATATGCGCAGTTCTGGTATAAGTGCGTAAACTTCCAGACGATTCATCAGTCTCTTGCATTTAAATCGGTCTATGATATTTCCGTAAAAGATGCGTGGAAACTATTTGAAGAATCGGTTGAAGTCCCCGATATTCCCGCAGATCCGCTGGTTAACGACGGGTATGCCGATTACTTTTCCGGGACGAATGTCAGGTCTCAGGAAAACAAACGGGAATCGCGGTACACATCGCTTTCTGCCGGAGAAACCGGATTTGCATACTGTGATAAATATGGTAATAGTTTCTGGTTTTCAGAATGGAAGGACTCTATCCGTCAGTATAAAAAACCCCGGAAATTATTTACCGTTTCAAATGCAACAAGGGTTCAGCTTTCTGCAGACGGAAAGTATGCGGCGGTAAGTCTGACAAGTGCAGGCCATGCCGTATTAAAGAACGAAGTACGGATATACGGGTTGAGGAGCCGCAGCTGGTATTATATGAAAGAAACGGGACTCCGCGATGCGGCTGTCATTACACACAGCGGCAGGCAGTATCTTGCAGCGGTTAAAACGAAGTCCCGGAATGCGGCACTCTATATTTATGCACTTGAAGAAAATAATGCAGGGACACGGATTTGCAGCGCTGAACTCGTGAAACAGATTCCGTTCCCTGCCGGCACCGTTCCGTTTTCGCCCGCCGACAGTGGCGATGGTTCCGTGGTATATGTGTATAAAAATGGTATGAACTGGTCAATCCGTTTTTATTCAATCGCCGACGGTACAACGGCAGAATATAAGGCTCCGGTCGGACGTATGGTAATCAGGAACGTTTCGTCTGCCGGCAGTTATAACGGTGAAAAGAGGTATACGTTCTCATGGACGAAACCCGGTTCAATGCCGCGGTTCGGTGAACTGCTTACCGGTTCCGGCCCGGACGCATCTATGAAACTTCAATCAAACGACGTATCCGGCGGTGTGTACAACCCTGTCATGCTCAAAACAGGATTAGTTGTATATTCCGGAGAATTTTTCTGCGACTGGCGGCTTATTACAGTCGACCCTGAAAAAATTGCGGAAGATACATTTATCGTGCAGAATGAAGCGGAAAAACTTGTTCCGATGGTGAATATGATTAACAAAAATACGAGTGACTCGGGAGCGGCGGACAGTGTACAGACAGGCTTTCCGCAGCTTGAAAATGCAAAAAAATATAATCCGTTTAATTATTATAAACGAGGTCTGCTTCTGCCATTCAGCGATAACTCGACATATGTCTATAAAGACGGGGAATTTTCTTCATTGTCACTTCCTTTCGGCGTTACGTATGCGACGTCAAACCCGTGGTCGTCAGGCATTGCTGAGCTGTCCGCAGGCTATAATCCGTTAACAAACAGCGGGGCGTTAAAAACATATTTCAAGAGCGGAACTGACACATCCCTGTTTTCTTATGAGCTGTACAATCAGGTTGAATTTGACCGGTACGGATATAAACAAACGATGAACGTCCTCCAGTTTTCGTCGGAGATACCTGTCGGAAACGTTTCCTATATTACATTTGAAAATGAAACTGATGTTTTTGAAGGGCGCCAGAGCCTGACCGGAATTACGAATGACATGCTCAGCGACGCACTGAAGAGCGGCCGCATATATAATCCGCTGTCTGCTTTCGGCTGGCTTGAAAGCAGTGACATGACCGCCTTATTCGTCGGAGAGAATCATTTTTCTGCCGGATATACAAATATTCACAGGACAGGACCTGGAACGTACGAGCAGGGCGGATTCTCCGTCTCCGCGGCATATCTTGCATCATATGATTCCGAGTCAGGCGCTGATCCGTCGTGGAGCAACTTCTATCAGAATCTTTCACCGGAAATTATTATCAAGTCGCCATGCCTTCTGCCGTATATATGCAGTTACGGATATACGTATAATTTTCCGTTCAAAATTGAGTCAGCACTTTTTCCTTCAGAGTCTACGTTCCTGAATAATACGGAGACTGTTGTGCTGTTTGCAGGAGAAGTTCAGAAAGCTGTTCCGTTTTTTACGCTGCTGTACATAAGCAGATACAGGCTCTCTGCAGAATATACGGGCGCATTTAAATATGCAGGCAAATCGTGGGATTTCCTCAATACACCCGAACTTGTAAATCAGCTGTTTGCCGGAGATATGGATTACTCTGATTCTGTCGGACTGCAGGCGGTATTAACGATGATTCCGAACTTTGGCGTTTTTGCAAGCTATACAGCTTCTTTTAATCTCAGCGCGGAGCTGAAATATCGTATTCGCCGGACAGACATTCAGACACCGTTTTACTTTGAGGTTGGTTTTGTCGCATCGTATTAAACAAGAATATACTTATTAAGTGAAAAGGCCGGCTTATACAGTAACGCCGGTCTTTTTGTTTTTACTTTATTTTGTCAGCGTGATAAAAGCTTTATAGCTGTTATATGCCTGACATATATCTTCGCTGCTTGTAATTTCCCAGGGTGCGTGCATGCTCAATACCGAAACGCCTGCATCAAGTACGTTCATACCGTATTTTGCAGCAAGATACGCGATAGTGCCGCCTCCGCCCTGATCGACTTTGCCAAGTTCGGCCATCTGGAAGGGGACATTGTTTTCTTTCATGATGTTCCGCACTTTTGCAATGAACTCGGGATTTGCGTCGCTTGCGGAAGTCTTTCCCCTGCTTCCTGTGTACTTGTTGAATACGATTCCGCCGCCAAGGAACGATGCATTGTCCTTGTCGTACAGTCCGCTGTTCATGGGGTCGTATGCGGCGTTTACATCGCTTGAAAGCATTGAGCTGTTCGCAAGGCAGCGCCGCAGTGTCAGTTCGTTGTAACCGCCGGGCATGCGGGAAATAACTTCTGCTGTGGCATTTTCAAAGAAATGAGAACCCATACCGGTGGCACCGACGCTGCCGATCTCTTCCTTGTCGACGCAGAGGCAGCAGTTTGTGCGGGAGGCTGCTTTGCCCGTTAACAATGCCTGTACTGAAGTAAAGGCACACGAGCGGTCATCCTGCCCATAGGCAAGAATAAGCGAGCGGTCCAGACCGCAGTCCCTGGCGTTTCCGGCAGGAACAACTTCAAGTTCAGCAGAACCGAAATCGTCTTCTTCAATGCCGTATTTTTCTTTTAACAAATTCAGGATTGCTTTTTTTGCTTTATCCTTTTCTTTCGTTTCCTTTGAATCTTTGGTATCTTTTGCCGTATCGTTTTTTGAAGGAATTTCCGAACCGAATACTATATCAAGATTTTCTCCGGGAATAAAATCGGAAGCTTTATCTTTCATCTGGTCTTGTGCAAGGTGCGGAAGAATATCCGATATACAGAATACAGGATCACTTTCATCTTCCCCGATTTTTATATTTACCGTTGAACCGTCCGTTTTACAGACAACGCCGTGAATGGCCAGCGGCAGCGTAACCCACTGGTATTTTTTTATGCCGCCGTAATAATGCGTATTAAGATACACGACGAAATCTTTTTCATACAGCGGGTTCTGCTTTACATCAAGCCGCGGTGAATCAATATGCGCGCCGAGTATATTCATGCCGTCTTCAATATTTCCGCTGCCTATTTCAAACAGAGCAATCGTTTTATTCATTTTTTGTATGTATACTTTGTCGCCCTGTGCAAGTGTTTCATATGCGTTGATGTCTTTGTATCCCTGCTGCTCTGCAAATTTAATAATCTGCTGTACACATTCGCGTTCCGTTTTTCCGTTGTTCAGAAAATTTTTGTAATCGGAAATAAGTGTTTCATTCATAAAAAGTGCCTCGATATAAACAATATAGCTGTTGGTAACAAATATACTGAAAAAACGAAGATTATGACAGAGATAGAGTAATTTCCGGATGATGTACCTGTATAGTTTGCTAAATTTCCGATTCGTTGCTATTATATAGCGGAGGTTCGTGTATAAATTGTATTACCGCGTTGTTGATGAATTAGTGGAAACCGCAGGAAAAGAACTTGACAGTAGAAATTCTGCAAAAAGTTCCGCAAGAAAAAAGCGGGCGAAAGAACTGTATGAGTTGTTCGATTGCATCGGGACTTTTTCCGCAAAAGAAGATATAAAACTCGACGTTGCAATGAATATTGCGACATTTCCTGAAATTTACATTCCGCAGCTGAAAAATGCGCTTGGTTCAGGCAGGGAGGAAGTGTCATTCGGCGACATCGGCTGTTTTATGATAGACAGGAACATAAAGATAAAGGCACTTATTGATTACATGAAGACATATCAGAGATTGTGCGGCGAAGCAAAGACGTGGATTACGGAAAAAGATGCCGACCGCGAATGTATTTGGGAATACGTGTGGGAAAAGGAGCGGCAGCGGTTGAATGCCGCACTTCCTGCGCGCGGAAAATCTGTTTTTTTGTTTGATGACGAATTTGAAGCCGACCAGTTCCGTGAAGATTATTACGGTGATTTCGGAATGGTAATGCAGGTTGAGGTAAAAGAACAGCGGGCGTTCGGAAAATACGATATGTCTTGGTTTACCGGCGTTCCTTCAGGTATTTCATATAATGAAGCGGTTATGTACGCGCGGAATTACTGGAACGGCAGGGAAAATGATGAACCTGTATGGGAATATCTGTTGGACGGGATATATGTACTTACTCCTGTTGAGGACGATGTGCCGGAGCTGCCCGATATAGTGTATAAGGAATAAATTGGTAGTATGATTCGCATTGCACTTGTGGAAGACGAGGATATATACGTATCGTCTTTTAAGGATATGCTTTCGCGCTATGAGAAAAGCAGGGAAACGACTGTCGATCTGACTGTTTTTACCGACGGGTCGGAAATAGTTAAAAATTATTCTGCTTCGTTTGATATTATTTTTCTTGATATAAAAATGAAGGAAATGGACGGGATGACTGCCGCCAGGGAAATCCGCAGGATGGATACGGAGGTGGTAATCGTTTTTATTACGAATCTGATTCAGTATGCAATAAAGGGATATGAAGTGGACGCCCTTGATTATATGGTAAAACCTGTTTCGTATTTTGCCTTTTCCCAGAAGCTGGACAGAGCCGTTTTACGGATCAGGCACAGGAACGACACCTATATCAGCGTGCAGTATGAGAATTCACTTAGAAAAATAAGACTGAACGACATTTACTACATTGAATCGCAGGGGCATATCCAGACTTTTCATACTATCGACGGCGAAATAAAAATACGTGACAAAATGGATGATATAGAAAAGCGTCTTCAGGCACAGGATTTTTACCGGAGCAATAAAGGCTATCTTGTTAATATGAAATACGTGACGGGAGTTGAAAACGGATACTGTTTAATAAAGGGTGAAAGGCTTATTATCAGCAGGAATCGTAAGAAATCCTTTATGGATGCACTGACAAAATATATGAGCGGTAATTTATTATGACGCCGGTTTATCAGGATATTCCGAGAATTTATACGGCGGTTGCAGAATGTTTTGCGTGTTTTATTTATGTCTTTCTGCTGAAAAAGCGCAGGAATGTAAAAACGCTCGTGCTCTTCAGTGTTTTATTTTTTGTGTATCAGGGGATTCTGCTTGTATCGACAGGCAATGTTTCAAATACCTACTGGATTCCTATTATGATTGCCGCATTTCTGAGCATGTGGATATATCTGCGGTTGTGCTGCAGCGGTTCGTGGACTTTTATCGGATACATGACAGCTGCAGCTTTTCTGCAGGCTGAACTTGCGGCATCTCTTGAATGGCAGCTTCATTCGTATCTTTTCTTTTACCGCAGGCTGCCTCATGTTTTTATTCCCGTACTTTTTATAGTTGTGTACATTGCTGCATTTTCGGCATTTTATTTTTTTGAAAAACTTATTGCAAAGGAACAGGGAGCAGAAATCAATGGCAGAGAATTTATTCTTGCTTTCTGTATTACGGTGTTTTCTTTTGCATTCAGCAATCTGAGTTTCGTTGATTCAAGCCTGCCGTTTACCTCCCAGTCCATAAAGGATATTTTCAATATACGTACCCTTGTCGACGGCATGGGGCTTGGCATTCTGTATGCATACCAGAATTATATTGAAGAGACCCGCCTTAAAAATGAACTTACGTTTATACAGACGATTCTTGACAGTCAGTATAAAAATTTTCAAAACTACCGCGAGAGCATTGAAGTTGTCCATATAAAATATCATGACTTGAAACATCAGATAGAAGCACTTCGTGCAGAAGAGGATCCTGAAAAACGAAGGCAGTGGATTAATTCTATGGAAAATGAACTTGAACTGTATGAGATAAATTTCAATACAGGAAACAAGGTTCTTGATACTATTTTGTCGGGCAGGCAGCTTTTATGTAAAAAATACGATATTCACAGTACCTATGTCGTCGACGGATCAAAACTCGATTTTATTACAGAAAGCGATATATGTTCCATATTCGGCAATATTCTTGATAATGCAATAGAGGCTGTTCAAAAAGTTACTGATTCTGAAAAACGGCTTATTCACCTGAGAACTTCAACTCAGCGAAGATTTATAGTTATAGAATGCGAGAACTATTTTACGGGGGAACTCCGTATGGACAACGGAGTTCCTCTGACAACGAAGGAAAACAGCGGATATCACGGATACGGAATAAAAAGCATACGGTATACTATAAAAAAATACGGCGGGAACGTCGTTATTGAACCCGATAAAAACTGGTTCAGAATCACAATTCTTATTCCCGTCCAGAAATAGTTTTTATGTGTAAATTCTGATGGTGCATGTCCTCAGTTTCTGACAATTCGTGCCGTGTTTTCGACAGTTTGTGCTGTTGAGAATCACTTTTGTCAAATTTCATTTATACTCATAATCCGAGCAAACTGTTGAATTGCAGTCGAATTATTCCGGAGGAATCTGTATGAATGTAAAAACGAAGAAAAGATGGATAGTTTTTTCCATTCTTTTAGTAGTGGTTGTTGTTCTGAATATTGCGTTGAACATTTTCAGCGGCTATGCCGATCTGTATCTGGGCGGACGTAAAGCCGTTGTTAAACAGGCCGCAGGCACAGAGAAGTGGGACAGTCAGTATTATAAATCTTCTTATGACAGCGTTGAAGCTACAGAAAAAGCCGCTGCCGCTATAGTTGAAAAAATCGAATCTGAAGGCATTGTTCTGCTCAAGAACGACGGTGCTCTGCCGCTGAACGTCAGTTCTCAGCCGAAAGTTACCGTCTTTGGACGCGACGCTGCCGATCCCGTTTACGGCGGCTCCGGTTCCGGTTCAGTCGACCTTTCGAGCGTAATCAGTTTTAAAAGCGGCCTTACAAATGCCGGTTTTGACGTTAATCCTGCCGTTTATGATGTACTGGAAAAATACGCGTCATACACAGAGAAAGCAAACGCAATGGGGGGAAAAGAGAGGGTGTATGCGCATCCCAAAGCGAATATTGTCATGGACAAACCGGAAGCGTCTTCCTATTACGTGGGGGAAATGCCGGTGGAAAATTATACCCCTTCTGTCCGGGACAGTTTCAAAATTTATAACGGTGCTGCCGTCATTATGATAGGGCGCGGCGGCGGCGAAGGCGGAGACCTTGCCAGAGATATGAAAGGCTGGGATTCTCATTACACGCCGGGGCAGCATGAACTTCAGCTTAACTATGATGAAAAACAGCTTATAAAGCTTGCGGAAGACAACTTTGAAAAAGTAGTCGTCATCGTAAATGCAAGTACCCAGATGGAACTGGGAGTGCTTAAAAATGATCCGAAAGTCAATGCCGTCCTCTGGATAGGCTCCCCTGGACAGTCTGGATTTAATGCAGTCGGAAAAGTACTCAGCGGCACTGTGAATCCGTCCGGAAAAACGGCAGATATTTATCCGGCTGATTTTACAAAAGATCCGACATTCGTCAATTTCGGCAGTTATCAGTATTCGAATATTAATAAAAATAATGCAACCGGCAATGCATACTTCGTTGAATACGAAGAAGGCATTTACGTCGGCTACCGTTATTACGAAACTGCCGCCGTTGAGAACTTTATTAATTATGATGCTGCCGTTGTGTATCCGTTCGGATACGGCCTGAGCTATACGACATTCGACTGGCAGGTTACCGGCAAAAAACTCGGAAATACTGACGGCACGATTTCCGTCGACGTCAAAGTTTCAAATACTGGCAGTACGGCGGGGAAAGACGTTGTCGAGATGTATTATTCTGCTCCGTACTATAAAGGAGGCATAGAAAAAGCTGCCGTCGTTCTGGGAGATTTTGCAAAAACCCGTCTGCTTGCTCCCGGCGAATCGCAGACACTTACGCTTTCTATTCCTGTTGAATCGATGGCTTCCTATGACTATAAAAAAGAGAAAGCGTATGTACTTGATAAAGGCGATTATAAAATCAGGCTGCAGTCTGACTCTCATACTATGAAAGCCGGCATTGATGAAATAACGTATACGGTAAAAAATACTATCGTGTACAGTGGCGGCAATCACCGCAAATCAGACAAGGCCGCTGTGACGAATGAATTCGACAATGTATCTGCCGCATTCAAGGATGATGCAGAACCTGGGTATGCGCGCAATTTTTCCCGTGCCGATTTTGCAGGTACGTTCCCGACAGCTCCGACTGCCGCCGACCTTGTTGCACGCGATGATGTCGCCGCAGGATGGAAAGCATATAAAGCTGCCGATCATATTAACAAAGATTCCGTTACACCTGAGTTCAACAAGAAGAACGGGCTTACACTTATTAATATGCGCGGACTTGATTATGACTCACCGCTGTGGAATACGTTCCTTGATCAGCTTAATCCCGATGAGATGTCAAAGGCGATTATGAGCGCTGCATACAATACGGCTGAACTTCCGTCACTCGGCGCTCCTGCTACAAAAAATTTTGACGGACCTGCCGGCTTCAGTTCGTTTATGACGACAACACATGGTATTGCATATCCGTCTGAAATTGTT
The DNA here is from genome assembly GCA_002314445.1 of Treponema sp. UBA1793. GTDB lineage: Bacteria > Spirochaetota > Spirochaetia > Treponematales > Treponemataceae > Treponema_D. The sequence continues at coordinate 31,606 of DCFX01000097.1, forward strand.
ATTGCCTCCACGTATAACACGGAACTTGCAAAAGAAATGGGAGAAATGGTCGGAGATGAAAGTCTTGCGCTTAAGCTGCAGGGATGGTATGCACCTGCCATGAATACGCACCGCTCTCCTTTTGCGGGCCGCAATTTTGAATATTATTCAGAGGACGGTCTGCTTGCGGGAAAAATCGCATCTGCAGTCGTTTCCGGCTGCGGTGAAAAGGGGCTTATGACCTTCATCAAGCATTTTGCACTTAACGATCAGGAGACGAACCGTGTAAACAACGGAATCGCATCATGGGCCAACGAACAGGCTGTCCGAGAAATTTACCTGAAACCGTTCGAAACTGTTGTAAAGACGGCAAAAGCCCCGCTCAAATATTATGCCGATACGAAAGGTACGCTGACTGAAAAAGACATGAACGCATCTACTGCCGTTATGTGTTCATTCAACCGCATCGGATCAACATGGAGCGGCGGCACGAACGCACTGCAGAACACGATTCTCCGCGGAGAATGGGGATTCAGGGGATTTGTTCTCACTGATTTTAATCTATACGACTATATGTACGTTAATCAGGGACTTAATAACGGTACGGACATGATGCTTACATTCAGCGCTATGAAAAGCGCGGAAGATATGACAAGTCCGACTGCCCAGAATGCAATCAGAACTGCTGCTCACAATGTCTGCTATGCTGTTGCGAATTCGAGCGCGATGAACGGCATTGTTCCCGGCTCGACCGTTGTGTTCAAGCTTGCGGTCTGGGAAACTGTACGTATCGCAGTCGACATAGTTCTTGCCGTGCTTTTTATTCTTGCAGCGCTGCGGATTATTATGAAAAAAGAAGAAAAATAAACAAAGAGCAAAACTGCAGTGTTTGAAAAATTAAGTCATTACAAACACGGGCTTTATTTTTCAGACTCCGCAGGCCGTCCCGTAAGAAAAATTCAGGGACGGCCTGTGTTGTTTTGTACAGAGGTATGATTTGGATATTACAGATGCTATCAGTAAAATGACTATTGAAGAGAAGGCGTCGCTTACAACAGGTAAGGATTTCTGGCAGACGCGCAACATAGACAGGCTGGGGGTACCCTCGCTGTTTTTATCGGACGGTCCGCATGGTCTGCGTAAGCAGGCTGCCAAGGCTGACCGCATCGGTTTGAATGCATCCGTTCCTGCCACCTGTTTTCCGACAGCTTCCGCAGTTGCGAATACATGGAATCCCGATATTGTCAGGCAGATGGGAGAGGCTCTTGGTAAAGAAGCTGCATCAATGAATGTGCAGGTGCTTCTCGGCCCGGGGATCAACATCAAGCGCAATCCGTTGTGCGGGCGTAATTTTGAATATTACAGCGAAGATCCGTATCTTGCAGGAAAACTTGCCGCATCATGCATACAGGGAATCCAGAGCAGAAACGTTTCGGCGTGCGTAAAACATTTTGCCGCAAACAATCAGGAAGAGCGGCGCATGGTTATAGACACAATCGTCGACGAGCGGACGCTGCGCGAGATTTATCTTACGGCTTTCGAGATTGCCGTAAAGGAAGGCCGCACCCGTTCCATTATGGCGTCATACAATATGCTCAACGGCACTCATGCGGCCGAAAACCATCATCTGCTTGTGGACATTCTGCGGAAAGAATGGGGATTCAACGGTGTAGTTGTTTCCGACTGGGGCGGCGACTGCAACCGTATTCCGTCGATACAGTGCGGCCTTGACCTTGAAATGCCGGTGAATGCCGGTATTTCTGATGTGGAAATTGTTAATGCAGTGCGCAGCGGTAACCTTGACGAAGCCGTACTGGACGCAAGCGTGAGGCGCATTATCGAGCTCGGCAGAAATACGGCCGCAGCTGAGCACTTTGATTTTGACAAAAAGGCACATCACAGACTTGCGCGGAAGATTGCGGCGGAAGCCGTCGTGCTGCTTAAAAATGAAAACAACATTCTTCCGTTAAAGGAAAGCGCGCGGACTGTTTTTATCGGCGATTTTGTAAAAAATCCGCGGTACCAGGGAGCCGGTTCTTCCATGGTAAATGCGACAAAAATTGATACTGCTTACGATATGATCAGCGATATTCCGGGAGTTACGTATGCAAAGGGATACGAACGCCACGGAAAGAGGAACATGAATCTGTTTCGGGAAGCCTGTATATGCGCCGGAAAAGCTGATACCGTCGTTTTATATATGGGACTCGACGAAATGTCGGAAGTGGAAGGCCTTGACCGCAGAACGCTTGCGCTGCCTGAAAATCAGACGGAGCTGCTCGCGGAAATTGCAAAAGTTAATAAAAATATTGTCGTAGTTCTTGCGTGCGGATGCGTCGTCGAAATGCCGTGGATTGATTCCGTGCGTGCAGTCGTTCACGGATACCTTCACGGGCAGGCAGGTGCGGGTGCCGTAGTTGACATACTGTACGGCAGAGAAAATCCTTCCGGAAAACTTGCGGAAACATATCCCCTTCAGTACAGCGACATACCATCGTCGTCTAACTTTCCGGGAAAGGAAGTAAGCGTTGAGTACAGGGAAGGTTTGTATGTCGGATACCGTTATTTTACGACAGCCGGAAAAAAGGTATTGTTTCCGTTTGGTTATGGTCTCAGCTACACGACGTTCAAATACGGAAATATTTCGGTTTCGAAAAATGGCGTTGTATTTACGATAACGAATACCGGCAGCCGGGCCGGTGCAGAGACAGCCCAGCTGTATGTGGGTAAGGCAGACAGTCTGCTGTTCCGTCCAGTACGCGAGCTGAAAGGATTTTCAAAAGTATTTCTTGAACCGGGAGAGACAAAAGAAATACAAATAGAATTCGACGACAAAACGTTCCGGTATTTCAATACAGTGTCGGATAAATGGGAAATAGAACCCGGCGTATACCGGATTGAAATAGGGGCGAGCTGCACCGATATCCGTCTTACAGCCGGATACACTGTTGCCGGAACGGAAGCTCCACAGCTCTATGAAAGGGGAGAACTCCAATCATATTATACGGCAGACGTACTTCATGTCGGCGACGCTGAATTTGAAAAACTGCTGGGATACAAACCAGTTGAACCCCGGTGGGACTGTACAAAAAAGCTTGAATACAATGATACGCTCAGCCAGCTTTTCTATGCAAAAGGTACAATGGGCAGGTTTGGGTTTCATGGAATGCAGTTTGCATATAAATTTTTTAAATTAATCCGCAATACGATGATGGTCAATACATTTGATATGTCCCTGTTCCATATGCCGTTCTGGGGCATTGTCCGCATGTCGGGAGGTGTAATCGACTTCCCGATGCTCGACGGCATTATGGAAATGGTAAACGGAAAATTCTTCCGCGGATTAGGAATATTCATAAAGGCAAAAAAAGCAAAATCAAAGAGAGATAAACAGCGGGAGGCGGCTCATGAGTAATGAACAGAGAGAAGAGACAAAACGATCCGGTTTTTTTGCGGAATTCAAAAGAAAACATCCGACTATTGTGGAATTCATCATATTTTTTCTGATAAGCAACGGTGTAACTGTTCTTCAGTTGATACTGATGCCGCTGTTGAAATACCTGTTCGGGTTTACACCGCTTGTCGATACGAATTTTCAGGTACTGCAGGTGGGCAGAAACCTTGATGGAAGCAGTTACTTTGTGTTTGATTATGCCGCGGGAGCACTGTCTGCCGGCGGTGGCGGCGGGCTTGCATATTTTCTTGCCGTTGAGATAACATTGCTTAGCGCGCAGGTAATCAATTTTTTTCTGCAGCGCAACGTTACGTTCAAATCAAATTCAAGCATCGGTAAAGCAGCCGTGTGGTACTTTATTGCGTGGGTTATTATTTCTGTTGGTGCATCTGCCCTGCAGGGGCTGTACAAAGTCCCTGTTTATGCTTTCTGCATGAATCATCTTGGGAAAGGTGTGGGTATTACTGTTGCCGACATCATAACGATGATTATCAACAGTGCAATTTCATTCTGGGTTTTCTTTCCGATTATGAAGCTGATTTTTAAACAGGATACCAATAAAAAAGAGATAAAGTAATGAAACTTTTAAAAGCGCGGGTCGTTATGGCCAGTGATTCATTATCCAGATGTATATACAGCCGCTGTCCCGATTTGCGGGGCATATAATAATGCGAGGATTACTGATACAATGCTTGGTAACATAAAGGACAAACAGTTGTTCTTCATATACAGTAAAGATCTGCATTCGTACGCATCGGAACATGTGATAGATTTGTCCGGTTTGTATATCGGGGGGTTACCTTGAAATTACTTTCTATAGCAGTGCCTTGTTTTAATTCTGAATCATACATGAAACGCTGTATTGAATCGCTGCTTCCGGGCGGTGATTCTGTCGAGATTATCATTGTCGATGACTGTTCATCAGACGGGACGCTTGCAGCCGCGCGTCAGTACGAGGAAAAGTATCCCGGAATTGTACAGGCAGTACATCGTGAAGCAAACGGCGGACACGGTGCGGCTGTTATGACAGGGCTGAAAAATGCGCAGGGAGTCTATTTTAAAGTTGTCGACAGCGACGACTGGGTGAACCCCGAAGCATACGAAAAGATACTTTCGTTATTGCGGACGTATAAAGAACCCGGAAAACAGCTTGATATGGTACTCAGCAATTTCGTATATGAAAAGCAGGGTGCGTCCAGAAAAAAAGTGATGAGATATACGAACAGTATTCCCGAAAACAAAATTTTTACATGGAACGACTGCGGACATTTTCATACGGGAACATATATATTGATGCATTCAATAATTTACCGTACAAAGATGCTCATCGATTCGGGACTTCAGCTGCCGGAACACACGTTTTATGTCGATAACATATTCGCCTTTTATCCGCTGCCGCATGTAGAAAAAATGTATTACCTGAATGTTGATTTTTACCGGTACTTCATCGGGCGTGACGATCAATCGGTTCAGGAAACTATAATGATAAAACGGATAGATCAGCAGCTCCGTGTAAACTACCTGATGGTTGATGTTTACAAAAACGCCCTGCCGCTTATGGAGGGGAACCGGAAACTTGTAAAGTATATGTACAAATACCTTGAGATCATTACTTCCGTTTCGACTATTATGCTGTTCCTTGACGGTTCAAAAGAGGCCCTTGAAAAGAAACACCTCCTCTGGGAATATATAAAAGAAAATGATATACATACGTGGCGGAAGATGCGTGCGCGTTTTATGGGTTTTATGATGAATCTGCACGGCAAGTTCAGCAGGATGCTCTGTATAGCGACTTACCGGCTCGTGCAGAAAATTTACGGTTTTAACTAGAGATTTTCGCAGCCATCAGAGAATTTTTTCTGCCAGTTCGAGGGCGGCGGCAATTGTGTCGTCCATGTCGAAATACTTGTACATGCCGAGCCGCCCGCCGAAAATAACATGCGGGATGCCTTTTTCGACGGTTTTTGCAGCAAGTTCCTTATAGCCTGCAAACAGCGCTGTATTTTTTTTATCGTTGACCGGATAATATGGTTCATCACCTTTTTTCCATTCCACAGGATATTCTTTTGTGATGACGGTCGAATCATTCTGTATACTTTCAAAATGTTTATGTTCAATAATACGCGTGTACGGTACTTTGCTGCTTGTGTAGTTTACTACCGCATTTCCCTGATAGTTTTCAACAGGGAGTGTTTCCGTGTCGAACCTCAGACTCCGGTACTCGAGATTGCCAAGTGCAGAACCGAAATATTCATCGATCATACCCGTATACACAAGTGTATCTGCCATTTTTTCATAATTCGTTTTATCGGCAAGAAAATCAGTATTAAGCTGCACATCGGCACGTGTAAGCATTTTTTCAATTATCTGTGTATATCCGCCGATGGGAATTCCCTGATATTTATCATTGAAATAATTGTTATCATAAATAAAGCGCACCGGAAGGCGTTTTATGATTTCCGGCGGCAGTTCAGTGCAGGGGCGTCCCCATTGTTTTTCAGTATATTCTTTAATAAGCAGTCTGTAGATATCTGTACCGACGAGTGCGACTGCCTGTTCTTCAAGATTTGCAGGAGTGCGTCCTTTCATGACGGCCGCCTGTTCCGCAATGCGTTTTTCCGCCTGGGATGGGGTAATGACATCCGGCCATATTTTGTTGAACGTATTCATGTTGAACGGCAGGTTATAGATATACCCGTTATAATCTGCTACCGGACTGTTTGTGTATCTGTTGAATTCCGCGAAAGAGTTTGCATATTCCCATATGTCCTTACGATCAGTATGAAAGATATGTGCGCCATATATATGTACTTCAATTCCATGTATTTTTTCCGTATAGATGTTTCCGCCGGCGTGAGCCCTGCGTTCAAGCACCAGGCATTTTTTCCCTTTTCGTGCGGCCTGGTCTGCAATGACAGCAGAGAAAAGGCCTGCACCGACAAGCAGTAAATCGTAATGTTTTGTATCCATAAATAGTACTATAGCATTTTTTACATACTGTGACACTGCTCTTTATTTTTTCGGAGGGTTTAATACTCAGTTTCTTGCGGCGAAATATGTTGATTAGTGCGGTGGAATTATTGATTGTAAGTTATCCTTTTTTATAGTAAAGTATGTGTCCGTTTGGAGGTGTATATATGGTTGAGCTTATCACAGGCCCTATGTTTTCAGGAAAATCAACATTGCTGTTTCAGAAAATGGAACGGTATGTATATGCCCATAAAAAGATTGTGCTTGTACGTCCTGAGCGAGATGTCAGGACTTTTTTTTCCCACTCACCGCTCGATAACGGACTCAGAAAACTGGCTGATGCGAAAAAGATAGATACGGTTGCGCTTTCAGCTTTTACCAAATGTACCCGGTTTGACGATTATGATGCAGTATTCGTCGACGAATATTTTATGATAGCAGACTGCTGGTGTCTTGCAGGTTCATGCCGTTCCGAACAGGATGTGTATTTTGCAGGGCTGCTTGCAACGTCAGAATGTGCGTTGTTCGGTGAAGCTGTAAAACTTCTTCCATACTGCGATTCAATAATTAAACTTAACGGTGTCTGTACCCAGTGCGGCAGTCAGATAGGAAACTATTCTTACTACAAGCAGGGGCTTAAAACGAACGATATTGTCGTAGGTGACAGTGAATATACATGTCTGTGCCGTGACTGTTATATGAAAAACCAGAAAGAGAAAGAAACCCAGCCGAAACTTGATGCGCTGAAATGAATGGATAATCGCTGATACATATTTACCGTTTTTTGTCAATAGATAGATTTTCTCAATTTTCAATTGACTAAATTCTGTTATTCGTGTTATAAGATATCTTCACTTTTTTGCATGCATATTTATGCAATATAATATATAATTTTTGTATTTTATTGCATGTTTTATCTTCTTTTTTTTAAAAAGAGATTGACAAAAAATAAGCAACACTTTAGTATGTCGTGCATTGTTGAAAAATGGAATTGCAAAGGCGCAGAAAAAAGAGGCCGGATAGGGCTTTTTTCTTCTGCGTCTTTTTTTTTACGTGGAGGTAAACTTATGGCAGATGCTTATGAGATAAAACAACCGGAAAACGGAGAACAGGCGGCAGCTGCAGATTCTCAGCCCTCAAAAATTCAGATTGTCATACAGAACCTGAGTGTGATTTATAAAGACGACGGAACACGCGGTGAAACAGTTGCGCTTCAGGATGTGAATCTTGACATAAAAAAAGGAGAATTCGTTTCACTTGTAGGACCAAGCGGCTGCGGAAAGACGACTTTACTTCGTGTCATCGCCGATCTTATTCCTGCAACGTCAGGCGACGTTTTTATAAGCGGCCTTACTCCCCGGGAAGCACGTCTTGAAAAACGTTTCGGCATCGTATTTCAGAATCCTGTCCTGATGGACTGGCGGACAATCCGCAGGAATGTCTGTCTGCCGCTGGAACTGCTTAAGCTTCCGAAGCCGCAGCGTACGAAAAAGGTGACAGAGATGCTTGAGCTTGTCGGGCTGCAGGAATTCGGCCACCACTATCCTCGGGAACTGAGCGGAGGGATGCAGCAGCGTGTCGGTATTGCACGTGCTCTTGCAATTGATCCGAGAATTCTGCTTATGGATGAACCTTTTTCCGCCCTTGATGAATTTACTAAGGAAAAACTTCACGAAGACCTTCTGCGCATCTGGCGGCAGACGAATAAGACTGTTATTTTCGTTACGCATAACATTCAGGAGGCTGTATTCCTGAGCGACAGAGTTGTTGTGTTTTCGCCTCATCCCGGACGCGTCACTTCTGTTGTGAATATTACGATTCCGCGGCCAAGAACGCTCAGCATGAAGAATACGGTAGAATTTACAGAACTTGTCGCAAAAGTCCGCAACGGCTTTGTAGGAGTATGAGTATGACAAAAACAGCGGATAAAAAATCAATAGGGAAAAGAATCGCTGAAAGTCCGCACACCGTTACGCTTGTCTGGCTGCTCGGCCTGATTATTATTTGGGAAGCGGGTGCAACGGTTGTGTCGTTTACGAAACGCACGCCGGAAAACGTTCTGCCGCATTTGTATCAGATTCTTGCATCTGTGTTCAGTTTAAAAAAGGTGACTGCGACCCAGACTGCCGTTCAGGTAGTGCTCATTAACGCAGGCATTACGCTTGGCCGCGCGGTAATCGGTTTTGCAATCGGTGCTGCAGTCGGCTATATACTTGCGCTCTTTATGCGCCGGTTTATGGCGATTGAAAAGATTGTTTTTCCGTACCTCATGCTTATACAGATGATTCCTATTCTGGGAATGGCACCGATCGTTCTTGCCATATCCCACGATATCGACAAGAGCCGGATTATTATTGCGGCCATCCTTACGTTTTATCCTGTTGCGGTAAATACGCTTGCGGGGTTCAAAGCGGTCGAGGCGGAAAAATTTGAATTGTTTCATTCATATGCTGCAACTACTCCGCAGATTTACTGCAAAATGATGATTCCTGCAAGCATTCCGTATCTGTTTACGGGACTCAAGATTTCGGCGCCTATGGCAGTTACCGCTTCCATTCTTGTCGATACACTGCAGGGGGGCGGAGGGCTCGGCTGTATGCTTTCACAGTCGCTCAAACATGCAATGAGTATTTATGTCTTCTGGCAGATTGTATTTTTCAGCGCGTTTGTCGGTATTCTCAGTTACTATCTGATGGTACTGCTTGAGAAAGTCGTATCGCCCGGAAACAGACCTGCAAAAAAAGCGGGAGGCTCTAAATGAAAAAAAATATTATTAAAAAAGGAATGGTAAGTACCATTGTATATCCCGTGGTATTCGGCATAATTCTTGTCGTTCTCTGGCAGACACAGATACTTCATCACATACTCGGAACTGACACATTTACACTTCCTCTGCCTTCACGTATCAACAATATCATCGGAGATAACTTCAGCGTCATTATGAAAAACGTGTGGGCGACAGTGTTTGTTGCGCTTGCAGGGCTGCTCTTTGGCTCTCTGCTTGGTTTTATTCTTGCGATGATTGCGGCCATGTCTCCTCACTGGGGCGCCGGCGGACTGTCGATTGCCACTGCATTTAACGCCATTCCGATTATTGCTATTGCACCGATTTTTACGAATCTTACGAAGGATTTCAGCTCCGACCCGAATATACGCAGTATGTTTGCCAAGACGCTCGTTGTCATGATTACGTGTACTGTCAGCATGGGAATAAACGCATACCGCGGGTTTATTGAGCTGAAACCGTTCAGTTTTGATTTGATGAAGTCGTATGCGGCTGGCAGATGGACGATTTTCTTTAAGCTGCAGCTGCCTAACTGCGTGCCGTATATTTTTACGGCACTGCGGATAAGCGTACCCGGCTGCGTTATCAGTGCAATGGTAAGCGAATATTTTGCGGAATATATCATCGGTGTCGGACGGCAGATACGTGAAAGCATCGTGCTCGCACAGTATTCGACGGCGTGGGCATACATTGTCGTCGCGTGTCTTATCGGAATTGTTATGTATGCAGTTTTATTAATTGTTGAGAATATTCTGCTTAGAGGCAGAACTACAAAATAGTAATTTCTTTTCTGGAGGTAACATTATGGAAAGAGAAAGTGATGTACGGAAAAAAGGTGTTGTCCTGGCTGCATGCATCATTGCTGCAGGTCTTGCGTTGAACGGATGCTCGAAAAAAACCGGAAGTTCCTCAGCAGCTTCTTCTGCTGCCGGCGGTCCGTATTTTGCAAAGGGAACATCGGCAGAGGTGATTGTTAAAACATGTGCTGCCGCCGGGAAAGTGGGAAACTGGGGTCTCGGAAATGAATATGAGATTCTCGCACTTCTTTCAAAATACGGTCAGGATCAGAAATTCCTGAGTCAGGCATTCGATATGGACGGATTCGACGACGGGTCAATCTGGCTTGCTTCTGCAATGACATATAACGAACTCGGTCTTGTTAAAAACAGTTATGAGGGCGGTTATAAATACGGCGATTCCGTCGGCACAATCGACATGAACGACGAAGGCGTTGCAATGCTTGAGGATAATGTTTTCTGCAACCGCGAATTTGCCAAATCGAATCCGAATACGGTAAAGGCTTTTCTTTCCGCTTCAATGAAAGGCTGGAAATATGCATGTGAAAATCCGCAGGAAGCAGCAGATATTGTTTACAAATACGGCTCATCAGTTTCCAGCGGACACCAGTCTTACATGGCGGGCGAGGTAAAGAAACTTGTCGAAACCGATACCAAGGGAAATACCGTTACAAACTACGGCAATATGGATATTGCTGCCATGCAGCAGACTCTTGACCTTGCAAAAAAATATATAAAACTCAGCGATTCTGCTGCCAGCCAGAAACTCTCATCGCTAACGCTCGACAATGTTATTGACGCTTCGTACCTTACCGACGCTGCAGCAGGTAAGATCGGCAAGCCGGAAAAAGCTTCGGTTGCGATTCAGCTCAAATGGCTGCCGCAAGCGCAGTTTATGGGATACTATGTCGCACTCGACAAAGGATATTATAAAGATGCCGGACTTGACGTAAAGATCGTTCCGGGCGGAGGAGATATTTCCGAAACAACAGCAGTCTATACCGGTCAGGTAGATTTTGGCGTTACATGGGTTTCCAACCTGATTGCAGCAAATGCCGGCGGAATGGATCTGGTCGAAGTAGCACAGGTATTCCAGCGCTCCGGCCTGGTACTTGTTTACAAGTATGCTAAATAATAATTATTAACTATTCGAGGCAAAACATGGATCTGATTATTAAAAACGGAACTGTTGTTACAGCCAAAGAAATGTTCAAGGCAGACGTAGGTGTTACTAACGGAAAAATTACTGACATCGGCTCTGACTTGAAGGACAGCAATGCAAAAGTTGTAGATGCAGAGGAAAAGTTTGTCCTTCCCGGCGCAATTGATGCGCATACGCATCTTGCCATGCCCTTCGGAGGAACGATTTCTGCAGACGGATACGGTGCGGGAACACGTGCGGCCGTATGCGGCGGCGTAACAACCGTATTCGATTATCCTATGCAGCGAAAAGGGCACGGCATAGTCGAAACTGTTGAAACACGCCGTGCAATGGCCGAAAAAGAAGCCTGCTGCGATTTCGCGTTTCATTGCTGCATTACCGACCTTAACGGCGGTTCGCTGCTTGATGAATTTTCAAGTGCAGTGGATTACGGCATAACGAGCTTTAAATGTTTCTTCGTTTACAAAAAAGAAAATATGATGGTCGACGACGGTACGTTCGTGCGCATTCTCCTTAAAGCAAAAGAAGTTGGAGCTATAACGAATCTTCATGCTGAAAATCCCGACCTTATTGATCTGCGTGTTTCGCAGTATTTGAAAGAAGGGAAGACTTCTCCGTGGTATCACTATATGAGCAGACCCGAATTTGTCGCCGCCGAAGCTGATAAAAGAGCCGTACACTGGGCCGTCAATTCGGACGCACCTCTTTACATTGTGCATATGTCCGACAAAGAAGGACTTGAGGCTGCCGTAAAAGCAAAAATGGAAGGTGCAAAAATTTTCATAGAGACGTGTCCCCAATATCTTGAGTTTACGTGCGATGTTTACAAGCGGCCCGACGGACGCAATTTTATCTGCTCACCGCCGATGAAAGGTCAGGAAAGCCTTGATGCGCTTTGGACGGCCGTCAAATCGGGCGCCATCGATACCGTCGCGACTGACCATTGTCCGTTCCAGCAGAAGGAAAAAGACTGGGGAATCAACGACTTTACAAAAGTGCCGAATGGGTGCGCAGGCGTGGAAAATCTGTATCCGTATATGCTGGGTGCAGCTACTGACGGAAAAATCAGCTACAGCCGCGCCGTTGAGCTGTGCTCAACAAATCCGGCGAGGATTTTCGGCTGTACGGAAAAAGGTTCTCTTGCTGTCGGAAAAGACGCTGACGTTGTTATTTATGATCCGAAAAAGACATTCACTATTTCCGTAAAGAATATGCATTCCGATTACGATCACACAATCTGGGAAGGAAAGACCGTACACGGTTATCCGGTTCAGACGTATGTACGAGGAAAACTTGTGTATGAGGACGGAAAATATACCGGTACCCCGGGAGAAGGAAAATTTATAAAATGCGGAAAAGCTGCATTTTAATAAATTGATTTTAAAAAGTAAGATCATTACGGAGGTATAAAATGGTTGATAATAAGTATGCATCAGTTTTTATTCGAGAAGCAGTTTCCTCCTGTTTGTTATGTGAAAAAGAACCCTGTTCTTCTGCATGTAAAAAAAATATTGACTGTGCAAAGATTATTAAATCCCTCCGTTTTGACAATATATCCGGTGCACATGCACAGGCGGCAGATAATACTGCCTGTGCAGTGTGCACCTCTTTTGACTGCATGAAATCATGTACAAAGGCAAAAATAAACGGCGCCGTTCCCATTCACGATATTATAGGCGTTATTAAGAACATGAACGGGGACGATTTATTATTAAAACACGGAACGGACGCCTTCCCTGATACTGTTTCACTCGCTGTCGATTTCTGCGGGGTCCGCTGCGAGAATCCTTTTTTCCTTTCGTCATCAGTTGTCGCCAGTGAATACGATATGATAGCAAAAGCGTTTGACGCCGGATGGGCTGGAGCCGCCTTTAAGACAATAGGTGCATTCGTTCCGGAAGAAGTGTCACCTCGTTTCAGTACAATACGCAAAGAATCGAACACATTCATCGGATTGAAAAATATTGAACAGATAAGCGATCATACGCTTGAAGAAAATCTTGCATGCATCCAAAGGCTTAAAAAAGAGTATCCGTCGAAAATAATAATTGCAAGCATTATGGGAAGCTCTGTTGATGAATGGGAACTGCTCGCCCGGAAAGTGGAAAATGCCGGTGCCGATATCATTGAATGCAATTTTTCATGTCCTCATATGGCTACATCAGGTCTTGGAAGCGATGTGGGGCAGTCACCGGAACTTGTTGCAGAATATACGCGTGCGGTGAAAAAAAGCTCAAAACTTCCGGTTCTCGCAAAAATGACGCCGAATCTCGGGCATATTGAAATACCTGCGCTTGCAGCTGTGAAAGCAGGGGCGGACGGTATTGCCGCCATTAATACCATTAAATCGATTATGAACGTAGACCTTGGTTCGTTCATTTCAAGCCCCGACGTTTCCGGTTTTACGAGTGTCGGCGGCTATTCAGGAAAAGCTGTAAAACCCATAGCACTCAGATTTATAAACGATATAAAACAATGCAACGAATTAAGCGCAGTGCCTGTAAGCGGTATGGGCGGAATAGAAACATGGCAGGATGCTGCCGAATTTATGTCGCTCGGATGCGCAACAATTCAGGTAACAACGGCTGTTATGCAGTACGGATACGGAATTATTTACGACATGATAGACGGCATGAAGCGCTATCTTGCGAAAAACAACTACACAAGCGTAACACAGATTATCGGCAAGGCTCTTCCGAAAATCGTTTCAGCGGATAAGCTTGACCGGCATACAACATGCTACCCGAAATTTTCGCACAATATGTGCGTCGGTTGCGGCAGATGCGTTGTATCATGTTCGGACGGCGGTCATCAGGCGCTTTCTATAAGTAACACCGATGAGTCGTATCCCGTGATGAATGCAGAAAAATGCGTTGGCTGTCATCTGTGCATACTTGTGTGTCCTGTCGGTGCTATTGCACCCGGTCCGCGCGCGAATCACAAATAGGAACAGATAAGAATGCCATCTTCTGATGACTGAATTAATAATTATTATTACCGGAGGCAAAGTATGGTAACATGTAGTATGGAAAGGATGGAAGACAAAATAAGGACATTCAGCCGGTTCGGCGACACAGGCCACGGCGGAATTACGCGCTTCTCTCTCTCACCGGAAGCGATTGCGGCTCGTAATGAGATAAAACAGCGCATGGAATCAATCGGGCTTACGGTAAAAACAGACGACCTTGCGGATATGTACTGCACGCTTCCCGGCAGTGATCCGTCTGCCGGTGAAATCATGGCGGGCAGTCACTGCGATTCAGTCAGGCAGGGAGGAAATTATGACGGCATTTTAGGTGTCATGACGGCAATGGAAGCCGTGGAAACAATTGTTAAGGAAAAAATACCGCATAAACATCCGATAACGGTCGTTGTCTGGACGAATGAGGAAGGAGCCCGTTTTGAACCGGCAATGATGTGTTCCGGCATTATATGCAATAAATTTGATAAAGCAAAAATGCTTGCATCCGAAGCAAAAGATAAACCGGGATATACTTTCGGGCAGGCGCTTGAAGAATCGGGATTTAAAGGCTCGGAATCAAACCGCATTGATCCGAAGAAGACAACCGGCCTTATTGAACTTCATATTGAGCAGGGACCTATCCTTGAGAACGCAAAAAAAGATATCGGCGTTGTAGAAGGTGTGTGCGGCATGATTAATTATGAATTTACGTTCAAGGGACAGGCAGATCATGCAGGAACGTTCCCGATGAAACTCCGCAAAGACGCCCTGTTTTCCGCGGCGAAAGCACTGCTTTATCTGCATACGGAATTTGACAAACTTGATTCCAAACTTGTATACACGACCGGAAAAATCAGCTGCCATCCGAACATTCATACGATCATCCCTGATGAAGTAAAGTTTACCCTTGATGCCCGTCACCAGGATCCTGAAGTTATTAAGCAGTGCCTCGACATTATTAAAAAAATTCCGAAAGAAATTGAACGCTGCTCTGTAAGTTATGAAGAAGCATGGACCCGTAAAACGGTAAAATATTATCCGGACTATATTGATGACGTCGAAAAAGCAGCGAAAGAACTTGGATACGGTTATATGCGCATGTATTCCGGCCCCGGGCACGACGCGCAGTATATGTGCGAAATAGTTCCCACGACGATGATTTTCGTTCCAAGCATCGGCGGACACAGCCATTGTGAACTTGAGTTTACGCCGATTGAGAACTGCTGGAAGGGAGCAAACGTTCTGCTTCATACAATTCTGGAAATCGACAAAACTAAATGAACCGATTGCAATCGCTTTAGAGAGCAACATACCTCGCTCCGTTTGTGAGGTATGTTGCTGATGATTTTAGCGTGGTTGCAGGTACCTACAATTTCTTGTCCAGAAATTTTTTTATGTATAGTGCTGTTTGAATTAAACTCCGGGTGTCGCCGTCGGAAAGATCCGTTCCCAACGTTTCTTCAATTTTATGAATCCGGTAAACGACCGTGTTCCGGTGGCTTGCGTTTTCATCCGAAATCTTCTGGATGTTTCCTCCGTATTTTAAATAGAGTTCCAGCGTTTTCAGGTAGTCGGCACGTTTGTCTTCTGCAAACATATTCAGTTTTCCCAGAGTATTTTCGTACATTTGTTCCAGAACCTTTCTGTTTTTTACTTCAACTAAAATCTTAAAAAACCCCAGCGAATCGTATCTGCCAACCGAATTAACTGAATCAGTCAGTTCCATTGCATACAGTGCATGATTGTACATATCCGGCAGCTCTTTCTGATTTTTGCAGCTGTCAGAAAGAGACGTTTTTTTCCCGTAAAAATATTTATCATTTGCGGCAATCCGGGCTATTTCATACGCTGATTTTTCAAAATTTTCTTTTAAAACGTAAATTACTTTCTGGTTGTGTACGAAACCTGCATAACTGTTTACCGGCAGACCCAGTTTCGGATTAAAGGAGAAATTGACATAGCGTTTTATCTGCTCAATGTCGTTATTAAAGCGTTTCATTTCAATTTCCAGCAGAACAACGGCAAACTCTTCTGCATTATGGAATGGAGTGTTCAAAATCTGATTCGGGTCAAGGTTTTCCGGAGTAAAAATTGCGGTATAGAAGAAATTTTCAACTGAAAAAGCGTTCTGCCGGTCTGTTGCCAGCATATTGCCGACTTCCTGCATAACATCGATCGTATGTATTTCCCACGGCATGATAAAAAGCGGAAAGGAAAGTTCGTCGCATAAATCGATGATTTTTGAAGGAACATCATTGATATATTTTCCCGTGTTGATTATCAGCCCCGATGCGTTATGCGTTTGAAAATTGTCGATATAGGTTTTTAAGAACTGCGTGAGATTTTCCGATTCATCGCCTTTGTTGTCCTGCTGCCGTTCAAAATTAACGCCAAGCGTAATGGCAAGTTCCCCTCCTCTGATATATTCTATCGTTGAAGGGTCTTCTGTGTAGTAAATCCAGCTTATTACTCTGATTAAACCTTTTTTTCCGGCAATGAGCGTGAGTTTGTATTTGTTTTTAATGATGTTGTAAACGGATTCTACTGAAAGAGACATTTTAACCTCTCTATTTTGGTCATTTTATACAAACAATTCTATAAATATTTGGTGAAAATAACAATGTACATGGTGACCGATTGCTGTAAACTTTCCGCAGTATACATGATTGATGGAAACGTATCTGCAAAAGGAACGGGCTCAATCATCAATACGGAGGCAAAGTACAATATGACACCAAAAGAAATAGCTGAAGTGCAGACATCAAATGTTCTGCTCGGATGGAGCAAACAGAGCGGACTTAATCCGACTGTCGTTGACCATGCAGAAGGAATTTACATTTACGACACGGAAGGCAAGCGCTATGCGGATATGTCTTCCGAACAGGTTAACGTTAATGCCGGATATGCAAATAAAGAAATGGCGGAAGCGATAAAAGCCCAGCTTGACAAGTTTGCGTACGTTCAGGGTTCATGGGGCGTTGAAGTACGGGCACAGCTTGCAAAATCGATTATCGACCGTCTTCCGGACTGCTTCGGAAAAATTTTTTTCACGAACGGTGGTGCGGATGCCAATGAAAATGCAATCAAAATGGCCAGAATGTATACCGGCCGGTTTAAAGTAATGAGCCAGTACCGATCGTATCACGGTTCAACGTTCGGTGCCGGAAATCTGACGGGCGAACCGCGGCATTTTGCCCTGGAACCGGCAATTCCCGGATTCATCCATTTCTGCGGTCCGTATTCGTATCAGGAAAAAATCAAGTTTGCTTCAGAAGATGAAGAATGCGAATACTACGTTGGAAAGCTCCGCGAACAGGTAATTTTTGAAGGCGGCGACAGAATTGCCGCAATCATTCTTGAAACAGTCATAGGTTCAAATGGAATCATCATTTATCCGAAAAATTATCTCAAAGGCGTCCGCAAAATCTGTGACGAATTCGGCATTATGATGATTTGCGATGAAGTCATGTCCGGCTGGTACCGGACGGGAAAAATGTTCGCCTACATGAACTTCGACGTAACGCCGGATATCATTTCCTTTGCAAAAGGCGTAAACTCAGGCTATATTCCGCTCGGCGGCTGTATTGTTAAGAACGAAATTGCGCATTTCTTTGATGATAAATTCTTAAGCTGCGGTTTAACCTATTCCGGGCATCCGCTTGCCTGCGCGGCCGGCGTGGGCTGTCAGGAGTTCTACCTTAAGAACGACATTGAAGGGCATGTTCAGAAAGTCGGAAAACACCTTGGAAAGCTCCTGGAAGATTTGAAGGCAAAGCATCCGTCTGTCGGCGACGTCCGATACATCGGATTGTTCAGCGGTGTTGAACTTGTAAAAGACCGCAAAACGCGCGAACCGCTTGTCCCGTGGGGACAGGATCCGAAAGGAATCATGGGCACCGTCGTAAAAGAGCTCAAGAGCCGCGGATTCTTTACTTATTCGCACGAAAATGTCATCATTGTAGCACCGCCGCTTATCATTACTGAAGCGCAGCTTGACGAAGAACTTGCAAAACTTGATGAAGTTCTCTCGATCGTAGATAAGAAATACATCTAGGGCGTTCGGGCCGTCCCGTAAGTTTTACTTACGGGACGGCCCGTCGTGCGTTACGCAATTCCGCTGCCGCCAGGGCTTTAATAAGGAGATTTTATGTTTAATTTTACTACTGCACCGCGTACCATTGTCGGGGAAGGCGCGCTTGAACAGGCCGCTCCGTATCTTAAGGCATTTGGAAAAAAAGCACTGATTGTAACGGGAAAAGTCATCACAAAAACAGGACTTGCAGGTCAGGTTCAGAGCGTGCTTAAAGGTCTTGGTATAGATTCCGTTCTCTATAACGATTTACCGGGCGAACCGGATGACCTGATGATTTATGCCGGTGTCAAAGTTTTTAAGGACGAAAAATGTGATTTTATCATCGGTCTGGGAGGCGGTACGCCTCTTGATACGGCAAAAGCCGTTGCAGCCATGGCTGTCCTTCCCGGAAAATTAATCGATTATTTCGGAAAAACAATAGAAGGTGATTTTGCACCGCTTGTTCTTATTCCGACAACGGCGGGAACAGGTTCTGAAGTTACAAAATATTTTGTGTATACCGACACTCCGACAAACTCAAAGCTCCTGTTGAAAGGTGATGCCCTTCTGCCGAAAATCGCAGTAATCGACTACACCTATACAATCAGTGCCCCAGCCTCAATCACGGTAAACACCGGAATGGATGCGCTGGCTCATGCGGTAGAAAGCTATACGTGCCGCAAAGCAAATCCGGTAACTGATATGTTCTGCCTTGATGCCGTTAAACGGATTTTCAAATACCTTCCGGTTGCCGCAAAAGACGGAACAAACAGAGAAGCCCGCGAAAATATGTCGCTTGCAGCGTATGAAGCGGGCGTTGCAATCAACACGTCCCCGACAACGATCGTGCACGGCATGAGCCGTCCGATCGGTGCAGTATTCCATGTCCCGCACGGAATCTCAAACGCAATGCTCATCGTTGAGTGTCTGCGGGCTGTACTCGAAGGCTGCTACGAACGCTTTGCGCGTCTCGGTATTGAAATTGGTGCAGCAAGTGTGAGCGATGATCCGAAAACCGGTGCAGAAAAATTCCTTGGCGCGCTTGAGGATTTTACAAAGGAATTGAGCGTTCCGACTTTGCGTGAATACGGCATTGATCTTGAAAAATTTGCTGCTATGGAAGATAAAATGGCAGGTGATTCCCTTGCGTCAGGAAGTCCTGCAAACTGCTGGAAGATTCTGACAAAGGAAGAAGAAATCAGGATTTATGATATTTTGAGAAACAGGTAAATTCCCGGCAGGAAGAATACAGCGTGCAGCATGACAGTGTATGTAAAACCTGTTGTGCTGCACGATTTTTAATTTTTTATCAGATTTGCGATTGTCAGAACAGTTGTCGCTATGGAAAGCATTGTCGTCGCAAGCGGTGCGTATTTCGTAACATAATATGTAATAGAGTTTGTCGCTACTGTTATGGTCGTTTCCGGTGTAATCGGATCGTTCTTACTCATTTTGTTGCCGTGTAAATCTTTTATGGTAACTGTTTCATTAAAGTTTTTATCGGTAAGGATTCCGCCGGCAAGACCGATATAATAATCCCATGAACGTCCCGGAATGTACGGATAACGGCCGGGCGTATTGACAGCACCTGCTACCGAAACGAACGACTGTTTGAAAGGAATCATGAGTGTGTCGTACTGTTGTACGGTTTCTTCGCTGTAATAAGAGGCATCATACAGTATTTTGTTTACGTCGAGCGGAATTTCTTTTCCCTGCCTGATGATATATGCGTTTTCAATATCTGAAACAGCAGAAAACATACTGCTGTTTCTGCGGACTAAAAATGCATAATTCTCCCCGGACTGGAAAGAGATTGCAACATGTGCCGAACTTTCCGGCGTCGTGCTTTCTGTGAAATCTTTTTTGACTGTATTTAAATATAGAGCACCCTCCATAAACATGACGGGTTTAAGCTCTGTATAACTTGCAATATATACCGAATCATAGCAGACAAGGGGATAATTATCGTCGATGGAATTCTGGTTAAGATAGATTTTTTTTCCGGGCCGTTCCACCTGATCAAGAACACGGGTTAATTCAATACGGCTTGGATCTGCAAGCTCTGCAAGACCGTTGCCGTAATAGTTGACAAGATCTTTCAGATTTTCGCCCTCCAGCAGTTCATACATTCCCGGGCGTTCAACAGCACCTTTGAGTGTTACTTTGCGCGACATACGATTGATTGTGATTGTGTCATCCGGCCGTACGTACGGATTCTGGGAAAGATCGCCGAAGCGTTCCGCTTTGAACAAGTCATATGTATTTTTTGCACCAGAGGCAGATGTGACTGTTACATTCCTCATTGATGAATATGAAGTCGTTGTGCCTGCGATTACGGAAGAAAGCCGCGTGAGGGCCCATGCCTGTTTTATTTCTGTCTGATGAACTTCGCCATTTATTGTTACTTTGAAAACTGCTGGCGTTGTAAGTATGAATTGAACGCCGCTGAGATGATAATTTTCAGTAATAATTTGTTCTACAAACCGTTTGAGCTGCAGAAAAGTTTTACCGGCAGCATCAATAACAGTAAGATTCGCGACACGAATCTTGTAAGAAGTATCGACCGAAATAGCATAAGTAACAGGTGTGTTATTTACAGCGAACGCAAGCGTATAAAGATCACCGGCTGTAACGGGATAATCCAGAGAAGACATAGCCATTTGTGCATCAGGAATAAGAGCGGTTGAACCTGATGCAGAGTCAGCGACGACTGTTGCTAAGTCGTTTTGTGATTTTGCAGCTACACCCGTTATATCCTGTGCAGGCAGCATTGATACAGAAAGAATCATAATACTTAAAACAAAACAGATAAACTTTTTCATAAGATTATTTTTCCTTTTTGGGTGAGAGTTTCGCCATTGCTTCGGGATCTTTTTTTATGTTTTCTACCGCATTCAATGCAAATGCCATAAATATAGAAAGAAAGAATGCTGCAAAAGTTACAATAATACATAGTTTGCCACGAGATGGCTTTGACTTTTGATCAGGAACTTCAGCGTGTTCAAGTATCTGGAATACAGGAGTTTCACTGGACAATGTAACTTTAAGGACTTCAAGCTGCGTCTTGAGCTGGGTGTATACCTGCTGCTGTGCTTCAAGTTCAAGTTTAAGCATCGATGTGTCAAGAAGAATGGAGGAAACCGCAGATGCATTATATCCGTTTGACACGGAATTTTCCTTTTTTCGTATCTGTCTTTCGAGATTTATTATTTCGTTATAACTTGTGTCTATATTTTCCTCAAGATTTTTTTTCTGGAGAAGATCTTTATCTACACCAAGCTGTGTAAACAGATTTTCCATATAATCGGCAGCAAAATTAACAACCGACTGTGCAAAGACAGGGTCAATGTCCGAAAAACTGATGGAAAAAACTCCGGAGTCGTCATCATAATCGGCTGTCAGCTGTTTTTTCAGAACTTTCCGGCTTTCTGCACGAGGGGATTTTTTTATTTTATAGCGGCTTATTAAATCGAATTTGTCCACTATAGCGTCAAGAAACGTATTTGTTCCTGCAAGATATACGGCGAGTGAACTGTAGGAAGAGAGATTTGTCGACACTCCTGCAAGGCCTGCAAGGCTGCTCAATCCGCTTGAATTAAGCATGGAGGAAAGGTTACTGCCCGATGAACTGGAATTGTTTATAAGCATAAGGGCTGTCGGTGTATATTCATTTGGAAGCGGCGATTTTTCGGGGGGCAGCTTTATCGAAAAAATACTGAAAATGATAACTACAATCATGGCCACAAGGGTTATGGTAATAATCATTTTTTTCCTTCTAAGAAGAACCGCGAACAAATCGATCAGGCTGATTTCATCGTCACCTTTTTTCATGACTGGATTCTGCGGCGTGCATGATTCTTCTACAGGGGTATTTTCTTCCATAGGGTTCTTTTCCTTAATCAGACAAAAATTTTCAATATAGAATAACGAAATAAGAATACAACGAATAGGAAATTATGACAATGGCAGCCTGTTTTTGCCCTTTTCTGCGGAATCTTTGCATCTGTCCGATAGTCAGAACATATTTATATAATTAAAGCTGTCATTTTTATAAAATTTAACAACAGCTGTCTGTTTTCCGGTCAGCCGGCAGTACCTTTTTTTTATATTTTCCGTTTACGCATATAATGCCGGTACAGACGAGCACAAGTGCCGCGGGGATTTTCCAGTTTGCAAGCATACTGCCTTCGCCAAGAAGAAGGGCTGAAAGAATAACACCGAAAACAGGATTCATAAAGCCGAAAATTGATATGCGGGAAACGTCGTTGTACTTTAACAGGATGGACCACAGCGAATATGCGGCAGCAGAAAGAAATGCAAGGTAAAGCAGCAGCAGTCCGGCCTGTACGGAACCGAATGAAAGACGGCCTCCCGAAATATATCCAGCAGCAATCATGACTGCCCCGCCGGAAACGAACTGCCATCCGCTTAATAAAACAGGATTGTCGTACCGGGAAAAAAGGCGCAGCATAACCGCAGCAAATGCCGCGCCGACTGTCGATATGACCATAAATCCTTCACCTGTCAGAGTAAAACCAAAATCAAGAGTCTTGAGGTTTCCGTTTCCGGTAAGATTTACCAGTATTATACCTGCAAAACCAATGATGCAGCCTGCAATTTTCCTCAGGGAAAGTTTTTCCATGCGGAACAGAAGCGATGCGATAATTATTGAAAAGAATATATTCAGGCTCTCAAGAATTGCGCCTTTTATACCGGTCGTGTGCGCGAGCGAAATATAAAAAAATACATACTGAATGACAGTCTGGGCAAGAGAAAGAACAATAATGCGGAAAAAAGAAGGCCACGTCCGGGGAACCAGCAGTTTTTTTGATACTATGCTTCCCACAACAATAGAAATGATGCCGGCACAAAAAAATCTGCATCCGGCAAAAAGTATCTGGGACGGTATATCTGACCGGTTGATGGAAAATAATGCATATCCTATTTTAATAACAGGAAAGGCACTGCCCCATAAAGCGCAGCAGATAAGTGCAAGGGTTACAACGACCGGAGTCTGCTGAAGACGAGGTTTCATGCGCCTATACTACATTTGAAAGGCCGGCAAGTCAATAAACAGCACTATAAAAATCACCCTTCCCATTCGATTTTCTCTTTCCTGCATTCTTCTTCTATATGTTTCCGGTTTTCAGGGGTGCTGCCGACTGCAGCCGTATATGCACTTTTTACAACTACGCGTGATTCCGGATAGCGTTTCTTTGTAAGTTTTGCCGTTTCAAGCACGCAGTAATCAAGCGCAATTCCGACAATGTCGAACCTGTCGATATCATGAGCTGTGATTGACGCGCCGTATTCTTCCTTTTGTGCATCAAGCCCTTTGTGGACGACGCTGATCGTTACTTCGTCTCCCCTCTGCAGGACTGAACAGATGCCGTCTGTTATTTCTTCCTGCAGTTTTGCACCACGGGTATCCTGTACACAATGTACCGGCCATACTCCTCCGTTGACAGTGAAGGAACAATGGTTTACGGGGTGAAAATCCGCAGTTATAACGATACTGTCATACCGCGTTTTTTCAAGCAGGTTCCTGATATTTTTACAGGCCCGGGTTCCTCCCTGGACTGCGAGCGCACCGTCTTCCACAAAATCGTTCTGGCAGTCTACAATAACAAGACATGTTTTCATACGTGAAAGTATAGCAGATTTTTATGATATATTACATGCGGTCTTCAGAAGGCAGCTTTCCCTTTGCCTTGCGGTAGTTCTGTGAAAAGAGTGAAAAATTCGTATAGCCCGTTTTTGCAGCAATCATGCTGATTGTCAGGTTTGTCGATTTAAGAAGTGTCTGGGCTAAATCCATCTTTTTTTCAGTGATGAATTCTTTCAACGATTTTCCGGTCTCTTTTCTGAATATTCTGGACAGATACGACGGATTAAGGTGGACGTATTCTGCAATTTCTTCCCTTCTGAGATCTTCAGAAATGTTATCTTCTATATATTCCCTGATCTTTTTAATGAGGGAAATATCTTCTACTCTGTTTTTTTCATTGCTGAAATACTCGCTGAAGTAACATACGAGCTTTTTCATACGTTCGACGGATTTATATGATGAAAGAATAGTCTCCATAGTTTCTTTGTCGTCGAATAAATCATTAATTGATATTTTCTGGTCCGAAAGCAGGACTGCTATGAGCTGGATATATTCCTGATAAAATTTTTTTAACATGTCCGCTCCGCCGGGTCCGGAGGAAAGCCTTGTAAGAAATTTTTCTGTTTCGGTAATCATAATTTCCGGATGCCCGTCCTGCACCATTTTCTGCCATACACGCATATTCGGAAGAGGACAGGAAACGGCAGCCGGTGGAATTTTATCAATTTCAAATAATCCGCAGATATCTTCAAGCATGTTGTTTTTATAGGCAAGTATCCGGTCTGCTGCCTCGTGTATATGCGAAAGCTGAATGTCTTTGCCGGCGTATACGGCCGTATCAACTCCGTATTTTCCGGTAATTTCACTTTGAACTGATTTAAGCTGATTAATGTACGAGTCATAGGGAATCAGCCAGTCCGATTCCGGATAGACAATGCAGCCGTACTCACCGCTGGCAGCTGCAAAGAGCACGGTATTCTGATTCTCTGCAGTAAAATATTTTTTCACAACAGATTCAATGTCCTGCCGTCCGCATTTATTTTTTTCCGCGTTTGCGGAAACTATAAGCGACAGATACAATTGTGAATCAGGGGAAAGCCCTATATCAAGTTTCTGAATGTCATCAATTTCTCTGCCTATATCGTATTCCGGATCAGTGAATACCGGATGGAATACCGCATCAAGAAATTTTTCTCTTGAACTATAAATCATTTTTCCGTAAGAATAAATTTCTTCTGAAATGCGCTGCTGCCGCAATTTATTAACGGCCCGTGCAAGAACCTGTTCAATTTCTGAATAGGGCGCCGGCTGGAGTACATAATCAAAGACATTGAGTTTTACAGCTTTCTGTGCGTACATAAAATCAGCATGAGCGGTGAGAAAGATACAGAGGGTTGCATATTTATTTTCGCGAAGCCAGCTGCATAAATCAAGACCGCTTTCCATGGGCATCTCGATATCGCATAGCAGAATGTCGATTTTGCTGCTGAGTATGATTTTTTTTGCTTCATACGCGTTGTATGCTTTGCAGACTTTCTCAATTCCGATTTTTCCCCAGCTGATTCCGCAGAAAAGACCGCTTACGACGCTGACCTGATCGTCGACTATAAGTGCAACCACATAATACTCCTGAAAAAGATTCCGAAGTATTATAGCACGTATATTGCAACGCGCATTAGAAAAAAAGTATTGTAAGGTATATGATTAGTCGCCATTATTTTTACAGAAGAATGCCTATGAAGCGGTTGGTTTTTCTTATTCTGATGGTTTTCTGTGTTCCGTTCGGCGCTTTCTTTATATGGTACAATGCGCATGCCATTAATATCATCAATGACAGAATTGCGGAAAATACGAAAAGTAAAATTTCATATTATCAGGATTCCTCTGAAAGCATGCTGGAATATATTGAAGGCTTTATGATAAATACGGTCGCCAATGATGCGAATTTCCGGCAGCTTGAATTTAAACTTTCGGAACTTGATGCACATCTCAATTCGTATGAAATTCTTCAAAAATATCAGAATATGATGACGTTGAATCCTGTACTGCGTGCAATGTTCATATATACGATAAAAAACGATTTGTACCGGAAAATCTATACATATAATTTTCCTTTCCGCGACAAAGAAGTTATTGATGAGTACATAAAGAATAGAATCCTTTCACAAAAAACAGATATGAAAAAATGGACTGTCGAGAAAATAGGAGAGAAATACTATCTGCTGAGAATTCTCGGAATTAATAATACATACTGCATCAGTCTTGTTGATTTTGATGTGTTGTACAGAATGGAAAATCTGCAGGCGTTTCCCGAGGAGCATCTGTTTTATGCTGACGATACTATGCAGCCGCTTACGGATCTGGAAATACTGGTCCGGAAAAAAATCACTATTCAGAAGCTGCATCCGGGAGACAAATATTCAATCCTTGACGGGAACCGCAGGTATTTTTTTGTGAGTAATTATTCAAAATATCTTCATATGTATCTCATATCATGTTCTCCGTATTACGGGCTGTTGAAAAATATGGACAGGTTTCAATTTATTCTTCTGGTTGTGAGCGTCCTTTTTATGTTTCTGATAGGTCTGTGTTTTGTTCTTCTGAATCATCTCCTTATTTCTCCGCTCGATATGTTTGTACGGACAATGACGAAAATCAAGGAAGGCCAGATAAGCAGCCGCCTGAGTATGCCGGAATATATTCTGGAGTTTTCTCAGATAGGCACTGTATTTAACGGAATGATGGATGAAATTACAAAACTTAAAATAGAAAAATACGAACAGGAGATGGAACTGCAGAAAGTTGAATTGCAGCGGCTGCAGATTCAGATACGCCCGCATTTTTATTTGAACTGTCTGAAAATATTTTACGGCATGGCAGAGCAGAAACAGTACCGGAAGATACAGGAAATGATTTTGTCCCTTTCAGGCTATCTGCGGGCGCTTTTTAAAAACCGGGATTTTACCGTATCTGTCGATGACGAACTTTCCAGCGTTGAGAAGTATATGGATTTTCAGCAGCGGTGTGCGGATATTCCGCCTGTGCTTGTGACGTCGATTGCAGAGAACGTGAGGGAGTTTCAGATACCTTCCATGTCTGTGCTCACGTTTGTCGAAAATGCGTTGAAGTACGCACAAATCCCCGGAGAAGTATTAAGAATCAGAATAACGGCAAAAAAGCTTGAGAGCGGCGGTGAGTCATGCATCAATATAACGATTGCAGACAACGGCCTGGGGTTTTCGGAAGAATCACTTGCAAAACTCAATGCAAAGAATCCCGATGAGAACAGTCCGGAACAGATAGGTATTATGAATATCAGGAGACGTCTGGCGATTTTATACGGGAATAAGTTCGAAATGATATTTCTGAACCGCCACGGTGCGTGTATAGAATTGTTTATTCAACCGGAAGGTGTAATCCCACGGGGACTGTTGCAGGGGTATTAATTTCTGCAAGGTAACATTTTTACTATAACAATATCACATTTTTTGCATGCAGTGCGTATTGCGGCAGATACTGGTTACTTTTTTTGCATATTAATAATTTTTTATGGTAGCGGACTTGAAAAACGCGTGCAAGAATAATCAGTAAATCAACAGGAGGATTTTATGAAATTACAACTGGCTGCTGTGTGTCTCACCGCTGCTTTGTCTGTTTTAGCGGTTTCCGGCTGCAAAAACCGTGTCGGATCGGTGGATTCAAAAGGGTCTGCCGATGAATATGTCGTTACTATCTATGCGCCGTATAACGGTACAACGGACGATTGTGCAAAAATTTCCGCAGAGGCTAGTAAAATAACAGAGAAACTGATCGGCTGCAAAGTTGATCTTGTACGTAACGTGTCTGTCAATCAGCTGAATCTTGCGCTTGCTTCCGGTGAAAAACTTGATTTGTTCTATGCCTTTCCATGGGAAGTTTCTCTGTCATCCATGGCTGTCAGCAATCAGATTATTCCGATGGACGATCTCCTTGCAAAGTATGCTCCTGATATGCTGCAGTCCATTTCTCCGGACGACTGGAGATGCGTTATTATAGACGGAAAGAAATACGGCGTACCGATGAACAAGGATAAGGCACAGGGGCGCGGTTTTCTTATGGTCAAATCTGTTGCGGATGAAGTCGGGTTTGATTACAGCAAATACGTAACATATGCTGATCTTGACGCCTGCTTTAAAAAAGTGAAGGCTGCGCATAAAAACATGTGGACTGTTGTACCCAACGGCGGAACGATGAATCATCCCGCATGGGCTGCGGATATTCTTGGCGACGGCCTCGGGGTTCTTGAGAACTGCCTGACAGACAGCACAAAAGTGGTGAATCTGTACGATACTCCGTCATTTAA
Organism: Treponema sp. UBA1793; assembly: GCA_002314445.1. Classification (GTDB taxonomy): domain Bacteria; phylum Spirochaetota; class Spirochaetia; order Treponematales; family Treponemataceae; genus Treponema_D. Next base: position 59,737 of record DCFX01000097.1, read on the forward strand.
AGAATATTGTTCATATATGTATAAATGGTCTAAAGAAGGATACATGATGCCCGATGCTGTAAACACGACAGAGGGCTACGATGTGTATATTAATTCCGGTATCGGGTTCGGAACATTCTCTCCTTTTAAATCCGGAATCGAAGCGGAAGAGACGAGAAAGTGCGGCAAAGAAATGGTGATTGCAAAAATGTACGAACCTCATTCCACAACTTCAATGGTCAATGCCGCATGGTGCATTGCAAACAACAGCAAGAATCCCGGTAAGGCAATGCAGGTTTTAAATCTTCTGTACACGAATCCTGAACTTGCAAACCTGTTTGTTAACGGTGTGGAAGGTGTCCACTGGGAATTCGCAGACAAAGATAAAGGCATCATAAAATATGCAGATGGCATTACTGCTGCAACAACCGGTTATTCCGTCGTCGGATGGGCATGGCCGAACGAGCAGATAACGTATGTGTGGGAAGGTGATGATCCTGATGTCTGGAAAAAACTGGGAGAGTTCAATAAATCTGCGCATTCTTCTCCTGCAAAGGGCTTTGTATGGAATAATGAAAAAGTCCTGAACGCAGTAACGGCCTGTAATAATGTTGTCGCAAAATATGAAGCAGGTTTACTTACCGGATGCCTTGACCCGGAAAAAACGATACCGCAGTTCAATAAAGAGCTTAAAGCAGCAGGTATTGATGCTGTCATTTCTGAAAAACAGAATCAGCTCGATGCATGGTTAAAGACCAGATAATCTGACGACAGGTCTCTCGTCTCTGCGCCGGGAGACCTGTCTCCAAGGAGACATTTGATGGGAAAAAAAATTACAGCAAAAAAAATAGTAAGTTTCATTCCGTTTTATATTATGATGCTTCCCGGAATTGTGTATATCATAATAAATAATTATATTCCGATGTCAGGTGTGGTATTGGCATTTAAGCGGTACGATTACAAACTGGGAATGTACCGGAGCAGGTTTACGGGTTTTGATAATTTCAAGTTCCTCTTCAAAACAAAAGACGCTTTTAATATTACGAAAAACACGCTGCTGTACAATGCTGTATTCATTATTATCGGCACAGCAGCCGCTATCACCGTTGCGATTATCCTGAATGATATTACCGGCAAGAGAATAAAAAAAATGTGCCAGACATGTATTCTCGTTCCGTATCTTATTTCGATGGTCGTCGTCAGTTATATCGTGTACGGATTTTTAAATTCACAATTCGGTTTTATCAATAAGTCTGTTCTTGAGCCTATGGGAATAAAACCGGTTTCATGGTATTCGACGCCGTCATACTGGCCGTTTATCCTCGTTTTCGTCAATTTGTGGAAAAATCTCGGGTATAACTGCATTATTTATTATGCGACAATAGTCGGAATCGACAGAAGTTATTATGAAGCCGCAGAAATAGACGGAGCGGGAAAGTGGCAGCAGATAAGGTACATAACTCTTCCCTGCCTGAAAACGACGATTATTATACTCACGCTTATGGCAATCGGAAGAATATTCTATTCCGATTTCGGCCTCTTCTATCAGGTGCCTATGAACAGCGGTGCGCTTATAGATGCAACGAATACGATTGATACCTACGTATACCGCGGCCTTACTCAGATGAACAACATCGGTATGGCAGCTGCAGCAGGATTCTATCAGTCGGTGGTCGGATTCGTGCTTATTCTTTCGGCAAACCAGATAGTACGGAAGGTAAACAAAGAAAGTGCTTTGTTCTAGGAGATTGTAATGACAAATAAAAAATCGTATCAGATGGTAATAACAACCGTTATGATTGTTATCAGTCTTATATGTATCATTCCGTTTATCCTTCTGATAAGCTCTTCAATTACGTCGGAAGAGATGCTTGTTAAAAACGGTTACTCATTCTGGCCGAAGAAACTTGATTTGAGCGCGTATAAATATCTGCTGTTCGGCTCCGGTGCCGTGCTAAGAGGGTATGCAATATCCATCATCGTCACCGTATCGGGAACTTTGTTAAGTCTTCTGCTGACAATAATGTTCGCATATCCGCTGTCAAGGAAGGATCTGCCGGGCAGAAATATTTTTTCGTTTTTTATTTTTTTTACGATGCTGTTTAACGGTGGTCTTGTTCCCACGTATATTATGTGGACACAACTGTTCCACATAAAAAACACCATATGGGCGCTTGTTTTTCCGAACCTGCTCATGAACGCTTTTAACGTCATTATGATGCGGACGTATTTTATGACGAACATTCCCGAAGAAGTTATTGAAGCTGCAAGAATCGACGGTTCGGGAGAATTCCGCATATTGTTCGGTATTATAGTTCCGATGGCACTTCCCATAATAATAACAATTACACTGCTTGTCGGACTCGGCTATTGGAATGACTGGCTCAATGGTTTGTACTATATTAACAATGATAAATATTATAGCATTCAGGTACTTCTGACAAAAATGCTGGAAAATGTTGAAATGGTAAAGAAGGCTTCCTCTGCAGGCGCTTCCACTATGAAAATGCCGTCGACTTCCATCCGGATGGCAGTTGCAGTAATCGGTGCGCTTCCGGTACTTGTCGTCTATCCGTTTTTCCAGAAATATTTTGTTAAAGGTATTGTAATCGGTGCGGTAAAAGGGTAATCAAAAAATACGAGGTAGTAATATGAGTTTTCCTGAAAATTTTGCATGGGGTGCGGCATCAGCTGCATACCAGATAGAAGGAGCTGCATTTGAAGATGGTAAGGGTGCTTCCATATGGGATGTATATTCAAACGATACAAGACTGAATCCTGTTACCGGAAAGACTAATATACGGAATCTGGATACGGCAAATACTGCCTGCGACCATTATCACCGGTATAAGGAAGACGTTGCGCTTATGAAGGAAATGGGCCTTAAAGCATACCGTTTTTCGATAAGCTGGAGCAGGGTACTTCCTGATGGATTTGGAAAGGTGAACCAGAAAGGAATACAGTTTTACAGTGATCTTGTAGACGAACTGCTGAATGCCGGTATTGAACCGTATGTCACGCTGTTTCACTGGGATTTCCCGCAGGCACTGCAGAACATCGGCGGATGGGCGAACCCGCAGATGCCGGTCATCTTTGCTGATTACGTGAAGGTCGTTGTTGATGCCCTTTCCGACAGGGTGACGCACTGGATGACGCTGAACGAAGCACAGTGCCATATTATCATCGGTCATATTGACGGAAACTGCGCGCCGAAACTCAAAGTAACGTATCGTGAAGGGTTTTATCTTATCAACGCGATACTGAAAGCCCACAGCCTTGCGGTCAGGAAAATCAGAGCGTATGCCGTAAAAAAGCCGTCAATCGGAATTGCCGCAAATCCGTGTGCATATTATCCGGCTTCCGGCTCGAAAGCTGATATTGAGGCGGCCCGCACACAGGCTTTTTCTGCTGCAGATAAAAGTTTGTGGCCCACGACATGGTGGCTTGATCCGATCCTCCTGGGAAAGTATCCGGAAGACGGCATAAATGCATTCCGCTCCGACTTTCCCGAGGAACTGCTTAGAGAAGATAATATGAAGGATTTGTACAGCCCTATCGATTTCCTCGGATGCAATCTGTATCAGGGAACGGCAGTGCAGGCAGGCGCCGACGGTAAACCCGTATGCCTTCCTAAAAAGGCCGGATTCAATCAGACTGCCTTCAAGTGGGAAGTGACCCCGGAAGTACTCAGGTACATGCCCGATTTTCTATACGAGCGGTACGGACTGCCGGTGATTATTACCGAAAACGGTCTGTCCATGGCCGACTGGGTCGCACTTGATGGAAAAGTCCATGATCCGCAGCGTATAGATTTTATGCACCGCTATCTGCTTGAACTGCGCAAAGCGGCTGAAGACGGAACACCTGTTGCCGGTTATTTTGCATGGTCGGTGATGGATAATTACGAATGGTCGGAAGGATTCGGCGAACGGTTCGGCCTTATTCACGTAGATTACCAGACACAGAAGCGGACTATAAAGGATTCCGGATTGTGGTACCGCAGCGTGATTGATTCGAACGGGGCCAGCCTTTAAAAATTTCCTGCGGCAGCAGAAAAAGTACAGCTGCCGTACCGGAGCGTGCTGCTGCAGGAAATATTTGTCTCAGAATTACTATAGTATGAAAAAAAATCACCGGTTTGCTTTATATGGTATCATATCTGCTCTGTTGTCGGTTGCGGAAAAGGGTTCTTTTTTGTATTCTATTAATTGGTGTGATATCCGAATATGAAAAAAGAAAATCTCTATGAAAAAATAATCGCTGATATTCAAAAGAAGATAATCAATAATACCTATGCTCTGAATGACCGCATTCCCACTGAATTCGAGCTTGCAGAGCAATACCAGGTGAGTCGTATTACTTCCAAGCGGGCTCTGGAGGAACTTAAAAACGAAGGATATATTTACCGGAAACAGGGAAGCGGCAGCTATGTTTCCGATGAATTTAAATACCGCAGAAGCACAGGTGCCGGCAATTATGTTGCCGTTATCATGCCCCGGTATGTTTCTTCCGGCAGTTTTGCTGCCACTATCCGCGGAACATCTTCTGTAGTGCAGGAGAACGACCTTTCCCTGAAATTATATACAAATGTTAAATCACAGTCGGAAGTCAGTACCCTTTTGCAGGATCTGTACCGGCAGGACATTGCCGGGATTATTTACTATCCTTTTTCGGATGCTGAAAACATTGCAGTGCTGAATATGCTTGCAATGGCGCATTTTCCCCTTGTAACGATTGATAAATATTTTGAGTGCGTTCCCGTGAGCAGCGTGGTAAGCGATAATAAAAAAGGCGGGGAACTGTCGGCCGGATATCTTATCAGCAACGGGCACCGGACTATAGCGTTTGTTTCCGATATTCCGTTTGAATCGGCGACATCAATCCGTGACCGGTATTTCGGATATTGTACCGCGCTTCAGGCTCACGGTATTAAGGTGGATATGGACCTTATTGTTCAGGGAGGCTGGACGAGCGAGTATCCCCGTACGTACAACCAAAAAGCGTATATGGAAATCATTCAGAATCTTCTTGCCCGCGGAGTGACGGCCGTCTGCGCGGCGAACGATATTATTGCCACATCTATCATACATGCAGCAAGCGATATGGGAGTCTCCATTCCCGGCCGGCTTTCAATTGTCGGTTTTGATGATTCTGAAATGGCGGAATATATCCGCCCTCCGCTGACTTCGGTAAAGCAGGATTTTGTCCTCATGGGAAAAACTGCCGGTGAGCTCATCTGCCGTTCCCGTGAATCGGGGAAGCTTGATTATTCACGGACCGTTCTGCCCGTTTCTCTTGTAGAGAGAGAAACGGTTGCAAAAATCGATAATTGATATATCAATTAATATATAATTCTCTTTTTTTACTTTTTTTTCTTGACATATGGGTATTTTGTACTATACTAAACATATATTTGATATATCAACTTTGGCGTAGTACACGCAAGCTCCGCTTGTCCGTTATCTGGAGGAAAAAATGTTGAAAAAAACGATTGCAGTAGTAGTGGGATTATGCCTTGCAGGCAGCTCGATTTTTGCCCGAAGCAGCAGAAAAACGGGTAAAAAAACAACGCTTAATGTCATGTACAAAGAAGTCACCGGATATACTCCCTGGCTTGAACAGGCAAAGGCACAGTTTGAAGAGGCAAATCCGAACGTGACGGTAAAACTGTTATGTCTGCCGAGTACCGAGGCAGATTACAACACAAAGACGGCTCTGACGCTGCAGACTGACAACAGCGTGGATGTAATGGTTACTGACAGTTTCCTTGTTGCATCTCTTGTCGGTTCAGACTGCCTTGCGCCGCTTGATGTGTCTGACTGGGCTGACTGGAAAATGCAGTACCCTGAAAGCATCCGCAGCAGCCAGACTATAAACGGAAAAGTGTATGCAGTTCCGTATACGACTGATACCCGCGGGCTGTATTACAATGCAAAAACGCTCGCAAAAGCCGGAATAAACATGCCGTGGGAACCGAAGTCCTGGGCAGACGTTCTTGACGCTGTCAAGAAACTGCAGGCAGCAGGTATTCCGTATCCGATTTGGATGAACGGTTCAAAAGCTCAGGGTGAAGGAACGAGCATGCAGACGTTTGAAATGCTGCTTTCCGGAACAAACGACTGGCTGTATGAAAACGGTAAATGGGTGACAAAATCAAAGGGTTTTACCGATTCACTGAAATTTATTCAGTCCCTGCATGATATGGGAATTTATTCGAATATGAATCTTGCAACGATGCTTGATGCGAACGGCTGGCAGGTTCTGCCTGAAAAATTTGCAAAAGGCAGCGATGTGGGTATCCTTCTTGACGGCTGCTGGAAAGGAGCGGACTGGATCAACGCGCTGGGTGCAGACAAAGTGCAGGATACCGTCAAAATAGTACCGATGCCCCGGCAGAACGGAGCAGGATTTACTTCAATGAGCGGCGGATGGACGCTTGCAGTTTCAAAACTTTCAAGTCATAAAGATATGGCATTGAATTTCATAAAACTTGCAGTTAATAAAGAGAATATGGTGTTCTTTACGACAAAAGGCGGAGATATGACAGTTCGTTCTGATGTCGGTTCCGATCCGCGCTATGCTCAGCTTAATTATTACCGGACGGCAATGACTCCGTATATTGCATGGACCCGTTTCCGCCCGGCTGTTGACGGATACCCGAGTGTGTCAATTGAAATCCAGACGGCTGTTGAATCGGTCATTTCCGGACAGAAGACGGCAGAAGAAGCTGCAGCTGTTTATGCGGCAAATATCAGCAAGATTGCCGGAAAGGGAAATTACGTCGAAAAGTAACAGCAAAAAATTAATTTAAAAACAATGGAAAGAATTACAGGCCGTTCCGCAGCTGAAGCTTTCGGGGCGGTCTGTTCTGCATTTTTCTTAAGGGGTGGCTCAGGATGCTATATTCAAACCAGGTAAAAAAGGCCCGGCTCATGATTCTGCCGGCAGTTTTTCTCATACTGCTTTTTTATGCAGGGCCTGTCCTGCTGGCTGTATTCTATTCTTTTACCGACAAAATGCTCGTCGGTATAAAATCAAAGAACTGGTCTTTTGTCGGTCTGGAAAATTATATGGTCATGTTCCGTGACAGGAACTTTTATCTTTCCTTACTCAATACGATTGTGTTTCTCTTTTTTTCTGCAATTATCGGGCAGCAGGTTCTGGGATTTTTCCTTGCTCAGCTGTGCGAAAATGCAGACCGCCATATTGCCCATATAACAAGCCTCATTGTGCTTATTTCATGGGTTACGCCGGAAGTTGTCGTTTCGTTTATCTTCTTTGCCTTTCTCAATCCGAACGGCTCTCTTAACGGCTTTCTTCAGATGCTCCACTTAAAGCCTGTTGCGTGGCTGTACGACCATGCAATGCTTGCCATTATATTTACGAATATCTGGCGTGGGACGGCATTTTCTATGCTGATGTTCCAGGCCGCGCTCAAATCTGTCGATTCAAGTGTGAAAGAAGCGACTTATATAGACGGCGCATCAGGATGGCAGATTTTAACGCGTATAACGCTGCCAATGATTTCCGGTTCCATCATGACGAATACGATTCTTATTACGCTTCAGACGCTTGGACTGTTCGGCCTGATTTACGCGCTTACGGGCGGTGGTCCCGGATTTAAAACTACGACCCTTCCCATATACATGTACGATAAAGCATTTGCTGCATACCAGATAGGATATGGTACTGCGATGGCAATCGTAATGCTTGCATTCGGCATGATACTGAGTGTTGTGTATGTTAAAAAACTTGGTAAGGATTTTTAAGGGAGGATTGGTATGAATAAACATGTGAAAAAAAATATGACTGATTTTGTACTGCTGCTTATCGCCGTCCTTTTTTTCTGGCCGATGCTGTGGCTTGTCTTTTCTTCGTTTGATGCAGATGCAAACTTTGCAATCAAGATTCCGGAAAAATGGACTATGGGAAATTACGCGGCTGTCCTCAGCAAAGACGGAAATATTCAGTCGTTCCTGAACAGTTTTGCCATTGCTGCACTTTCCGCGTGTATCGTTACCGTGCTTGCACTGCTCGCAGCGTATCCACTGTCGCGGTACAACCTGAAGAACAAGAAAAAAATAATGTATTCGATACTCTTTCTCACCGGACTTCCAATAACGGCAATTATGGTGCCGGTATATATGGTTTTCTTTAAATTGAAAATCAGTAACTCACTCATTTCAACTGCGTTGTTTCTTGCCTCAACGGCACTGCCGTACAGCATATGGATGATGAAAAATTATATGGATGCCGTTCCTGTTGTGCTTGAAGAAAGCGCATGGCTTGAAGGCGCAGGTATTCTGCAGACGATACGGTATGTCATTTCGCCTGTAATTCTACCCGGAATTTTTGTGGTGTTCATTTTCGTTTTTTCCGGCAGCTGGGGTAATTTCTTCGTACCGTATATCCTTATAAGTTCTGTCGATAAGATACCTGCTTCAGTTTCGATTTATCAGTTTTTCGGATCATTTAATCAGGTTAATTACGGACATCTTGCTGCGTTTTCCGTATTGTACACGCTTCCGATAGCTGCGTTGTACCTTGTAACAAAACGATTTACCTCGTCCGGCTACGTGCTGAGCGGCGCCGTAAAATAAACAATTTGTTTCTTCTGAGGAGTTTGTATGGCGTTTCCTTTTTTTACTATTGAACGTATTGAAACTGTATTTGCAGCTCTTGAACAGCTGCGGTATAAAAACCGGATCAATATTGACAGGTTTGACAGTTATTCCGGTGACGACGGAGCAACCGTCAATTTTTCTCCGGCATCTATCCCCGCACCGGACGGCGTCTTTAAAAAAGGACAGCTGTGGTCGGGGCGGGATGCATATCTGTGGCTTTCGGGAATACTGTTTTTCCCCGCGGAATGGAAAGGCCGCGATGTGCTTGCGTATTTCGATTTCGGAAAAACGGGCGGCGGTAATTCATCAGGATTTGAAGCTCTGCTGTATGTGGCAGGACATCCGTATCAGGGAGTGGACTCGAATCACAGGGAAGTTTTTTTTGATACTGCGAAAACAGGCTCAACTGCTGATATTGCGCTTCGGTTGTGGAGCGGCCTTGAAGGCGGCGGGCAGCCTGCCGTACAGCAGCATCAGTTCAAAGATGCGTTCATAGCGTGCCTTGATAAGGCCTGTGACGATTTATGGTACCTGTCGAAAAATATTATTGAAACAATCCGCGTGCTCGATCCTGACAGCAGCATCCGGGCTGATCTTGAGCAGTCGCTTACAAAAGCGTTCTGCCTCACTGATTTTACAAATCCGGGAAGCAGTGAGTGTTATGATTCAATTGCGGCAGCCGACGAACTTCTTAATAAAATGCTGAAGGCAATGCCTCGCAATAATGATGTGGTAGTCAGCTGCGTTGGACACAGCCACATAGATATGGCGTGGCTGTGGCGGATGAAGCACACACATGAAAAAGGTGCACGTACTTTTTCTACCGTGAACCGCCTCATGGAACGGTATCCTGAATATATTTTCATGCATACGTCTGCCCAGTTATATGATTTTATTAAAACTGATTTTCCCGAAATTTACGGGGAAATACAGCAGCGTGTAAAAGAAAAAAAATGGGAACCGTCAGGCGGTATGTGGGTCGAAGCTGACTGCAATATTACGGGCGGTGAATCGCTTGTTCGGCAGATACTGTACGGCAAACGTTTTTTCAAGAAGGAATTCGGATATGAGAATACGTTTCTCTGGCTGCCCGATGTGTTCGGCTACAATGCTGCGCTTCCGCAGATTCTCAGAAAATCGGGCATAGACACATTCGTAACGACTAAAATAAGCTGGAATGAAGTGGACATGATGCCGTATGATACATTTGCATGGCGGGGCATAGACGGGTCGGACGTGCTGACCCATTTTATTACGACGCCCGATATGTATGATACGACGAAGTTTTATACGTACAACGGCAACATTCTGCCTAAGACCGTGGCCGGCATATGGAAAAAATATAAGAATAAGGATCTTACGAAGAACCTGCTGCTTTGCTACGGCTGGGGAGACGGAGGCGGAGGAGTAGACCGCACAATGCTTGAAAACCTCCGGCAGATAGAAAAAATTCCGGGGCTGCCGCAAATCCGCACATCGAATGTTACTTCATATCTTGAGAACCTGCACAAGTCATGGGACGATAAAGCGAATACCGCATACAGACCCGTGTGGGACGGAGAAATGTACCTCGAATTCCACCGGGGAACGTATACGTCTCAGGCCCGGAACAAAAAAGCAAACCGTGAGATGGAACTTGCTTTCCGTACAGCGGAAATACTGCAGACTTTTGCCGCTTCTGTGTCGGGCAGGTGGGATGCATACGATACGACTGCATTTGCGCGCGGCTGGCAATTGATACTCCGCAATCAGTTTCACGATATAATACCAGGTTCGAGTATTCATGAAGTGTATGAAGACTGTAAAAAAGAGTACGGCGAAACCGCAGAAATCGCTTCGGTGCTGACAGAAAATGCACTTCACGTTCTCGTTATTTCCGGAGCGGAAAATGTATATTCTGTGTTTAATAATGCAGCGTGGAAAACGGCGGGGATTGTAAATCTTCCGCAGACAGACCTGGAAGCATTCCATGTTGAAGATGGAAACGGAAAGATAATTCCATGCCAGAATACGGCGGAGGGCAAGTGCTGCGCCGCGCTCACCGAAATGGAACCGCTTTCATTTACCAGTCTGCATGTCGTACCCGGAAAAGCCGGTACTGCTGAAATTCCGTTTGCAGTTACAGGTACAACCGTGGACACTCCGTGGTATACGCTTACCTGGAACAATACGGGAAGCATTGACCGTATCTTCGACAAACAGACCGGGCGTGAAGTACTTGCGGCGGCAGGAAACGTGCTTGAAATGTTTGAAGACAAACCCCGTCAGTTCGATGCATGGGAAGTAGAAGCAACAATCGATTTAAAAAAAGAAGTTGTTAATACATTCCGCGGTGCAACTGTTATTGAAAACGGCCCGTGCTGCATCCGCATCAGATTCGCGTGGGACTATAATAAATCCTCCGTTACCCAGAATCTGGTGCTGTACGCAGATACAAAACGCATTGATTTTGAAACGACGGTCGACTGGCACGAGCGCAATAAACTGCTTAAGGCGGCTTTCCCCGTGAATGTATGCGCGTCAAAAGCCCGCTACGATATTCAGTTCGGAAGTATTGAACGTCCAGTACATCAGAATACAAGCTGGGATTTTGCAAAATTTGAAGTATCGGCACATCAATGGGCAGACCTTTCCGAGCACGGATTCGGCGTTGCGCTTATGAACGACTGTAAATACGGATACGATATAAAACAGAACATGATGCGCCTTTCGCTGCTTAAGTCTGCCGAATATCCTGATCCTTCCGCAGATGAAGGTCTGCAGAGATTTACGTATTCTCTGTTCGTACATGATAAAGAGTGGTACGATGCCGGTATCGTGCAGTCTGCGTGGAATCTTAATAATCCCCTGTCCGCAGTAAAAGGCGGCACTGTGGAAAAATGCAGAAGCATGCTCACGCTGCATTCCGATTACATCGCGCTCGACGCATTCAAGAAGACTGAGGATGGTAACCGCGTTCTGCTGCGTTTCCATGAGTATGCAGGCGGCATGTCTGCGCTTGATTGTACGTTAAATGCTCACGCATCCTGCTGGTATGAAGCAGACCTGATGGAAAATGCCGCGGGAGAAAGACACCCCGGCGGGCATATTACGGCACAGCTTCATCCGTTTGAGATTTTTACCGTTATTCTTGAATTGCAGTAATGTACCCGGAGAAGGGCCTGCCCTGAGGTTTTACTCACGGGAGGCCCTTTTCCTGCTGCGGTACGACCGGTTATTTTCCGAACCTGCTGTTCCAGTCCCAGTCGAATTTAATTATAAAATCACTGTCCGCATCTTTTTCGTATCTGTTCAGCTCAGTCGAATATGTCTGTACATGAATTTCACCTTTATTAAGATCAAACTCCGTCAGGCGCATCCAGCCGTCTCCTTCGCGCATTTTTCCGTCGTCGATGTTCAGAAATTTTTTCAAGTCCGTCCTTCCCTGATAATCAGACAGGAGCTGATATACTTTAAATCCTGCATCGTCGGTATCAGTTCTGGCACTTTCCGATTCATCGCCGTTCCAGTTGTGTCCGCATAATACCAGGAATATCTGCTTATTCTTTGTTATTAGTTTTTCCCAGAGCTGCTGCGGCGTATTGCGGTTCATGCCCTTTCGGTATGAGTCTTCCAGGCGGGATGCAGTGCCTGGTGCTGTACTATCGTATGCATACGATAGATATTCATGGGTTACGAGAATTACCGGAATATTCTTATGTGCATCAAGGACTTTCTGCGCCCATGCTATGCTGTCGTCGGACGGTTCAAGTTCAAGCCCGAGGAACAGAAATGTCTGTCCGCCTCCGGTAAATGCAGACCATGAATTGAGTCCGTTGCCGGATGCTCCGCCGTACCATTTTTTTCCGGAAAAATGACTGCTCGCTGGACCAAAATGGGTATTGTACATGGAACCTCCGTCGACGCGGGTCTGGCTGTCAGTCTCATCGGTCCATGCTTTGTCATAGTCGTGATTGCCGGGAACGACTCCGTACGGTACGGTGTCGTCAAGTATGGACATTGCTTTGTCCGCAATATCCCATTCCGACTGCTGTGTCCCCTGGTTCTGGACAAGGTCGCCGAGATGGACTGCAAATGCAATCTGCCCGCCGTTTTTTACCGAAGCTGCCGCGATGTATTTCATCTGCCTGTAGTAAATATCTGCCTGATTGATGGCAAACGGGGGATCAGATGTCGTTTGATACCGGTAATCACAGTAATTCTGTGTATCAGGAATGACCGCAAGCGTAAAAGTCTGGGCTGCAAGAGCCGCAGACATTCCGAGAAGAAATAGTATCCCGGAAATAAAGTGTTTTATTTTCATATACCCTCCAAAAATATATAAAAATATGGAGGCAGCAGATAATACTATAATGTGTGCATGGTTAAATACTTGTTAGAAGGAATGTTAAAGAGGTGTTTTAAAATTATTCCGGTATTAATCATGTTCTTACACTATTCCTGCAGAATGCTTGCAGGATAATATTGACAGTATGTATTCCGGCTCCGATAGACAGCTTTGAAAACTGCATAATAATACAACTGTCAGAGAGGGGAAAAATGAAATTTACTGCATTCAAAGATTCGGAAAACTGGTATAAAGGCAACCTTCACAGTCATACGACGAATTCAGACGGACATCTGCAGCCTTCCGAAAGTGTAAAATTGTACAAGTCATACGGGTATAATTTTTTATGTTTTACCGAACACGATTTGTATACGGATTACCGTTCAAAATTTAATTCCGATGATTTTATCATCCTTCCCGGTATTGAAGCCGGCGTGTATTTTATTAATATCAGGACGAAGTCGCTTGAAAAAGTTCATCACATGAATGGCATCCTGGGTACATCTGAAATGCAGGCTGCCGCTCATCACGGTCTGTTCAGACACAAGCAGCGGCTTCTTCCGCGTATCATATATAAGAAATGGGACGGAGCGGAAGAAGCTGAACGGCTTGCTGAAAAACTGCATTCGCATGGCTGCCTTGTTATGTATAATCATCCGTCCTGGTCGAGGGTTGCTCCGAAAGAATATATGCATACGAAAAACCTCTGGGCGCTTGAGATATTTAATTACGGCACAATGAATGAATGCGGACGGGGAATCTGTACGAGGGAGTGGGATACGCTGCTTGAGAAAAACACATTCATACTGGGAACGGCCGTTGATGATAATCACAACGCCGGAAAGTTTGACGATGCATGCGGCGGATATATTATGGTACAGGCAGATAAACTTACTCATGATTCAATAGTGACGTCTCTGCTTGAAGGACGATTTTATTCTTCATCGGGACCGGAAATTTACAACTGGGGAATTAAGCACGGCACAGCATGGATAGACTGTTCCGCTGCCGCCAGAATCAATTTTGTCTGCGGCGGACCGGTTGGGAGCGGCCATACGTATTTACCGGAACTGCCCGGCGGTAAAATTGTTCACGGGGAGCATGTCATGAAGGGAACGGAAACATATCTGCGTATCGAGTGCATTGATTCAGCAGGACGAACCGCGTGGACGAATCCGGTAATGTTGTGATACCTGCTTCAGAAGAAAAATCAGTGTTTTAACAGGCCGGGAATCGGTTTACACGATTAATTCAGTAAAGTCAGCAATGACATAATCAGCCTGAGACGCAAGCTCCGGGATTCCTGCAGGCCACGTGCTTTTTATTATCTGTGTAGTGAGTATTGCAGTGAGACCGGCATCTTTTGCACCTTTAAGTTCATTGAATCCTCCGTCACCGATGAAAACGCTTCTGCTTTTGTCAGCTCCGGTTTTCCGGACTGCAAAATCGTATATAGCCGCATCAGGTTTCATCAGTCCAGTATCGCAGGAGAATACTGTTTCATTAAAAAACGGAAACAGGGGAGAGTCTTTCCAGAACAGCGTATCGAATGCATCCGCATTGCTTATTAAAGTTATTTTTTTGTTCCGCTTGTGCAGTTCCTGTATTGTTTTCAGAATATCAGTATCTATTTCAACCATAGCACGGCGGAATCTGTCTTTACGTACGTCGAATACCGCTTTTATGATTTCCGGGGATGCATCAGGTCTGCAGTTTTTAACAAGATCAGAAACTATTTTTTCCGGACTTGTTATCCGCCCGCGGGCGCGGTTTTCGTAATTGAATTCGGAATTTGAGTCCCATTCTTTTTTTGAAATGCCAAGAAGGTTGTATTCACGGCTGTCTTCTTTTTCGTACGGTTCAAGTTTTATAAGGGTGTAAAATAAATCGAAAAAATAATAATCAAATTCCTGCATGTATTTCTTTTTACCATACTTAAGGACACGCTGCAATACTTTTTTCTTGCATGCAGTCAGATTTCAATGTAAAATTACACGATCGGTGGCATAAACTGTTTATCGGATGCACCGGCGCCTGTATGTAGAAGAGGAGCTGCCTGTGAAACGAAGTATCCTGCCTCTGTTTTTTATTATACTGGTATTAACCGGATGCGGTACACAGACACCTGCAGATACCAATCAAACACCTGCAGAACCTTATACCGGTTCACGAACAGCCGGACACGAAGCTGTTACCGCATACGACAGCCTCACAGCTGAAGAGATAACCGGGGCCGTAAATCTGAAGACGTATTTTGAACATGCGTCAGTCGGCCGCAATATTTTGAACGGCGTGCAAAAACTGATTGCAGGCGGCCTTGCGCTCAAACGCGGTACGTGGGAGACGTGGGCTCCTGTAGATGATGACGGGAACCCGGCGTATTATACAGACGGGAATGACAGCACCGGGTATGTATTTGATACGACTACCATGAATGAAACAAAAGCGGGAATGATAAAAGCATGGTTTGCCGCAAATAACGGCCTGTTCGACAACGCCTGCGGCAATCCGTCAGCGGCTGATAAAATTGATTATTTCCGCGATGCAGTTGCTGCGTACGGTATCGGAGCTGCAGCTGACGTCGCAATCATGAAATTTTGCTGGATAGATCCTGACGCAGATATTTCCGGTTATAAAGCGATGATGAGCAGCCTTCAGGAGAAATACCCTCATCTTGTGCTTGTGTACTGCACGATGCCGCTTACGAACAGCACTGATTCTGATACAGTTGCCCGCAATACGTTTAACAATGCGCTCAGAATGTACTGTAGTGCAAATAATTTGTGGCTGTTCGATATTGCCGATATAGAAAGCCATCAGCCGGACGGAACGGCGTATACAGACGCGGAAACAGGTGCCGAACTGGAATGGCTTGACTATTCGCATGATTCGGGTCATATGAACTCAGGCGACGCCGATCTGCGTCCCGCAAAAGCGCTTATCACCCTGCTTGCACGTATCGGAAGTTCCGACTGACAGGAGGCCGTTTCGTGCAGGCGAAGTGGCGAAGAAACATGCGGAGGAGTTGTGTGTATGGGCAACGACGGAAAAGAAGATTTATACAACTATATAAAAGAAATATCTCCGTCGGGCAGTACTGATGAAATAATGAAGATTATTGAAGAACTGCATCCGAAAAGGTACGGAAAGGGAACGCTGCTTGTCGGACAGGGGAATACTGCTTATAACTGTTATTTTGTACTGAAAGGATGCCTGAGAATATTTTTTGTTGACGATGACGGAAAGGAGAATACATCCGGCTTCATAATCGAAAACGAACCGGTGACGATACTCCAGAGCTACAGGTTCAGGAAGCCCTCTCCGTACAGTATAGAATGTATAGAAGACTGCATACTGCTTGAAGGCGACCTGGAGAAAGAAGAAGAGCTCGGAAACAAAAATCCTGCATTGAAGCAGATAATCCAAAGAGGTTTGGAAGATGATCTTGAAAAGAATCAGACAGAACAAATACGTTTCCGGTCTATGTCACCCGAAAAACGATACCTGGAATTTCTTGCAGACCGGCCCGGACTCGCAGCCCGCATTCCGCAGCATCAGCTTGCAAGTTACCTCGGTATGAATCCTGAATCTCTCAGCCGTATCAAACGGCGGCTGCATGATTCTTCCGCCGCGGAACGGCACCGATGAGCATCCAGACCGCAAGTAGTATTTCCGCCAGCGCCATAGGAATTGAAAGGATCGGTTCTGCAGCCGACGACAGGTGCATTAATAAGGTGCTTTCCGACAGACTGAAAGAATGCAGCAGTACATAACAGCCACCGCTGAAAATTATCAGCAGAGACAGAAGGCGCGGGGTAAATTCCGATTTCACCGCCAGTACGCCGAGTAAAATCAGATGCAGCCCGAAAGGTATTAATGCGGCCGACCAGACTTTTTCAAACAGGACTATATGTTCAAGCGCATTTTTTCCGGCTCCCGGTGCGGTCATCAGCATAGAAACTGCTGCTCCGAGAATAAGAGCGTATAAGAGACGGAACCCCATAGCGGTTCCGGATAATGCCGGATTAGTTTCTTTATAAAAAAAGAACAACGAGAGTGAAACTGTTACGTCAAGTAAAAAAATTATCCACCATAATACGATTTCAATCAGGAATTTCGTATTATGCAGCAGTACTGATTGCGCGGTGGCTTCCGCATCATTTGGTAGTACAATCTGCCTGTGGAGATACCCGTAGGCAATACCCGCTGCGATTGCCATGAGCAGCAGGCTCAATCCTGTAATAACTGCCGCTTTTCTGTTCGATTTAAAATGCATTTCCGCTGTTTTGCCGCTTGTTTTCATTGTATATCCTCCTGAATACGAGTGTATCACAGAGAGGACTGCATTTCATTGACTAAAGGTAAGAAATGGAGGATATGAGGAACGGACAGTCGTCTCAGCAGCTTGCACTTGAATATCGCCTCAAGGCTCGTTTCCATATGAACAGGGCGATTCCGAAAAATATCGGAATCGCTGCAAGCGCGTACAGAATATAAGACAGCGGAAGAATTTTGAAGACGAACATCGGCGCGAAATTAGTAATGATGAAAATGGGAATAATAAATACACCTGCAAGCTGTACCGTACGGTTGTAAATTGTCATAGGCATGTTGTTAAAATCCCACAGCGCCCAGATACTGTCCATAAGGGAATCTGATTTAATTGTCCAGAATGATACGAGAACGGGGATGAGGAGAACGGGATATGTCAGTATGCATCCGATAATCGTAAAGAAAAGATATCCGAGTATATTCCAGGCAGTAAAAGGAACGCCGCATTTTACCCATGAAATTACTATCATGGTAATACCTGCTGCATAATTTGGAATTCCGAGGCCGAGATCGAATTTTCTGAACGAAATCATGAACAGCGAATTGACCGGTTTTGTTAAATACATATCAAGCTCTGCCATGCGCACGTATTCGGGAATGGACGCGATGTTCGGATAATAAACCGAATCCATAATGCCCGTGATTAACGTGTATGAGCCTATAAACATGAGCATCTGCTCAGGCGTAAGTCCGTTTATGGTGAGCCCTGCCGTGAACAGGACGATGACGTACAATGACTTTGCAAAAACAAACGCAACTTCCGTACACATGGCGATGATGAAATTTGTTTTGAATTCCATCTGTGCAATCAAACTGTTTTTTACAAAATGTCCGTATAATGAAAGATATTTCATATCAGCCTCCGACGGCGGAATAGTTTTTCATTCCTGCTTTCCAAATCAGTTCTCCCAGTCCCCAGCATACGGCTATCCAGATAAGCTGTAATGCAATTCCGTTAAGTATCTGCAGGGGCTGCGCCGTTCCGCAGAGAATGGAAACGGAAAAATAATTTGTATACGAGAACGGAAGTATTCTAAAAAATATCTGCATGGTGTGCGGGAAAATATCAAGCGGAAAAATTCCGCCGCTTATGATATTTCCGACGAGGGAAATGATGAACAACACTCCCGACGATTCGCGCATCCAGAATCCCAGCCCGCTTACTGCATAAAAAATTGAAAAGTTCAGTACGAGCGCCAGACAGACGACCGGCAGAAAAATAACAAAACGAATCATGTTTATTGTGTGGTACACAATATATCCGCCTGCTATGTATATAATAAGCAGCAGAAATATGGAGCAGAGGATAAGGCTCGTTTTTTCTCCGAGGAATTCAAAGAACCGGTATAGTTTGTAATTAACGGGACGTACGATGTATTTTGCCAGTCCGCCGTTTTTTATGTCTTCATTTATTTCATAAGCGAAACCTGGAGATATGATTTTCGCAAGGAGACAGGCAAAACACGCATACATAATCATCTGCGGAAATGTGTAGCCGTACAGCACTCCGCCGGCAGCAGACGCATACATTCCTTTCCACAGAAAAATTTGTATAAACAGCGGAAAGAAAATGCTTGTAAGCCCGAAGTAAAAATTTGCACGGTACTGAAAGGCTTTCATGAGCCCGAGCCGGAATACCTGTTTATATGCTTCCATCTGTGCCTTTCCCCGTTGTGTACAGCATTCCGAGGCTTTCTTCCAGAGGCACATCCTCAACGGAAAAATCCTTTATGTCGTACGTATTCAGCAGACTGCTCACAACCGCATTTGTCTGTCCCTTATCCGCTTCCAGCACGGTCGTCCCGTTTTCCGAGGAACGTATTTTCCATTGCTCCGAAGGACTAACCGCATCAAGCGTCTGTATTTTAATAATTTTTTTGTTTGCAAGCCTGCTGTTTACCGCGTCGATTGCTCCGTCGTACACAATCGAGCCGTGATTGATTACGATTGTACGCCTGCACAGCGCCTCAATGTCTTCCAGATAATGGCTTGTAAGCATCATCGTGATTTTTTCCTGTTGATTGTAATACTTGAGGAATTCGCGGATGTTTTTCTGTGCAAAAATATCAAGGCCGATTGTCGGCTCGTCAAGAAACAGGACTTTCGGTTTGTGCAGCAGTGCGGCGGCAAGTTCCATTTTCATGCGTTCACCGAGGGACAGATTCCTCACCTGCACTTCAAGCAGCTGCTTTATGTCCAGCAGTTCCGTCAGTTCGTCGAGCGTTTTCGTATACTGGGCGTCGTCGATGTTGTAAATGCATTTATTCAGAAAGAGCGATTCGTTCGCGGGAAGGTCCCACCACAATTGATTTTTCTGGCCGAGTACAATCGAAATCTGCCGCTTGAACTCATTCTTTCCATCCCAGGGTGTGTATCCCAGAATATCGGCAGAACCTGCAGAGGGATACATAATTCCCGAAAGCATTTTTAGCGTTGTCGTTTTTCCCGCACCGTTCGGTCCCAGAAAGCCGACGATTTCGCCTGTGCCGATTTCAAACGATATTCTGTTGACGGCGGTTTTTGTCTCTGTCGTTCCGCCGAAAAAGTTTCTGATTGATCCTTTGAGTCCAAGTTCCTTTTTTTTGTAGACAAATGATTTTTCAAGTCCTGTGACGCGTATCATACATGCAGTTCCTTTTTTATGGGGAATAGTATAGCATAAATAAGATGT
Source organism: Treponema sp. UBA1793 (assembly GCA_002314445.1). Lineage (GTDB taxonomy): Bacteria > Spirochaetota > Spirochaetia > Treponematales > Treponemataceae > Treponema_D. The sequence goes on from DCFX01000097.1 coordinate 79,670, forward strand.
GTGATTACACCGTATTTGTCAGATTCTGTACCCATTTATATTTTTTATAGTGAATCAGCACCGCAGGCAGTTTGATGAGTTCGTCCATATTTACGACGGCAAAAACTGCAATAACCGGCCAGTGCAGAATGAATGCGGTTATATACCCGAGCGGTACGGTTACAAGCCACATTGTAATACTGTCGCATATGAGCCCGAATTTTGAATCTCCGCCTGCGCAGAATATTCCGGCCACAAGTGATGTATTAACAGCTTTTCCCGCCATGTAGCATGCGCAGGATATACTCATGCCCTTAAAATAGTATGCTGCCTGCGTGCTCAGGTCCATCGTCCTGACGATGAACGGAGAGAGAGCAAGCAGAACTAATCCCGTCAGAATGCCGCTTACAACAGAGAGCCGGAGAAGCGTATCGCCGTCTTTCCTCGCAAGAGAAAGTTCTCCGTTTCCAAGTTCATTTCCGATGATGATGCCGCCGCCGCTTCCGATTCCCATGCAGAAGCAGACAATCAGGTTTTTAACAATATTTACCAGCGCGTTTGCCGCCACAGCATCGGTCCCGAGATGGCCCATGATTACTGCGTACATGGTAAAACCGCAGCCCCATACAAGTTCATTGCCGAGAACGGGTGCCGTATACCGCCGGAAACCTGTTGTCAGATTTTTCTCATTTCTGAAGATGTACGCAGGGCGGAAACGGATTTTGTTTTTACCCAGCGATTCTCCGACAGTCCAGAACAGCTCTATTCCCCTGCAGAGAACTGTAGCAAGCGCCGCACCTGCAATTCCCATGGCAGGAAGACCTGCCAGCCCGAAAATAAACAACGCATTGAACAGTATGTTCAGCAATACTGCTGTTGAACTGATGATCATACTCCGTACCGCATGTCCGCTGTTCTTCATCGCACACAGATAAATCTGCGAAATGCCCGACAGCATATATGATACGCCGACGATTTTCAGATACGTTGAACCCGATTTTATGAGTTCAGCATCGGAAGTGAATAGTGTCATGAGTGCCCGGGGGAATGCAGTTGATACAATAAAAAAAGCGGCCGATATAATTTCCGAAATAAACATGACATGAGCCGTGATTTTTTCTACCGCAGTTTTATTTCCGCTTCCCCAGTATTGCGCGACAAGTATTGTCATTCCTATGGTAAGAGCTGCAAGAAACAGGCTGTGGACAAACGTAATCTGCGACGCAAGTGAAACTGCCGAAAGCGTATTCTGGCTGAGTTTGCCGAGCATGACTGCGTCGGTTGCGCTTACCAGAGAGAGCATAAAATTCTGAAATGCAATCGGCAGTACAAGACCCGTCAGTTTTTTATAGAACAGTTTCATTACTGGTTTCACCGGTCATTTTTTCGATGTCAGTCCAAGCCTCTTCGTCGAACTCCCGGTTTTTGTAGTAATATTTTTTGTCTGCCTCTGTTATGGTACGTATAACCCTGCACGGGTTGCCGGCTGCAATAGCATTCTGCGGAATATCTTTTGTTACGACACTTCCTGCTCCGATGACCGCATTGTCCCCGATTGTCACTCCCGGACAGACGACAGTGTTTCCACCTATCCATACATTGTTTCCTATAACAATCGGAATGCCGTATTCATATTTCGAATTGCGTGATACAGGATGTACCGGATGGCCTGCCGTATAGATTGCAACGTTCGGCGCAATCTGGACGTTGTCTCCGATTGTAACCTGTGCAACGTCGAGTATGACGCAGTTGTAATTGATATACAGATTCTTACCTGCCTTAATATGGAAGCCGTAATCACAGCGGAACGGCGGATTTATAAAAATGCATTCTCCGCTGTCCGGAATAAGCCGTTTTACTATGCTGCCGAGCAGTTCAAAATCTGAGGAATCGGCGGTATTCAGTTCCTGCACGATTCTGCGTGTTTCTGCCTGCTGCTTAAAAACAGCATCGTCCGAAATGTAGGGGAGACCTGCGTCTCTGCGTGTTATATTATCCATGAGTATCAGTATAATAGCAGTAACCCGCTGTCCGCTCCCATTTTTGGCGCTGTTTCTATAACAATCGGATATATGCGTTTTTTTATACTGAGCGCCTTTCTATCATCCTGTCACTTCAAAATCTGCATGGAGTTCTGCAAGCGAACTCGATCCGACCCGGACATCGAAAGCTGCCTGTTCCTGAATCCACCGGCCCTCACTGGTACTCCAGTATTGGAGTTCGTCCGGACCTAGTTTGAAAGCAACTTTTTTTGTTTCTCCCGGTTCAAGAGAGACGCGTTCAAACCCCTTTAATTCTTCCATAGGACGTGAATCCTTTCCCCATTTCTGGTGAATGTACAGCTGTACGACTTCGTCCCCTGTCATTTTTCCGGTATTCTGTACGTCTGCGGTTACCGTGAGTGAGCCGCCTGTTTTTATCGTCTTTTCCGACAACGCGATGTTTCCGATTGTAAATGTCGTATAGCTCAGGCCGAAGCCGAACGGATATAACGGAGTAGTCGGGCTGTCCCAGTAGCGGGAACGGTAATCCGGGCTGCTTTCCGGTGCATGCGTTAATGTCCTGGCGTAATAGAGCGGTGCATGGCCGCTGCTGCGCGGGAAAGTCACCGGCAGTTTGCCGCCCGGATTTGCATCACCGAACAGAATGTCCGCAACGGCGCTGCCGCCTTCGGAACCTGGTTCCCATGCTTCAAGTATGGCCGGGATATGTTCCGCAGCCCAGTTGATGCTCAGCGGGCGTCCGTTCAGGAGGACGAGGACGACGGACTTTCCGAGTGCGTAAACAGTTTCCAGCAGTTCTTCCTGACGTCCTGGTAAATCCAGCGACGCGCAGGAAGCGAATTCTCCGGCCATGTCCGCATTTTCGCCGAGTACCATGACAATCATATCCGCCCTTTCTGCCGTTTCTACAGCCGTTTTGAACGCTCTTTCAGCTTCCTCCGCCGTCTGAACCGGTTTCTTTTCTGAAGTATCGGACTCGCCGAACGGGTGGGGCGTCTGCCGGTAGATTTCCGGGCCGGGTGCATACGTCACGACTGCATCCGGCAGTTTGGCTGTAATTCCCTGTAAAACGGTCACTGCCGCAGGTGTATGCCCGAAGACCATCCACGGCCCTTCAGTCGCTTCCTCTGAATCTGCAAGAGGTCCGATAACTGCTATGTTTTTAAGCTTTTTGGAAAGAGGCAGGAGTCCGGCTTCGTTGCGCAGCAGGATCATTGAGCGTACGGCTGCCCTTTTTGCGGTTTTACGCTGGCCGGGCCGTGCTGTTACCCTTTCAAGCAGTGTTTCGTCGGTGTACGGGTGTTCAAAAAGACCGGACCGTATCTTGAGAGCCAGAACGGGGCGGACCATTTCGTCAAGTTCCTCTTCTGAAATTTCTCCGCTCCGCACCAGATTCGGGATATGCTCAAGATAGGAGCCTGATGCCATATCTACATTCAGACCGGCTTTGAACGAACGCAGTGCGGCATCTTTTTTATCGCGGGCATGCCCCTGCGTAATAAGGTTTTTAACGGAAAAGGCATCGCTTACGACAAAGCCGGTGAAATTCCATTCTCCACGCAGTATGTCGTGCAGCAGCCTGCGGTTGGCACAGGCGGGAACGTTGTTCAAATCCATATACGCGCTCATGAATGTACCGACGCCGGCTTTGAGCGCTGCAAGGAACGGCGGAAAATAGACATTGCGCAGCTGTGTTTCAGGGAGATACACCGGGTCGTAATCACGTCCTCCGTCTGCTGCTCCGTATCCCGCAAAGTGTTTTGCACATGCGATGATTTGTTCAGAACCGGAGATATCCGTTCCCTGGAATCCTCTGACCTGGGCGGCAGCCATCGCTGTTCCCAGAAACGGGTCTTCGCCCGCTCCCTCTACAATGCGTCCCCAGCGGGCATCGCGCGCAATGTCGAGCATGGGTGCAAATGTCCAGAGGAGGCCTGCAGCACGAGCCTCTGCCGCCGCCGCTGCCTGTGACTGTTCCGCAACAGATGGATCCCATGATGAAGCCATAGCGAGCGGAACGGGAAAAATCGTGTTATATCCGTGGATTACGTCGAGTGCAAAGAGGAGCGGAATGCCGGAAGGACTTTCTTCCACTGCAATACGCTGTAATTCATTGATTCGTTTTATATCGTTCAGCCAGAGTACCGAACCAGCCCGTCCTTCCCTGATATAGTTTTCCGGGCTGCCGCTTCCTGTCATCCATGGAGCTCCGCTGATCTGGGCAAGCTGGCCTGCCTTTTCGTCCAGGCTCATGCATTTTAAAAGTTTTTCGACTTTCTCTGTGACAACAGATGGCTGCGTGCCGTTTTCATCTTTTTCTTTCATTGCTCCCCCTGTAATTCCGCGTGAACGGTACATTCTCATATTACTATAGTACTGTCTGATTTCAGGGCGCTACCAGTTTAGTCGCAAAATCTATAACAATCGTATATTGAAAACAACCGGATACACATCTGCCTGATTACGTTATGATGCTGTCGACTGCAGGAGCATGTCCAGCGAATACTGAAAGAGTTCAGCTGCCGGCATCGGACGATAGACGCTTTTTTTGCCGGTGTCCGCAGATAGATATTTAACAAAATCGGTGAGCACGCAGAGAAAGGCAAATGCCGCTTTTACCGGATCAAGATCGGCACGCATAGAACCTTCTGCAATTCCTTCCTGCATGGATACCATGATAGTCCGGTAATATTCCATAGTTCTGCTTTCGAATACGGATTTCCATGTTCCTTCCGCTGCCGAATCCATAATAGAAAAGGCTCTGCTGACAAACGTCGTTTCAACAGGACTTTCACGGCAGGTCAGGAAAAAATCCTCACATGATTTTCTCAGCCATTCCAGCGCTGTTGTTGTCCTGTTTTGTTTGTCGGGGAGCGGCGCAAAATCAGTTTTGGAAAGCTGCCGTACAGCTACGGCGAACAGCAGTTCCTCTTTACTTGAAAAATATTGATAAACGGTCCGCTTTGTAAAACCTGCTGCGCGCGCAATTTCTTCCATGGAGGAAACTTCAAATCCTTTTTCAAGAAAAAGCCGCTCCGCCGTATCAATAATGCTTTTTTCGCGTGCCTTTCGTTCCATATCCCGTCGTTCTGATGTATCCAAATTGGTCTCCGGATGTTGACATTAGTGCTTTTTTTATGTATACCGAAGTATACTTAGTATACCTTAGTGTATTTAGTATACTCTGATATAATTATAGGAGGTTTAATGACTAAAATCTACTACTTTTCAGGAAGGGGCGGATCGCTTCATACGGCACGGGAATTAGCCCGGCTGCTTAAAGCTGACAGGCCTGCTGCGATGACTGGTAAACACTTTTCCGGGCGCAGTATTCCCGAACAGGCAGATACGGTTGGTTTTGTTTTTCCCGTCATCAACTTCGGGGTGCCCGTTTCCGTCAGGCAGTATCTGTCCGCTTATCCGGCGGAGAATGTACCACGGTATGTATTTGCCGTTGCGCTGAACATGGGCATGCCGTGTGCAACGCTGACACAGTTTGAAAAAATCCTGCACCGCCGCGGTATGCAGCTGAATGCAGGATTTACGATTGAGCGGAAAGCGCATGCAGCCGCAGATGAATCGCTGTTTCCTCCGCATATTACTGAAATTGCGGCAGCTGTAGAGTCATCGGCTGCCGTTGAATGGGAGAGGGGAAGTGTATCCGACAGAATTCTGCTTACGGGGCTGATTAATCCGGTGTCACGTTTATTTATCGGCGGGGAAGACCGTAAGTTCCGGGTGAGCGGCCAGTGTAATGGCTGCGGAACATGTATGCGTGTCTGCGCAGCGGGTAATATCGTTTTAAAAAACGGCCGCCCTGTGTGGCTTCATTCCTGCGACCAGTGCGGCGCGTGTTTTACCTGGTGTCCCCGGGAGGCTGTATCCGGTTCCTGCCTTGCAGCCCGTGCACGTCATCCCGAAGCAGGGCTATCAGCTGCTGATATGATGATTACCAATGGAGGTGTAAAATGAGTAAACTGTCTTTTAGAATTGTTTTGGGCGCAATCTGCGTTCTCTGTTTTTTTTCGGGCTGGCTCGGGTACCGGTACGGGGCTGTTAATTATTATTACGGACTTCCCGATAATCCTGCCTTTACTCAGGGACTGCTCCTGCTCGACAGTAATTTCAGATTTTACAACGGTCTGTGGTTCGGAATCGGTTTTATACTGATATGGATGATTATCAATGTTACGAAAAAAACGAATGTCATGTGGGGATTGTCCGTATTGTTTTTCATGGGAGGAATAGGACGTATAGTATCAATTGTAACATGCGGCAGACCGCCGCTCCTGTATATGCTGTTTCTTCCTCTTGAAATAGGTTTCCCGCTGCTCGCACTCTGGCAGCGGCATATTTCACTGAAGGTATAAACTTTAAAGACAAAAATCATAGTTTCCGGTGCTCCTGTTTATGCTATTATACTAGTATATTACGGGAGACATTATGATAAACCTGGACCTTATGAAGGATTCATCAGAAATCCTTCATTACAACAATCCTGCAATTCCCCTGTACATTTGTAAAGAAAGGATATTTTCGTATTTACACCTTTCCGGCCTCTGCCACTGGCATGACGATATCGAATACATAGGCATGCGGAAAGGTCATATGGCGTATAACGTGAACGGTAAAAAAATTATGATTCATGAGCACGACGGGCTGCTTGTTAATTCCCGGCAGATGCATTACGGCTATTCCGACGACGGGACCGACAATGAATTTTATTGTGTCGTTTTCAAACCCCAATTGCTTGCTGCCAATCAGGAACTGCAGCACAAGTATATAGAACCGGTTATCGAAAACATTTCCATACCGTATTATTATCTTTCTGCTGCGGAAGAACCGCAGAAAAAAATCATAACAATTTTTGACAGTGTCATCAGGCTGAATGAGATTCAGGCAACGGGATTTGAACTTGCAATACTGAGCGAACTTCAGATTTTCTGGACCGAGTGGTTCAAGCTGCTTAAGCCGTATTCCGAACTGCAGGGAAAAAAAATTGACAGGGATATTGCAGTACAGAAACAGATGGTGCGTTTTATTTATACAAATTATATGTCCCGTATAACGCTTGATGACATTGCCGCGGCAGGTTCCGTATGCAGGAGCAGCTGCTGCCGCATATTCAGACGGTATTTTAATAAAACTCCCAATGATTTTCTCAATTCCTACCGCCTCGAGGTGAGCATGAATCTGCTTCTCGACACGACACGGAATATAACGGACATTTCCTATTCGTGCGGCTTTAACAGTCCGAGTTATTATACGGAAATATTTTCGAAGTACAAGGGATGCACTCCGACGGAATTCAGGATGCAGCATTCGCTTTTGCTGACACGCGGGACGGTATCCGTGCTTTAAAATTTTTGTAATACGGGAATGTATGGTATAATCGTCCTGTATGTACAAAACCCATAGAAAAAGCGTACAGAAACGGCTCAGACAGATAACGCTTGCTATGTATATTACTGTGATGGCTCTGCTCGTAATCCTGGATTATTACGTTTTCCTGAAATATACTGAAAGAAAGAGGGAAATCCGTCAGGCACATTTTCTTTCATATTATACAAAGATTGATTTATCCATCGGAAATGCAGCACAGATACTTACACGGTATTTTATTCAGAATCAGACATTCGTAACTCTGTCTGTTACAGAAGATCCTGAAACAGTATTTAATGCAATGTACGATCTCGATAACCAGATGAAATCATATATCAGGCTGTACGACAACCTGGCCGGCATTGTGTGCATGTACAAATCCGGCGTGCGGAATGACTATGTTTTCCAGGCAGATATCAGCAGCAGAGACGTAAACGACATATTGGGCAATTTGAAAAAAAACATGACGCAGATATTCGATGACGGAAGTTCGTTTATTTTAACTGCGGATAAATATTATTTTGTACGGTTTTACCGCACTAAAAAAGCGCTGGTTGCCGTAATTGCAAAAATACCGTTTGAGGAATCTGATGGAGGAAAATCCATACTTTTGTACAGACAAACTGCATTGAACAACAGAGAGCTTGCTGAAAAAATACATCTGACCCGGAATGTGTCTCCTGAAAAAAGCGGCACTGCCGGATATACGTACAGGACTTATTCTGTCTATTACAAAACGATTGAGCCTGCAAATCTTACCGTGTGCAGCGTGCTCCCCTGTTATCTCTTTACGGAACTTCCTTTCGGAATACTGCTGCTTATTGCCATTACCTGTGCAGGTTTCCTTTTTGTAATAAAGAGTTCCCGTATGCTGGAACATGACATAATGGAGCCTCTCTCCGGCCTTACTGCTTCCATCACGACAATCCGCAAATCCGGCAGGCTGAATCTTCTTGACGGGTTTGAAGAGTATCAGGAATTTTATGACGTCGAGACAGCTTTTAATGCACTTGTTCTGGAGATCCAGCAGCTTAAAATCAAATCGTATGAGGATGAAATTAACAAACAGCGTGCACAACTGCAGTATCTGCAGATGCAGTTGAAGCCTCACTTTTTCTTAAACTGCCTGAAGTCTCTGAATGCAATGACGATGGAAAACGATAAAGAGGAAATGCAGCAGTATATTCTTGCAGTTTCAGAATATGTGAGGTATCTGCTCCGTTCTGATACGGAAAAAGTTGAACTGAAGGAAGAAATCAGCATGGTCCGTACGTTCCTGAATATGCAGTCGATTATCTCCGTGAGAAAAGTCTGGTGCAGCATTCATGTTGATTCGGAAATAGAACACTGCCTTATTCCTATTATGACGATTCAGACGTTCGTGGAGAATTCATATAAGCACGCAGTGTTATCGGAAACGGACGACTGTCTGAAGATTCAGATAAAGGCTGTATTGCTGCAGAGTGAAGAGAATATGCTTGTCGATATAATTATACGGGATAACGGCAACGGGTATCCTGAGGAAGTGTTAGAAACGGTAAACAGCGATGATACCGGAAAAAAAGCGGATACGGGACACAACGGCATAGGCATACAGAATGTAAAAAAGAGATGCGGGATTTTTTACGGCAATAAAGCAGAATTCAATTTTACGAATCTTGGCGGAGCGTACAGTGAGCTGATTATCCCCTGTGAGACGGCAGGTGAATGATATGAATGTAATTGTTATTGATGACCAGAAGGCTGTTGCTGACAGTATATATAACAATCTTGCATGGAAGGAACTGGGAGTAGATGAAGTATTTACTGCATACAGCGCAAAAGAGGCCCGTACAGTTTTCAACAGCAGGCGCATCGACATTATGCTTTCGGATATCGAAATGCCCGAAGAAAACGGACTGTCGTTATTAAGATATGTGCGGGAGATAAGTCCCGAAACACAATGCGTCTTTCTCACCTCTCATGCTGATTTTTCATACGCACAGGAGGCGCTCAGGCTTGGCAGTTTTGAATACATCCTTCAGCCGTGCCGGTATGAAGAGATTGCTCAAACGGTTAAAAACGTAATTATTAAAATAAAGGAAAAAGATACCGGCAGGGAATTTTCCGGAGACCGGCAGGAATTAATAAACACTGCAGGAGTGCGCCTGCTGCAGAATTCCGGCGGAAAAAATACAGATAACAGACTTGCAGGTTTATTTGATAAGAAATATGAAGACGGCGTTTTTTTCCCTGTAGAGATTGCTTTTGTTGCTGAGTGTACTCACAGCATCCGTCAGGAAATTGAAAAAATCGTGAAATCGGTTTTTGCGCCGGAAAAGAATATTTCCGTCATTGCTATGGAAATAACATACTGCGACTATATTGTCCTTTTTTACGGTCCGCTACAGGTTTTGCAGCAGCAGGAACTGTACGGAGAAATGGTATCCGTTTTTTCCGCTCTGGATGCGGAGCTTCATATCAAAACTGCCGTATATACGGGAACAGTCTGCAATGCTGATTTTTCCGGACAGATACGGCAGCTGCACAGTATGCACGAGAATAACGTCATGCAGAAAACAGGAATTATGAAACTGCAGCCAGTACCTGATGTTTCAAGGGATTACCTGTATTCATTGCATCCGGAACGCTGGGCAGGTATCCTTGAAAATGGAAACGGATTAGTCATAAAAGAGGAAATACGGCTTTTTATCAGGAAAGCCGATTCTGAAGGTAAAATTACATTATCCCTGATGCAGATACTTGATTACCTTTTCATAACTGCAGTAAACGAAGTTCTGCAGAAAAGCGGGCGGGATATTTCCTATTATCTGCTGGAAACGTATACAAAAAATGATCTTGATAGTTCATACAAAACATACAGCAGCTTCATGCATGCGGTTGATGTACTGCTGAATATACTCAAGTCTGCTTCAGGGGAAAACAGCCGGAGCCGTGTAGAGCAGGCAGAAAAATATATCGAAGAAAATATAAGCAGAAACATCAGCCGGACAGAAGTTGCTCAGACGGTGTATTTGAATGAAGAATATTTTTCACGATTGTTTAAAGAAGAAACGGGATTTACGTTTAAAGACTATGTCACCAACCGAAAAATAGAATATGCAAAAGAAATGCTTGCCGTAACAAATTTTTCAATCAGCGTTATAGCCTCAAAAACCGGTTATGATAATTTTTCATATTTTTCCAAAATATTCAGGCAGAAAGAACACATGACACCGCAGGAATACAGGAATGTAACAAAAAGAATATAAACAGGTCACATTTGTTATAGCGGACTCCATTCTGAGCGACTTACACTTTTATATGTAATGGAGACCTGAAAAACATCGGTTTTTTGAGGTCCCCTGATGATATACAGGAGGAAACTATGAAAAGAAAACGGAGTTACACGGCTGTTACGGTCTGTGCATGTCTTCTGGGGCTGATGCTGGTATCGTGCAGCAGGTCAAATTCAACAGCTGCAAAAAAATCTTCAAAGGAACCGGTGCACATTAATCTTGTACTTCTGAAAGCATATGATTTTTCCGACGCGCAGAAAGTGCAGGATGAAATGAACAAAATTCTTGAAAAACGCTACAACATTGATGTAAAACTGACCTATATTGACTTCGGCTCCTGGCAGCAGCAGACTAATTTGCTGCTGCTTGGAACCGACTGCGACATTCTACCGCTGTTCGGAACACCGCTTTCCACGTTTGTTGCAAACGGGCAGCTGCTTGAACTTGATGATTATTATGCGAAGTCAGGTGATACATTCAAATCGATATGGTCTCCGGTAGAACTCCAGGGAACAAAAGTTAACGGGAAGCTTTATTCGATTACGAACCTCCGCAATTTTGCAAATAAATTCTGTCTGCATATGTCGAAGAAAATTGTCGACGAACTTAAGATAGACGTTTCATCGATAAAAACGCTCGATGATATAACACCGGTGCTGGCAAAAGTCCATAAAGCTCATCCTGAAATATATGCCATGGTTCCGCAGACGGGCGATACGTTTGTAAACGGATGGATGTGGGACGGACTGGGAGATGAATCATGGATAGGTGTCCTTCCGGAGAAAGGACAGACAACTAAAGTGCAGAATGTATTTGATACAGCTGATTTTAAACAGTTCACCGGGATGACCTGCAAATGGTATGAAGCCGGATATATTATGGCTGATGCCCTGAGCAACCGTGAATCGGGAGAATCTCTCGTCGTAAACGGAAAGGCATTCAGCTTTTTTAACAATGATTCCAACGCCAAACCGGTTCCCGGAACAGTGACGGCAGAAATTATTGCACCGTGGACGGTAAGCAACAGTTACTCGGCGTTGAGCTACGGTATTAATGTTAATTCGCTTCATCCCGAAGAAAGCTGGACACTGCTTCAGGCATTATACACCGATGCCGACCTGGCGACGCTGCTCATCGACGGTATTGAAAATGTTCATTACGTAAAAAACGGCGACGGCTCTATTTCGTACCCCGCGGGCATTAATGCCACGACAAGTACATACGGCGGGGCGGCTCAGTACTGGTCTTATCCGTATGCAGCTCTTACACCGCCGATTGATACGCTCGGTTCACCTGATTTTTTCAGGGAACTCGTTGCTTTTAATAAAAGCGCAACGGTATCAAAAGCCGCAGGCTTTTTATTCGATTCGACATCGATTACAGACCAGTATACCGCCTGCGTAAACGTCATGAATAAATATTATAAAGCCCTTCTGTGCGGTTCAATTAATCCCGATAAATTCATCCCTCAGGCTGATGCTGAATTAAAATCTGCCGGTATTGATGCGGTCATTGCATTGAAACAGCAGGAACTCGATAAGTTCTTAAAAAATAAATAATAAACTGCTGAGGCCGGATTTTCATATCCGGCTTTAATGGAGAACTCATGCTTCAGAAGAAAATTAACCATACGCGGATAAAAACGACAATGCAGCTGTTCTCGATGATGATTCCCGGTCTTGCATATTTATTGATTAATAATTATATACCTATGGCCGGAATTATCGTTGCATTTAAAAAGTTCAACTATGCAAAAGGAATATGGGAAAGCCCGTGGTGCGGTTTTAAGAATTTCCGGTTCCTTTTTACTACAAGAGATGCGTTTGTAATAACAAGGAACACGCTTTGCTATAACATTGCCTTTATCGTTCTGGGAACAGTGCTGGCTGTCGCTGTAGCGATTATATTAAATGAACTGACAAGCCGGTTGATGAAGAAAGCGTATCAGACATTTATTCTCATTCCGTACCTGATTTCAATGGTCGTGGTCAGTTATATTGTGTACGGCTTTTTAAGTCAGGATAACGGCTTTTTGAACAATCTGCTTGTTCATGTATTCAATATGAAGAAAGTAAGCTGGTACACTGAACCAAAGCGCTGGCCGTATATACTTACGGCAGTAAACTTATGGAAGAACTTCGGGTATTCAAGCATTATTTATTATGCCACCGTCATAGGAATCGATACTGCGCTGTACGAAGCTGCATCAATAGACGGTGCGTCAAAATGGAAACAGATAGGTTTCATAACGCTTCCGGAACTGCGGCCTACGATAATCATACTCGTTTTATTACAGCTTGGCCGCGTATTCTATTCCGATTTCGGACTGTTCTATCAGGTACCGCTCAATTCAGGGATGCTCATGGACGCGACGAATACAATCGATACATATGTGTACCGGGGCCTTACGCAGCTTAATGATATAGGACGTGCTTCTGCGGCCGGATTTTATCAGGCAGTACTGGGATTTGTTCTGATTCTTACTGTCAATAAACTTGTACGCACAATAGATAAAGACAGCGCATTGTTTTAGGAGTGGACACTATGGTTGAAAATAATAAAGTACAGCAGATTATGCTGAACATGATTATGATACTGCTGACGTTTATCTGTGTCATGCCGTTTGTACTGCTTGTTGCTTCATCATTAACAAGCGAAAAAGCTCTTATGGTGAACGGGTACAATTTTTTCCCGAAGGAGTTCAGTGCGGAATCATATAAGTACCTTATCAGTCACGGGCAGGCAATACTCCGCGGATACGGAATAACAGTCCTTGCGACCGTTGCCGGTACTTTGTGTTCAATTTCCATAACGCTGCTTCTTGCATATCCGCTTTCCAGAAAAGAGATGATATTCAGGCCGTTGTTTTCGTTTATCGTTTTTTTTACCATGCTGTTCAACGGCGGGCTTGTTCCGACGTATCTTATGTATACGGGTATATTTCATATTAAAAATACACTGTTTGCGCTTATCGTGCCCAACCTGCTGATGAATGCTTTTTTCGTCATTATGATGCGGTCGTTTTTTTCGTCGAATATAGCAGATTCGCTTATAGAGGCAGCCCGTATAGACGGTGCAGGAGAATACCGGATTTTGTGGTCTATCGTCATACCGCTGTCTAAGCCTATGATCACGACGCTTATGCTTATGGTCGGCCTTAATTACTGGAACGACTGGCTGAACGGCCTGTATTATCTTACAGATCCGTCCCTGTTCAGCATCCAGAATATTCTGAACAGAATGCTTTCAGACATACAATTTCTAAGCAGCGGTTCGTCTCTTGTGTCAAATCTTTCTGCCGCAACGCTGCCGAGCATCGGTATACGCATGGCGATTGCGGTAATAGGCATACTTCCTGTTCTTGTTCTGTATCCGTTCTTCCAGAAGAATTTTGTTAAAGGAATTGTTATAGGGGGCGTAAAAGGATAAATAAAAGTTGCATCATTGAAAATAAGGTGTAAAATATAAATCAATACAGCAATACGGAGGACTATACTGTGGCTTTTTCGGATAAATTTTTGTGGGGTGCTTCATCAGCAAGCTATCAGGTTGAAGGTGCATGGAATGAAGACGGGAAAGGGTTGAACATCTGGGATGATTTTTCACATGTACAGGGGAATGTACGCCATGACGAAACGGGTGACAGTGCCTGCGACCATTATCACCGGTTTAAGGAAGATATTGCACTTATGAAACAGATAGGGTTGAAAAGTTACCGCTTTTCAATCAGCTGGACACGTATATTCCCCGATGGAACAGGCAGCATTAATGAGAAAGGCCTTGCGTTTTATTCGGAGCTTGTCGATGAATTGAAGAAGGCAGGTATTGAACCGGTGATAACATTATTTCACTGGGACTATCCATCCGCTTTATATAAAAAAGGCGGATGGAGCAATCCGGAAAGTCCTGAATGGTTTGCGCAATATGCGAAAGTCGTTACAGATGCGCTTTCTGACCGCGTGCAGTACTGGCTTACGTTCAATGAATACCAGATTTTCGTCGGACTGGGATATCAGCTTGGCATCCTCGCTCCCGGAGTTAAACTGACTGATGAAGAACTTATTAAAATGAGCCGCAACATACTGCTTGCGCACGGACGGGCAGTTCAGGAAATCAGGAAAAATGCGAAGCTTCCTCCGAAGGTCGGCATGGCTCCCACCGGAGACGTATACAGACCGGCGGACAATTCACCGGAAGCAGTCGAAGAAGCCCGGCGGAAATCATTTGCAGTTCCAAAAGTATTTACCATGAGCAACTCATGGTGGGCTGATCCTATTATACTGGGCGATTATCCTGAAGAAGCGTACACCCGGTTCGGCAGCCTTCTTCCCCGCATTACGCCGGAAGAAAAAGCAGTTATCTGCCAGCCGCTTGATTTTTACGGATACAATTGTTATCAGCCGACATCAGGTCAGGTTTCTGAGAGCAGCGGCTATGACGAAAACGGTTTTCAGGGTTGCCCCCTGACCGCAAACGGCTGGCATGTTATTCCCGACACACTGTACTGGTCGTCAAAGTTCCTGTACGAGAGGTATCACCTGCCGCTTATTATTACCGAAAACGGGATGGCAGACAACGACTTTGCAAGTCTTGACGGCGGTGTGCATGACACGCACCGCATTGACTTCCTGCACAGGTATCTGCGCGGGCTGGAAAAAGCCGTGGACGAGGGAATTCCCGTTATCGGATATCACGTCTGGTCGATTATGGACAATTTTGAATGGAGCTCCGGATATGATTACCGGTTCGGGCTTGTATACGTCGATTACAGAACACAGAAACGTACTGTCAAAGATTCCGGGTGGTGGTATGGCAATGTTATCAGCCGGAACGGAAAAAATCTGTAAAATGGAGAATAAGTATGGAAATATATGATGTAAAAATAAATCATAACAGTTGTCCCGTCGGACTGGAACTGAATGATGTTGTCGTATCCTATAAAGTACGCAACGCAGAGGGCATAAAACAGGCAGCTGCGCGTATCAGCGTCTCACTCTTTCCTGATATGCAGCAGCCTGTTTTTGATACAGGGAAAAGCAGAGCCGTTAGTTCTCTTGGGACGAAACTTCCGCTGAAACTCCTTCCCCGTACAAGATATTACGTGTGCGTTGAAGTGTGGCCGGATACCGGCGCACAGGGAACGGGCTGCGTAACATATTTTGAGACGGCAAAACTCTCCGAAAAATGGAGCGCCAGATGGATTGGGTCTCCTTTCCCAAAACACGTTCTGCCTGTGTTTACGAAAGAATTTTCTGCAGAACAGGCGGAGAGCGCACGGCTGTATGCAACAGGACTTGGTTTATACGATGTATACCTTGACGGAAAAAAGGCCGCCGACGTATTCCTGTCTCCCGGTTGTACAAATTATGCCGACAGGATTCAGTACCAGACATATGATGTAAGCCGTTTTTTTAAACGCAGCGGGAAACATATACTCGAATTTTATCTTGCAGACGGCTGGTACAAGGGCAGGTTCGGGTATGAGGGAAAGTCGGAAATATACGGCAGCAGGTATGAACTCCTTGCAGAACTGCATATGAAGACCGGCGGAGGAAGTGAAACCATACTCTCGACTGACGATTCGTGGCGCGTGCGGAAAAGTGAAATAACATTCGCCTCGATTTATGATGGAGAAAAATTTGAACCGGCCGTACAGGAAGCGCCCGTATATAAAAAGGCCGTCTGCATCACAAAAGATTTCGATGCACTCATTCCGCAGACAACGCCTCCTGTTGAAATAGAATGTACCAGAAAACCCGCTGCGCTGATTCGTACGCCGGCGCATGAATGGGTGCTCGATTTCGGCCAGAATATGGCAGGCTTTGTCCGTTTTACTGTAAAAATTCCGCGGGGAAAGACAGTCCGTCTGCAGTACGGAGAAATTCTGCAGGAAGGAAATTTTTACCGGGAGAATCTCCGCACCGCAAAAGCCGAATATGTATATATTTCTGACGGCAGGGAGCATACGGTTCAGCCGCACTTTACCTATTACGGATTCCGTTATGTAAAAGTTGAAGGTATTACAAACAAAGACATACTCATGAAGTTTGAGGCATGCACGATTCACAGCGCATTTCAGAGAAAGGGCAGCATAAAGACTTCCGACAGACTGGTGAACAGGCTTATAACGAATGCGGAGTGGGGCCAGCGGAGCAATTTCGTCGACATTCCGACCGACTGCCCGCAGCGCGACGAACGTATGGGCTGGACTGCAGACACGCAGGTCTTTACCGGGACTGCGCTTTTTCAAACCGACTGCTTCAGTTTTTACCGCAAGTTTCTTGGTGATATGTGGTCGGAACAGCAGCACCGTAATGGAGATGTTCCGTTCGTCGTTCCTTCCTTCGGACTTGGAGGAGGAGCGGCTGTCTGGGGAGATGCAGCGACGATAATGCCCTGGAACATGTATCTGTTCTCAGGTGATAAAACGATACTTGAAGAACAGTTTGAGAGCATGCGTTCCTGGGTCGACTTTGTAAAGCGTATAGACGATGCGGACGGCGGTACGAGACTGTGGCGCACTGGCTTCCAGTTTGGAGACTGGCTCGCGCTCGATTCGGAAACGGGAACCGGTGTAAAAGGCGGAACGGAAGATGCGTTCATCGCCTCTGCTTATTATTATTATTCGGCGGGTATTACTGCGGAATGTGCCCGCATTATCGGACGGGACAGCGACGCGGAAAAATATACAAAACTGAAAGATGAAATACTGTCGGCAATCCGCAGCGAGTATTTTACTTCGACAGGAAGGCTTGCCGTAACAACCCAGTGTGCGTACGTCCTCTGCCTGCAGTTCAAATTAGCCCCTGATGAAAAGTCGCTTCAGCGTGCAGCCGATCAGCTGGCGGAAAAGATACAGCTCAACAACGGATATCTGAAGACAGGGTTTACCGGTACGCCCTTTCTCTGCAGCGTCCTTTCCTCCTGCGGATATACTAATCTGGCGTACAGACTGCTGCTCAACGACAAGTATCCGGGCTGGCTTTACGAAGTGAAAATGGGTGCGACGACAGTATGGGAGCGCTGGAATTCAGTGCTTCCCGACGGAAAGATTTCCGGAACGGATATGAACTCGCTCAACCATTATGCGTACGGTTCCATTGTCGAATGGATATACCGGGCTGTCGCCGGACTGAACCCGGTGGAAAGTGCCCCCGGATTTAAAAAGGCCGTCATAAAACCTCTGCCCGACTACCGGATAACAAAAACAGATATGGTATATGATTCCGCTGCAGGGCGGTATGAAATTCACTGGAAACTGCACAAAGACGGAAAATTCGATTTGTCGGTCGATATTCCGTTCGATGCGGAAGCGCAGCTTGTGCTGCCCGGCAAAAAAGAGAATGCGTGCATCATGCTGCATGCAGGACATCATGAGTATGCATATATGCCGGATATTTCCATCATAAAATTGTACAGTATTGAAAGTCCTGTGAACGATCTTATGGACAGCAGAAAGTGTCTCGCTCTGCTCCGGCAGGCAGGAATCAATCCTGATGCAATTCCTGTTCCTCTGCGGAATTCACCGCTCGTGCAGTTGTCCGAAATGCCGTTTGTTTCTCTCACGGAAAAAGCGAAAACGGCACTCGATTTGAAACTGCGGAAGGTGAAGTGATTTCCGATATATGACATATGGTACGGCAGATTATCCTTTGCTATTTAAGGATAAATCATTATTTATGAGGTAAAATAATGATAAATGTTGTCGACCAGATTGCATTGTATTTTGTGTATTATTCTCATTTTCTCCGGATTTACGGTTTTGTCGTGTTCAAATCCTTCCGTTTCTGATGTAGCATCCGATACGGCGGAAAAAGTTTATGCAGCCGGTTATGCCGCAGATAGTTCCGACGTATGGATACCCGGCTATTGGAAAAACGGAACATGGAATGCGCTTGCGAATTTGAATAGTTTTTACGACGGATATGTACGCTCCATTGTTATTTCCGGCAGTGATATGTTTGCCGCAGGATATGCAGACGATGGTATGGGAGTATCTGTCGCCGGTTATTGGAAAAACGGTACATGGACGGGGCTTATTAATTCTTATGGCGCTTCCTGTAACGCGTATGTTACAGCATTTACCGTATCGGGAAACGATATATATGCGGCTGGAGGGGCTTCGGACAGTACCGGAGTGTGCAACGCAGGATACTGGAAAAATGGGAATTGGAACGAACTGGAAAATGCATATGAAGCCGCCGGAAGCGCATATGTTACATCAGTCGTAGTATCCGGTGATGATATCTTTATTGCCGGATACGCTGATGACAGCAACGGAGTATGCAAAGCAGGTTACTGGAAAAACGGAATATGGAAGGAATTGTCCAATATGTATGATACATCCTGCAACGCGTATGTTACAGCATTTACCGTATCGGGCTACGATGTCTATGCGGCAGGGGGAGCATCCGACAGTTCCGGCGTATGCATCGCAGGCTGCTGGAAAAACGGAACATGGACAGAGTTATCCAATTCTTATGATGCTTCAAAAAGTGCATATGTCACTTCGCTGGCTATATTGGAAAACGATATATATGCCGCCGGATATGCTATTAATAGTTCAAACATATGTGTTGCAGGCTACTGGAAAAACGGAACATGGACAGAGTTATCCAATTCTTACGATACTTCAAAAAGTGCATATGCTACGTCGATAGTTGCGTCTGACAGAGGTGTTTTTGCCGGAGGTGTTGCTCTTAACGCTTCCGATGTATATGCAGCGGGCTACTGGAAGGACGGAATCTGGAACGAACTGCCTAATTCATACAGTACTTCAAAAGACGGTTATGCAGCTCATGTTAATTCGCTCATTGTTGTCGATGAATGATGATTCAGGCTGTTTTTCCAAACTCATTAATTCTCTGCTTGCTTAAATTTTTGAATGTATATATATACAAAACGCCAGCAAGAAGCAGCGAAAGTATGTCAGCTACAGGTTGTGCCCATATTAGTCCCGTCAACCCAATAACCGATTTCAGGATAAACAGGGCAGGAATAAAAATAATTCCCTGTCTGCTTAAGTTGATAATAAGTGAAGGGGTGGCTGCACCCATTGCCTGCAATGTATTGGTAAGGACATAGAATACACCAAACAGCGAACTTGTTGAAAGCAAAATTCTTGCAAATTGAACAGCATAACCAAAAGCGGTAGCGTCAGTCAAAAATGCACCTACTATTTGATTTGTAAAAAGATAGCAGACAACCGTTAATACAACGCCCAGAATTAAAGCGAATAGAATGGAAAAAATAAAAATTTTCTTAAAACGTTTCCATAGCCTGGCACCAACGCAATATCCGAGCAATGGCTGTATTCCCTGTCCCAGACCCATACAGACCATGCCTGTAATAGTTATAACCTTCATAGCAACACCCATTCCGGCAATCGCCATATCTCCGTATTCCGCCATTTGACTGTTAATAATGATTTGTGAAACGCTCATTAACATAGAACCTAATGCGGATGGAATGCCAATTACCAGTACGCTGCTGCAAACTTTGTCCCTTACAGTAAAATCTTTTATACTGATACTAAGGCTGGAGTTTCCGCGTAGAAAGTACCAGATATAATATCCCGCACTGAAAACATTTCCAATTAAGGTTGCGATAGCTGCACCTGCAATGTTCCAACCGAAGCCTAAAATCATGACAGGATCTAAAATGACATTCAGCAAATTTCCGAGGAGCTGCCCCATCATAGCCTTACCGGATTCTCCTTCAGTACGTATAACATTTGAGTAACAATTTGAAATTAACACGAAAGGTCCGCCGCAAACAACAATACATAAATAGGTTTTTGCCAGTCCAAATGTATCGGAGCTTGCGCCAATTAATGTAAGAATGGGGTTCATAAAAATCAGAAACACTGCAACCATGATTACGCCGACAATGACACATCCCCACATACAGAAAGAGCAGACTTTTTTTGCATACTCTTTCTTTCCTTCTCCTAATGCCCTTGAAATAACTGAAGTACCGCCAATACCAAAAGCCGTACCAACTGCCATAAACATCAAAAATACGGGAGCTGCAAGTGAAACCGCCGCAACCTGTAATGCGTCATGTGTTTGTCCGATAAAAAAAGTATCTGCCAGATTATAAACTAATACCATTAGCATTGCAGCCATTGCTGGTAATGCGTTATTAAACACCGCCTGCGGAACCGATGCTTTACTGAAGATGTCCATAGAGTTTTTGGTGGCCATTTTTGCTCCTTTATTATAATCGTACACGATTAATATCTTGCGATTATTTTATCATACTTTTTTCACTGATTTCAGACAAATATTATAAGTTGCTCACTTTTTCATTTACTTTTTGCAATAAGGACAAAAATATCTTTTTTTCACTATATGTGAGATTTCCTAAAAGTTCTTTTTCTGTTTGATCCATTTCCTGTTTGGCTTCATCATAATATTTCTTCCCGAGTTTAGTAAGTTCAACATATTTTATTCTTTTATCTTCAGTATCGCTTGATACTAAGACAAGTTGCTTTTGTTCTAATCTGGAAATAAGACCTGCAGTAGTAGACTGTGCAAGTAACAAACGTTTTTCCAATTCCTTAAAAGTAAGTTTTCCTGCAGGTGAGTTTATTAATTCAATCAAAGTGGATATTTGAGAAAGTGTTATATCTTTTTTGTGCAGTTGATTATTACACCGTTTTTCCAATGCATTATGGATTTGACGGATTAATGCTCCGCAAGTATCATTTTCTATCAAGGTTGTCCTCTATCTTCCGCCAAAATAGCAGTACAATAAGAAAATGTCAATAGCAAGCGATTAATTTAGCTATATTGGGGACTTCCTGAATTTTGTATGCTTCTTATGATGTAAAACATTTGTCGCCTTAATAGTTTTTGTCAGTATAATTAACAAGTAGAGACAGCATTGCGCCCCTCTTCCTTCGCTTTATAAAGAGCTTCATCGACGCGCGACATGATAGTATGAATCGAATCTCCTTTACAGTAAGCCGTTGCACCGGCGCTGCAGGTAATATGCAGTCCGCCCGAGAAAGGTGCCTCGGAAATAGTGTGAATGAATTCTTCCGCTAGTTCCTTAGCCAGTTCAATCTGATTATCAGGTATAATGCATAAGAATTCTTCGCCACCCCACCGTCCGACGATATCGGTCTTTCGTATGAATGTATACCGGAGCCATTCGGAGAATTCAATGAGAATTTTGTCTCCTGTAAGGTGGCCGTGTTTATCGTTAATCTTTTTGAAAAAATCAATATCTGTCAATATGATTGAAAATGAGGAGCCGTGCCGTTCTGCACGTGCTATTTCATAGGAAAATATTTCATCGAGTTTTCTTCTATTATAAAGTCCTGTCAGTTTGTCCACCGTTGCAAGTTTTAAAAGCTGCCTGTTTGCCTCTTCAAGTTCTCCCATGACAGTTTCGATAAAGCGGATGAAATAGCTGACGGCTTTTATATGCTGATGAAGCGGAACAGGAGCCGCTCCACAGTTGCTTTCATCCTGTGTGTTTTCCTGCCGGTTTTCGCCTTCTCTTATTCCGACGGTGACAATTGAAGAATTAAACAATTCTATTTCAGGACCGGAGCGGAAATATTCTCCTGCAGTATAAAATCCTGTTGTCGGTGCAATCTGCGAAAAATGCAATGTCTCCTGCTGGATGTCGTCACTGAGAAGAAGCCGTCTGGTTCCGCAGGAAAACAGGAAGACTGCGTCCGGCTTGAATTTTTGCATTCTTGCATGAATCCTGCGTGATTCTTCCATTATTTCAAAAGGTTCGGCATATCCGATTCTGAATTTTTCTCCTGTCTTCATATCGGCACCAAATGTAATTCCTTCGTTTTCGGTTACCGAAAAGGGGACTCGGGCGATATAGCCGTGTTCCTGTTTTACAAGAAATGAAAAGCCGACCGCATTTACTGCAAAATCAGTATTGTTTTCAATACCCAGATAGTGGCGGTACACCGAGAATGCCGGAAGTCCGTCTACCTGTTCTACAATTTTTCCGTGTGCAGCAGTTATAGTCATTTCTTTACTGAACGGTTTCCAGCCGAGAAAAACGGAAACGTCCAGCGCAATATCCTTTCCCGTGAAAATAATGACGGCAACTCCGGAATCACATGCTGTATGACCGCAGAGAATGAACGATTTTCCCTGTTCGTCGTAATAGCCTGCCGCTCCGCCAAAAATCGGACAGCCCGGGTCTAGTGCCGATATCGGTTTGATGAATTCCGACGAATTCATGCTGACAGCCGTACAGAGCAGCATAATACCCGCTGCCTGTGCAATTTTCGGCTCTATCTTCTGTTTGACGCATTCACCGAGATGTTTTTCATCTCCGGGGCGGCAGGGGAGCGTAAACAGTTCCACATCCGATGAGCGGAAAAATGAAACAGCCATTACCGTTTTGCCGGTTGTCGTATATCCGTTAATAATTTCGCCGTTTGTTGTTGCTCCGGTCAAAACCGCTCCGGGGAAATGTCTGAGCGCTGCGGCCGCAAGATTTTCAAGCCATTCTTTATCATTTATGGAAGTGTATATTTGTATGAACACAGTACGTACAGGTTCTATACTGTGATAATGTTCGAGCCGAATATCTATATCATCCGGTGACTCAATGCTTAGAATAAGCTGATTCATTACTGCCTTTATAGACCTTAGTCAGTTTACTGTCAATGGTTTCTTTTACCGTCATTACGATATGCTGATAATCGGAACCATTGACAGTTATTATCCGTACGGAGTGATACTGTGCAGTACTTTTAAAATCTCAGCATGAGAATGACTTTCGCCGCCGAAAATTTGACACGTACCGGATTGCCGTCATCAATAACCCAGTCCCGGAAGTTTTTAAATCCGGCTTCATATCCCGCTTCGCCGTGGTAGAATGTCTGCTCCACCTGAATAAACGCGCCAGGAATGACAGGATAAAATGGCAGCTGGTATCCGATGAAGAAGTTTCCGCTGTACCGCCAGCCGTTCATATTCGATCCGTTGTCAGATTGTCCGGGAATTCAAATTTCTGCCGGTAATCAACCTGCGAAGCAAACGTCGATGCGGCAAAGAATGAAAGTTCTCCGGTCCTGTGGACGTTCGTGTCCGCAAATGCACCTGTCGCTGCAGTACAGATTATAAGCCCTGTTATGATTCCTCTTTTTTTGCTTTTCAAAAAAATGAACACGAGGAAGCAGAGTGCCGCAATGCAGAGAATGGCAAAATAATCTCCGGCCGTACTGTACACTGTCCGTCCGCCCTTTACGGGAACCTGTGCGAACTGCAGGCTGCTGTCCGTTGTAAAATAATCGCTTTGCGAAAGTATTTCTCCGCGGTTGTCTACCGCTGCGGAACGGCCGGAGCCTGTGATGCGGACAAGTGAAAATCCGTTTTCCACGGCCCTGAACGCTGCCATCTGCGTATGGAGCGGATCAATTGCCTTCCAGTCATTACCAGGGACAAGAAGAATGTCGGTCCGGCTTTTCCCTGCCTGCCTGATAAGCGCGGGGAAATCCATATCAAAACAGATTGCAAGACCGATGTTTCCATACGGAGTTGTAAACACGGGGAGTCTGCCGGAACCACGGACGGATGGTTCTCCCGGCACCGGACGTGATTTCAGGTACGTATCGAGGATAGTGCCGTCAGGGCCAATCATGACTATTTTGTTCTCATATTTGCCTTTTTCCCCTGCTGCCGGAGTTCCCGCCGTTGCAGCAAGATAAATTTCATTGTCTGCTGCGAGTGCTCTGCATTGCTCAAGGAACTGTGCTTCGTCATTGCGTGACGCAGGCTTAACGGCGAATTCCGGCCACACGACAATCTTTGCCCCTGCAGCCGCGGCCTTTTCCGTGTTTGAAAAATAATAGTCTGCGGGAGAGTCTGTTTCTTCCCGAAGGGCATTGACACCTGCAATACATACCGTCTGCGCGGCTTCCGGACGGAACTTCAAACGTGCACCACCGAAACAGAGAACGGCGGCGAGTAGTACTGCATACAGCATACCCGTTTTTTTCTGCACCTGCGGTGATGCATTACCACCGCCTGTCACGGTAAAGACGACTGGCGCGAACCAGGCCAGAAGAAATACGATACCCCAGAGACCGGTCAGAGACGCCGTCTGCAGTACGGACGGAACGTAAAACTGGGTGTATGCAGCGGATGCCCATGTTCCGAAAGGATTGAAAAGTGCAGAAACGTATTCAACCGCAGTCCATGCAAGAGGAAAGGGCAGTGTGGAAATAACGCCTGTAAACCTTTTGCAGAATATACGGTCGATGACATAGGGAATAAAATAAGTTCCTGCAATAGCGGTAACCGTCAGAAAATATGAAATTCCCGTAAGCGGAACAACTTTTGTAAATATAATCAGATACAGGACGGTGTAAACTGCAAACACCGGTATAAGGTAACGGATTTTGACCATCCTCGTTATTCTGAGCAGAAAAACCGGAGCAAGCCATGCCGCGGCCGGAATAATCCACCTGCCGTTCGAAAAAAGTATTCCGACTGCCGCCAGTACGGCAGTAAGTAAAAAATTGTACATCAGTACCTCCTTTGAGATGATGTACAGTAGCGGAATTATGGGTGGTGTATCGTCCTGATAAACGGAATTTCGCTTTTGTTTATTCGTGCGGAGGGTTTAATACCCCGCCCCTTGGGGCGTATGAAGGGTATTAAATCCCGACTGCAATACCTTTAGAGA
>DCFX01000097.1:105230-149493 GCA_002314445.1 Treponema sp. UBA1793
TAGAGAACAATATACCCCGCTGCTTGCGGCGGGGGTATTGATTCGGACGCTGCAGCCTGGACGCTTTTTTTCTTGAATTCTGACGGAGTCATTCCCGTTGAACGCCTGAATACATCGTTGAAAGCTGACTTTGAGTTAAATCCGGAGGAAAAACCTATATCAAGAACTGTCGTTCCTTTCATGGATTTATCGGATAACAATTTCCGGGCTTCGCATACCCGGTATTCATTTACAAACTGATAGAAAGAAATGTTTTGCACGCCAAAAAGAGAAAGGGAGAAAACAGAAAAGGGAAAAATGTGGTTAATACGACAGAAAAATTTGTACAGGAAATAATACCGGTATGAGCAAAAGACTGTAGTATCAAATTAACAATAAAAAATGCTATCCATACAGCCATCACCACGGCATGCGTCGTTCTATTTTTATGATGGAGCAGCATAAAAAGGAGAAAAAGGCCCTGTGCGATACCGACAGAAAATATAATCGATGTCAGAATATGTGCATTCATACGTTTGAAAAATATACTGTTTTTCTCATTTTTGCAACGGCTGGAAAGGATTTGTCGGTACTACAGGATTGTTTTTCCGTCTGAAGTCAGTAGGTGTCATATGATAGTGCTTTTTGAACAGGCGGCTGTAGTAGTTTATGGAATCAAACCCCGACTGAATTGCGATTTCAGTAACGGTGAACCGGCTTCCGCACAGAAAGCCTGCTGATTTTTCCAGCCGGAGTTTATTTATGTAGCCGGTGAATGTGTCTCCGGTAAGTTCCCGGAATGTTCTGCAGAAATGAGGGACGGTCACATGAGCCCTGCCGGCAAGAAAATTGACGGCAATATTTTCCGTATAATGTGCATTTATATAGTCCAGGACATTTTCAAACCGTCTGATGCTTTCCGTTTTTATTGACAGCTCCTTCTGGGTCATAATGCGGCAGAGATGGTTTCTTATGAGCAGCGTGATAAGTTCATATATTGAAGCTTTTACGGCAAGTTCATATCCGATCTGCCGGGAGCTGTATTCGGTAATCATTTTTGAAACACAGGCGGAAAAAATTTTATCATCTGTTATAAGATTTGTGAATGTAATTCTGTTTTCTGCGAGCGGTGTGATGAATTTTGTCTGACACAAATCAATCTGCCTGCTGAACAAAAAAGGCAGATTAATCCGTATAATAAAGAATGCAAGATTATCTGAACTGCTTTTCATAAAATGAGGTTCGCAGCTGTTAATAACGACGATGTCTCCTCCTTCTGCTGTAAAACAGTGTCCGGCACAGTCAAGACATGCGTTTCCCGAGACAAAAGAATATAACTGCATTTCTTCATGCCAGTGCCTGCGGAATATTGTGCCTGCTTTCAAATCGGATTTTAAAAAAATATCGACACCAAACAGACTGTCTGGCATTTCTTTCGAGTAATATTCATTTTCTGCTAGTATATCCGGTATCATATCAATACAGTGCTAACGAATATCAATGTGATTGTCGCGTACTGCTTCTCTTTCCTCTAGTATAAAAAGCAGAGGTACATTATGCAATCAAAAAATATGCCGCATCATGCGGGCATGACACTTTTCGTTGTAGTTGCCATGTCTTTTCTTGCAACGCTTGATTCAAGTATTGTGAACATAGCTCTTCCTGTTATGGCAGACAGTCTGCATGTTACGCTTTCTTCAATAGAATGGGTTGTCGCAAGCTACGTTATGGTTATCTGTGCAACGCTGCTTTTTTTCGGGAGGCTCGGTGATATCGCAGGAAAAGCGAATGTGTTCAGATCCGGCACCGTGCTGTTTTTAGTCGGAACGCTGCTTTGCGGATTCTGCAGATCCTTCGTTATGCTTGTTATCTGCCGTTTTATTCAGGGGCTTGGAGCTGCGGCGTACATGGCTAACAATCAGGGCATCATAACACAACTGTATCCCGGAGAAGGACGGGGAAAGGCATTGGGAATTCTCGGAGCTGCTGTTGCGCTTGGAACCATGCTGGGGGCACCGGTCGGCGGATTTATTGTATCGCTTCTGAACTGGAATTTTATTTTTTTCGTAAACGTCCCGATTGGTATTGTCGTTTTTCTTTTCGGCCTGAAATATCTGCCTGCTGAATCATCCGGGAGAGGCAGCCCGAAACAGCATATCGATGCTGCCGGTTTTCTGTTGCAGTTTTTCGGGACGACACTGCTGTTCGGTGCACTCATAGGAGCGCAGCAGGCAGGATTCCGGAATCCGTTAATACTTTGCGCATTTTGTCTTTCCTGTATTCTGCTCGCATCGTTTGTCTTTTATGAGTCACACTGTAAAGAACCTCTGCTTGATCTTTCCCTGTTTTCCAACCGATTGTATTCGGTAAGTCTCCTGTGTGCGTTTATTTCCTTTATCTGCATTGCAGCCTATACGATTCTTCTTCCGTTTTATTTTGAAGATACGCTCAAGCTTTCTCCGTCAGTATCCGGCATTCTGATGATGACAGCGCCTCTTTTTATTGCGTGTTTATCACCGGTATGCGGAGCACTTTCCGACAGGATAGGTTCCGGAATGCTGACAGTTGCGGGACTTCTGGTTATGGCTTCAGCCTTTTTCTGTATGTCGTTTTTTTCCGCCGGTACGCCTGTCGTGAATTGTGCTGCAGTGCTTGCCCTTATGGCTGTGGGGCAGGCTCTTTTCCAGCCGACGAATAATTCCCTTATCATGTCATCCTGTCCGGGGACAAAGCTGGGAATAGGCGGAAGCGTCAATTCTCTTATACGCAATTTCGGACAGTATACGGGTATCGTCCTTTCAACGACCTTTCTGTACGGTTTTATGAGCAGCAGAACAGGATACCGCGTGACTGACTACATTAAGGGCCGCGATGATGTGTTTGTGTACGGTATGAAAAGAGTGTTCTTTATACTGATAGCATTATGCATCTGCGGTGCGGTTCTTACCGTATTCCGTGCACTTGAAATGGGGAAACGGAAAATGATCGGAGCATAAAAAATTACAATGGTATAGGGCATCTCTAAAAACTCACTTTCAATGACTTTTTAGAGATGCCGCCGAGTTTTAAGTCGTTATAATATCACGACTTAAAACATCGTACTTTCAGAGTTACCTCTAAAAACTGAAGTTTTTAGAGGTTCCCTATATATATTCCTGTCGGCAGAATGTAATATGCAGACTAATTAATCAAAAATTAATAGAAATAATGTTGACACATGAGTAAATACCGGTACTATGGGAAAATTGAAATTCCATAATACCGGTATTTACGTAAAATTAATATAAATATTACTGAAATCTAATAAATTAATATTGGTTGCAGTGTATAGTCCCTTTCGGATGTTTAATAAATTAGTCTTTAACATTAAAAGGTGAATATATACATGATTATAAAAAAGTTAAATATTTTTTGGAATGCTGTTTCTGTATTCTCTGCAGTGTTACTGCTGTCTGTCAGTTCATGTACTCAGCTTTCTTCCGATATAAAGAGCGGTGCTTATACAGTTACAGGCAGCATTTATGATAAATCCGGTAATCCTGTTTCGGATGTCAATCTTTTTGTTCAGGATTCAGAGATTGTTTCAGTTACATCTTCGGACGGTTCATACACACTTACTAATATGTCTGGAGATACATTAACAATTATTGCCAAAAAAGCAGGATATGCATTTATTCCTTCATATAAAAAGCAGGGAGATTTTGCATCAGGAAATTCTATCAATGTAAAATCTGCGGCTGATCACGGCGTTGTATCAGGTGCAGATTTTATTGCAGCCGCTTCTGACAGTTTAACCATTTCCGATATTCAGGGATCGGGTGCGGAAAGTCCGATGGTCGGAACGGCAGTCAGCAGCATTACGGGTGTCGTCACTATGGTCTGTTACAAGACTCCGCATGAAAAATATGACACGACATTAATTGACGGTACAACGGGGCCTCAGTGGATTTCTGAAGACGGCTTTTTTATGGAGTCGTTGCCGGAAGATAAAGATTTGTCGGGGAAAAAATCAAACGGAATTTTTGTTATAACACACGACAATGATTTTACCGTTTCAAAATGGAAATCCGGCTTGCCCACTGATTTGAAGGAAGGCGATGTCGTTACTGTAAACGGTACGGTCGTTGAAACAGTAAGCGAAGACCGTTTTAATAATTCCGAAGGGTATTTGACGCGAACCGGTATTGACGCTGCCGCAGTCATACATGTTGAACAGAACGGCAGCAGCAGGACTGCACCTTTTCCCGACGGCGTGTTGCTTACATACAATCAGGCAGCGGCGTCAGCCTGGACCGCAGGACACGAGACGGACGGATACCGCGAAGCCCGTGTTGTGCCGTTCGATGATACAGATTTGAAAAATGCACAGCAGAACGCAATCGATGTACTTGAAACTGTGGAAGATATGGTTGTCAGGATTGATAATCCTCTTGTTACCGGCGGTACGTATTACAATTTGACAGGCATTCTGTCCGACAACGGACTTAAAGACGGTTCGTACGGCAGGACATGGAACAGTAAATGGTCGGGAAATGTCCTTGCGGAAAACGATTTTAATGCTGAACTTCTTTTCGTCGATTATCAGGCACCAGACTGGACGACATATGAACCGCTCGCACAGATGGGGGATCATCTTGTCGATTCTTCCGGAGCGGCTGTGTTCCGCGGCGTCATGGATTATACGAACGACGGATTGTATATGGCGCGCCCCATCAATCCCGCTTCGACGCTTACGAGCGTAACAGGAGCAGCGGTTCCCGCACAGGGATGGAATTTCAAAAATGATGCCGTCTGGTATTCAGACAACAGTACTATTCAGTCCGCCATGGAAACGCAGTCGAATTCTTTAATAAAAAATACAATAAAACCGTGGCGGACGGGAACTACGGCATCAGGTTCATATGATGCCGACAGTAAATTTACGCCGGAATGGTCTTCGCCTGTAACAGATACGCATACGCTTACGGTTGCATCGTTTAATCTTGAAAATTATGAAGCGCAGGGCGGCAGTTACGACAAGGATAAAGACGTTGCGCTTGTTATAAAAAACAATCTGCTGTATCCGGATGTAATTGTCGTTCTGGAAATGGGAGACGATGTTGAAACTCCTGTAGTATACGACAATCAGGCAAACTCGTGGGCAGCGAAAGACGGAATCGTAACGGCTGTCCGGAATTTCAGCGGCATAATAGACGACATTCTTGCAAACGGCGGTCCCCGGTATGAGTTCCGGCAGATTGATCCGAAAGAACAGGATTCAGGCGGTGCACCCGGAGTAAATATACGCGTCGGTTTCATGTACAATACGGAGCGCGTTCAGTTTGCGGACCGCGGCCTTATCACAAATTATTATGCAACTACTCACAGCAAAAGCGGCACGCTGCTTAACCAGTCAGAATGGCCGCTGCAAACTCCGGGCGTAAATGCTTCCATCCTTGCAGATGCTTCGACTGCTCCCTATGAGGACGAGACTGGCGTTCATTTGAGCCAGAGCCCCTCCTATATTCAGTCGTCATATTTTAATTACAGCCGCCGTCCTCTTGCCGGCGAATTCAGACTTATAAAATCAAAGGATTCGGACGGAAATGTAACCGGTTATGAAACGTTCTTTGTCATAGGCTGCCACCTCAGCTCAAAGATGGGGGATATGCCGCTGTACGGCAGAATACAGCCGCCTCTGCTCCTTTCGGAAGTGAAACGGAACGGTCAGGGGCAGGTCGTTAATAATTTTGTCAATAAAATCCTTTCTCTTGATGCCGGTGCGAAAATTGTTGTCGCAGGCGATATGAACGATTTCGCCTGGTCTAATCCGCTCAGGATACTTACGGGAGAAGCCGGAGGTCATCCCGTACTATGGAGCCCTGCAGAACAATTCATGCCGGCAGCGGAACAGTTCAGTTATTCCTACGAGGGAAACCTTCAGCAGATAGATCATATTTATGTTTCCGGATCAATCTATACGAGTATCGCATCGTACGGAGCGTCAGACTGGAAAAGCGTGTGTTTTATTCCCCACATTGATTCACCGTTCTGCCGCAACAATCATATTAATCTTTCCGACCACGATCCTGATATCGTCTGCCTGAAAGGAGCATTCTGATGAAAAAAATATTTTCTTCAAACTGGTTAGTATGTGCTGCTGCGGCTGCATGCATGTTTTTATTATTAATTATTTCCGGCTGCGTTAATACGGCAGATTCCGGCGCCGATGCCGAAATTACAGGTTTTGTTTTTTCAGTAAAGGAAAATCAGGATTATCTTTCGCAGGATATTGCAGGTTCCGTGGATACGGGTTCAAGGCTTATAACTGTGAAACTGCCTGCATCTGTATATGCCGACACGACAGTCCGTGCGGCACTTCGTGCATCGATAGCATACGGCACCGGTACTGTATATGCAGGAGCTGCATCGAATCCTGATTATTCAGTAAGTCCCGTTGCTCTTCCTGTAACCACACAAAGCGGAAATTCTGCAACGTATCTTGTAAAGATTGAACGTCAGTACGATACAGCTTCGCAGGGCTCGCTCCTTTTTACCGAATATTATTCCGGTCTTGCGTATGCGTTTAAAGGTACAAACAACCAGTATGTTGAAATTACAAATATGTCCGCTGCTCCTGTTGAACTTGGCGGGTGCGAACTGAACAGGCACTGCTGGCAGAACGGTATCAGATATCCTGCACAGGATCAGAGCGTGCAGCTGTCCGGAACACTTGCCTCTGGTGAATCGCTGGTTATTTATTCAGCAAGAACGACTTTTTCATTCAGCGGAAAGTGTCTCAGCGACGCTTATTTGAATTCCGTAGTTTCGTTCAGCGGAGAAGACGGACTTACACTGACCAGCGGCGGTATAGTACTTGATGCGCTTGGTCCCGGCGACGGTATCGGAACAGGCTGGAACTGGGGCGCGGCAAAACGCATGCAGCGGAAAAATTCCGTTACTGCTTACAGCGGCTGGAAAGAATCGGAATGGATAACGTCACTGGCTGCAAATACTGCTTCGGATGCATCCAATGCAGGATTCAGGACACCTGCACTTTCCGCGTCTGCAAAAGAAATAACGTATTTCGCTTTTGAAAATCTTGACGACGTTGTGTACGGCACTATTGATACAGCGGATAAAACTGTCACCGTCAACGTGAAAGAGCAGTATGGAACAGTACTGGAACCCACTGTCAGTACGAACGGCTCGGATATCAGGCTTGCCGATATGAGCAGAATTATTTCAGGAAAGACAAGCATTGATTTCAGCAGTGCTGCGGAATCGAATCCGCTGAAACTGTACGTATATGACAATAACGGCACTCCGTGCATATACGGCGTCATTTTCAATGTTATAAAAGAAACAGTGTATACGCGGACGAATTACGATTTTGACGGCGGCATACAGTCAGTTCTTGAAGCAATAAAGAATGGAGACACATCGTTCAATACGGACGTTACCGGAATCCTTACCTGTAAAAATGTGTACGGCTACAAAACTGCACAGGCGTGTTTTTTCCTGCAGGATAAAAATGCAGGTCTGTATTTTTATATATCCGACACGGCAGACACGCCGCTTCCCGTTAATGCAATAGCGGGCAATAAAGTAACAGCGCACGTGACAGCAGGGCAAATTTATTATGCTATGCCTGAAGTTACGAAAATATCCGCAGCTGAAGTTACAGACTCATCCGTTCACGATATTTATTACGAGACGGACAGGTACAGCGAAGAGGCCTGTACGGGAAGAATATACGAATATGCAGGAACGATTGAAAAGGGAATGGATTCGTACGCGGTCGGGACATTCTCGGAAACGGAGGGCTTGTATTTTCACGCGGATTTTGATTTTCAGGAAAAACTTGCAAAAGGAACCTATGGAAGATTCTACGGTCCCGTGCTGTATTCGTATTCGCAGTACCGTATGGAAATTACAGATGAAAACCAGATTAAATCGGATTAAACAGGCAATACATAAAAAGGAAAGGATTAACAAATGATACTGACAAAGCGAACAGTAGCGGGAATTACGGCTGTCATATGCTGTCTGTTGTCTTTACAGGCGCAGGATACGACGAAAAAATTATTCCCTGATTTTTCATCGACGATTGAAACTTCTTTCGGCGCAATGAACCTTGACGGAAATAACGAAAGTGCTGAAATTCCGGGAATTTCAGCCGGCGGTATTGATGCGGATTTGAATTTAAAAATCAAAGGTTCTTTTTCGAGGGCTTCAGAATGGAGTGTCGAAAAGGAGAACGGTATTGAACAAAGAAGCGGCATCGGATATGAAGCGGGTCTTTCCGTAAATATGGCGAAACTGTATGAAGCTGCCGCGGAAAATTCCGGCTATACAACATCTTCCGATACGAATTTCTATTCACTTATTCAGCCGATGATCGACTGGTATGAAACAAACAGGGCCCGTTTCGGCCTTCCGTATAATCCGTGTAAAACGCCCGACGGAAATCCGTGGCCGACAACTTCATACGGCGGCAGCAAATCAAGATACCGTTTTATTATCGGTGCAACAGTGGAACGTCCGGATGATGTTGCCTGGACAACGGCAAAATGGGCGGATGCACAGGCTTTGTATAACGAGATTAAAAATGACATCAGCACAGCCATTGACGAATTGTATGCAGGTGATCTTTCAACAGGTGATGTCAGCCAGTTTGTCTATGCAGGGCTTTCTGATGCAGACAAGCGGAGAGCGGAAAATAAACAGAAGGCAATAAAAGAATTCAAGGATGTTTCTTCCGGCACAGCAGAATCAGCCAGTGCACTTTCAGCAATATCTGAGGCCTGGATTAAAATTACAAACATAGGCCACGCAGCCGATGTCCGGCTCGATTTTGCAGGCAGAAAGCTGTCGGCAGGCAATATGATAGTTTCCGACCTTGCAGGAACGTCGTGCAAAGGTTCAGCTCTTGCCGTCATGCTCAAGAACGGCCTTGTTCCGGGCCTGGAAGCTGAAGTAATTGCAGGGCTTGCAGGAGGAGAAGCCCAGACACCGGAGAATTACGATACGCAGAGCCTAGATTACTGGCCGGGAATAAAGTCGGAACTTGCCCTCCGGACATCTGCCCGGTATACAGTTTTTTTTCAGGACATTTCGAGTGAGCTGAGCGTACAGGGACAGGGAATATTAACTGATATGCTTGTTGCTTCAAATAACTTTGCAGTAGATGCAGGTATTCGGTGGAACACGTACGGCATTTTGTCCTGCGGAGCCGGTGTTGAAGGAATGTTTATTAACTGGCGGGATAGAAACGTATACGACTCGGATTACGAAACTTCTTTTTCCGCTGCAGGCGATGCTTCTGCGGGCGCATACGGAGCAACGCTGAGTGCTGCAGCTTCTTACAAAAATAAACAATTTTCCAGTGCTGTTACTGATTCTTCAGAAGACCGGTTCTACGGAACTTCATGCGATGCCGATTATGCATCTGCAAATCTCAATCAGGCTTTCAAATGGGATGCATCCCTGTCGTTCAACCCTCAGTATTTCTGCGGACTGAATATCGTTACGTTGACCGGCGGTACGACACAGTTTTATTACGGAGACTCACTGCGTATGTACGGCACAGGATTTTTCGTGAACGTTGAAACCGACTTGTACGACATTACCGGTATTCCTGTTGCACTGTACGGCAAAGCGGATTATTACCGGAATCCTGAACTGACTGAATGGAGCGATATGTCTTCTCTTCCTGACAGGATGTTTATTGATTTTACAAGCTGGAAAGCGGGACTGATTTTTACACCAGTAAAGGCTGTTGAAATTTCTGTTGAATATGCAAGTAATCCATCTCTTTCAAGACGAAATTCCGAACGCATTTCTTCGCTTGTTTGTACCGGAAAAATTTCATTATAAGGAACAGGATATGAAAAAGAGAATACATAGTATAAGTATACTTTTATTACTACTCGGAGGCTTCCTGTCGGCGTCTCCTGTCATCAGAGAGATGGGAAAAACGACTTCGTTTTCGGAACTGCTCGACAACGGTAAATCTAAAAACGTGACAGTTTTTGCAATCAATGATTTACACGGAACCGTCGAGGAAGATATCTCCGGCAAAAATCCGGGAATAGCAAAATTGAACGAAGTGCTGACAGAACTGCGGACGAAGAATCCCGAAAGTATTTTTGTTTCCGCCGGAGATAACTATCAGGGAAGCGCGCTTTCGAATCTTTCAAAGGGAAAAATAATTTCGGACTATTTCAGGATGGCGGGATTAGCCGCAAGCACTGTCGGCAATCATGAGTTCGACTGGGGTGACAGCATGTTCCCGCAGTGGGAGACGGACGGAAACTTTACGTTTATAGCAGCAAATATTATATATAAACCGACAGGCAGGATTCCGGACTGGTGCAAACCATATGAGTTATACCGGATTGGTGGCCATTTGATTGCCGTCATCGGTACGGCTACGCAGGATACTGTATTTACTACCAGTAAAAAAATGATACAGGATTATGAATTTCTTGATCCCGCAGTATGCGTACGCAAAACGCTCCGGCAGCTTGATGCAGTCTATCATCCTGAAGCAGTCGTCGTTTTGTCGCATATCGGTTCCCATGACAACAGACTTTCTCCAGGTAATCCGGTAACGGCAACAGACAGCAGCGAGCTGGAAGATATCTGCAGAATCCGCGGAGTGGACGCCGTTATAACGGGACACAGTCATGAATTTGTTAAGGGAAAGTGTCATGAAGTTCCTGTTGTGCAGGCTCTTGATTACGGACGCGCAATCAGTCTTATCAGGTTCCGATTTAACGAACACGGGCTGGAAAAAGTTCTGTACGACGTTGTTGACTTTTATAAATACAAAGACCGGATAACGGAAGACGGAAAAGTCCTTTCACTGGCAGCTTCCTACAAGGAGAAATACGGAGCGCAGCTCGGAGAAAGTGTTGCGTTCGTGGAAGCGGAGTTGAGCCATGAAGAAACTGTCCCGAACGTAACGCCGCTTGGTTATCTTGTCGCAGGCGCTATGAAGAAAGCATTCAACGTTGATATGGCAGTAACGAACGGCGGAGGACTGCGTAAATCAATAAAAGCCGGAACGCTCACGGTAAACGATATGTGGGAGCTTATCCCGTTCGACAATACAGGCGTCGTCGTAACAGTGAAAGGTGCGGATCTGAAAAAAATTATCGATCACGGTATCAACAGTGTAGGATTCAGAGCCGGACAGTTTGCAGGCGGAAAAGTGTACTACACGACGAGTGCGCCGGAAGGAAGCCGCGTTAAACGGATAGTACTTGACGACGGACGGGAAGTAGAAGACGGCAGTGAATACACAATCGCCGTGAACGACTTTATGTTCGACGGAGGCGACAAATACGACATGATAAAACCTGCTGCCGTGAAATATGAAAACACATACGTACCGTTCCGGGATGCGGTTATCGCACAGTTCAAGGCGATGGGGACAATAGACAAATCCCGGGCGGAAATACCGGACGTGCTCATAGCTGAATAATATATGGAAACAGGCGCAGTACGTTCCTGTTGTAATAAAAAAATGCCGGTACGGAAAACGTTACCGGCAGGGAGAAAAACATGAAAGAAAAGCTGAAAAATGTATTAGGACTGACGGTGGTACTGTTGCTGCTGCTGTCCGTATCCGGCTGCAGCGGGCTTACCGACAACGGTACTACTGATTCAAACACCACATCGAAAGTATCTCCGGTGACATTCAGTCCTTCTGCAGGAGACGTTGCCGATGAATCAACTGTAACGCTTGCAACTGCCACGGCCGATGCGACTGTTATTTATTCGCTTGACTCAGGCCTTTCCGCATCCACTTATGCAGAAATGATAACGGCTGGTACTGCGTTTATGAAAAGCACCGTGACGATACATGACGCATGCACCGTGTACGCGCTCGCTGTGAAAACCGGTTATACATCTTCTGATGTAACAAACGCTGCATACACCATAAAAGTCGGTACGGCAAAAGTTGAAGCTGTTTCGATTACTGCAGCCGATGCAACAGTTACGACGAATACCGCCATTACGCTTTCGACGGGAACTGCCGGCGCTGTAATTTATTATACGACTGACGACAGTGAGCCGACAACTTCTTCAACAGAATATACTGCGCCCTTTACGCTTCCTTTTGCGGGTTCGTATACGGTAAAAGCAGTTGCGGTAAAAACTGATATGATTGATTCTGAAACAGTATCCGCATCTTTTACCGTTACAGCTGCAGCATCTGAAATAACATATGCAGAACTTTCCGGAACAGCAAATTACGATTTTGACGGAAATATAGACGACGCTCTGACTGCAATCGGTTCTTCATCTTCTTCTGTTACGTTTACATCTTCGATAAACGTAAGCGGTATAGTGACAATCGTCAATACAACGAATAATTATTTTGTCGTTCAGGATAAAAATGATGCCGTTGAATTCTACGGTATAACAATGCCGTCAGGACTGGCTGCAGGTGATTATGTTACGGCATCGGCGTCAAAAGGTCAGCTTTACAAAGGCCTTCCCGAAATTACCGCAGTAGACGGCAGCGTGACAATCGACAGTTCCAAAAAAACAGCAACGCTGTATTACCTTAATCTTACAGGTAAGACCGACTTTTCCGGTTTTGAGAGCTTCAAGTTATACGGCATGAAAGCTGCTGCCTCTGCTGTACAGGAAAAGCTTGCCATGATATACGGTTATGACAAAACGACGAAAGATACGGAAAAATCGTTCTTCGGATATGTTCAGAATTACAGTGGTACGCTGGAACTGGCAGTCGTCTATGAAAAGGATGCTTCCCTTATAACGACAACATCTTCCCTTACGAATACTGTAGAACCGGTATCTGTCTCTATTGCGTCGGGAACAGTTTCTTCCGGAACGACGATAACGCTTTCTACAATTACGGAAGGTGTCACAATTTATTATACAACGGACGGGACTGTTCCGACGTCATCTTCCAATACGTATTCGGACGGAATAACGCTGACCGGATCTGCCGGTACGAAGCTGACTGTGACTGCCGTTGCCCTAAAAACCGGTTATACGGATTCAGCAATCGTTTCTGCAGAATATACTATAAAGGATTCAGGAGGAGTATCTGACGAAAAACTTATGATTACCGAGTATTACGAAGGTACTTCATATAATAAATATCTTGAGATTACGAATATCGGGGACACGGCGCTTGATTTGTCCAGCTATTCCGTCGGGATGTATTATAACAGCGACACATCAGTTTCAACCAGTCATGTACTGACGCTTTCCGGAACTTTGAATGCAGGAAAATCCGTAGTTTTGTATAACAATCAGACAGACCTTACCGTTCTGACTGTACTGGGAGCAATGTCGGACACGGTAAGTGATGCAGCCGGCTGGAAAGTCGTGGACACGTCAGTCTGTTCTACCTTTAACGGAAACGACTGCATTGTCCTGATGAAAGGCGGTACAACGTCTGCTGCTATTATCGATGCATTCGGAACATATCCGAATACAAGCGGAGCGAATTTTGCGAAAGATACGCGTGCCTGCCGTAATGCAGGATGCACCCCGTCTGCCTCATATACCGTATCAGACTGGACATCAGCTTCAATTTCGACAACGGCTGCCGGTGATGATGCCAATGCCGGTACCTATACGAAATAAGTTCCGTCATAATTCATAAAACAGTTTTTACACCCTGCCCTTCGGGGCAGGCTTTAAAACTTTGAGAGATTGCTTATTATGAAAAAAAAATATATATGTATAACCATGACCGGAAAAATACTGGCTGCATTTTTTTTAGCCGCATGTTCGTTTACTACCGGCAGTCCGAATAACGGCGCTGCCGCTGCCGTTACATTTTCTGTAAGCAGCCCGGAAATCAGTGCGGGAACATCCGTAACGCTTGAGACAACGACTCCTGCATCAACTGTCTATTACACGACGAACGGTGCCGTTCCCGACAGGACATCATACCACGGTGAGGAAAAAACGGCATATGCTGTCGTCAATATTACCGGAAATGCCGGCGACTCAATACTGCTCAAAGCTTTCGCCGCTGCCTCTGGATATACCGATGCACCCGTAACGACAATCAGGTATACAATTGCAGAAAAACAGACGGACAGCCCGGCGGAAAACAGCAGCCTGTATCTTGGAAATCCGAGCGGTGCGGAAACGTCCGTGAATGACGGGGACAATTATCTGCTCGAACACGCTCAATACAGTCTGTCGTACAATAATGACAGACTCGGCCCTAACTGGGTTTCCTGGCATGTCGATGCGGATGACATAGAAAAGAACGTGTCCAGACAGAATACTTTCCGCGCCGATACACAGCTTCCCTCAGGCTGGTATGAAGTAACTGAAGATGACTTTCAATACAGTACATATGGTTTTGAGAGGGGGCACATGTGCCCGTCCGGAGACAGAACAGATACAACTGAAAATAATTCAGCAACTTTTTATATGACAAATATGGTACCGCAGACCGCAGGTAATAATGAAAAAGTATGGGCCGGTTTTGAAGATCATATCAGGGATAAAATAGAAGACGGATATGAAGCTTATATTATAAGCGGCCCGTACGGCAGCGGCGGAACGTCGGTGAAGGGAACATTTTCCGCCATCACTACAGCAGGAGGCCGTTCAATTACCGTTCCTGCCGATACATGGAAGGTTGTTCTGTATCTGAAGGAAGGATCTGACGACATTGACCGCATTACGACAGATACTGAAACAGAAGCTGTTTTTGTTCCGAATACGGAAACGTGCGATGACGACGGGAAAACGTGGAAAAATTATATCTGCACGATTGATTACGTCGAAAGCCTGACCAGTTATGATTTTTTTGCACGTGTTCCCGATTCAGTTGAAGCTGTTATTGAAGCGGAGGAATAAAACTCCGTTCAAGAGCCTTTTTCAGGCAAACGTAGAACCGTTGCAGCCCCACGAATCTGCTGTAAACGGCTGGAATGTAATATATGTGCGGCCGGCCGGAATATGCAGATTGTCCTGAAGCAGCGCACAGATTTTTCCCGACAGAATCCGGTTTACTTCCGGCGAAAGTCCGCCTATACTTTCTACAGCGACAAACGCCGCCGGTTCGGTGGAACCCGACATCATGATATTTGCATGGCTTGCAACTACCATAACGTATTGTTCCGGTTTTCCGATTGTTTCAGCTATAATGGATGACAGTTCTTTCAGCACTGACTGGGGAATGTCATACGGACATTTAACACTAATCATTGGCATAAACTACCTCCGGATATATCATATATTATAATTGAATTCTGATGAAAATGCAGGATGAAGTGAGGGAGTTTACGTGTATTCCTTTCCGGAGGAGACCGTTTTAAATCATGAAATATACGGAAAAGAAATGAAAGATGCTTCCGGCAAGTACGAACAGATGGAATATGCTGTGCATCCATTTTATTTTTTTTAATGCATAAAACACGCATCCTGCCGTGTATGCGATGCCGCCTGCGATGAGAAAAACAAGCGATTTGCAGGGCAGGACGTGAATAAGCGGACGGAATGCAAACACAATGATCCACCCGAGAATGACGTACGTGACTGCCGATATTGCGCGGAGCCTGTTGCCGAATACCGAATAGAGTACTATTCCCGTAATTGCAAGCCCCCATATAATGCCGAACAATGTCCAGCCGAATGTGCCTCGAAGCGCTGCAAGGCAGAATGGTGTGTATGTTCCCGCTATAAGCAGATATATGGAAGAATGATCGAATATCTGGAAGATGTTTTTAGCCTTGAATGGTACAAGCGCATGATAAAGCGTTGAAGACATATACAAAATGAGCAGCGTTGCGCCGAATAAGGCGAAGCTTGTAACATATAACGGTTTTAACCCGGCAGGCGCACAGTACACTGCACGGACAATGAGCAGCACGATTGCCGCAACGGAAAGACCCGCTCCGATGCCGTGACTGACAGAATTGAATATCTCTTCTCCGGGTGAATACCGTTTCGGGCGTTTCGTTTCCATGTTCATAGAGAACTCCGTTTCTTATCAGACACAGGAACCGGAAAAGGGTTGCATATAAAAGTTAATAAAAACATACTCCGCCCGGACAGCGGAGTATGCTGATTATCAGATTGCGTTGTATTTTTTAAGCAGATCGTATACTATCGTGTTTTTAATTTTTTTAAGGCCGATTTTCTTTGCCAGCGATGCAATCCACGGCAGTTTCATGTCTGCCGGTTTTTTGCCGTCCATAAGCTTTGACGCGGAATCAAGCAGAGCCCTGATGTCGTAGACCGAACCGAATACTTCCGGGACTCCTCTGTCCACGTTGAGCAGCGTATAGACTGCTTCCATGCCGGTACGGACGGAATATTCCGTAGTAAAGACCGTATCGCGCTGCGTGTCGGCAAACTGGCCGATGAATGCGAAATTTACAGCCTTATCCGGTACAACCTTCGGCCTGTCGCCTGCAGTTCTCGGCATAAAGAATGCGGTAATGTACGGAAGCATGCACGGAATGCAGCGTGCAGAATTAACCGCGTATTCATGTATTTTGTCTTCCGGAACGCCTATGTGATACAGCCATTCTTCGGTTATTTCCGTTCCGGTACATTCGCGCATCGGTTTTTTGACGTAATCGCCCGGAACGTCCGTAAACAGTCCGTAAACCCAGACAACGAGTTTGTCTTTCGGCTGATCCTTAAAGTGCGGCTGGCGGTTGAGCGTGTAGCTCATGAGCCATGAAGAATCTCTGCATGAAATGATTCCGCCCGTAACGACTTTTCCGCTGAACGGATCGCGTTTGCAGATTTTCTCGATATACGGCGGAATTTTGTCGTCGAGCGTGGTCACCGTTGCCGATTCCCAGTTTGTTTTTTCCACATCTCCACAGAATTTTTCCGGGTGCCCGAACGCGTCGTCCTGTGCTGCAACCGCTTTCCACATATCCCAGCATCCGCCGTGCTCTGTTTTGAGTTGCGGCGCGTGGTCATTGTCACCAAGTGAAGAATTTTCGGTGCAGCTGCCGTTCGTAATGAAAACGAGATCGTCTTCCGTGAGGTCTATGCGGTCTTCCGAACCTTCATGCATGCACAGAATCGTTTTTGCGGTCTTTTTATCTGCCGCAATGTCGAACAGGACGTTTTTTACCTGCGTGTCGTACTGGAACTGGACGTCGTGCTCTTTAAGGTATGCAAGCATCGGCTGAATCAGCGATTCGTACTGATTATATTTTGTGAATTTGAGTGCAGAAAAATCAGGCAGTCCGCCGATATGGTGGATAAAGCGCTGGAAATAGAGTTTCATTTCGAGTGCGCTGTGCCAGTTTTCAAATGCAAACATTGTCCGCCAGTACAGCCAGAAATTGGAGTTGAAAACTTCATCGTCAAAAATATCTTCAATCGTTTTATCGTACAAGTCTTCATCTTTCGTCATGAAAAGCTTCACGATTTCCATGCACCCTTTGTCGCTCAGCCCGAACTTACCGTCCGTGTGCGCATCCTCTCCGCGGTTTACCGTCGCACGCATAAGAGAAAAGTTCGGATCATGTTTGTTCAGCCAGTAGAATTCGTCGAGTACCGATGCGTCTTTCGTTTCAAGGGACGGAATTGAATGGAACAAATCCCACAGGCATTCAAAATGATTTTCCATTTCGCGTCCGCCGCGGATAACAAACCCTTTCTGCGGATCGTTGATGCCGTCGCACGCGCCGCCTGCAAGTTTCATTTCTTCAAGAATATGGATTCTGTTTCCCTTCATCTGACCGTCGCGTACAAGAAAACACGCTGCGGATAATCCTGCAAGTCCTGAACCTATAATATAGGCCGATTTTTTATCGACGTCTGCCGGTTTTTCCGGGCGGGCAAATGCTTCATAATTACCGTTGCTGTAATACATACAAATATCTCCTTCAGATGAAATTGTGTCTGAAGACAGCACATAATGCGTACCGTTCTTCTGTATGTAATATAGAGATATAAAATGAAGGATAGTATAGACAGGTTTTGCCCTGTGTCGGAATTTCAGACAAACGGGGCTTATTGTCTAAAAAGTATTTGATTTTAGAGTGTTTTTCAGCGTATCTCCGGACTGCTTTTTTTCCTGCCGAACCGTTCCAGCGCTTTGAAAATATCACCTTCGACAAGCGTGCTGATCTGCCCGACTATTATTTCCGGTTTCTGGTACATGTCATTTTCAATCCATTCGAATACGATTCCCACGAATGCATACTTATAAAAATTTGCAATGAATGCTTTATCTTCTTCCCGTACTGAGAATTTTTCCGCACATTCGTTAACGACACCGAGGAGAAGGGTATACACCTCTTTATATAAAAAATCGAGCAGATGCTGCCGGCAGCTTGAATAATACGTACGGAGAACAAAGCTCCTGTTTGCAAGCACATACTTGAAGACGTTCATGAATCCGTTCTGCCACGTGTCGTATGTCTTCTTTTCGCCGATTGTTTCCATTGTGTCTTTTTGATATATCC
This sequence comes from Treponema sp. UBA1793, assembly GCA_002314445.1. Lineage (GTDB taxonomy): Bacteria > Spirochaetota > Spirochaetia > Treponematales > Treponemataceae > Treponema_D. The sequence continues at coordinate 123,641 of DCFX01000097.1, forward strand.
AGGCGACAAGATCATATATATCGTTAAAATGATAATAGAATGTCTGCCTGTTCACACCGCAGTCGTCGACAATCTGCGTGACGGTAATTCTGTCAATGGGAGTCGTTTCCGAAATCTTTTTGAGCGATGCAGCCAGCGCGGTTTTCGTTATCTGTGACATTGTTTAAATATATACGGATAACCGCGCAGGGGCAAGGTTTCCGCAGATGTTCTGCCTTTTTCAGAAACGATTCCGGTAAAGGAAACCGGTAAAAACTTCAGTTTTCTGAGATGTCCTAAAGCAATATCATACAAGAACCGTTTTTTTCTTTCTGATATAATATATGCATTATGGATGATACAGAAAGCCGGACGGTAAAATACGATCGGGAACTGCATGTTGAAGCATATCATTTTCAGGGAATTATGCAGCGGTTTCCCAATCATTTTCACGAATATTACGTCGTCGGATTTATAGAAAAGGGAAAAAGACACCTGTCCTGCCGGAACAGGGAATATACCATTGAACCAGGCGACCTTGTTTTATTTAATCCCCGCGACAATCATACCTGTGAACAAATCGACGGCAGAACGCTCGACTACCGCAGCCTCAATATTCAGCCTGAAGTGATGCAGAAAGCGGTGCGGGATATTACGGGAGCGGAAGTGCTTCCCCGTTTTACCGAATCTGTCGTCTTTCACAGCGAACTCATTCCGCTGCTCCGGGAACTGCACCTGAAAATCATGAAAGAGGAACGTGATTTTAAGAAAGAAGAACTGTTTTTGTTCCTGCTGGGGCAATTAATAGAAGAATATGCCGGACAGCCGAATATTCCTGCAGAAACGGAAGAAAGCACTGCAGTTAAGACTGTCGCCGGTTTTCTTGAAAAAAATTATGCACGTACAATCACACTCGATGAATTGAGCGTTTTGACGAACGTGAGTAAATATTATCTTCTGCGGTCGTTTACAAAGCAGAATGGCATTTCACCATACAGCTATCTTGAAACAATCCGCATCGACAAAGCAAAGACGCTGCTTTCTCAGGGCGTACCGCCTGCCGAAGCTGCAGCGGAAACGGGATTTTCTGACCAGAGCCACTTTACGAATTTTTTCAAAAAATTTATCGGGCTGACGCCGAAGCAGTATATGACCATTTTCAGCAGTGGAGAACGGCAGCATGAATAGAAATGAAATTGCCGGTCACCTGAGCGGCGTCATCACGATTGTAATCTGGGGAACGACGTTTATTTCCACCAAGCTGCTTTTAAAATTCTTTTCACCTGTTGAAATACTGATTTTCCGGTTCGTCATCGGATTCTGCGCGCTCTGGTTTGTCCGGCCGCACCGGCTTGTCGTCAGGGACAGACGTCAGGAACTGTATTTTGCCGCGGCCGGATTCTGCGGTGTTACGCTGTATTACCTTCTTGAAAACGTCGCGCTTACGTATACGTCCGCCTCCGTCGTCGGTGTTATTATTTCGATTGCGCCTTTCTTTACGGCCGCAGGCGCGCATTTTTTTCTGAAGGGAGAACGGCTGCAGGTCCGGTTTTTTCTCGGTTTTACCGCAGCTCTGGCAGGAATCTGTCTTATCAGTTTCGACGGCTGGACGGTACAGCATCTTAATCCGCTCGGTTCTCTTCTTGCAGTTTCAGCCGCCGTGGTGTGGGCGCTGTATTCGATTATCACGAAAAAAATAAGCACGTTCGGTTATGCGACGATTCAGACAACGAGAAGAACGTTCTTCTACGGTCTTGTTTTTCTCGTTCCCGTATCATGCCTTTCCGGATTTCATCCCGACTGGAAAGCGTTAGCCCGCCCCGTTAACATATGCAACATACTTTTTCTGGGACTCGGAGCCTCCGCGTTGTGTTTTGTCACCTGGAACAATGCCGTCAAACTGCTTGGTGCTGTAAGGACAAGCATGTACATTTATCTCGTTCCGGTTATTACCGTCGGTATGTCTGCGCTGGTTCTCGGAGAACGCATAACGCCTGCAGTCGGTCTGGGAATGGTACTCACACTTGGAGGACTCTGTATTTCCGAACAGACAGCATCCGGTGGAAAAATACATAAAAAGAGGATACGGAATGATTCAATCAGATAACAAATGCGTCATGATTATTGATTCGGCGCTGCCGCCCGGTATTGTTGCAAATACGGCCGCCATTCTGGGGATTACGCTCGGTAAGCACATTCCCCGTCAGGTCGGGCAGGATATAAGCGACGCAGCGGGAATGGTTCATCTGGGTATCAGCACCATTCCTGTACCCGTCCTCGCCGGTTCTGCATCCGGGCTCAAGGCTCTCCGCAGCCGGCTGTACGAACCGGAATTTGAAAGCATGATAGTTGCAGATTTTTCGGATGTGGCGCAGCGGTGCAATTCCTATGACGTCTATACCGCTCAGGCCGCATCGACCACCGAAAAAGATTTTGTCTATCTGGGACTCGCCCTGTACGGTGAAAAAAAACTGGTAAATAAACTGACCGGTTCTCTGCCGCTGCTCAGATAACGTGCCCTGTCAGTTTTTACCGCAGAGAGAGCCGAGTTCCTTCATGAACGCGTCGAGAAATGATGCGATAATCCGCCGGTCGCTTTCCGTTCCATACAGATTGACGCAGCAGGCGACTTCGTCATTGAACGTTGAAACAGACAACTGGAAATAATCCGGATACTTTACGGAGCCAGTCATAAACGCGTCAGTCATGTCTGTCGTTCCGAAAGAGAGTTTCTGTTTGTCCAGAATGCCGATGTTAGTAAACGAAACGGGAGGATTTGTAAAAACTTTTTTCAGAATCATGAGCGCGGCAGCATACGGCACTGAATTAAAAAGGTTTTCGAGCATGATAAGGCTCTTTAAGCATGCCGTATCATTTTTGCGGATATCCATGCAGTGTTTTACGCGTGCCAGCGTGTCCTCGAACGTTCCCGGTGTTTCCTGACCGATGGTGCATGGAATTGTTATGACAAGATTGCATACGCCGGCGGCATGTCCTTCTGGCAGAAATCTTCGTACATCAATTGTACATGGCAGTGTGTCCGGTTTGCCGAATATATTTGAAAGAATTCGTATGCATGCTGTCATAAAGATATCATTTACCGTTGCTTTATGCTCTGCGGCATATTTTTTTATCTGCACGAACATATCTCTTGAAACGGTACGGCTTTCAATGAACGGAGTCGAAAGGCATCCTTCGAATGCAAACCGCTGTTTTCCCCGTACACTCAGTTTTTCCTGATGCAGATACATTCCTATTCGTTTTCTCAAAGGAATGTATTTTGAAATCTGCGAGACCGTCCTGTCTGTCATCATTGAATCATTTTTGACAGCCGTCCCTTCTTCAAGCTCTGTATATAGAGAAGCGAGCCTGTATAACACTTCCTTGAAGCCTGCAGCATCGCAGAGCATATGATTGATGATGATGCAAAGTTCATCCTTTCCGGAAGACCTCAGCAGAGCTGCTTTCATCTGCGGCCCGTGCTCCTCATCAATTTCCTGCATAAGAAACCTTTCCTGTTCTGCAGCCGGATTATCAGTTTCGATAAACGAAACGATAGTGTCTGATGTATATCCTTCGTCATACCAGACAGGTTTTCCTCTGAGTATGCGCAGATTGCAGCGGATAAGAGGAAACGAATCTGCCAGCAGTGTTACAGCCTGTTTAAGGTGCATAACACTGAGTGTGGTCCGGCATGTGCCATTGAAGTGCAGTACATGATTGTTGATTTTTTCAGTTTTAAAAAGCTGCTGAAGAATGTCCCACGGCACAGCACGGTAAACAGCCATATTCTTGCCTCTTGAAAGTATACTATAGCAGTACTGTTTGTTATTATTTGAACAGTTGTTCAAATAATAACAGCCGGCTGATGGAAAGTCAATGTTATCCGAAAACTTGCCTGGTACTGCTCTGCACGGGGATGTACTGTCATGCACTCTTTGGGGAGGTCGTTGATTGCTTTTATAGAGCCTGATAAACTGAACACGACAGGGGTAAGAATGGGAAAAGAACGTGTCGTCAGTAAACTCAAACAGGTTCGCGGAATCAGTATGCGGGAGAAAATACTGGAAACGGCGGAACAATATTTCTGTGAAAACGGATATCTCTGTGCAACTTCACGGAAACTTGCAGAGGCTGCCGGAATATCAGTTGGAAGTTTGTACTTTTATTTTAAAAACAAGGAAGAACTCCTTCTGGAAGTATACCGGAAGCAGAGCTGCAGATTTCTAGGCGCTGTAGCCGATGCTTATGAAAATATTGAATTGTATAAGGCTGACAAAAAAAAATGGCTCCGCGGATTCATCGACCAGCTGCTTGAAACGTACGGAAACACGGGGAAGCTCCGGGCGGAATTAAAAGCTGTTACATGGAAAAATTCTTACATAGCAGAACAGAAAAAAATTATAAAGGATGAGTCTATCGCTGCCATAATGCAGCGGCTTACGTCATCGCCTGTAATCGATGACGTTAATGTGCGTCATCCCGATGTAGCACTTCTGTTTGTTATAGACATAATGGATGCTGTCTATGAACGTATTGCGGCAGGAATTGCACCGGAAGAACGAGAATCGGTTATTGAAGAATGTACCGATCTTTTGTACCGGTATCTGTTTTCAAAAATGTAACGTTTCAATGATATGTTAAAAGCAGACTGACAGCTTTTTGGAACCGGACTGGCAGTATTTCATCAACCTTCATGTGGTGAAATACTGCCAGCCGGATAACGTTTTACTACCAGTCTGGTGGCAAAAAAATATCAGCCGGATAACGTTTTACCACCAGTCTGGTGGTAAAAAAATACAAGTCGTATGCTGTTTCACCATCCGGAGAGTGATGAAAAAATACCAGTCGTAAGACGATTTACTACCCGGCCTGTCATGAAAAAAAAGCGGGACACAGTACACTGTGTCCCGCGCGGATATCCTGATACAAATCAGAAAGATGCTGTTATTCAGTCACTTCCAGTTCCGTATCGGTCTTCGCTTCTCCATATTTTGTTTTTACCCGGACAAAGTATTTGCCGGCAGGAACGTCCGCATTTATCCGGAGGCTGATGTATTTATCCCGAACATACTGGAAATAGGTGCATTCTATCGACTTCTCTCCCTGTACGAGATACACACCTGCGTCATTTCCATCCGTTTCCTTATCAAAGGCAAGTTTTTTCCCTTTAATAAGAAGCGTGTCGTTGTGGGGAATAGACGTTATGAAATTGTCCTTCACGTCCTTAAGATAGATGATGACAGGCTTTGAACGGATTTCGTCCGTTCCCCGTTCCCATGCTGTCTTTCTGATTTTTTCCTTAGACTCGTTTGACGGTGCAAAAGTAAAGCTGATGTCGTGATCGCTTCCCTCTGTACCGGGTGTAAACGTATCACTGTCGGAATCCATAGTCCCCGAGGCATTTGCATAAAACGAGCCGAACGGCAGATACACACGGTCGCCGTTCAATACGTACTTAAGCAGCAGTTCTGTTATGACGTCGAAAACAGCAAGCGTATCCGCACGAGTAATCGTCGTATTATGCTCGGCCACTTCGTTGATGAACGCTTCCTCAGAAACCGTTCCGCCGGTAGTACTCCGGCAGATAAGTTTGTGTTTTGCCTGTTTAAATGTATTCGGATGTGTATACATTGTTATCATATAAAATCTCCTTCAGGTTGTGCCTTTTTCCGGCACCCTCCCTGCTTATTTGACAGTAATGACAGGAACGGATACACTGTGTACATATAAATACTACAGTGCCGTTCAGCCGGCATACACAGTCCGGAAAACAGCGGTATGTTTCCCGGACTTACTTTTTTAACCGCTTTGCCCGGACGGTTATACCGGGGTTTTTATACAAGTTTCATAATCCTCCTCCAGTCACTAGGACTGTGCCTGAACACGCATACAATATATCCCTGAAATGACAACCCCTGCAGATGAGGTTTCCCCTCAAAAAAGAGGGGGGAAACCTCATCTGCAGGAAGCGGTACCGGATTCAGTACACTGCCGGATGCTGACCAGCAGATTCTTGTGGCCTCCTTCGACGATGCGGAAACCTCTCAGGTTGCAGTGGGTGCAATCCGGTCGGAGAACGAAAAACCGCCTGAACGTGTTTGTCGGGAAAAGACAGTGCATCCGCGGCGGTACCTATACGCAGGATTTCATGTACACAGCCGGTTCCTGAGTAAGTCATGCACAGGAGCCGGGCATGACTTACTCAGACATTACGCATGTATTATGCAGGCTCTGCGTAAGTCATACTTAAAGGCTGTATAAGTAATACGCAGATTCCGGATAAAGCATAAACTGCTGCTGATTGTGTACTATACAGGCTCTGTCCAAGTACACAGGCAGTTATTGCGCAAGTAATACGCAGGACTTGCGCAAGTACAGGACAATCATTGCGTAAGTACATATGCAGACATTGAATAAGTACATACGCAGACATTGCGTAAGTACATGGACAGACTTTGAATAAGTACGTATATAATTTTTAAAGGACATATCAAGAAGACAGAATATCTTTAAGCAGGGAGCGTGCTGGACAATACAGCATGTGGATGACAACTATGCTAATTTTACAGACAGAAACAAAGGAGTCTTTCCGGAATGTCCGAAATCTATGCAGTCTGTATTTAAAAAGGAATTCGTGGATTTAAAATTAAGCAATTATGTAATGTAGAAACGGATCCTATTTTTAAAACACAGTAAAATTGTGCATTTCATACATGGAGTAGAAAAGAAAACGAATTTAAGAAAATAAATGCCATACCACAGAATATATTGAAGGATCTGCACGGTTTCCCTGATTACTTTGCATATATCGGGCTTGATTTTTTAAAACTCGACAGGAAGCTTGTATTATCAGATGTACAGGATTTAACAAAGGCACAATTGCGGATATACCGGAATGCAGTTTATGCGCGGCACGGGAGAAGTTTTAAGAATGAGGATTTACAGTCGCTGTTTAATGGATACGACTGGTATAAGAGAAAAACTGATTATACCGACGCCCTTCTGACTGATACAGATAAGGAAAATATTAAGATTATACAAAAGGCAGAAGCTGTGACAGCTTCGGAAACGCAGGCTGAGTGATGGCAGTGTGCTGGACAATACAGCAGGTGGATGTCCATTATACAAAATTTACAGCCGGTAAGGATCATGCACCGTGGGAAGCACCGAAAGGGTATGAACATAGAAAAAGTAATTTCTGGTGTGATGTGCTGGTGAAACAGGCAGAAACTGCATCTAAGACCGGCATTTATGAAGTAACGAGAGAACAGGCGCAGGCATTAGCAAATCTTGGTTACGTAGTAATCGGTGCATGGAAAAATATGACACTAAAAGGTTATCCTCATTATGTTACGGTCAGACCGTGGTATATTGATTCTGTATATGACACTCTCCCTGTGTATCCTTACTGCAGCTGGGCAATAATAGCTGACATGTCGAATTCTGCCCATTCATCTTTTATCAGGCCTTCTTCAAACGTCATGAGTTCCAGGTACGGGATGGTGATGAACCGTCCTGTTGCTGCGACTCCGTGGAAGTCCCCCGTGTGTGTGCAGGTCATGATTATGCGGACTGCGGCTTCATCGTTTTGAATAACGATATCTGCAACTGCTGCTTTTATATCGGTAAATGCGGAAAAGAAAAAATGTTCGTCTGCAATCCGTTCTTCCTTTGTCATAGGGGAGCTGCCTCCCGGCGGATAATACATATGAGCAGGATGTAAAAATGCTGCAATTTTATCCTGCTGTCCTGTTTCATAGGACGCAATATAATCCCTGCATATTGTTTCTAAAGATTGCATACATTTCTCCTCTGCGGACAGTATATCACAAAATACAGTACCGCGCGATGCGGAAATGCCTGTTTCCGTGGTATACTGTTTTTATAATCATTAACGGGAGATGGCTTATGACAGAAAAGAAATGCCGCTGCAAATGGTGTGAGGACGGCGGGCTGCTGCAGGAATATCATGATACCGAATGGGGCATTCCCGTGCACGACGACAGAAAACAGTTTGAATTTCTTATGATGGAAGTCATGCAGTGCGGCCTTAACTGGATGATGATGCTTAAAAAACGTGATATATTCCGCGCCTGTTTTGATGATTTTGACTATACCAGAATCGTAAAGTATACCGAATCGGATATCGAAAGGATTCTGACTGTTCCGGGGATGATACGCTCCCGGCGGAAAATCGAAGCTGTTATACATGATGCCCGGTGCTTTATGGAAACGGCTTCAGAGTATCATTCGTTTTCCGAATATCTGTGGGGCTTTACGCAGAACAGGACGGTGTTGTACAGGGGGCATTCAGGCGGTTCCATTCCGGCACGCACGGAACTTTCAGATACCATAAGCGCAAGTCTCAAAAAGCGCGGTTTTAAATATCTTGGTTCGGTGACAGTGTATGCGCATCTTCAGGCGTGCGGAATGGTGAACGATCATGTCAAAAACTGTTTTTTGTACCGGCAGCTCATTGATGCCGCCGGTACTCAGCTTGTATGCATGAAGGATAACGGATAACGTCCGTATCCTTCGTGAATCGGATTACTGTGCTGTCCAGGTTCCGTCAGCATGTATGACGATGTTGTTGTCTGCCATAAGGTGTACGTCTGCCGGTTCTTCTTTTTTCCAGAGACCTGAAACAAATGGCGTGTAAGACTTTACCACAATTCTGCCCATAAGGCTGAGACTGTTTTTCGGAGGGAACATTTCCCGCTGTCCAAGATCAGCGTCGCCTTTGTAGTGCGCCATCATTGCGTCGACAATATCAGGTACCAGCCTGTCGATGTCTTTCTGCGGTACGTGGTACCCTTTCATCGTGTCTGCCGCAATATTTCCTATACCGTTTGCTATAACAGCGCGTCCCTCCGTATCAAAATTTCTGCCTGCCGCTTCATATGAAGGAATCTGTGCGACGCGGTTAGTCGTGATTGAAGCGCTTCCGTCTCCGGCGAGTGTGACAGCCCGCCAGCTGCACGGCCACGTTACAAGGGAACCTGTTTCAATATCAACGATCGTCTTTCCGGCAAGATACTGCGGTGCATTTGAAGGCCAGCTGTGTTCAACGATGCTGCTTGCGTGGTAATGGCCGGTAAAGAAAAGCCGTACATTGTAAGCGGCAAGCAGCGATGCCAGTTTCCAGTTATCGTCGACAATATACTCGGGATACTTGTCTTTCATCGCTTTGATGTGTTCCATGAGCGGGTGGTGTTCTGCGGCAATGACTGCAATTCCCTTTGATGATGCGTCTTTGAGGACGCTTTCAATCCATGTGTACGTTTCCGGCCGTATGGCTCCTGATGTCTCGGACCATTTTCGTCCGCTGTTGTGTTCGTATTTTGCGCTGTCAAGTGCAAGAAGCCAGAGGTTCGGTGCAACTTCCGCAACATACGAGAGGCTTGCGGGATCCCTGCTCAGTGCAGAACCGTATCCGTCGGCAAGATATATCGAAACAAATGCTGCCGGGTCGACATTTGGAACCTGCTCTGTCCTGCCGTCCGGGAGAAAACGGACTGCGGCCGGATTATTGATATCGTGGTTTCCGGGGAGCACATAGGATTTAATACCGTCTGCGGTAAGGTCGGCAAGATACCGTGCGAACAGTCTGTGATCCTGGAGTTCGCCGTCTTTTGTAAGGTCTCCGGTGACAAGGACGAATGATGGGTGAACGGCTTTTATGTCAGCCAGTGCCGTCCTGAGTGTTTCCTCGCTTTCCTTAAGCAGTTTCCGGTCTTCGGCCATATATGCATCCCAGGCCGCTCCGCTGGTTCCGAGCGATGTATCGTACATGTGTGTATCGGAGAGAACGCAGAACGTCACGGACGGATACCCCGGTGCGGCACCTTTAGGACTTCCTCCTGAAGGTGCCTTTCCTTCCAATCCTGATGCAGCGCAGGACGCGAATGCGAATATGAGGCAGAGCGCAGCTGCCGCCGGACCGTAATGATAGTGATTTTTATGACAGTTGATATTCATACCTGCCTTATAACACTGTTGTGTGAGGATTTTATTATGACTGTGTAAAAAGTGTGTAAGCTGCGTATTCGGGAAATTTGTGACTTTACGGTTTATTGACTGTCATAGGGGACGCGGATATAGTTTCGGTATCATCATATTTTTACAGGAGGTCTATACTAATGGATATTGCAAGTAACATGACGGTGGTACTCAGACAGTAGAAAATTACCGGCAGACCGTTGTTTCCGGTAAAGGCTTTTCAGCCTGTATAGTGAACTTCTAAAAAGTTCAGTTTTTTGAGGTATCTCTGAAAGTATAAGGCGTGATGCATTTTTTTAAATGTGCTCATTCCGTGTAATTCTTTTCTTCCTGTCTTTTTCAGACCCATCCGCATTTTTCCCGTCTGGCGAATACCCCGTCATTTATCAACGCGGTTACATCTTTTTTTATCCGGGCTTGTACCGTACTGCATTTGGTACTGCCTGTTCCGGAGAAGGCGTTGGTATGTCCAGAATACAATCTATAATCCGCGAATGCACAGAAGCATTTATCTGCCGTAACTGCGGCATGACGGTTCCCCCGGTTTTATCCGGCGGGAAAAACAGAAATCACTGTCCTCACTGTCTGTACAGCAGGCATGAGGATATTTTACCCGGCGACCGCCGTTCTCCCTGCAGGGGCATGATGCGGCCTATAGCCGTATGGGTCAAAGACAACGGTGAATGGTACATTGTCCACCGCTGTGAAAAATGCGGCACTATCAGAACGAACAGAATTGCAGCCGACGACGACGAAAATGTGCTGCTTCGTCTTGCACTTAAGGCTGTCACGAATCTGCCGTTTCCTCTGGAGGTTTGTCATGAATGTTGATTTTATACCCGAGTCGTGGGGCTGGAAACAGGAATTTTTTTCAGCATGGAATGCTGCGGTTGTAAATGAAAAAGAATTCTCTGCACAGGAAGAAGGTTCAGTAACAGGGCCTGATTCAGTACCCATGCCTGCACGCGTAACCGGCAGGGAGTTCCATCAGTATGAAGTTGTGTGTCCCGATTTTTCAGGGAGGCCGGGCTTTCCCCGTATGCAGACCGTTCCGGGTATATACGGAGACGTGCGGGTGAGCGGACGGTTTGACTATACTGCCGCGTCCCGCGCCGAATATCCCGTTCCCGGTGACTGGGTGCTTGTCGAGTGCGAAGCCGGTGCATTCCGTATCAATGCTGTCCTGTCGAGACGTTCTGCATTAAGCCGCACTGCTGCCGGACCGAAGACGGAAGAGCAGGTTCTCGCCGCGAACCTTGATATGGTCTGCCTTGTCTTTGCGCTTGACGGCGGACGCAATTTTCTTGAGCGGCTTCTTGAACGCGCTCTCGTGGCAGCGCGTAATTCAGGTGCATCTGTCTGTGTCGTTTTGAATAAGGCTGACCTTGCGCCGGAGGAAGAGAAGGAATATGCACTTGCGGCGGTGGCGTATGCGGCGCCAGATGTTCCCGCTGTCTGCGTGAGTGCAAAAACAGGAGAAGGCATAGACATCCTGATGCAGTTCCTTTCTCCGGGGGATACAATCGGCGTGCTCGGAAAAAGCGGCGTCGGAAAATCCGCGCTCGTAAACGCACTGGCGGCATACGGAAGCGGAAAAAACGGCCCCGGTGCGGCCCAGTGTGTTGCACAAAGTACCGCAACTTGTACCGGACTTTGTGCCGTAGACGGAACCGATACGGAGAAAACAGCAGGAACCGCAGAAAGTACCGGACCGGCTGCGAAAGAGGGACATATCAGGGAGGCAGATCACCGGGGCAGGCATACGACGACGTCGAGCAGGCTGTATCGTCTTCCGTCCGGCATACTCATGATTGACAGTCCCGGCATCAGGGAGTTGAAAATCTGGGGAAGGACCGACAGCGTCGACGACGGATTTCCCGAAATTGCTGAGCTTGCAGGCCGATGCCGTTTTTCCGACTGTTCCCATACGGGCGAACCGGGATGCGCGGTGCTTGAGGCTCTTGCAGAGGGGCAGATAGATGAATCACGCTATCGTGCCTGGCTGAATCTGCAGAGGGAGCAGCAGTGGATGGAACGGCGGACAAATGATCAGGCCCGCCGTGCTGAAAAGGAAAAATGGAAACGGATTTCCAAATTCCAGAAAGAACTGAAAAGGAGCCGGTAACCGGTTTCCGCATACTTTGGAGTAATTATGAAATTTTTACCGCTTACTGAATCTTTTTTACCGCAGGCTGAGACGCTTGCCCGTGAACAATACAACCGTGAACGTTCCGCATGTCCCGGACTGCCTGCGGATATGCCGCCGTATCCTCTGGGAAAAACGCTGAAAGATGCGGAAGAAGGTATCGGATTTGCGGCCGTCACCGATGACGGCACGGCCGCAGGATATCTTTTTTTCCCGTGGGTTAAGTTGAACGGCTTTTTCGGGAATTGTACCGGTGCGTACAGCCCGCTGCACTGTTACGCTGTCAGGGATACGTCGTCTTTGAAAGGCGGCATGACACGCGGAAAGACCGTTTCACTGCTGTTCCAGAAATGTGCGGAAAGTCTTATGCAGAAGGCGTGTTCAAGCCTTGCAATGACGGTATACGCACACGATGCGGAGGTCGTAGAGGTACTGTCACTGAACGGGCTTGGTATACGGTGTGCCGACGCAGTCAGGGAAACGGCACTCCCGCTTGATGATACCGTTTCACCTGAAAAATATACGCTCCCCGCAGGCTTTTCATTTGCCGCCATAGAGGCAGACCGGCTTGCGTCCGACAGTGAATTTGCAGCACGTTTTACGGAACTGTTTTCCATTCTGGTAAATCATCTCCGGGCGTCACCGGTATTCTTTGCGGAAGAACCGTGGAGCGCGGCAGATTTTGCTTCCAGATGTAAGAAACGGCGGAGCAGATTTTTTACCGTATTTACCGAAAATGGCAATGGCCGCGAACCGGCCGGTTACATAGAACTGTACCGCGACGGGGAAAACTTTGTGAGCTGCGGGCTTGCCGAATCAGGATGCATGCAGCATATCTGCGGGGCTGTTGTCCGGCCGGAATACCGCGGTATACTTCCCGGCGGCAGAGTATCCATCGCAGCATATATACTTGAACAGATACGCCGCACTATGACTGCGGAAGGAATCGGGCTGATTGGAGTGGACTGCGAAACGCTTAATCCGACTGCCCGTTATTTCTGGGGTAAGTATTTTACGAATTATACCTGTTCGATGCACCGGCGGATAGACGAAAGGCTTCTGCCGTAATTAACAGAAGGGCACCTCTAAAAACTCACTTACAGTGACTTTTTAGAGGTGCCCAGAAGCCTTTCATACTGGAGAGCCAGTGATATTAATCACAAGACTAGTGATTACATCACAAGACTAGTGATGTTAATCACAAGAGTAGTGATTACATCACAAAGCCGGTGATGTAATCACGGCTTTTTCAAAGCACGTTGTCGAGCCAGCCGTTGAGTATTTTAAGCTGTTCCGGCGTATGGAACCAGTGTTCACAATTTTCCGCAACGGTCAGGCTGCAGCCGAATTTTTCCGAAAAAGATTCGGCTGTAGTTCTGTCCGTCAGTGCATCATGCTCACCGTACAGAATGTGTGCCGGTGCTGTCCATTTCTTAACGGGATTATTCCTGACAAACTCGTAATAGTTCCAGTCCAGCCTTTCCCCTGAGGAAGAGGGAATCTGCGTCTTTTCCTGCAGTTCACTTTCCGTAACGGCATCGTGTGCCATCATGTTCCTGATAAGTTTTTCCATATCAAGCACCGGTGACAGAAAAAGGCAGGAGTGAAGGGTATCCTGCTGGTACGTCATCAGCGAAAAAAATGCTCCGAGGCTTACGGCGTATACGCTGATTTCAGTCCACCGTTTTTCAGCATAGTCCATAATAATCCGGAGATCGTGCATCCCGTTCCATATATCGCAGGGCGTGTCATGTTCGTCTTTTCTTTCACCGTGTTCGGGAAGATCAAACGCAAGCGTCTGATATCCTTTCGCTGCGGCTTTTTCCGCAAATCCTGCTGCGTCTTCTTTGCAGCCGAATTTTCCGTGTACCGACAGATACAGTTTTTGTGATTTTTTTCCATATAATACAGCTGGAATTCCCTGTACGGGTATATGCTGTATAACACCTGATTCTGTATATTTCATAGTAATATCCTTTTATATGCAGCTGCGGATTTTAAAAGCGTGCAGCTGCAATTTTTTAATGAGTGATAAAATGAGTCTGTGTATAAATTAAAAGAAAGGTAACCTGCATTAAAGCAGACCGGAAATACGTTCCGGGCGTCTATAACGTGATAACACTTTTACTATACAGAAAGAAATTGTATTGCGTCAAGAGACACTTCTGCAGCAGATGTGCCTGCTGCGGTTCACCGTGAGTATTGTATACTTCTGCCTTCTACCGGTTGTATCTTTTTGAAAAGATATACTCCCTGACAGCATCCGGCGCCCCTGCGAGCAGTCGGGAAATGGCCGGCACTCCGACCATATATCGTGCTTTAAGGTGTTTCTTCTCTGAAATTGCGAGAATCTGTTCTGCAATAGCTTCAGCATCAGCCTCATGCTGGCTGTTTTTCATCTGTTCGTGAGCCTTGTACAATCCGCTGTAAGGCGAAGACTGATTTTTAAACAGGTTGAGCGATACACTTTCCGCTTTGTGTTCAAATTCCGTTTTTACCGGCCCCGGTTCTATGACGCATGATTCAATGTTAAATTCTTTCAATTCTGTTCTGAGTGCGTCGTGTATTGCTTCGACAGCAAATTTTGACGCACAGTATGTACCATTCACCGGTTGGGAAAATCTTCCGGATATGGAGCCGATTGTAATAATTCTGCCCGACCGCGCCTTTCTCATGCCGGGTAAAAATGCCTGCAGCATGCGGATTACGCCGAAGACATTTACATCGAACAGATTTCTGACGTCGGAGAGTGACACTTCTTCCATAGCGCCGCGGATTGCATAACCGGCATTGTTTATAAGAATATCCACGCCTCCGCAGGTATCGTATATCTGCTGCTGCGCGGATGTAATTGATTCCGGTTTCGTAACATCAAGGCAGATTTTGTACGTTGCAGTAATCTGTTCCAGAGCCTTTTCCGAACGCGCCGTTGCAATGACGGTATGTCCGTTTCTGTATGCCTGCCCGCAGAGACTTTTTCCGATTCCTGTCGAACAGCCGGTAATAAGGTAAATTTGCTTATTCATAAAATAATGCTCCCGTGTACTATCGCTGCCTGAGAATTATTTCTCTGATAGTACACGGGAGCATTGTATACCGTGTTTCCGGTCAGCTCATTATCATTTGATAAGGCCGAGCCTCTTCCTCACTCTGCTCAGGGATACAGGCGTCATTCCCAGAAAAGTCGCAAGGTCACTCTGTTTTATTCTGTTTTCCAGTTCCGGCTGTTCGTTGTGAAACGACAGATACCGTCCGGCTGCATCTTCCATTTTCAGTCTGACGGCATATCGTTCTTTGCGTACCATTATCGCTCTCAGAATGTGATCGAAGACAGCCTGTACAGCGCTGTCAGTCTTATATAATAATTCTGCATCAGAAATTTCTGCCGTCAGTACAATGCTGTTTTCCAGAGCTTCGACAAAATACCGGGACGGAGTTTTTGTCAGATATGCGTCGAGTGAAATGAGCATGTCTTTTTCGGGAATAAAATATTTTGTAAAATCATTTCCGTCTGCATCAATATAGAACGAACGGAACAGCCCTTTTGCTACAATGCCGATACGGGTGGAATTATCGCCCTCCCTGATGAAACTGCTGCCCTGCTTATATGTTTCCGGCTTAAACATTCCGAGCAGGTTTGTTACAGCCTCATCAGTATGGGGTACGTTATGGATATTGAATATCTCTTCAAGCAGCTGTCTGTATTTTTCCGTTTCCATACAGATATCATGATGGAAGATTTTATACTGCGTCAAGACCCGGGTCTTTTCCGTTACGGTTATACCATGTATTTCTGAAACGGCGCACAAACCATATCCGACACCTTTTCCATTTTATGCGATTTTATGAAATCCCAGCCGGGCCACTGAAGTTTTGCCTCCGGCGGCAGCCTGTTGTCGATGCCGGGACACGTCACCGGGAATCCGTTTTTTGCAGAAAGTTCACCGTATTTTTTTCCGGCTATATAATCAATCAGGAAACGGTATTCTGCTTCTTTACCTTTTTTCAGGAGAAAGAAAGCTGGCTCAAAGACGGCTCCGTCTTCCGGCCATATAAGTTCTACGTTTTTCTTTTCACCAGCTGCCTTTCCGAAGAAGTACAGTATGGTGTAAATTGCCGTATTATTTGCATTTTCCGTGCCTGCAAGGCGGACCATTTCCGACGGATGCATGGCCTGTGCGACGTTTGCCTCAAACTTATCCAGTCCCTTTTCTCCGGAATTTTTGTACACATGCAGCGGTACTGTTGCACTGACTTTCCCGTGGCCGCCGCCTATTGTAATGTTTTTCCTGTACACCGGATTAAGAAGGTCCTGCCATGTATGGGGAACGGGCAAATCTCCGAGCTTTTTTCTGTCTACCATAAAGACAACGGGATATCCGCTGTAGATGTAAAACTCTCCGTCCGGGTCTTCTATGCCGGTATGTTCAAAAAGACTGTTTATCCCCGTGCGTTCAGGTGCCGCAAAATTTCCCTTTCCCAGGAATCTGTCTCTGAAAGCGGAGCAGAAATAATCGCCGTAACCGAACGATGCGGCAATATCCGGAAAATCGCCGATTGTAAGATACTTGAGCACGTCACCGGGATCAGGTTCTGCCTCTCCCGCTTTTTTGCCTCCTCCGCAGACTGTCGGCACATAGCTGTAAAGATTCCTGCCGCCGCGTTTCACCTGTTCTTCGATAAGTTCGTTGTATCCTTCGCTGAAAGTTCCTTTCATGGGGCATAATACCTGCCCGATGAAATCGAGTTTTCCTCCGGCAACGATGCTTGAACAGTAATTTCCCGTTTTTACCGTGTGTTCCATCTTTTCCTCCTTATCTTACTAGAAAATCAGGCGGAGCCTTCTCTGCAGCATTCTCTATCCGCTCTCCTTGCCGTATGCGGTTCCGCAAATCCGTCATATATCTGTCTATCCGCTCTATATCCGGTATGCAGTTCTGCTCTCCGGCCGACGTTTTTATGACGGTACGGATTCCGCCGTTTTTTATGACTATGCGCCTGTCTGCCAGTAAGGCGAGAAGCGGATCGTGCGTGGACATAAAAACGATTTTTTCTTTTTTTACAAGCAGGTTTAATGCCAGTTTCCTGTCGATTCCGGCATTTTCTATTTCATCTATAAGGACGACAGGAGAGTTGCTCAGCAGTGCCGTATCGGCAATCATGAGTGCCCGGGACTGACCTCCGGAAAGCTGCGTGACTGTTTCGTCTTGAGAAAACGGTTCTCCTGTCAGTTTGTTTGCACACTCAAAAATTTCAGCAGTAATCTTTTCCGGATTTCTGATCATTCTGCTTTCCGCGTGCATCGCGAGGAATTCGGAAACAGTCAGATCCATGACAAAATTCATGTTCTGTGAAAGCTGTGCGACAAGCTTCCCGCTCGATTCAAAACGGAGAGATTCGCCGGGTGCTGTTCCGTTTATGAGAATCTGCCTGCCTGTCGGTGTATCTCTCTGAGCCAGACATTCGATGTCGCCGAGCAGCCTGCTCTTTCCCGCACCTGTCGGTCCCACGATGCCGATGATTTCGCCCGGAAAGATGTCAATCCGTTGTTCTTCCCGTTCTCCGTCCTTTCCCTGTCCGCCGAGTATTGTCAGACTTTTTATGCCGATATCAGCCTGCCCGCCGTTTTCACTATCAATCCCGATGAAAACCGTAAAATCCGCTATCAGTTCCTTTCTCGTCAAGCCGAAATCCCCCAGATAGTCTTCCGGAATTTCTTTCAGCGCATCGGGCAGCGGCAGTGTTTTGTGTATATGTTCCAGCCTGATGCCGGTAAAAAAATCTTTTGCATACGGATACTGCGTGAAAACATCGTTGAGCGGAGTTGTTTCAATAAAAGAATCAAGCTGGCCGTTGTTCATCCTTTCTCCTGTTCAAACTGCATACGGCGCATGCTGCCCATGAGGAATTCCTCTCCGATGCGCGTTTCTCCAAGGCAATAGGAACAGAGTGCGGCCGGCATGGTAAAACGGAGCCGCCTGTCTTCCAGGCTGTCTGTGTCCGGTGCGGAACGGATATACCTGCTCAGCATAAACGCGCCCTGTCCCGTGATGCCGTTTACAAACAGTGTTTTTGCGCGCGGATTGGCTTTTCGTACATTGAACGCGAATACTTCCCGTTCAGCCTGCGAAACGATATCGCCCTTTGTGATGACCACAACGTCCGCATACCGCAGCATCGGGCCGATTTTTTTCGGTGTATTAATGCCGGAAAGGTTGTCTATAATGCATACCGCGGGGACTTCCCTGATATGCGGGGAACAGCGGTTGCACAATCCCGCGCTTTCGGTAATGAGGACGTCGAATCCTGACTGTAAGCCCCACTGCAGTCCGCTTTCGATATTCGATATAAAGAAATGATCCGGGCAGAGATTCCCGGAAAGGCCGATTCTGACGGGAATGTTATATTTTTCGTACAGCAGGTTGTCGAATGAAGACAGGCAGTCGAACTTTATGACTCCGAACGAAAATTCCTGTTTAAGGCATTCTATCGTACGGATGATGACGGATGTTTTTCCCGACGAAGGCGGACCGGCGAACGTTATGAGCTTCATGCGCGTACCTTCTGTTTTGTTTCCGCAGCCGTACACAAATCCGACAGGAGCGGTACGCAGGATTTTATGCATATGTTGTTTTCGAGGCGCGTTTCGACAATCCGTACGTCGATTTGGTATATTTCCTTTAATCGTTCTTCCGTTACGACATCGTCAGCTTTTCCTGCCGAAAATGTATTCCTGCCGAGCAGTACAACCTGTGAAGAACAGAGAAAGGCATGATTCGGAAAGTGTGATGTCATCAGAATGCCGAGCCCGCTTTCTGCGAGCTTTTTTATGCGGCTCAGGACTCTCATCTGGTTTCCGAAATCAAGGTTCGACGTTGGTTCATCCATAATCAGAATTTCAGGCTCCTGCGCTATTGCACGGGCAATCAGCACCATCTGCCGTTCCCCGCCGCTGATTTCCGTGTAAATGCAGTCCCTCAGAAATGAAATGTCGAGCATTTCAAGCGCTTCCTCTGCGGTTTTTTCGTCATGTTTCGACGGCGCAGCGAACGGCCCCAGATGGGCAGTCCGTCCCATGAGTACTACGTCCAGCACCGTAAAGGGAAAGGGCGGAACGTGAGACTGGGGGACATACCCGATGCATGCCGCCAGCTTCTTTCTGCTCCAGCCGCCGATACTTTCTCCATCTGCTGTAATGGAACCTCCCTGCAGCGGCAGGAAGCCCAGAATGCTTTTGAAAAGCGTTGTTTTGCCGACTCCGTTCGGACCAAGCAGGCAGAGTATTTCACCGGATGATACGCTGAAGGAAATGCCGCTGATGATTTTTTTGCCGGCATATCCGCACACGGCATCGTTGACTTGAAGTTTCATATCCACTGCCTCCTTCCCTTTACCAGCAGGAAGAGAAAAAAAGGTGCACCGATGATTGCCGTTAAAATTCCCAGAGGAATCTCAAGTGTAAACAGGGTTCTTGCTGCATCGTCGACGACTACCATGAATGTACTCCCTATCAGCAGAGAAGCAGGGAGCAGCCGCTTGTAATTCGGACCTGCGACAAGACGCGCCAGGTGCGGAATGATGAGTCCGACCCAGCCGACCATTCCTGCAACCGCAACAGAAGAGGAGGTAAGCAGCGTCGAAGCGAAAATCAGAATCATCCTGACTCTGCCGGTATTGACTCCAAGCGCGCGTGCTTCCTCTTCCCCGAAGGAAAGTACGTTTATCTGCCATCTGAACAGAAAGAGCGGTATTATTCCCAGAATGAAAGGAACGAACAACATCCAGACCTCTTTTGTCGTAATGGAAGAAAGACCTCCCATGAGCCAGAATGTAATTTCCGGCAGTTTGTTGTCGGGATCCGCTACATATTTCGTCATTGACGTAAAGGCCGAAAAAAGGCTCTGTACGACCATGCCCGTAAGCACAAGAACCAGAATGCCTCCGCTTTTCTTTCCGATGAGATTTCCGATCAAATAGGTAATCAGAACGGCTGCCAGGCCGAACAGAAACGACATAAGCTCAATTCCCGCGACGTTGAACGAAAGCAGGATGGCTGCTGCCGCACCGAAACCGGCTCCCGCCGCTGCACCGAGAATGTCGGGAGAAACCATGGGGTTTTTAAAAATCCCCTGATAGGTGGCGCCGGAACCTGCAAGCGACGCCCCTATCATAAGCGCACAGAGAATGCGGGGGATGCGGACTTTGAACAAAACAGTTTCCACTGTAGACGGCCACGTTTTGACAACAGAAAGATTAAACAGCCTGCTGAACAGAATTGTCAGTGCCTGCGGAATGGAAACGGGATACCGTCCGATGGAAAATGAAATGAAAAAAACAGCGACAGGAAGAATTGCCAGAAAGAGAGGATGTATCAGTACCTTTTTTTCCGGTTTTGATAGAAATATCATACTGTTTTGTCCTCCTTTGATTTATTTTGAATCTCTGTATATGTTTGTATTGCGGTTAATCTATCGCATCATCTGATAATAGTCAATAAAACAGTATAAAAAACAACAAAACATGATGATAATATACAAAAAATCAATTTACCACTGTTTCAATCCGTAGAATCTGTTGCAGAAATCTGAAAATATGGTATATTGAGCAGAGAGAAATATATATTCAGGCGGAAACCATGGAAAAAGTATCTGAAACAGAAGCGCTTACCCCTCAGGAAGTAGCCGATATACTGCGTATTACAAAGAATACCGTATACGAACTGGTAAAACGGGGTGAATTGAATGGATACAGAGTCGGCAATAAACTGCGTGTCGACCGTTCCGACGTGGATATATATAAAAACAGTACAAAAAAAATGGGAGCGGGTGAAGCTGGTCCTGTTTCATATCAAAGTGAAGAAGCTGCTGCCCCTTTACCGTACACTGGTACTTCCGGACGTAATTTCGTCATCTGCGGACAGGACAGTATGCTTGAAATGCTGGCCCGCTATCTGGAACAGTATCAGTCTTACTCCCAGCGGGTGCTGCGGGCATACTCAGGGAGTTATAACGGACTATTCTCGCTGTATAATGATCAGGTTCAGCTTGCAACTGCCCATTTGTGGGACGGAAATACAGGCGAATACAATATTTCCTATGTCAAAAGAATGCTTCCCGGAATATCTGCCGTCATTGTCCGGCTTGCAAAGAGGGCTGCAGGATTTTATGTTGCGAAGGGAAATCCGAAACAGATTCTGGGCTGGAAAGACCTTGCCCGTCCTGATGTGACGGTAGTAAACAGGGAGAAAGGGAGCGGATCAAGGATTCTGCTGGACGAACATCTTCGTCTGCTCGGAATAGATACGAACACGCTTAAAGGATACGGCAGGGAGTGCCTGACTCATCTTGCTGTTGCAGGGACAGTCGCAAGAGGCGGTGCCGATGTCGCTGTCGGTTGTGAAAATGCAATGAAGCAGGTCAGAGGAGTAGAATTTGTGCCGCTCCAGCAGGAATGCTATGACCTTGTATTCAAGAAAGAAAACGAGCATAAAGCGCTGTTTGCAGAAGCGCTTGATTTTATCCGCTCTCCATTATTCAAGGAAGACCTTGATTCCCTGGGCGGCTATGATACTGCAGAAACGGGTAATCTCATCGCAGAAACATGATGTTTTGTAATTTTTTGTATTGAATCGTTTTGTTTTGTACTGTATTATCCTCCATAATTACAGATTTGGAGGTATACATGAGATTTGTTTTGGTTTTACAGAAGCAGTGTATGTTTACATTTGTCCTGCTGTTTGGCGGACTGTTGTTTTTTTCTGCAAATGAATTATCTGCTCAGAGCCGCGTAATTACCGATATGGCAGGACGGAAAGTAACCGTTCCGGAGAAAGTCCTTTCTGTTTTTTCGTCCAATCCCATAGGAACGACGCTGGTATATTGTCTTAATCCGGATAAACTGACTGGTCTGAACGGAGCGGTCACTTCTGGTGAAAAGCGGTTCCTCAACAAAAAATATCAATCGCTTCCCGTGATTGGCGCTTGGTCTGGAAATCCGAAGACGATTAACAAGGAAACACTTCTTGCTTATCATCCCGATTTGATTCTTGCAAGTCCTTCTGTCAATGAGCAAATCAAGGCGAGTGAAACTATTCAGGAAGAAACAGGAATACCTGTCGTTATTCTTGACCAGGATATTTCCCAAACCGGTAAAATGATCCGTTTCGTTGCGGATTTGATTGGAGAGCAAAGAAGAGGAGAAATACTTGCCTCGTATGCCGATGAAGTACTCAGGGAAAACGCAGGTCTTATCGGTTCAATTCCTGTTTCGGACCGGAAAAAAGTTTATTATGCAGAAGGTCCCCGCGGATTACAAACAGACCCACCGCATTCTTTTCATACAGAGGTCATTGATATAGCCGGTGCCGTTAATGTTGCTGATATTTCCGGTACCGCACAGGGTGTTGTCGGAAGAACAACGATATCATTTGAACAGGTTGCCTTATGGAATCCTGATCTGTTGTTTGTCAGTGATAATACACTTGCTGATTCCGGCAAGGGATTTTATAAGGCAATTCCGACCGATCCCCTGTGGTCGACCATTCAGGCGGTGCGAGACGGAAAATATTATCGTATTCCTACAGATCCCTGGGACTGGTTTGACAGGCCTCCGTCGATTAACAGGCTTATCGGTATAAAATGGGCCGAATCAATTCTGTATCCGGAAAAAATAAAATTTAATATAACGGAAGAAGTAAAAAAATTCTATACGTTGTTTTATTCCGTTGAATTGTCTGATAGTGAAGTTCACGAGCTGCTGTATCCATCCGGAAAGTAATTACCAGCCTGCTTCAAATCATGATTGAAATTGGAGCAGGCTGTTTGTATTTAGTGTGCATCCTTCATTATTTCTGCTATGTCGCTGTCTGTAAGGGTAATTCCCAGAAACAGAGAATAGAATTCCTTCATATCAGCTTTAAAATCCACCTGTACATATTCAGGATAGAGCAGCTGCGAAAGCCATTCTGTTCCAATGATGCGCATGATGTCCGGCGGACGGTCAAACCAGTTAAACGGCAGCGAAGGGACTATATATACTTTACGATGTGCAACAGCGTCGAGTTTTTTCCATGTGCCGTCGGTAAGAATTTTTTCGCGGGCAGCACTTCCGTTTCCGTTTGAACTGACAAGTATAACCTGCGGATTCCACAGAAGGAGTTGTTCCATGGAAACGGCCGACATTCCCTGTCCGCCTTTCAGCTGCACAGCAGCCACGTTTTTACCACGGACAAAATCAAGAACCTGTGTATGGTCAGAACCTGACGGATCTGTCAAAAGTCCTCCGTTTCCTTCCGCATAGTAGACCGAAACAAGCTTATCGTCCGGAATTTTTGCAGTCATTGCACTGACTTCCTGCAGCTTCTTTTCCGCCCATGACGCAAGCAGCTCTGCTCTTTCTGTATCTCCCGTGAGCGCCCCAAGTTTTCTGTATGCTGCAGGCGTTGCAGTCAGATTAGAGTCCATTACTGCAACGGGAATTTTTGTCTGAGCCTGAATAGTATCTGCCGTTTGAATTGCGTCGCTGTTAATTCCCGTTGTTGTCATAAAGACGATAAGATCAGGTGCCTGTCTGGCAATTTCCTCCATGTTTGCCGTGCATTTTTGTCCCATCCAGCCGCCGAGAATCGGAAGATCCTTTACGCGGGCGGATAAAAATTTTTCCTCTTCCGGTGAATGCTGAAAGACCCACGCGCACATTTTTTCCGGGGCAAGCGAATACAGCATTGCTTCGGCAGTCGGAACGGCACAGTAAACAGTCTTGACCGCAGGCGGAATGGATACGTTTCTTCCTGCCATATCGGTGACTGCCTGTCCCTTTTCCTGTACCTGATTTTGTGTAATAGTTCCGGCAGCGGTATCTTTTTTCGTGCAGCCGGAACAAAGAAAGGATACTCCTGTACTCAGATACAGCATTGCAAAAATCAGTATTCTTTTCAGCGCTTTATTCATAATCAGCCTCCTGCTTTTTGATAATTTATACCCATTATTATGTTTCGTTATGTTTTGTCAATTAAAAATACTGTTTTTGATGAATAAATTGCTTTAAACTGTTGACAAAACAATACAAAAGATAATAATTCTAATCGAAAAGAGATATATCCGGATTGATATAAAAAACGGCACTACAGAGTACAAGGCAGGACAGAAAATACTTCAGGGAGCGGGGAGGCACATACTAAAATGGACGTACAGCATTTTAATTTTATTGCGGAAACTGTTTTTGCGCCGATTTATCCTGTCATTGCAGACGATATTCTGGCAAGGACAGGGATAAAACACGGTACCTGCATAGACTTGGGGGCGGGGACGGGAAAGCTTGGGCTGGCAGTAGCAGATCTGAACAAAGACATGGATGTTGTCCTGTACGATATTTTACCGGAAATACTTGCACTGGCGGAAAAAAACAGTGGGAACAGAGAACGTGTAACGACAATGGAAGGGGCAGTCGAAAAACTGCCGTTTGCAGATAATTCAGTTGACCTTGCAGTCAGCAGAGGTTCGGTATATTTCTGGGAAGATAAAGTCCAGGCGTTCAGGGAAATCTATCGGGTTTTGAAGACCGGAGGATATGCCTATATAGGGGGAGGTTTTGGGACGGCCGCTCTTAAGCATCAGATTGAAGAAAAAATGAAAACGGCTGAACCTGACTGGATTGAATCAAAGAGGAAAAGAAATGCTGCGTATACGCCGGATTATTTCAAAAATATTCTGGAAAAAGCCGGCATTCCACATGCAGAGATTGTAAAAGAGGAGGCTGGTTTATGGATACTCTTTCAAAAGTAGTATGTCCTGTTTGTGCCCGCGGCTGTATCATCCTGCAGGGGAAAGCCGGTGCGTGCGGAAAGTATGTGTTGACAAAAAACGGGCTTGAAGAAACCGCTCCCGGCAGATTTTTAATTGTCTGCAGTATTTCCATAGAGACCATGCCTGTCCTGCATTTTTATCCTATGGCAAAATTCCTTCAGATTACGACAACCGGATGCAATTTTCAGTGTGACGGATGCGTTTCGACAAGTTTTGTCCGCGAGCTTTCATCAGCTACGTCTGCCCTTACCTATTATTCTGCCGAAGACCTTATTGAAAAAGCCCGTGAAGAATCATGTGAAGGGATAACATTTGTCATGAATGATCCGCTTGCTTCATATTTTACGTTTCTTGATACTGCCCGGAAAGCTCATGCCTCAGGACTGCTGGTCGGTTGTTCAACGAACGGTTATTTTACGAAAACATCGGCAGAGCAACTTGCCTCCTGCGTGGATTTTATGAATATAGGCCTGAAGGGCTTTAACGATGAAAGCTACCGGGCGTGCGGTGTGCCCGGTATTTCGCCGGTCTTAAAAAGTATCGTTTTTTTGAGTGAAAAAGGTGTTCATATTGAAATTTCCTGCATGTTCAAAAAGAATCAGGAGGATGATATTGCCGATCTTGCGATGTGGCTTGCCTTCCTTGATTCCGATATTCCGCTGCAGATTATGCGTTTTATGCCGCTGGAATCTGCACCGGCAGATGAAGAGCCGTCGATTGCGGAATCAGAAGAGCTGTGCAGGGACTTGAACAGAATTCTGCCCTATGTGTATCTCTTTAACAGCCCCGGGACGACACTGCTCGATACGCGCTGTCCTGAATGCAGGAGCGTTCTCATAAGCCGGGATTTTTACGGGCCGATGGGCGCTAAAGTCAAATCTTCAGTGCTGACACAGGGTAAATGTCCCTGCTGCGGTCATCCC